>NZ_CANLTQ010000007.1 GCF_947494025.1 uncultured Jannaschia sp.
GATAGTGTCCATTATCTCATAGTGGACACTATCGATGCTCAGCGGACGACGTCAGGGCAGCGAGCCCGGACGCTTACGTTCAATCTCCGTTGGCGTGGATATCGTTCGAAACGCGCGTTTGGGTTTTGGCGGGGTTCGCAGGCAGGCCATTGAAAAGTAATGCCAAAAGTGGACCGAACCGGAACGAACGAGGTTCGCCCAAACTGAGACTGAGGGCCATTCTGAGCACAGCTTCGGCTAGGCGGCGCGTCTATGAGGTTCGGTCGGTTCGCGCAAACCTCTTTGAAAACACGGAAAAATCCGTGCCCGTCAGCGTGGTGTCACCGGTTCGCAATGGGGATTCTGGCGGAGACGAAGGGATTCGAACCCTCGAGACGGTTTCCCGCCTACTCCCTTAGCAGGGGAGCGCCTTCGACCACTCGGCCACGTCTCCGCCGGCGGGTCTAGCAGGGCGCCCCGCCGGGGAACAAGGGCAAAAGCCCCTTTGCGCGACGTTCATGTCAGATCAGCGTCTTCGGATGGAGCACGACGCGCGAGTCGAGCGGCACCCGGTTGTAGAGTTCGATCATCTGGTCGTTCACCAGACGGGCGCATCCGTTCGAAACCGCGGTGCCGATCGTGCCCGGGGCGTTCGTGCCGTGAATGCGAAGGAACGTATCGCCGCGACCGGGTTCGAACAGATAAAGCGCGCGGGCGCCAAGCGGGTTGTCGGGACCGCCGGGCATCCCGTCCTCGAACTGCTTGTAGGAATCGGGGTCGCGCGCGATCATTTCCTGCGTCGGTGTCCAGCTCGGCCATTCCTTCTTGGCGCCGACATAGAACACGCCCGATTCGTAGAGGCCGGGACGCCCGATCCCGCACATGTAGCGCATCGCCCGACCGCCGGGCATGGTCCAGTAGAGCATGAACGTGTCCGGCACGACATGCAGCTCGTTCGGGGGAACGTCGTCGCGGATGCGAACCTCGACAGGCAGGAAGTCGGGACGGATCGACTGGGCCACCGCCCCGCGACCGAACAAGGCAAGCGCGGCGCTGCCCGCGAGCAGATGACGTCTGTGCATGAATGACTCCTTGGCAAACCTCGGCTGGCCCCGTTCCCCCCCGGGGCCGGCACCTTCGAAAATGGGCATAGATGGCGTGTCCTAACAAGGACACAATGGCGTGTTTTCGCGCGCGGGGGGGGGCGGCCGGCAGTCGATCAGGTGTTGAAGAGGAAGTGCAGCACGTCGCCGTCCTTGACGACGTAGCCCTTGCCTTCCGCGCGCATCTTGCCGGCCTCCTTGGCCGCCTGTTCGCCGCCGAGCGCGACGAAGTCGTCGTAGGCGATCGTCTCGGCCCGGATGAATCCCTTCTCGAAATCACCGTGGATCACGCCGGCCGCGCGAGGCGCATTGGTCCCCCGACGGATCGTCCAGGCGCGTGCCTCCTTCGGTCCGACGGTGAAATAGGTCTCGAGCGCGAGGAGGTCGTAGCCCGCGCGGATCAGCCGGTCGAGACCGGGCTCCGTCAGCCCCATCTCGGACAGGAACTCTGCGGCTTCCTCGTCGGAAAGCTGCGCGATCTCCTCCTCGATCTGCGCGGAGATGACGACATGCGCCGCGCCCTGCCGCGCGGCCATCTCGGCCACGGCGACCGAATGGGCATTGCCCTCCGCTGCCGATCCCTCGTCGACGTTGCAGACGTAGAGGATCGGCTTCGTGGTCAGCAGCTGCAGCCCCGCCCAGGCGCGGGCGTCGTCCTCGGACACCTCCACGGTGCGGGCGGGCCGGCCGTCCTCCAGCGCGGCGAGCGCGGCCCCCAGCAGGCGCTCCTGCTGAACCGCCTCCTTGTCGCCGCCACGCACCTTCCGGCTCAACCCCTGCAGGCGCTTCTCGATCGATTCCATGTCCGCGATCATCAGCTCGGTCTCAATGACCTCGGCGTCCTCGACCGGGTTCACGCGCCCATCGACATGGGTGACGTCGCCATCCTCGAAGCAGCGCAGAACATGCGCGATGGCATCCGTCTCGCGGATGTTGGCGAGGAACTGGTTGCCGAGGCCTTCGCCCTTGGACGCGCCCTTCACGAGGCCCGCGATGTCGACGAAGGTCATCCGCGTCGGGATCACCTGCTTCGACTGCGCGATCGCGGCGAGCCGGTCGAGCCGTGCGTCGGGCACGGCGACCTCGCCCACGTTCGGCTCGATCGTGCAGAACGGAAAGTTCGCCGCCTGCGCGGCCGCGGTCCGGGTCAGCGCGTTGAAGAGTGTGGACTTGCCCACGTTCGGCAGTCCGACGATGCCCATCCTGAAGCCCATGATCTCATCCTTCGCTGGAACCGGGGCGTCCCATACGCGCAGGCCGGCGAACCGGCAAGGTCAGGCCCGGCGGTTGCGACCCTCGAAGATCACGAACCATGCAAGCAGGATGAACATCGGATGCGTCAGCCCGCCCGAGAAGAACAGGGCCGGAAGCCAGATCACGAAGGTCACGATGCTGAGGATCGGGCGCCCGGCGAGCAGGATCGACAGCGGCGGAAGGAGGATGGCGAGAATGTAATTCATGGATCGCAAATGGGGTCACCAGGTCGCCGCTTCCAGTCCCGCGCTGCGGGATCGGGCACGGGCGGCGAACGGCGCGACGATTGACCCCGCCGCGCAAGTGTCGCAAGCCGTGCCGCGAACAGGGCGGGGGGCCGACATGACGCGCATCGACGACACTTTCGCCCGTCTCCGGGCGGCGAACCGCAAGGCTTTCGTCACCTACATCATGGCCGGCGACCCCGATGCGGAGACGACGAAGCGCATCGCCCGGGGGCTGGGCGCGGCCGGCGTCGACGTGATCGAGCTGGGCCTGCCCTTCACCGACCCGATGGCCGACGGGCCCACGATCCAGCTCGCCGGCCAGCGCGCGCTCGACGGCGGCATGACGCTGGAAGGGACGCTCGACATCGTGCGCGACCTGCGGGCGCATGACGACGCGACGCCGGTGGTCCTGATGGGCTATTACAATCCGATCTATTCCCGGGGCGTCGATCGTTTCCTGGAGGAGGCGCGCGAGGCCGGGGTGGACGGGCTGATCGTCGTGGACCTGCCGCCGGAGGAGGACGACGAGCTCTGCATCCCGGCGCAGCGGGCGGGGCTGAACTTCATCCGGCTTGCCACGCCGACGACGGACGATCGCCGCCTGCCCAAGGTCCTCCAGAACACGTCGGGCTTCGTCTACTACGTGTCGATCACCGGCATTACCGGCGCGGGCTCGGCCAGCGTCGAAAAGGTCGCGCCCGAGGTCGCGCGGATCAAGGCGGCGACCGACCTGCCGGTGATCGTGGGATTCGGCATCAAGACGCCCGAGGCCGCGCGCGACATCGCCGCCGTCGCGGACGGCTGCGTCGTGGGCTCCGCCATCGTGGACCGGATCGGCAAGGGCGACGACGTGGACGCGGTCCTCGACTACGTCCGGGCGCTCGCCGACGGGGCGCATTCGGGCTAGGGCGCCTCGGGCAGCGTCAGCACGTGGTCCACGCTCCAGCCGTGGACGGTGTCATGCGCGCGCAGGATCACGCGCTCCGTCCCGTCCGGGATCGCCACGCCGGAAAGCGACCGGGTGAACGGCTGCTCGTCGTCGTGGGGGTGGAGGAGCTCGCGATGCGCGAGCGGCCCGCCCGTCTCCGTCAGGATCGTCCAGCCGTCGGCGTAGTGATCCCATCCGGCATCGGCGTGCCGGACGGTCACGTCGAAGCGCCACCCGGTCCCGAGACGGACCGCCTCCGCACGTTCGATCACGGGCACGTCGCCAAAGGCCGGACCGGCGAGCAGGACGAGGGGAAGCCACGGGCGCATGGCTCAATCCTCCATCAGGACGCCGCGCGATGTCGAGGCGAATTCGCGCGACAGCACCGTCCAGCCGATCGCGGCCACGGCGAGGAGGAGGGGCAGGGGACCGAGGATCCAGGCGAGCGCCGCGAACGCAAAGTAAACGGAACGGAGCCCGCGATTGAAGTTCACCGCCGCGCGGATGTTGAGCTCCGCCGCCTTCGCGGCCCGCGACAGCGCGTGCGGATCGGTCACGTCGTTCGGAACCGACGCCATCACCACCGCGCAATAGCCGAACAGGCGGTTCGACCAGATGAACTTGAACACCGCGTGAGTGAGAATGAGGGCGACGGCGGCGAGCTTGGTCTGCCAGAACGCGACCGGATGCCCCGTCGCCCCGATCCCCATCACCGTGTCGTCCAGGCGTTCGGCGTTGCCCGCGAGCGCCAGCACGCCCCCGACCGCGATCATCGCGCCCGATGCAAGGAACGTCGTGCCCTGTCTGAGCGAGCCGAGGATGGCGGCGTCGAAGATGCGTGGCTGCCGCGTCAGCATCTCCACCATCCAGGCCCGCCGATAGCCGTTCATCAGGCGGCTGACCGAGACGCGGCGCTCGGGCGGATTCTCGATCACCCAGCCGGCGAGCCCCCACGTGCCGACGAGGACGAGGACGGCGATCGCGTCGAGCGCGGTGAAATGACTGAGAACGTCCGGCATCGCACCGATTCCTAGCAGCGCCGCAGGCGCTTTGCCTCCGGTAATTTTGACGATACCTTGTGTCGGACCGCCGGAGGAGACGCATCATGGAAATGCCGAAGATCGATCCCTTCACGCTTGCCCGTAAGGACGAGCTCGTCCGCGCGCTGCGCACGGTCCTGCCCGAGGACGCGGTGGTGCATGCGGAGACGGAGTTGCGCGCCTACGAATGCGACGCATTGACCGCCTACAAGTGCCCGCCGCTCGCCGTCGTCCTGCCGCGCAGCACGGAGGAGGTCTCGAAGGTCCTGCGCATCTGCCATGACATGAACATACCCGTCGTCCCGCGCGGGGCCGGCACCTCCCTCGCGGGCGGCTCGCTGCCCACCGCCGATTCCGTGATCCTGGGTGTCGCCCGCCTGACCGAGGTGCTGGAGGTCAATTACGACGACCGCTTCGTGCGGGTGCAGACCGGCCGCACGAATCTGTCCGTCACCGGCGCGGTGGAGGCGGACGGGTTCTTCTACGCCCCCGATCCGTCGTCGCAGCTCGCCTGCGCCATCGCGGGCAACATCGCGATGAATTCGGGCGGGGCGCATTGCCTGAAATACGGCGTGACGACCAACAACCTCTTGGGAGTGACGCTGGTGCAGATGGACGGCACCGTGGTGGAGATCGGCGGCGCGCATATGGATGCGGGCGGACTCGACCTTCTCGGCGTGGTCTGCGGATCCGAGGGGCAGCTCGGCGTGGTGACCGAGGCCACGCTCCGGGTTCTCCCCAAGCCCGAGGGCGCGCGCCCCGTGTTGATCGCCTTCGACGACAACGAGACGGCGGGCGCCTGCGTGGCCGACATCATCAAGGCGGGCGTCCTGCCGGTCGCGATCGAGTTCATGGACCGCCCGGTGATCCGCGCGACGGAGGCCTTCGCCGGAGCGGGCTACCCGGATGTCGAGGCGCTCCTGATCGTGGAGGTCGAAGGCTCCGAGGCGGAAATCGACGAGCAGCTCGGCCTGATCGAGGAGATCGCGCGCCGGCACGGCCCCGTCGAGCTGCGCCGGTCCACCTCCGACGACGAGAGCGCGCGGATCTGGCTCGGCCGCAAGTCGGCCTTCGGCGCGATGGGGCAGATCAACGATTACATGTGCCTCGACGGCACGATCCCGGTGAGCGAGCTGCCCCGTGTGCTGCGCGGCATCTCCGACCTGTCGGAGCGCTACGGCCTGAAGGTCGGCAACGTCTTCCACGCCGGCGACGGCAACATGCATCCGCTGATCCTGTTCGACGCCAACAAGCCCGGCGACCTCGAGCTCTGCGAGGAGATGGGCGCGGAGATCCTGAAGCTCTGCGTCGAGGTGGGCGGCTGCCTGACCGGCGAGCACGGCGTGGGCGTCGAGAAGCGCGACCTGATGGGCCACCAGTTCACGGCGGACGACATGGAGGCGCAGATGCGGGTGAAGGACGTGTTCGACCCGAAATGGCTGCTGAACCCGGCCAAGGTCTTCCCCCTCGCCACCACCGCGGAGCGTCGCGCCTGATGCGTAGGACGGAGCCTCCGGCGGGGATATTCGGGACGCAAAGACGGATGGACCGGTGCTGAAACCCGAAAGCGAGGCCGATCTGGCCGAGATCGTGCGCGGCGCGAACGGGCCGCTGGCCGTTCGCGGCGGGGCCACACGCCACGTGCCGGCCTTGGGCGAGGCGCTGACGACGACCGGGCTGTCGGGGATCACGCTCTACGAGCCGGGCGCGCTGACGCTTGTCGCCCGCGCCGGGACGCCGGTGGCGGAGGTCGAGGCGGCGCTGGAGGCGGAGGGGCAGCGCCTGCCGTTCGAGCCGATGGACCATCGCGGACTTCTCGGGACCGGGGGGACGCCGACCGTCGGCGGGGCGGTGGCGCTCAACGTATCGGGCCCGCGGCGGGTGACTGTCGGCGCCTGCCGGGACTCGCTGATCGGAGTGCGCTTCGTCGACGGCGAGGGCCGGGTGGTCAAGAACGGGGGGCGGGTGATGAAGAACGTGACGGGCTACGATCTGGTGAAGCTCCTCGCCGGGTCGCGCGGCCGGCTGGGCATCCTGAGCGAGGTGAGCTTCAAAGTGCTGCCGGCCGCCGCGACGCAGGCGACGCTCCGGCTCGACGGGCTGTCGGTCGTGGAGGCGGTGCGCGCGATGGCGGCGGGCCTGACGTCGCCGTTCGAGGTGAACGGCGCGGCGCACGATCCGGCCGGGGGGGCGACATGGCTGCGGATCGAGGGGCTGGAAGGCTCGGTCGATTACCGCGCGGGAGAACTCGCGCGCGTGCTTGCGGCGTTCGGGACGGCGACCCGGCTCGATCCCGAGGCATCGGCGCGGGTCTGGCGCGCGGTGCGCGACGCGACGGCGATGGCGGGGCCGGGCGATGTCTGGCGCATCCACGCGCGGCCCAGTGCCGGGCCGGGGCTCGTCGCCCGGGCCGGGGCGGAGGCAGTGCTGATCGACTGGGGCGGGGGGCTGATCTGGGTCCGTTTGCCCGAGGGAACGGATCTGCGCGCCCGGCTCGGATCGTTCGACGGGCATGCGACGCGGGTGCGCGGCGGGCTGGATTTGCCGCCCGAGACGCCGCCGGTCGCGGTGCTGACGGCCGGCCTGCGCGCGAAGTTCGACCCGAGGGGCGTTTTCGCCGGGGCGGGGGGCTGAGATGCAAACGACGTTCACGCCCGAGCAGCTCGCCGATCCGGACACGAAGCGATCCAACGAGATCCTGCGCGCCTGCGTCCATTGCGGGTTCTGCACCGCGACCTGCCCGACCTATCAGGTGCTGGGCGACGAGCTCGATTCCCCGCGCGGCCGGATCTACCTCATCAAGGACATGCTGGAGAGCGGGCGCGACGCGGATGCCAAGACGGTCAAGCATATCGACCGCTGCCTTTCCTGCCTCGCCTGCATGACGACCTGTCCTTCGGGCGTGCATTACATGCATCTCGTCGATCATGCCCGCGCGCATATCGAACGGACCTACAGGCGCCCCCCCGTGGACCGGTTGCTGCGCTGGACGCTGGCGCGGATCCTGCCCTATCCGGGGCGGTTCCGGCTGGCGCTTCTGGGGGCGAAGATCGGACGGCCGTTTGCCTGGCTGATGCCGGATGCGCGCCTCAGGGCGATGATCGCGATGGCGCCGAGGACGATCCCGCCGGTCAGCCGCAACGACGATCCGCAGACCTTTCCCGCGCGCGACAGGAAGATGCGCGTGGCGCTGATGACCGGCTGCGCCCAGAAGGCGCTCAACACCGACATCAACGACGCGACGATCCGCCTCCTGACCCGGCTCGGCGCGGAGGTCGTGGTGGCGAAGGGCGCCGGCTGCTGCGGGGCGCTCACGCACCACATGGGCAAGGCGGACGAGAGCCACGGCTTCGCCGCGCGCAACATCGAGGCCTGGAGCGCCGAGATGGCGGGGGCGGGGCTCGACGCGATCGTCGTCAACACGTCGGGCTGCGGTACCACGATCAAGGATTACGGCCACATGTTCCGCAACGATCCGCTTGCGGACAAGGCCGCGAAGGTCAGCGCGCTGGCGAAGGACGTGTCCGAAGTGCTGCTCGACCTCCTGCCGGCGGATCACCCGTTCGAGACGCCGCTCCGTCCGGCCCGCGACGGGGTCGGCGGCATCCCGACCGAGCACGTCCCCACGGCCGAGGGGCAGGGGCCGCTCCGCGTGGCCTACCACGCCGCCTGCTCGCTCCAGCACGGTCAGCAGATCAAGGCGGCGCCGAAGGAGCTTCTGAAGCGGGCCGGGTTCACCGTGGTCGAGCCGGCCGACGCGCATCTGTGCTGCGGAAGCGCCGGGACCTACAACCTGATGCAGCCCGAGATCGCGAACGAGCTGAAGCGGCGCAAGGTCGCGACGCTGGAGGCGCGCGACCCGGACGTGATCGCGGCCGGCAATATCGGCTGCATGATGCAGATCGGTGGCGGCACGCCGGTCCCGGTCGTCCACACGGTTGAGTTGCTGGATTGGGCGACGGGCGGGCCGGTCCCGCCGGTCCTTGCCGCGAAGGCGCCGCCGCGACGCGACCCGGTGCCGGACCTGACCGGCTGACCCGGGGAACGCTCCATAGCGGCGCGCGCACCCTTGTTGCCGGACTGTTTCGTGCGAAGGGTGCCCGGATCGAGGGAATCGCGGTTCGATTCCGAACGGTCGCTCGTCCCGTCCGGGGGACGCGCGCCCGCAGGTATGCCGTCGTGACCGGCCTTTCGGGACTGCTGCTGGCCGCGACGCTGCTTCTGGTCACGGCGCTTTCCGCGTCGGCCGACACGAGGCTGCGCGTGCTGGACACCACCGAGGCGCAGAGCGGCTGGGAAGCGGTCGGCCGGTTGATCTTTCGGCCGGGCGGCTTCTGCACCGGCGCGCTGATCGCGCCGGAGCTCGTCCTCACGGCGGCGCATTGCCTCTACAATCCGCGAAGCGGGCGACGTTTCGCGCCGGGGGAGATCGAGTTTCAGGCCGGCTTCCGGCATGGTCGGGCCGCCGCGTACCGGAAGGTGCGACGGGTCGTCCTGCATCCCGATTACGATTTCGCCGACAGCGACAAGCTCGACCGCGCCGGCCGGGATCTCGCGCTCCTGCAGCTCGACCGGGCCGTTCGGCTGAACAATGTCGAGCCTTTCGCGACCCGCAAGTTCGCTCAATGGGGCGAGGTCGTGCAGGTCGTCAGCTACGGCGCGCATCGGGCCGACGCGCCTTTGCTGGAGGAGGGCTGCACGATCCTGTCGCGCGTGGGCGTCATGCTGGTGCTCGACTGTTCCGTCGAGTTCGGCTCCTCCGGCGCGCCGGTCTTCGTCGATGCCGGCGGCGAGGTGCGGATCCTCGGGATCATCTCCGGAATGGCGGAATGGAAGGGACGGGAGATCTCGCTCGCCGTGTCGATGGGGGCCGACCTCGAGAAGCTACTGGCAAGGATACGCGGCTAGGGACGTGGCCCGCCCAGGTCCGTGCGGGAAGCCCGAACGCGCCCGAGCACGCTTGACGACGCCGGACACCGCGCCACCATTCCCGGACATGTCGCTTCGAACCTGTGCCGCGATCCTCTGCTGTGTCGCCAGTCCGGCGCTCGCCGCCTGTCCGCCCAACCCGGATATCGCGGAGGACATCGACCGCCTGCTCGACGCCGTGCAGGCGGCCGACGATGCGGAGGCTGCCCGGCGGATCGCCAGCGAGATGTGGACCTTCTGGGCCAAGGCGCCGGACGATCGGGCCCAGCAATTGCTCGATGACGGGATGGCACGACGGGCGGCCTTCGATCTTGCCGGCGCCGTCGCGGCGTTCGACGGCCTGATCGCCTACTGCCCGGACTACGCGGAGGGCTACAATCAGCGCGCCTTCGCGAACTTCATCCGCGAGGACTACGCGGCCGCGCTGCCCGACCTCGAACGAGCCATCACCCTGCGCCCGAGGCACGTCGCGGCGATCGCCGGCAAGGGCCTGACTCTGATCCGGATGGGTCGTATCCGCGAGGGTCAGGACACGATCCGCGCGGCCCTCGCCTTCAATCCCTGGTTGAGCGAACGGCAATATCTGCTGCTCGAGCCCAAGGGGATCGACCTCTGAGCTTGTCATCGAACCCGCGATTCGCGTAACTCCGTGGCGCGCGGACGAAGGGGCGGCGACGCGTTCCGAAGATCCGGCACCCTGTGCGCGATGCGCCGAGGCGTCGCGCGGCGGCAGGGGCGGCCGGAACTCGGGACAGCTGCCTCGCGCGCCGAGCGGGCGTGGTGGAATGGTAGACACATGGCACTTAAAATGCCTGGGCCGGAAGGCCGTGCCGGTTCGAGTCCGGCCGCCCGCACCATCGGACGCCATGCGACGGCCCCGATGGCGAAGCAGCCCGACCTGACATCGGCGCGGCCCGTGCCGTTCGATGAAAGGTCGGGCCCGGTCTGACGACGCGGCGGCCGGATCATCCAGCCGACATTTCGTGTTTGCGGGCTATACCGCAAACGCATCGGTCGACCGCGCGGAATGGCGCCGCACACGACGGGCCCGGGGAACCGCATCACGCAGGGGCCGTTCTCTCGTAGACGACACGGCGCAGGAGGCAAATTGCCCCACATCCTCTGCTTCAACGCCGGATCGTCCAGCCTGTCCTTTGTGGCCTACAGAAGACAGGGGGACACGTTCGTCCACGCATTCGACGGCGGTGTCGACCTGTCGGCCGGGGATGTCGTCCTGTTCCGCCCCGCGGACGGTCCCGAGCGTCGCCTTTCCGTGCCCGACACGTCGGACTTTCCGGCCATCGCCTGCCGCGTCCTCGACGCGGTCGAGCGGCAGTTGCAGGCACCGCCCGTGGTCGCGCATCGGATCGTCCATGGCGGCGACAGACGCGCGGCCGTGACGGAGCTGACCCAAGACGAGATGATGGCGCTCGACGCCCTCGCGCCGCTCGCGCCGATCCATCAGCCGGCGGGGCTCGGTCCGGCACGGGCGATCGCGGCGGCCCGCCCCGATCTGCCGCAGGTCGCCGTGTTCGACACCGCCTTCCACGCCACCCTGCCGGACGTCGCGCGGCGCCTGCCGCTGCCCGAAACGGATGCCACCGCCGGCCTCCGGCGCTTCGGCTTCCACGGGTTGTCCTACGCCTGGACGGCGCGCCACATGCGCGAGGTCGCCCCGGATCGGCGGCGCATCGTCGCGCTGCACCTGTCGGGCGGGGCGAGCGCCTGCGCGATCCGCGACGGGCAGAGCGTCGACACGACGATGGGCGCGACGCCGCTCGACGGGTTGATGATGGGCGCGCGGTCCGGCGCGCTCGACCCGGGGCTCATCCTCGTGTTGATGCAGGATCGCGGCCTGTCGGCGGAGGCGGTGGCGGAGATGCTTTGGCACCAAAGCGGCCTCGCCGGCGTGTCGGGGATCAGCAACGACACCCGCGATCTCCTCCCGTCCGGGGCGCCGGAGGCCGAAGCGGCGCTCGCGCTGTTCTGCCGACGCGCGGCGAAGGGCGCGGCCGGGATGGCGGTAAGCCTCGGCGGTCTCGACGCGCTCGTTTTCACCGGCGGCATGGGAGCGGAGCAGCCGGTGATCCGGGCCCGTATCTGCGCCGATCTGGAGTTTCTGGGGGTCCGGCTCGACGCAAGTTCGAATGCGCGCAACGAGGAGCGGATCTCGCCCCCGGACGCATCGGTCGAGATCCGAGCCTTCGCCGAACGGGAGGAATGGATCATGGCCCTCGAAACCTCCAAATTGCTCGGGGCCATCGCATGATCGACGAGCTGGAGCGCATCGACGCGTGGTGGCGGGCCGCGAACTATCTGTCGGCGGCGCAGATCTACCTGATGGACAACCCGTTGCTCGACCGGCCGCTTGAACCCGGAGACATCAAGCCACGCCTTCTCGGGCATTGGGGGACCTCGCCGGGGCTCAACTTCGTGCAGGCGCACCTGAACCGCGCGATCCGCGCCCGCGGCCTCGATCTCCTGTTCATCGCCGGGCCGGGCCACGGCGCGCCGGCGGTGCTGGCCAATGCCTGGCTCGACGGGAGCTATTCGGAGCTCTATCCCGAGGTGTCGCAGGACGCGGCGGGGATGCGGCGCCTGTTCCGCCAGTTCTCCTTCCCCGGCGGCGTGCCAAGCCATGCTTCGCCGCCCACGCCCGGCTCCATCCATGAGGGGGGCGAGCTGGGCTACAGCCTCGCCCATGCGACCGGCGCGGCCTTCGACAATCCCGGCCTGACCGTGGCCTGCGTGATCGGCGACGGGGAGGCGGAGACGGGCGCGCTCGCGACGAGCTGGCATTCGCACCGGTTCCTCGATCCGAGGCGCGACGGGGCCGTGCTGCCGATCCTGCACCTGAACGGCTACCGGATCGCGGCGCCGACGATCCTCGGACGGATGTCGGACGACGATCTGCACGCGATGTTCACGGGGCTGGGCTGGGCGCCGCGGATCGTGTCCGGCGACGATCCGGCGCGGATGCACGCCGCGATGGCGACGACGCTCGACGACGTGCTCGATGCGCAGGCGGCGCGCCGCGAGGCGGCCGACACGGCCCATCCCCCGATGATCCTGCTTCGCACCCCGAAGGGCTGGACCGGACCGGCGGAGGTGGACGGCGTCCCGGTCGAGGGGACCTTCCGCGCGCATCAGGTGCCCCTGAAGGGCGTGCGCGACGATCCCGAACACCGCGCGCAGCTCGAGCGCTGGCTGCGGAGCTACGACCCGGCCGCGCTGTTCCCGGACGGCGTGCCCTCGGACACGATCCGCGCGCTCGCCCCCGAGGGGAAGCGCCGGATCGGAGCGAACCCACATGCCGATGGCGGACGGCTCCTGCGGCCGCTCGATCTCCCCGATCCGGCGGATTACGCGCTGCGCTTCGATGCGCCGGGCAGCCTGACCGCCGGCGCGACCCACCGGCTCGGCGAATGGCTGGGCGAGATCATGCGTCGGAACCCGGACACCTTCCGCCTTTTCGGGCCCGACGAGACCGGGTCCAACAAGCTCGACGCCGTGTTCGACGTGACCGACCGCATGGCGAGCGGCGCGGTCCGCGACGCGGATGTCGACGTCGCGCCGGACGGCCGCGTGATGGAAGTGCTGAGCGAACATCTCTGCCAGGGCTGGCTGGAGGGTTACGTCCTGACCGGACGGCACGGGCTCTTCAACAGCTACGAGGCTTTCATCCACATCGTCTCGTCGATGGCGAACCAGCACATCAAGTGGCTGCGCGGCGCGAAGGAGACGGGCTGGCGCGCGCCGCTGGCCTCGCTGAACTACCTCTTGTCGAGCCATGTCTGGCGGCAGGACCACAACGGTTTCAGCCATCAGGATCCGGGCTTTCTCGACCATCTTGCCACCAAGGGGGCGGATCTGGTCGGCCTCTACCTGCCGCCCGACGCCAACACGCTCCTCCACGTCGCCGACAAGGTCCTGCGGAGCCGCGACAAGGTGAACGTGGTCGTCGCCGGCAAGCAGGAGGAGCCGCAATGGCTCGCCGTCGACGCCGCCCGCGATCATGTCGCGGCGGGGTTCGGCGTCTGGGACTGGGCGGCCGACGACCCCGATCCGGAGGTGGTGATGGCCGCCGCGGGCGACGTGCCCACGATCGAGATGCTGGCCGCGATCGCGCTCTTGCGCGCGCACCTGCCCGACCTGCGGCTCAGGGCCGTCAACGTGGTCGACCTGATGGCGCTCCAGCCCGCGCCGCGGAACCCGGACGGCGCGTCCGAGGCCCGGTTCGACGCCTGCTTTACTCGCGACCGCCCGGTCGTCTTCGCGTTCCACGGCTATCCCGGCCTTGTCCACGAGTTGACCTACCGCCGCGCCGGGCATGCCGGTTTCCACGTTCACGGCTACGGCGAGAAGGGCACCACCACGACGCCCTTCGACATGGCCGTGCTGAACGGCATCGACCGCTTCACGCTCGCGCGGGACGCCGCGGCGCGGAGCGGGCGCGGCGCGGACGAGACGGCTGAGCTCGAGCGGGTCTGCCGCGACCGGCTGGCGGCGCATCACGACTACATCCGCGAACACGGCGAGGACATGCCCGAAATCCGCGACTGGCGCTGGAGCACCTGACCTCTTGCCCCCATTCGACAGCACCCTGCCGCTCCGCGCCGATCCCTACCGCTTCATCCGCCGCACCTGCGACGCCGTCGGATCGGATGCGTTCGAGACGCGCCTGATGCTCGAGCGGACTCTCTGCCTGACGGGCGTGGAGGCGGCGCGGTTCTTCTACGACCGCGACATCTTCACGCGCGCGGGTGCGGCGCCACGGTTCCTGCGCCGGACCCTGTTCGGGGAGGGCGGGGTGCAGGGGCTCGACGGTGCGGTCCACGAACACCGCAAGGGGCTGTTCCTCGCGCTCATGGGACCGGGGCGCACCGACGCCCTGACCGAACGCGCGGTCGCCGGGATCGCGCGGCGGCTGGAGGAGCCGGGGGAGATCGTCCTTCAGGACGCGTTCGAGCGCATCCTGACCCGCGCGGTCTGCGACTGGGCGGGCGTGCCGCTCGGTCCGCACGAAAAGGGCGAGACGGCGCGCATGCTCTCGCGTCTCTTCGAGCATGCCGGCTCGGTGGATCTGCGCCAGGTCGTCGCGCGGATCGCGCGTCACCGCGCCGATCGCTGGGCGGCGAAACTCGTCGAAGCGGTGCGGGACGGCACCCATTCGCCACCGCGGGGCAACGCGCTCGCCGTCGTGGCGAGCTGGCGCGACACGACCGGCGCGTTGCTGCCTCCAAAGGTCGCGGCGGTGGAGCTTCTCAACATCCTGAGGCCCTTCGTCGCCATCTCGGCCTACCTGACCTTCGCGGCCCACGCGCTCGCGACGCGGCCGGAGGAGAGGGCGGCGCTCCGGTCCGACCCCGACCGCCTCTTCGGCTTCGTGCAGGAGGTGCGGCGCACCTACCCGTTCTTCCCGGCCTTGGTCGCCCGCGCCCGGGTCCGGACCGTGTGGCGTGAACACGCGATACCGGCGGGCCGCCTCGTCGCGTTCGACATCTGGGGCACGAACCGCGACCCGGCCGCGTGGGACGATCCCGACGCGTTCCGCCCCGTGCGGTTCCGCGACTGGCAGGGCGATCCCTTCACGCTGATCCCGCAGGGAGGCGGGGCGCACGCGACGAACCACCGCTGTCCGGGCGAATGGGTGACGGAGGACCTGATGCTGGCGGCCACCCGGACCCTGCTCGACCGGGTCGACTGGTCCGCCTTGCCGCCGCAGGACCTTTCGCTCGACATGCGCGACCTGCCGGGCCTGCCGCGCGACCGCCTGCGCCTTTCGACCTGACGCATCGCGGACGGGCCGCCGCACGGGGTCCGGCACGACGGACGGGCAGGGCGGCGCAATCGGGTGGAGCGCGCGCGATGGTTCGCTATGATCGCGACCGAACCGCGGACGCTTCGTTCCCCGCGCCGCCCGAGGAGACCCGACATGCCGAACCACCTCTTCGACGCGCTGTTCGCCCCGCAGGCGGGACGCGACGATCCGTTCCTGCACCTGCCGGATGGCGGCGCGCTGTCCTGCCGCGATTTCGACGCCCTTTCGGCCCGCCTCGCCAACGCGCTGATCGCGGCGGACCTCCGGCCGGGCGATCGTCTGGCCGCGCAGATCGCCAAGACGCCCGCGGCGCTCGCCCTCTACGCGGCCTGCATCCGGGCGGGGATCGTGTTCCTGCCGCTCAACACCGCCTATACCGATGCCGAACTCGCGTACTTCATCGAGAACAGCGGCGCGCGGATGGTGGTCTGCGACCCGTCGCGCCGCGACGGGATCCGGGCCGTGACGCAGGAGACGGGTCCACGGATCGAGACCGTCGACGCCGACGGGCGCGGCAGCCTTTTGGACGCGGCGGCCGGTTGTCCCGACAGGCAGGACCCCGTGGCCCGCGGCGCGGACGATCTGGCGGCGTTCCTCTATACCTCGGGCACGACGGGCCGATCCAAGGGCGCGATGCTGACCCATGCGAACCTCGTCTCCAACGCCCGCACGCTCGCCGAACACTGGCGCTTCAGCCGGGACGACGTCCTTCTGCACGCGCTGCCGATCTTTCACACCCATGGCCTCTTCGTGGCGACGAACGTCACGCTCGCGGCCGGAGGGTCGATGATCTTTCTGCCGGGCTTCGACCTCGACGCCATCGTCCGGCACCTGCCGCGAGCCACGACGATGATGGGCGTGCCGACCTTCTACACCCGCATGCTCGACGACGACCGGGTGACACGGGATCTGGTCGCGAACATGCGCCTCTTCGTGTCCGGCTCCGCGCCCCTTCTGGCCGAAACGCATGCCGCCTTCGAGGCGCGGACCGGCCACCGCATCCTCGAGCGCTACGGCATGACCGAAACCAACATGATCACCTCGAACCCTTACGAGGGCGAGCGGCGGGCCGGCACGGTCGGATTCCCGCTGCCGGGCGTCGAGATCAGGATCGCCGATCCCGAAACGGGCGCGTCCGTCCCGGAGGGGGAAATCGGACAGATCGAGGTCCGGGGGCCGAACGTGTTCGCCGGCTACTGGCAGATGCCCGAGAAGACCGCCGCCGAGCTGCGCACGGACGGCTTCTTCGTCACCGGCGATCTCGCGAGCCGGGACGCGGACGGCTACGTCTCCATCGTCGGGCGCGGCAAGGACCTCGTGATCTCGGGCGGCTACAACGTCTATCCGAAGGAGATCGAGCTCGTCCTCGACGCGCAGCCGGGCGTGCGCGAATCCGCCGTCATCGGCGTGCCGCATCCCGATCTCGGCGAGACGCCGGTGGGCGTTCTCGTGCCGCGGTGCGACACCGGACCCGACCTCGACCGGATACAGGCGGCGTTGCGGGAAACGCTGGCCGGCTACAAGCGGCCGCGAGCGTTGGTCGTGATCGACGAACTCCCCCGCAACACGATGGGCAAGGTGCAGAAGAACGCCCTCCGGGAGCGCTACCGCGACCTCTTCGCGGACGCACCGGCGCGCCCGGACTGATCGCCCGCGTCCGGATCTGTCGCGTGAAGTCTCCCCCAGGCCGGAGGCCGACGGCTGCGACCTGTCCGGCGCGGCCGTGCCCCGCATCCCCCCCGCCGCGCAACGTTCGTCAATCGGGCGTCGGCGCCTCGGGATGGATCAGGCCTTCGGAACGCAGCGCCTCCCAGAAGGCGGGCGCGACGGCGTGGGTCATCGCGGCAATGTCGTCCACCGCTTCGTCCGGCCGGCCGAGGCCCACCACGACCGCCTGCGCGACGTCGGGCGCGGCCGCGAATTGCAGCGCGGCGGCGAGCATGTCGACGCCGTGGTCAAAGGCGAGCTCCGCGATGCGCCGACGCTTCTCCATCCGGTCCTTCGAGATCACGGTGTTTCCGTCGCCGTAATGGTAGCGATGCACGCCCGCGAGGAAGCCCGCGTTCAGGGCGGAACCGACGACAAAGGCGTTGTCGCGTTCCCGCGCCTTCGGAAAGACGTGCTCGACCGCGTGATCGTGCTCGATCAGGGAATACTGGCTCGCCAGCAGATGCAGGTCGGGATCCGAATCCTCCATCGCCTTCAGGATCGGCTCCGGCCGGTTCACGCCCATGCCCCAGGCCCGGATCACGCCCTGGTCGCGAAGCTCGCAAAGCGTGACGAAGCAGCCCTCCACCGCCTCGGGCCAAAGCGCCTCCCACGGTTGCGGCAGCGCGCCGTTGTCGGGCGACAGGTCGTGGACGAAAACCACGTCGATCCGGTCGAGCCCGGTTCGCTGCAATGTGTCCTCGATGGAGCGCAGCGTGCCGTCGCGGCTGTAGTCGTAGATCTCCGCGTTGGGGGAGGGGGAGAACGGCATCATCTTCCGGTCGCGATGCTCCGGCGAGGCCTTCAGCAGCCGTCCGACCTTGGAGCTCAGCACGAAGCTGTCGCGCGGCTGCTGGTGCAGGAACCGCCCGTAGCGCCGCTCGGCGAGGCCCAGCCCGTAATGCGGCGCGACGTCGAAGTAGCGGATGCCGGCCTGCCACGCCGTCTCGAGGGTCGCCTGGGCCTGATCGTCGGTCGTCAGGCCGAACTCGTTGCCGAGCGCGACGCCCCCCATGCCGAAGGCGTGGGGCAGGGTGTATCTCTCGGTCATGTCGGTATCCGCTCCGTGTCTGCGTCGGGGACGAAACGGCCGCCGGCGGCGTCCCGTTCCGGCCGGTCCGCTCCGCGCCGCCCGCTTCGTCTGCGGGAAGGGCGCGCCGCGTCGTCGCGGCAGGCTGGACACACGGGCGGCGATCGGGGCAGGATGGCTCAAACGGCCGCTGCGGGCGGCCAAGGGCAATCGCGCCCCGCTTCACGCCGGACGACCGGGGTGGCGGGGCTTTTTTCGTTCGGGGGGACGATGACGCTCAGGCTCGGACTGATCTTCTCCACGACAGGCCCCTATGCCGCGCTCGGGCAAAGCGCGCTGGCCGGGGCGCTCGGCGCGGTCGCGACGCTGCGCGCGCAGGGCGTCGGGATCGAGCCGGTGATCCGCGACCCCGGCGGCGACGCCGCGCGCTACGAGGCCGAGACGGCGGCGCTCCTGGAGGACGGGGTGCAGCACATCCTCGGCGCGATCACCTCCTGGAGCCGCAAGGAGATGATCCCGGCGCTGGAACGCGGCGGCGGACTCCTGTGGTATCCTTGTCCCTACGAGGGGTTCGAGAGCAACGACCACGTCGTCTATCTGGGCGCCGCGCCGAACCACCACGTCCTGCCGGCCACGGACTGGATCGCCCGGCAGGGGATGCGCCGCGTCTATCTCGTTGGTTCGAACTACGTCTGGGGGTGGGAAACGCTGCGCCTGGCGCGCGAACGGCTCGAGGCGCTGGGCGTGGGGATCGTGGGGGAGCGGTTCGTGCCGCTCGGCTCCGACCGGCATGATCACGTGCTGGACGAGATCTGCGCGCAGGGCGCCGATTGCGTGATCGACAGCCTGATCGGGCCGCCCAACGCCTCCTTTCTGCGGGGCCTCGCCGCCCGCGATCCGGGGCGCGTCGGACGGGCGGGCCATGTGGTGAGCTTCAACCAGACCGAGGCCGACATCGACGCGCTCGGCCCCGCTGCCGACGGTCTCCTTTCTGCCGGCTCCCTGTTCGAGGGGGATGCGGGCGCGGCGCTGAAGGGGGCGGCGCGGCGGTTCGCGCCGAACGGGCGCGTCTCGGCTTTTCTCGCGAGCGCCTATGCCGCGGTCGAGATCCTCGTCGAAGGCTGCCGCCGCGCCGGAACGGACGCGCCCCGCGCCGTGTTCCGCGCCGCGACCGAACGGTCCGTGGCCACGGCGATGGGGGAGGTCCGGATCGACCCCGTGCTACGCCACGCCGCGATCGCCCCGCGATTGGCGCTGGCGGAGGGCGGGCGCTTCCACGTCATCGAGCGCGCCGCGACGCCCCTGCCGGCCGATCCCTATCTCACCGCGCAGCGCGCACGCGTCCCGCCGCGCCCCGATCTGAGAATCGTGCGATGAGCCCCGCACCGCTGCACAACTTCGCCGGCCGGTCGGCGCTCGTCCTGCACCGCTCGGACGGGCCGGGCCGGAACATCGTCGCGCGCTGCGACCGACTTGCCATCCGGGCGCGGATGCTGCGCGGGGACGTCTCGCCCGAGGACATGGCGGGGATCGACATGGTGATCCTCGACATCGACACCGGTGACGACGGCCAGCTTCCCTGGGGGGCGGGGCAAGCGCCCGTGCCCTTGATCGGCCTCGTCGGCTCGGAAAGTCCCGGCCGGCTGGCTTGGGCGCTTGCGCAGGAGGTGGACGCCTACCTGCCGCTTTCGGCGCTGGGCAACCTGTTCTCGGCCCTGGTGATCGCGCACGAAACCTTCGCGCGAAAGGCCGAGCGCCGCCGCCGCGAGGCGCGGGCCGCCGGGCGGGCGGCCGGGCAGCTTGACGTGATCCGCGCGGTCATGGCGCTCGCGGCGACGGGCGGGGACGAGGCGGTCGCCCTGAAGCAGCTTCGCGCGATGGCGATGGTCGAACGGATCAGCCTGGAAAATGCGGCGCGACGGATCCTCTCGGGAGGCCGCGACGCACGGGCGGGCGGGCGATGAGCGCCGCCGCCGACGCGCCCGTTCGCCGGCCGCGGGGTGTGCTGCGCCAGCTCCTCGGCCGTCCGCGCGCGGCCTTCGGGCTGGCGGTCATCGCGATCATGGTCACGGCCGCGCTTTTCGCGCCGTGGCTCATGCCGCACGACCCCTTCGCGCAGAGCTTCGACGGGCTCGACCTGATGGGCGCGCCGCTGCCGCCCGGGGGGGCCTATCCGCTCGGGACCGACCTGCTGGGCCGCGACCTCGTCTCCCGTCTGATCCTCGGCACGCGGACCTCGCTCATCATCGGCGTGGTGGCGAACGGGATCGCGGTCGTCCTGGGCGCCGGCGTGGGCATCACCGCCGGCTATTTCGGCGGCTGGACGGCGGCGATCCTGATGCGGTTCACCGATCTCATGATGGCGTTCCCGGCGCTCCTCCTCGCCATCGTGCTCGCCGCGATCTTCCAGCCGTCGCTGATGATCGTGGCGCTTGTGATCGCGATGGTGAACTGGGTGCAGATGTCCCGCGTGATCTACACCGAGACGCGCAGCCTCGCGGAGCGGGAGTTCATCCAGGTGCAACGCGCGATCGGTTCCGGCCCCCTGCGCATCCTCGGCCGGCACCTGCTGCCGCACCTGCTGTCGTCGATCATCGTCTTCGGCACGCTCGGGATCTCCACCACCGTGTTGCTCGAGGCGACGCTTTCCTATCTCGGCGTGGGGGTGCAGCCGCCGATGCCGTCCTGGGGCAACATCATCTTCGAGAACCAGACCTATTTCTCGACCGCGCCCTGGCTCGTTTTCTTTCCGGGCCTCCTGATCGTGCTCCTCGCGCTCGCCTTCAACCTCGTCGGGGACGCGCTGCGCGACGTGCTCGACCCGACGCTGAAGGGACGGCACTAATGGGCGCCTACATTCTCCGCCGCCTGTTCGAGAGCGCGCTGATCCTGCTCGGGATCACCTTCGTGACCTTCGTGCTCCTCTATCTCGTGCCCGCCGATCCGGCGCGGCAGATCGCGGGCCGTTCGGCCACGGCGGAAACGGTGGCCAACATCCGCGACCAGCTCGGGCTCAACGATCCGCTTTTCGTGCAATACGGCCGCTATCTCTGGAACCTCGCGCAGGGCGACATGGGCCGTTCCTACCTTCAACGGGCGGAGGTGGCGGACCTGATCGCCGCACGGCTTCCGGCGAGCCTCTTGCTGATGCTGTCGGCCATCGTCACCGAACTCGTCATCGGGCTCACCATCGGCGTGGTCGCGGCGCTCCGCCGCAACCGGCCGGTGGACCATTCGCTGATGATCTTTTCCTTCGTGTCGATCTCCGCCCCGCAATTCGTGATCGGCATCCTGCTTCTCTACGTCTTCGCGGTGAAGCTCGCCTGGTTTCCCATCGGCGGCTACGGCACGGCGGCGCATTTCGTGCTGCCGTCGCTGACCCTCGGCCTGCTCGGCGCGGGCTGGTACTCCCGGATGATGCGGTCCTCGATGATCGACGTGCTCGGGCAGGACTTCGTCCGCACCGCCCGCGCCAAGGGGCTGGCGAAGCTCCGCATCGTCACGCGCCACGTCATCCCGAACGCGATCCTGCCCATCATCGCGATGATCGGGATCGACATCGGCCTCTTCATGTCGGGTATCGTCGTCGTCGAGAGCGTGTTCGGATGGCCGGGGATCGGCCAGCTCGCCTGGCAGGCCATCCAGCGCATCGACATCCCCGTCATCATGGGCGTGACGATGGTGTCGGCGGCGGCGATCGTGATCGGCAACCTGCTCGCCGACCTCGCGGCGCCGCTCATCGATCCCCGCATCAAGACCAAATGACCAACAGAGGAGAGACAACATGAAACGTACCCTTCTGACCGGCATCGCGACGGCCGCGCTCACCGCCACGGGCGCGCTCGCGCAGGTGGACCAGAACGCCCCGCAGGGCGGCGAGATGGTCGTCACCTACCAGGACGACGTCGCCACGCTCGACCCCGCCATCGGCTACGACTGGCAGAACTGGTCGATGATCAAGTCGCTCTTCGACGGCCTGACGGGCTACGAGCCGGGCACGACGACGCTGCGCAACGAGCTGGCCGAAAGCCACGAGATCTCCGAGGACGGCCTGACCCACACCTTCACGCTGAAGGACGGGATCGTCTTCCATAACGGTCGCGAGATCACCGCCGAGGATGTGAAGTACTCGCTCGAGCGCGTCACCAACCCCGGGACGCGCTCCCCCGGCGCCGGTTTCTTCTCCATGATCGAGGGCTTCGACGCGTGGAACGCGGGCGAGGGCGAAGGGCTTTCGGGTGTCGAGGTGATCGACGACAAGACGGTCGAGATCACGCTGTCCCGTCCCGACGCCACGTTCGGGCACGTCATGGCGCTGAACTTCGCCTCCATCGTCCCGCGGGAAGCGGTCGAGGAATCCGGCGAGGATTTCGGCCGCGAGCCCGTCGGCTCCGGCGCCTTCCGCCTCGCCGAGTGGACGCCCGGCCAGCAGCTCGTCTTCGAGCGCTTCGAGGATTACCACCGCGAGGGCGTGCCGAAGCTCGATCAGGTGACGTTCAGCATCGGGCTGGATCCGACCGTCGCGCTGCTGCGGCTTCAAAGCGGCGAGACCGACATACCGGGCGACGGCATCCCGCCGGCGCAGTTCCTGCAGGTGATGAACGACCCGGCCCAGTCCGAGCGCGTGGTCGAGGGCGGCCAGCTCCAGACCGGCTATATCACGCTGAACACGCAGATGGCGCCGTTCGACAACGTGGAGGTGCGCAAGGCGGTCAACATGGCGATCAACAAGGATCGCATCGTGCAGATGATCAACAACCGCGCGGTTCCGGCAAACCAGCCGCTCCCGCCCTCCATGCCGGGCTATGCCGAGGATCACGAGGGCTACGCCTACGACCCCGAGGCAGCCCGGCAGATGCTGGCCGATGCGGGCTACCCGGACGGCTTCGAGACCGAGCTTTTCGTGATGAACGTCGATCCGAATCCCCGCATCGCCCAGGCCATCCAGCAGGATCTGTCGGAGATCGGCGTGACCGCCGAGATCCGCTCGCTCGCGCAGGCCAACGTGATCGCGGCCGGCGGCGAGGCGGACCAGGCGCCGATGATCTGGTCGGGCGGCATGGCCTGGATCGCGGACTTCCCGGACCCGTCGAACTTCTACGGCCCGATCCTCGGCTGCGCCGGCGCGGTGCCGGGCGGCTGGAACTGGGCGTGGTACTGCAACGAGGAGATCGACGCGCGCGCGGCCGAAGCCGACGCGATGACCGGCGAGGGGCAGCAGGACGCCCGCGAGGAGGCCTGGCGGCAGATCTACCTCGACATCATGGAGGACGCGCCCTGGGTGCCCGTCTTCAACGAGCAACGCTTCACGCTCCACTCCGAGGGCGTGGGGGGCGACGACGCCCTGTTCGTCGATCCGGTCCACATCCCGGTGAACTACGACTACGTCCATTCGACCGAGGCCCGGTAAGCCCATGTGCAAGCATTGCGACTACACGATCCACGGGCGCCATCACCACGGCTGGGACAATTCGATCCCGCCCGCCGAGACGGTGGCGCCGGGAAGCCGCATCCACTTCCGCTGCCTCGACAGCTCCGGCGGTCAGTTCACGCGGGAAAGCACGACGGCGGACGTCCCGAAGCTCGATTTCGATCTCATCAACCCGGTCACCGGTCCCGTCTTCGTCGACGGGGCCGAGCCGGGGGACGTGCTCAAGATCACGCTGGAGGCGTTCCACCCGTCGGGCTTCGGCTGGACGGCGAACATTCCGGGCTTCGGACTTCTGGCCGACCAGTTCCCCGACCCGCATCTGAAGATCTGGGACTACGACGCGGACAGCCTCGCGCCCGCGCTGTTCTCCGACATCGCGAAGGTGCCGCTCAAGCCCTTCGCGGGAACGATCGGCCTCGCCCCGGCGGAGGCTGGGCACCATTCGGTCGTCCCGCCCCGTCGGATGGGCGGCAACCTCGACATCCGCGACCTCGCCGCGGGGACCACGCTCTACCTGCCGGTGGAAGTGGCGGGCGCGCTGTTCTCCATCGGCGACACCCACGCGGCGCAGGGCGACGGCGAGGTCTGCGGCACCGCGATCGAAAGCCCGATGGACGTGGAGGTGACGCTCGACCTCATCAAGCAGGAGCGACTCGCCAATCCGCGCTTCACCACGCCGGGCCCGGTCACGCGTCATCTCGACGCGAAGGGCTACGAGGCGACGACGGGCGTCGGGCCGGACCTGATGGCGGGCGCGCGGAACGCGGTCTCGGCAATGGTCGACCTTCTGTCGAAGGAGCACGGCTTCTCGGCGGAGGACGCCTACCTGCTCTGCTCCGTCGCGGGCGACCTGCGGATCTCGGAGATCGTCGACATGCCGAACTGGATCGTGTCCTTCTACTTCCCCCGCATCGTCCTCGAATGAGCGGGGCCGACGACACCGGACGGGGCGGTCGCCGCCCCGTCCTTTCGGTCCGTGACCTTTCGGTGCAGGTCGCGACCGAGGCGGGCGCAAAGACCGTCCTCGACGGCCTGTCCTTCGACATCGCGGCGGGTGAGACACTGGCGCTCGCCGGGGAGAGCGGGTCGGGCAAGTCGATGACGGCGCTGGCGATCATGGGCCTGCTGCCGAAGCCCATGGCCCGGATCGCGGGCGGCTCCATCCGGCTGGGCAAGACGGAGCTCACCACGCTCGACGAGACCGACTACCGCCGCATCCGCTCGGCCCGGATCGCGATGATCTTTCAGGAGCCGATGACCTCGCTCAACCCGCTCATGCGCGTCGAGCGGCAGCTTTGCGAGGTCCTGCTCGAACACGGCGTCTGTTCCCGCCGGGAGGCGCCCGGCCGGGCGCTGCGATTGCTGCGGGACGTCCGACTGACCGAGCCGGAGCGGCGGTTGAGGCAATATCCGCACGAATTGTCGGGCGGCATGCGGCAGCGGGTGATGATCGCGATGGCGCTGGCCTGCGAGCCGGAGATCCTGATCGCCGACGAACCGACGACCGCGCTCGACGTGACGGTGCAGGCGGAGATCCTCGACCTCATCCGCACACTCCAGCGCGAGCACGGCACGGCGGTGCTCATGATCACCCACGACATGGGCGTGGTGGCCGAGATGGCCGACCGGGTCGTCGTCTTGCGCGCGGGGCGCGAGGAGGAGCAGGCGCCGGTCCGCGACCTCTTCGCGGCGCCGCGCACCGATTACGCCCGCACGCTCCTCGCCGCCGTGCCCCGCCTCGGCACCGCGCCCGCGCGCCCCGAGCGAGGGGAGGCGCGGCGGGTCGTGGAGGTGGACGACCTCTCTGTTCGCTTCGACCTGGCGGGTGGCCTGCTCAACCGGACGGTGGCGCGCGTCCACGCGGTGGAGGGCGTGTCCTTCCACATCCGCGCGGGCGAGACGCTGGCGCTGGTGGGTGAGTCGGGCTGCGGCAAGTCCACCATCGGCAAGGCGCTTCTGGGCCTTGTCCCGTGGGACGGGTCGATCCGCGTCGACGGGGCGGAGACGCGCGGCCGTTCGCGCGCGGCCATGCGGCCGGTGCTGCGCGACATCCAGATGGTGTTTCAGGATCCCGGCGCCTCGCTCGATGCGCGGATGCCGGTGGGCGCGCAGGTGACAGAGCCGATGCGCGTCCACGGTCTTGCCACCGGGTCCGAGCTGCGCGACCGGGCGGAATGGCTGTTCCGCAGGGTCGGCCTCTCGTCCGACATGCTGCGCCGCTACCCGCACGAATTCTCCGGGGGGCAGCGGCAGCGGATCTGCATCGCCCGCGCGTTGAGCCTTCAGCCCAAGGTCATCGTCGCCGACGAGAGCGTCTCCGCCCTCGACGTGAGCGTGCAGGCGCAGGTGCTCGACCTGCTGCGCGAACTTCAGGAGGCGGACGGGCTGTCCTATCTCTTCGTCAGCCACGACATGGCGGTGGTGGAGCAGGTGGCCGACCGGGTCATGGTCATGCGGCTGGGCCAGGTGATGGAGGAGGGGCCGCGGGACGCCGTTCTGCGCGACCCCCGCCATCCCTATACGCAGCGCCTTCTCGCCGCCGTGCCGGTGCCCGACCCGACGCGGCGCCGCGCGCCGATGCCCGACGCGTCCGGCGTCGAAGCGGCCAGCCCGATCTTTCCCGTGGGTGCCGGCCCCGCCCGCGTCGCGCTGGAGGAGGCGGGGCTCGGCCACCGCGTCGCCCGTCCGGCGTGACCCCGCTCGACGAGACGTTCCCCCGCGCGCTGGACGCCTTGCTGTCCGGGGCGACGACATTGTGGCTGTTCGAGGACGGGGCCACCCGCGCGGCGGCGGAGCGGAGCGCGGCAGAGGCCGGGCGCGCGGTCCGCATCCGCTCGGCCTACAAGACGCTGCTCCACGACGTGCTGGAGGACGGGGTGCTCGACGGGGCGCGGCGGGCGGTGATCCGGTATCCCGTCCTGCCGGGCGTGGCAGCCGACAGGTTCCGGCTGGAATGCTACCCGCTCCACGCTCTGGTGCCGGATTGCGAGATCGCGTTCGTGCCCGATCCGCAGGACGGCCCGGGCCTTCCCGTCTACACAGTGGAGACGGAGGACGCGCGCCACAGCGTGCCGGTCCCGGTGCGCCGGCGGGCGGGGGCGGACGGGCGGACGGTGCTCGGCGCCTGCGGCTGGGCCGCACGGGGCGACGAAGGCATGCCGCTCGAAACCGAATACGAGGCGATCTTCGAGCGAGCCTGCGCGGCGATGCGTGCGCTGCCGCCGGACCCGGCGGCGCCCGACGGCCCGTTCTTTCCGCGCCTCGATGTCGAGGTCACACTGCCAGTGGCGGACATGGTCCTGCCGGTCGGGCACGAGCGCATCTCGCTCGCGGAGGCGATGCACGAGGAAATCTACTTCGCCGGGCTCGAGATATTCCGTCAGCGGCTGGGCCTGCCGCCGGGCGAGCGGAGCGTGCGCTGCGGCCAGATAGTCCCCCGCGTCGTCATCGGCGACGTGCCGCGCCTGCAGATGCGCCTGAACGCGCCGGAGATCGAGCCGCCCGCGCCGGCTTGCCCAGAGCCGCCCGACCTCGGCACGGTCTCCCATTGGCTGAGCCCGGCGGAGATCGCGGGCCATCTCGACCGGATCGGCGGCGTCCCCTTCGCAGGTCGCTCGCGACAGGGCCGGGCCATCCCGGGCCGGTTCGTGAAAGGCACGGGCCGCGCCGCGCTGGCGATCTCCGGCGGGCAGCATGCCAACGAGAGCACGGGCATCGTCGGCGCCCTGCGCGCCGCACGCGACCTCGCCGCCGAGGGCCGCGCGAGCTTCACCGTCACGCCGCTCGAGAACCCCGACGGCTACGCCGTGTTCCGCGCGCTTTGCCGCGACCGGCCGCACGACATGCATCACGCCGCCCGCTACACGGCGAGCGGCGCCGATCTGGGACATGCCCGGGACTGTCCGGAACGGAACGTCCGCGACCGCGCGCGGGCGCATCTGTCGGCGGAGGTCCATCTGAATTTGCACGGCTACCCGAGTCACGAATGGACCCGCCCGCTTTCGGGCTACATCCCCGAGGGATTCGCGGGCTGGACGGTCCCGAAGGGCTTTTTCCTGATCCTGCGCCACGCGCCGGAGGCGGCGGCGCTCGGCCGATTGGTGCTCGACGCGGCGCTCGACGCGCTTGCCGCCTGCCCGGAAATCGCGGCGCAGAACCGCCGCATGTTGTCGCTCTACGACCGTTACGTCTCGGAACGTGCGTTCCGGGTCCATGCGGGCTGCGTCCCCTATGTGACCGGCGTCGAGGAAGGGGCGGACTATCCTGTGACGCTGATCACCGAGGCGCCCGACGAGACGGTCGACGGCGCGGCCTTCCGCCTCGCGCAGGCGGCCCATGCCCGGGTCGTCTCTGCCGTGGCAGCGGTGATCGGCTGAAGCGTCCGCGTGCGCTCCGACCCGGAGTTGCAGCAGGATAAAGCCGGGATCCCGCTCAAGAGGGCGGCGGGGACTGTCCGGCCCAGCGGAAAGGATGCGGGGCGGCGTATCGCGTCACGGCCGAACGCGAAGCCGGCGGCGTTGTCCGCCGGCCGGAGATATCGATCCGCGCCTGCGGTCCTCGACCTAGTCCGCGCGGGGCGGGACCAGCGGGGCGTCGCTCGCGGCCGGCGGCAGGAGATTCTCGGACGGCAACGACGGCGTCGCGTCTTCGGTCTCGGGCGGGGTCAGATCCACCACCGAGCCGCCCGTCGCGTTCGAGGCCGCGATGATCGTCAGCGCGATGGAGGTGGCAAGGAACGAGATGGCAAGCGCCCAGGTCAGCTTGGTCATCGCCGTCGCCGCCTGCCGGCCGCTCATCACGCCGCCGGAGCCGCCCATGCCGAGCCCGCCCCCTTCGGAACGCTGCAGCAGCACGATGCCGATCAGGCACACCGCGAGGATCAGGTGGATGACGAGGACGACGTTTTCCATGCGGGGGCCGGCTCCGGTCTCTGGGTCGGCGGCTACCTATTGGGTCCGCGCCCGTGCCGCAAGTCCCGGAGGCTTCCCTCGCCGGGGACGCTGCGCTAGGGGGACGCGGCTTGAACGCGCGATGCGGGGAACCTGATGGCGAATGTGGTGGTGGTCGGCGCCCAGTGGGGCGACGAGGGCAAGGGCAAGATCGTCGACTGGCTGAGCGAGCGGGCCGACGTCATCGCGCGATTCCAGGGTGGACACAATGCCGGGCACACGCTGG
Source organism: uncultured Jannaschia sp. (assembly GCF_947494025.1). Classification (GTDB taxonomy): domain Bacteria; phylum Pseudomonadota; class Alphaproteobacteria; order Rhodobacterales; family Rhodobacteraceae; genus Jannaschia. The sequence continues at coordinate 28,625 of NZ_CANLTQ010000007.1, forward strand.
TCGTGGACGGCGAGGTCTACAAGCTGTCGCTCCTGCCTTCGGGCATCGTGCGGGGCGGCAAGCTCTCCGTGATCGGCAATGGCGTGGTGCTCGACCCCTGGCACCTGAAGCAGGAGATCGAGGGCCTGCGCGGGCAGGGGGTGGAGATCACGCCCGAAACGCTGATGATCGCCGAGAACACGCCGCTCATCCTGCCGATCCACGGCGAACTCGACCGCGCGCGGGAAAGCGCGAACGCGGTCGCGCGGATCGGCACCACGGGCCGCGGCATCGGGCCGGCCTACGAGGACAAGGTCGGACGCCGCGCCATCCGCGTGGCCGATCTTGCCGATGACGCGACGCTGGAGGCCCGGGTGGACCGCGCGCTCGTGCACCACGATGCGCTGCGCCGCGGGCTCGGGATGGAGCCGGTGGACCGCGACGGGCTCCTCGCCGCGCTGCGCGAGATCGCGCCGACCGTGCTGGAATACGCCGCGCCGGTCTGGAAGGTGCTCGACGGGAACCGTCGCGCCGGCAAGCGCATTCTCTTCGAGGGGGCGCAGGGCGCGCTGCTCGACATCGATTTCGGCACCTATCCCTTTGTCACCTCCTCCAACGTCATTGCGGGGCAGGCGTCCACGGGGACCGGAATCGGCCCGGGGGCGATCGACTTCGTCCTGGGCATCGTCAAGGCCTACACGACCCGGGTGGGCGAGGGGCCGTTCCCGGCCGAACTCCACGACGCGGACGGGCAGCGCCTGGGCGAGCGCGGACGCGAGTTCGGCACGGTGACGGGCCGCAAGCGCCGCTGCGGCTGGTTCGACGCGGTGCTGGTGCGCCAGACCTGCACGACCTCCGGCGTGAACGGTATCGCGCTCACCAAGCTCGACGTGCTCGACGGGTTCGAAACGCTGCGGATTTGCGTGGGCTACGAGCTGGACGGGGAGACGCTCGACCATCTGCCCTTCGCGGCCGACGCGCAGGCCCGCTGCAAGCCGATCTGGGAGGAGATGCCGGGCTGGTCGCAATCGACGGAAGGGGCGCGGAGCTGGGCGGACCTGCCGGCGGAGGCGATCAAGTACGTGCGGCGGGTGGAGGAGTTGATCCAGTGCCCCGTCGCCCTTCTTTCGACCTCGCCGGAGCGTGAGGACACGATCCTCGTCACCGACCCGTTCGAGGACTAGGTTCCCGGCATGGCTCTCGCACACCGGACCCGAAAGCGCCTGTCGCTCCTGATCCTCGTGGTGGGACTGCCGCTCTACATCTTCGTGGTCGTGGGCGTGCTCGGCCTGATCTACGACCGCTTCGGCCAGCCGCCGATCCTGCTGGAGCTGGCGATCTACGTCGTGCTGGGCGTGGCGGCGTTCCTGCCGCTCAAGCCCATCTTCCTCGGCACCAGCCGCGCGGATCCCGACGCGCCGCCGGAGGAGTGACGTCCGGGCGGCGCGGACAGGGTCTCGTCCCACGCCCGGGCGGACGTCGCACGCGCCATCGGCCGCGACGGGGACGGGGACGGGTCAGGTTTTGCTGGAAGCGGGCAAAGGCCTTTCCGGCCATTCGGCCGGCGGGCGGGTCGCGTCCGGCGCCGTCGTCCCCCGACCCGCGACGTCAATCCTCGCTGCGTCCGCGCGGGTCTGTCGCCGCGTAAAGGCCGCGCGCGACCTTGACGATGCGGCCTTCGCGCAGGAGCGATCCGAAGGCGCGCAGGCCTTCCTCCCGCCCGATCTCCCCGAAGGCTTCCGCCGCGATATGCAGGAGACGGGGGCGCGAGAAGCGGTCCTGACCCAGCATCTCCGACGCGAAGATCGCGGCGGCGGCGAGGATCTCGGGCAGCCTCGCCGCGCCGGTCTCCAGCGCGAAGCTCTCGAAGTCGAGCGGCTCGGACGGGTCCGGCCGATCCCCCTCGATCCGCTGCCCCGACGCGAGGATGAGCGGGCTCGTGCCGTCCTCGCCGCCCGCGCGCGGCCGCACGTTGGAGGCGAGGTCGGCACGGTAGGCTCCGGTCTCGTCGTCCGGGCGGGACGGTGCCGTCGTGTCCGCCCGCTTTGCGGCGACGGCGGCCCTGAGATGCGAGATGCTGGCGTGGCGGCTTCTGGCGTCGTCCTCGGTCAGGCGGCTGTCCGTCGCGGCGAACAGGCGTTCCGCCTCCGGATCCCCGAGATCGGCCTTCGCTGAGCGGGAGGTCCGGGGGGGAGCCCCGGGCCGGTCGGTCGCCGGATCCGGCGGCGCGCCGACCTCGATCGTGTCGTCGGCTTCCGCGCGTTCCTCGTCGGCCTGCCAGAAATGCCAGGCGCCCTCGTCCCAGATCTCCTCCTCCCAGGCGTGGTCCCCGGCCTCGAGCGGGCCGTAGGGCAACTTCGCGTCGGCGACCGGCCCGGCGGGCGCCGGATCGGGGATGTCGGCGTCCGACGGAGAATCCGGCTCGTCTTCGCGCGTCTCTGCTGCGGGGTCCGTCGGCGTGCCCGCGTCCGGCGGTTCGCCGTCCCCGGGAGGCGCCGGGTCCGCGACGGGCTCCGTGACGAGCCGTCCGGTCGCCCCGTGCGGCGCGGCCGGGGCCGGCGGGGACGGCGCGGCGCCGAAATGGCGGTCCTGCGCGGCGAGGTCGCGGAACTGCGCGGCGATCTCCGACAGCGCGCCGACCGGATCGTCGAAGCCCTCCAGCGTACAGGAAAAGGCCCCGTAGGACACGGTCAGCTTTTTCGTAGGCGGGGACATCTCTGCGGCCACTTCCTTCCCGGCGGGGAATCTGTGTTTCTCTCCCTTGGACATGAACCGGGGAATTCAGTCAAATGGCGTCCCCTTCGGGGCCATTTGACGATGACGAGGCCAGATTTTGACACGATCCGAGCGCGAGGGGGACATGGAGGCGGGGGCGATGACGACCTTCGTGGGCGGCGCGCCCGTCGAGGCCGCGACGCTTCGCGCCGCGCTCGCCCGGGCGCCGCGGCTCGTCGCGGTCGACGGGGGCGCGGACATGCTGCGCGCCGCGGGCCTCGTGCCCGAGGCGGTGATCGGCGATCTCGATTCGATCTCGCCCGCCGCGCGCGACCACTTCGCCGACCGGCTCCGGCACGTCGCGGAGCAGGACAGCACCGATTTCGCCAAGGCGGTACGCAGCTTTCCCGGCCCGGCCATCGCCGTCGGCTTCCTCGGTGCCCGGGTCGACCACTTCCTCGCCTGCCTGACGGAACTGGCGCGGAGCGGAACCGATTGCGTCCTGCTGGGCGAAATGGATTGCGTCTGCATCGCCCCGCCCGAGGCGGTGCTGGACCTCGCCCCCGGCACGCGCGTCTCGCTCTGGCCGCTGGAGCCGGCGACGGGGCGCAGCGCCGGGCTCGAATGGCCCATCGACGGTCTCGGCCTCGCACCGGCCGTCCGCGCGGGCACGTCGAACCGGGCTACCGGGCGCGTCACGCTGTCGCTTTCGGGCGGGCCGGTGGCGCTGATCCTGCCGGCGGAGGCGCTCGACGCGATGCTCGCGGCGCGGAAAATGGGGCCTCGCGGCGCGGCACCCCCCTCGCTATAAGGCTGTCGGACAGAACCCGGACAGACCAAGGAGCCGCGCATGCCAGCCGATCTCGATCCGTCCGACATGGCAAAGGCCGTCGCCGCGCGCCGCGCGCTCGACTACGTGCAGGACGGCATGCGGATCGGACTCGGCACCGGCTCCACGGCCAACTTCATGATTCGCGGGCTGGGCGAGATGATCCGCCGCGACGGGCTGCGGGTGACAGGCGTGCCGACCTCCGGGCGGACGGCGAAGCTCGCGGCGGAATGCGGCGTTCCGCTCGCCACGCTGGACGAGCTGCGCTGGCTCGACCTGACCATCGACGGCGCCGACGAGTTCGACGGCGACCTGCATCTTATCAAGGGCGGCGGCGGTGCGCTGCTGCAGGAAAAGATCGTGGCCACCGCGTCGGACATGATGGTCGTCATCGCCGACGCGGCCAAGAAGGTGGAGCATCTGGGCGGCTTTCCACTGCCGGTGGAGGTCATCCCGTTCGGCTGGCAGACCACGAAGGGCCTGATCGAGGAGAGCCTGATCGGCGCCGACGTGAACGGCCGGACCGTCACCCTCCGGCAGGGCGACGACGCGCCGTTCCGCACCGACGAGGGGAACCTGATCCTCGATTTGCACCTGCGGCGGATCGGCAACCCCAACCAGCTCGCGCTGGTCCTCAACCAGATCCCCGGGGTGGTGGAGAACGGCCTGTTCCTCGACATCTGCGACGTGGTCGTGATCGGTGCCGCCGACGGCACGATCGAGCTGCATGACAGCCTCGCCGGCACGATCCTGCGGGACCGCATCGACCTTGCGCAGGACGACAACATCTTCCGCGACTAGACGGCCCGTGCGCCGCCGGCCCGGGCCCCGATCCGCGAAAGGATTGCTCATGGATTTCGACTACGACCTCTTCGTCATCGGCGGCGGCTCCGGCGGGGTCCGCGCGGCCCGGCTGACGGCGCAGGACGGCCACCGCGTCGGGCTCGCCGAGTCGAGCCGGATGGGGGGCACCTGCGTGATCCGGGGCTGCGTGCCCAAGAAGCTCATGGTCTATGCCAGCGAATATCCGGAGGCGATCGCCCTGGCGCGCGAATACGGCTGGGACGCCAGCTCCGGCGCGTTCGACTGGATGCGGTTCCGCGACGGACTGCACGCGGAGCTCGATCGGCTCGAGGGGGTCTACCGCCGCAATCTCGACGCCGCCGGAGTGGAGATCTTCGACCAGCGCGCCGTGCTCGACGACCCGCATACGGTGCGGCTCGCCGACGGCACGACGAAGACCGCGCGGCACATCCTCGTCGCGACCGGCGGGCGACCCTACCGGCCGGAGATGACGAATGCCGACGCGGGTATCGTGTCTGACGACGTGTTCCATCTGGACGCGGTGCCGCAGAAGATGCTGGTCGTCGGAGCCGGCTATATCGGCTGCGAGTTCGCCTGCATTTTCCACGGGCTCGGCGCCGAGGTCAGCATGTTCGTCCGCGGCGCGCAGATCCTGCGCGGCTTCGACGAGGAGGCGCGCGGCCATGTCGCCGACGCCATGCAGCAGCGCGGCATCCGCATCCATACGGGATGCGCGCCCATGCAGGTCGAGCGGCGCGACGGCCGCATCCACGTGAAGGGGTCGAACGGGCACGAGGAGGCGTTCGATTGCCTGCTCTGGGCCACGGGCCGGCGCCCCAACACGGAAGGGATGGGGCTCGAGGCGCTCGGCGTGGGGATCGACCGCAAGGGCACGGTCGCCGTGGACGAATACGGCCAGACCGCCGTGCCCTCGATCTTCGCTCTGGGCGACGCGATCGGTCGGATGGAACTGACGCCCGTGGCGATCCGCGAGGCGGCGGCGTTCCACAGGACCGTGTTCCGCGGCGAGAAGACGGCGATGGATTACGACCTCGTCGCCACCGCCACCTTCACCCAGCCCGAGATGGGCAGCGTCGGCATGACGGAGGAGGAGGCCGAGGCGGCGGAGCCGACGCTGGTCTACGCCACATCCTTCAGGCCCATGCAGCAGGCCTTCGCGGGCGGAGAGGAGCGCGTCCTCTTCAAGCTCCTCGTCAGTCGGGATACGGACCGGATCCTCGGGGCCCATATCGTCGGGCCGCAGGCGGGCGAGATGATCCAGATCGTCGCGATCGCGCTCAAGATGGGGGCGACCAAGGCCGACTTCGACCGGACCTGCGCGGTGCACCCGACGATGGCCGAGGAGATGGTGACCATGCGCGAGCCCGTCCGCACATTGTCTTGAGGTTCTGCGGCCAGCCCGCACACTTTCTTGAATCGGGGTGGCCAAGGCCCGATCTAGCGTGGAGAAGCACCGCGGACGCGAAATACGCGGAACAACGATCTGAGAGGGACGATCCTGATGGCAGGTAGCGGAGGCCCCTGGGGCGGTGGCGGCAATTCGGGCGGAGGCGACAATCGGCCGCCGGAACGTCCGAACGGCGGGCGGAGGTCCCCGGGCCGCGGGTCGCAAGGCGTTCCCGAGATGGACCAGCTCTTGAAGAAGGGCCAGGACCAGCTCCGCGTCCTGATGGGCGGGCGCGGCAACGGGCCGAACAAATCGGGCGGGCCGGGTGGCGGCCTGCCGATCAACCGCGCGACCATCGGCATCGGGATCGCGATCCTCGTAGTGATCTGGCTGGTCCTGTCGGTCTATCGCGTCCAGCCCGATCAGCGCTCGGTCGAGCTGTTCCTGGGCGATTTCTCCGGCATCGGTGAGCCGGGCCTGAACTTCGCGCCCTGGCCCGTGGTGACGAAGGAGGTGCTTTCGGTCACGGCCGAACGCACGGTCGCCATCGGCGAGAATCGCGGCGACCGGGCCGAGCAGGGCCTGATGCTGACGGGCGACGAGAACATCGTCGACATCGACTTCGAGGTGGTCTGGAACATCAACGACCCGGCCGAATACCTCTTCAACCTTCGCGACCCCGAGCAGACGATCCGCGCGGTGAGCGAATCCGCCATGCGCGAGATCGTGGCGCAGTCGCAGCTGGCGCCGATCCTCAACCGCGACCGCGGCGTCATCGCGGACCGTCTGCGCGAGCTCATCCAGTCGACGCTCGACAGCTACAATTCCGGCGTCCAGATCCTCCGTGTGAACTTCAACCGCGCCGACCCGCCCGAGCAGGTGATCGACGCCTTCCGCGAGGTGCAGGCCGCCGAGCAGCAGCGCGAGCGGCTCCAGTCGGAGGCCGACCGCTACGCCAACCAGGTGCTTGCCGGGGCGCGCGGCGAGGCGGCACAGCTTCTCGAGGAGGCGGAGGGCTACCGCGCCCGCGTCGTCAACGAGGCCGAGGGTGAGGCGAGCCGCTTCACCGCAGTTCTGCAGGAATACGTCAACGCGCCCGAAGTGACGCGCAAGCGCCTCTATCTCGAGACGATGGAGCAGGTGCTGGGCGACGTCGACAAGATCATCGTCGACGGCGGCGTCACCGGCGGCGCCGGGGGGCAGGGCGTCGTGCCCTACCTGCCGCTCAACGAACTGCGCGGTGGCCGCACCACCCAAGGAGGAACGAACTGATGAACCGCTCTATCTGGCTTCTTCCCGTCGCGGTCGTCGTGCTCGCGCTGATCTTCTCGTCGATCTATGTGGTCGACGAGCGGCAGAAGGCGCTGGTCCTGCAGTTCGGCCGCGTGGTCGACGTCAAGACCGAGCCGGGCCTGTCGTTCAAGATCCCGCTCATCCAGGACGTGGCCTATTACGACGACCGCATCCTGTCGCGGGACTTCCCGCCGATCGAGGTCACGCCGAGCGACGACCGCCGCCTCGTCGTGGACGCCTTTGCCCGCTACCGCATCGCCGACCTGCGCCAGTTCCGGGAGGCGAACCCCGCCGCCGGGATCGAGCAGGCGGAATCACGGCTCGACGGGATCATCAGCTCGCAGCTGCGCGCCGTGCTGGGCTCGGTCTCCTCCGACGAGATTTTGTCGGAGGACCGCGCGACCCTGATGCAGGAAATCGCGCAGAACGTCCGCTCGAGGGCCGCCAATCTCGGCCTGCAGATCATCGACGTCCGGCTCAAGCGCACCGACCTGCCGTCGCAGAACCTCGACGCGACCTTTGCGCGGATGCGGGCGGAGCGCGAGCGCGAGGCCGCCGACGAGGTCGCCCGCGGCGAGGAAGCGGCACAGCGCATCCGCGCGCAGGCCGACCGCACCGTGATCGAGCTGACCTCCGAGGCGCAGCGCGAAGCCGAGATCGCCCGGGGCGAGGCCGATGCCCGCCGCAACGCGATCTTCGCGAGCGCGTTCTCGAGCGATCCCGAGTTCTTCGAGTTCTACCGTTCGCTGACCGCCTATACGCGCGCCCTGCAGGGCAGCAACTCGACGCTCGTCCTGTCGCCGGATTCGGAGTTCTTCGACTACCTGAAGACCGACCGTCGGCCTGATTCCGCGGGCACGCCCACGGCGCGGGTGCAGCCCGCGAACCCGCCGGGCAACGTGGCCGAGGGCGACGACGCGGACCTTTCACCCGAGGCGATTACCGACGACACCCCGCCGTCGGACGACGCGGGGACGCAGGACCAGCCGGACATCGAGACGCCGGCCGCGGGGAGCGTCGCCCCGGACGCCGCCGGTGACGGAAGCCAGGTCGAGGCGGAGCTCGAGACCGATGTGGAAATCGTGCCGGCTGAATGACCCGACGGGTCCGAAGGACGGTGGAACGGGCGCGCAAGCGCCCGTTTCGCGTTCGGGCTTCGCGTCTTGTGCCCCGGCCACGATGCGCGAGCGTCACACCCATGTGAAGCTTCGTGCGTTGAACCCGACCGGTGTGATATGAACATGGCGAGCACCGAACAGGCGGCGCCGGCGCCGCGAACTGGTATCTCAGGAGGATCATCTTGACGACCGACATCACCATTCCGCGGCCCGTCGGCGACGCGTTCCGCGCCCTGCAGGCCGCCGTCCTCGGCGTCGCGCTCATTGTCGCGACCCCGCTGGCCGCCACGGCGCAGACACGGCCCGACACCTTCGCCGACCTCGTGGATCAGGTCTCCGAATCCGTGGTCAACATCACCACGAACACCACGATCGCCTCCGCCGAGAGCGGACCGAACTCGGGCAACCCGCTCGAGGACTTCTTCGAGGAGTTCCGCAACCGCCGCCCCGACGGGCTCGAGCCGCCGGTCCCGCCGCGGTCGCGTCGCGGCAGCGCCCTCGGGTCCGGCTTCGTGATCTCCGAGGACGGCTACATCGTCACCAACAACCACGTCATCGAGAACGCCGACGAGATCACGATCGAGTTCTACTCGGGCGAGGAGCTCGACGCCGAGCTGATCGGCACCGACCCGAACACCGACATCGCGCTCCTCAAGGTCGAGACGCCGGAGCCGATGGAGTTCGTTCCCTTCGGCGACAGCGACGCGATGCGGACCGGCGACTGGGTCATGGCGATGGGCAACCCGCTGGGGCAGGGCTTTTCCGTCTCCGCCGGCATCGTCTCCGCCCGCGAACGTGAGCTGCAGGGCGCCTACGACGACTACATCCAGACCGACGCGGCCATCAACCGCGGCAATTCCGGCGGCCCGCTCTTCAACATGAACGGCGAGGTCATCGGGGTGAACACCGCGATCCTGTCGCCCACCGGCGGTTCCATCGGCATCGGTTTCGCCATGTCCTCGAACGTCGTGACCCGCGTGATCGAGCAGCTGCAGGAATACGGCGAGACCCGTCGCGGCTGGCTCGGCGTGCGCATCCAGGACGTCGACGAGGAGCTGGCCGACGCGCTCGGGCTCGAGACGGCGCGCGGCGCCCTCGTCACCGACGTGCCGGACGGCCCGGCCAAGGATGCCGGCATCGAGGCGCGCGACGTGATCGTGTCCTTCGACGGCACGGAAATCGACTCCACCCGCCAGCTCGTCCGCACCGTCGGCAACGCGCCGGTCGACAAGGCCGTCCGCGTCACCGTCTTCCGTGACGGCGAGACGCAAACGTTGCTTGTGACGCTTGGCCGTCGCGAGGAGGCGGAGCGCGCCGTTCCGGCGTCCATGAATCCGGACGATCCCGCGGAGACGACGACTCTGGGTCTGACGGTCTCCGCCCTGACCGACGAGGTCCGTGCCGAGCTGGGCCTCGGCGAGGACGCACAGGGAATCGTCGTGACCGACGTCGCGGAGGACAGCGCCGCCTTCGAGAAGGGGATCGCCGCCGGCGACCTGATCGAGCAGGCCGGGCAGGTCGACGTCACGACCGTCAGCGAGTTCGAGGACCGGATCGAGGAGGCGCGGGACGCCGGGCAGAAGACTTTCCTGCTGCTCGTCCGCCGGGGCGCCGACGCGCGCTTTGTCGCGATCCCGCTCGAGGATGAATGATCCGCGTCTTCTGACGTGGTGACGACACGGGAACGGGCGCCCCGCGGGCGCCCGTTTTCACATCCGTTGCCAGAGCCAGGCGCCGGCGACGATCACGGCGATCAGCGCCGGCTGGTGGACGAGGTAGATCGGAAGCGCGTGCCGCCCCGGCCAGGCCAGCGCCCGCGCCACCCGCCCGGGCCGCGCCGGGCCCCATCGGAACAGCGCCACCCCGCCCGCCTGCCCGAAGGCGAGCCCGGCGAGGAACGGCGCGAGCCACGGCACCATCGGCTCGTAATCCATCATCGGCGGCACGCCGGTTCCGAGCCCGCTCCAGAGCCAGAACGTCCCGTCGAAGGCCGGACCGCGCAGCGACGGCAGGGCGAAGAGCACCAGCAAGGCGGCCAGCGCCGTGCCCCAGGCCGGCACCCGCAGAAACGGCAGGGCCAGCACGCTTGACAGCGCGATGGAATGGAGGATGCCGAACCGCACCCAGGCCTCTGGTACGGCGATCCGTGTCGCGAGCGAGATCGCCGCCGCCGCGCCCGCCACCTGTGCCAGCCGCACGAGGTAGGAGCGGCGGCGAAACGCCCGCCCGTGCGCGAGCCAGAGCGAGAACCCCGCGAGGAACACGAAGGTCGAGGCGATGGCACGCGCCGAAAGGTTCCAAAGCTCGCCGAAGGTCGTCCCCGGCGGCACGAGGCCCAGCACCTCGAAATCGCGTCCGAAGTGAAACGCCGCCATCGCGACGATCGCCAGCGACCGCAGCCAGTCCACCGCGATCAGGCGGCCGGAGGGGGGCGCCGCGCTCACGCCCCGTCCCGCCGACGGGCCCGTCGTGTCGTCGTGTCGCACCCGACCGGGCCGGACGCGCGGGGGCGTGTCCGTATCGGCGATGGAGGGGCAGAGGATGGGATCGGCAGGGGCATGGCACCGGGTTTCGGGAGGGGGCCGCGCGGGGCCGCATCCAGCACTCCTAGCCAAGAGGCGGAGGCCGGGAAACCGTGCGTCCGCCCTCTGTTGCACGCCGGTCACCCGGCGGCTAACCCATGCCCGAACCGGTCCAGGAGTTTCCATGCCCAAGATCACCTATATCGAGCACGGCGGCAAAGAGCATGTCGTGGACGTCCCCGTTGGCCTTACCGTGATGGAAGGCGCCCGCGACAACGGCATCCCCGGCATCGAGGCCGATTGCGGCGGCGCCTGCGCCTGCTCCACCTGCCACGTCTACGTCGCGAAGGACTGGGCCGAAAAGCTGCCCCCCGTAGATCCGATGGAGGAGGACATGCTCGACTTCGCCTTCGAGCCCGATCCCGAACGCTCGCGCCTGACCTGCCAGCTCAAGGTGACGGAAGCGCTCGACGGGCTAGTGGTGCAGATGCCCGCGAAGCAGATCTGACGCCTCACCGACGTCGCCCCGCCACGTCCCACGCCACCGCGAGCGCGAGGCAGCCGCCCGCGATGGCCCAGTTCTTGACGAAGATGGTCATCTGCCACGGATCGTCGGGAAGGAAGTGGAACAGGCTGGTGACGCCGCAATAGGCCGCGAGCGACAACGCCACCGGCGTGACGAAGCGCCCCGCGACGAGGCAAAGCGCCGACGCGGCGCCGTAGGCCAGCGCCACCCAGACGAGCCAGACGGGCAGGTTTCGCCCCGCGAGGAGGCCCTCGACCGACCCGGGGTCGAGCGCCTTCTGCACAGCGCCCCCCGCGAAGAGAGCGGCGATCAGAAGGCGCGCGATCAGGAGCGCCGGCGCGTGCCAGCGGGCGCGGCGGCGACTCACAGCGCGCGCCACCCGATATCCCGCCGGCAGAACCCGTCCACCCAATCGATCCGGTCCACCGCGGCATAGGCCCGATCCCGCGCCGTCCGAAGCGTCTCGCCCCGCGCGGTGACGCCCAGCACCCGGCCGCCCGTCGCGACGAGTCGTCCGTCCTGCATCGCCGTGCCGGCATGGAACACCGTGGTCCCATCGTCGGGCGCCACCGCGTCGAGCCCGCCGATCGCGCCGCCCTTCGCGTAGGGCCCCGGATAGCCCTCCGCCGCCATCACGACGCAGAGCGCGTGATCGTCGGCCCAGCGGACGCGTGCCTCGCCCAGCCGTCCTTCCGCGCAGGCCAGCATCAGGTCGAGCGCCTGTCCGCCCAGCCGCATCATCAGGCACTGGCATTCCGGGTCGCCGAAGCGGACGTTGTATTCCACGAGGCTCGGCCGGCCCTCCGCGATCATCAGGCCGACGAACAGGACGCCCCGCATCGGCGTGCCGCGCCGCGCCATCTCCGCCATGGTCGGCCGCACGATCTCGTCGAGGGCCCGGCGCTCGACCTCCGGCGTCATCACGGGGGCGGGGGAATAGGCGCCCATCCCGCCCGTGTTCGGCCCGGTATCGCCCTCGCCGACGCGCTTGTGGTCCTGCGCCGAGCCGAGGGACAGGACATCCTCGCCATCGACGAGGCAGAAGAACGACGCTTCCTCGCCCTGGAGGAACGCCTCGATCACCACCTCTGCCGTCCCATGCGCGCCGTCGAAGATGTCGGCGAGCGCCGCCTCCGCCGCCTCCCGCGTTTCCGCCACGGTGACGCCCTTGCCGGCGGCGAGCCCGTCGGCCTTCACCACGACCGGGAGCGGATGGTCGGCCACGTAGGCCCGGGCGGCGTCGGGGTCGTCGAATCGCGCATGGGCGGCGGTCGGCGCGCCCACGGCCGCGCAGATCTCCTTGGTGAAGGCCTTCGACGCCTCGAGCCGGGCCGCGGCGACGGACGGTCCCAGGACCGTCAGCCCGGCGTCGCGGAGCGTGTCGGCCACGCCCAGGACGAGCGGTGCCTCGGGCCCCACGATCACGAAGTCGATGCTTTCCTCGCAGGCCCATTCCGCCACCGCCGCGCCGTCGAGGATGTCGAGCGCTGCGCATTCCGCGAGCTCCGCGATGCCGGCATTGCCCGGCGCCACGACCAGACGGTCGCATTTCGGGTTCTGCAGCACCGCCCAGGCCAGCGCGTGCTCCCGTCCGCCGGAGCCGAGGATGAGAATGTTCATGGCCGCCGCCTCCTGTCGTGTCGCCGGCGGTGTAGGGGGCCGGGCGGACCCGGACAAGGCTGGCCCGCGGCAGGCCCGCGCGGTAGGAGCGGGGCATGGACGATCTGATCGACGGCCCCGAGCCGCAACCCCGCCGGAACGAGGCCGAATACACCGTCTCCGAGATCTCGGGCGCGGTGAAACGGACGCTGGAGGACGCGTTCGGCCGCATCCGCGTGCGCGGCGAGATCGGGCGCATCTTCCGCGCCCGCTCGGGCCATCTCTACTACGACATCAAGGACGACCGGAACGTGCTGGCCTGCACGACATGGAAGGGCCAGATCGCGCAGCTCTCCGTCGAGCCCGAGGAGGGGATGGAGGTGATCGTCACCGGCCGGCTGTCGGGCTTCGGGGCGCAGTCGAAATACAACCTCAACGTCGACGCGATGGAAGTGGCGGGCGCCGGCGCGCTGATGGCGATGCTGGAGAAGCGGCGTCTGGCGCTGGCGGCGGAGGGTCTGTTCGACGCGTCGCGCAAGCGCGACCTGCCGCGGCTGCCGAATGTGATCGGGGTCGTCACCTCGCCGCAGGGGGCGGTGATCCGCGACATCCTGCATCGCTTGAGGGAGCGGTTCCCGCGCCATGTGCTGATCTGGCCCGTGGCGGTGCAGGGCCGCGCCTGCGCGCCGGAGGTGGCGGCGGCGATCCGCGGCTTCAACGCGCTCGCCCCCGGCGGGCCGATCCCGCGGCCGGACCTCATCATCGTCGCGCGCGGCGGCGGCTCCATCGAGGATCTGTGGGGCTTCAACGAGGAGGTCGTGGTCCGCGCCGCCGCCGGGAGCGCGATTCCACTGATTTCCGCTGTGGGGCACGAAACCGACACGACGCTGATCGACCACGCGGCCGACCGACGCGCGCCGACGCCCACGGCGGCCGCCGAGATCGCCGTGCCCGTCCGGCTTGACCTTTTGGCGACGGTGGCCGATCTGGGCGCACGACAGGCGCGCTGCGCCCGTGCCGGCGTGGAGGCAAGGCGGCAGCGCTGGCGCGACTTGTCCCGCGCCATGCCGCGGCGCGAGACGCTGCTCTCGGGCGCACGGCAGCGGCTCGACCTCGCCTCCGACCGCCTGCCCACGGCACTCCGGGGGCGGACGGCGCGCGCGCGGGTCGCGCTGTCCCGGCTGGAGGGACGCATCACGCCCGGCGCGCTCGCCGCCCGGACGGCGACCGAGCGGCGGCGGCTCGAACAACTCGTGCAGCGCCTTGACGCGGCCCTGCCTCGGGCGCGGACCCGGGCGGCGCAGGACCTCGCCCGGCAGGCCGCCCGCCTTTCGCCCGAGCCGCTCCGCCGCCGTCTCGTCGCGGAAGGCTGCCGGGCCGACAACGCCGCCGCCCGCCTTCGCCCGCTGATCCGGGGAATCGCGGGTCGGGCGGAGGAGCGATTGGCCGGGCTCGAACGGCTGCGTCTCTCGCTTGGCTACGAGCGCACGCTGGAACGCGGCTTCGCGGTTGTCTGGGCGGCCGGTTCGGTCGTGACCGATGCCCCGGAGGCACGCCGGGCCGGCCAGGTGCAGATCCAGTTCGCCGGCGGGGCACGGGTGGAGGCGATCACCGGCACCGTTCCGCCGCGCGGCAGGGACAAACCCAAGCCGCCCGATCAGGGCTCGCTCTTTTGACGTCTTTGCGTCCGAAATATCCCGGGTGAGGGCCGCAGACCCGAGGGCGGCGCCCTTGCGGCCCTTTCAGACCCCGAGATCCGGCAGCGGACAGTCGAGCGGCTCGCTCCCGATCTCCCGGGTGACGAGGTCGGAAGCGGCGGGATCGTCCGCCAGCCTCGCGCGAAACCGCCCGTCGGTCCCTTCGAGAAAGGACCAGCATTGCGGTTCCGGACTGGTGTCGTAGACGAAGCAGATCTCGCCCGCCCGGTTCGCGAACCAGATGCCGCGCTGGCACTGGCCGCTCTCGAACGCCCAGATCACGCGCTTGTCCTCGAAATACTGCTCCGCGCCGAAGGCCGACCCGTCGCGATCGAAGCGCAGGGTCTTGCCCGTCACCATCCGCGCGAATTCGTCGGCGGAGACGACGCGCTGGGCGAGGGCCGGCATGGCGGTCGCGCAGAGGAGAAACAGGCAGAGGACGGGGATCGGACGCATGGCTGGTTTCCTTCTTCGGGGCGAGTCTTTCCGCTTCCGTCGCGGCTGTCCATCCCGCCCGCCGCGACATGGTAACCGCCCGGGCCATCCACAGACCTTAGTCGCGTCCGTCTTGCATCGGCGCGCGCGGGCATCGCAATAAGCCATTGCGGGGTCGCGAACGCGCGCCGCCGCCGGACCGGCCCGCTCCGGGGCCGCGTCGAACCAGGGGAAGGGCGAGCGATGCTGGACGACAAGCAGAAGGGTGTCTGGAAGTCCGGCCGCGGCCGGGGGCGCGCCACGCCGAAAGGACGGCAATACGACGACACGGCACTGGACGAGGTGCTGGCGCTTCTGGGCGACCGTCCGCGCCGGCGCGACCTGCTGATCGAGTTCCTGCACCTTATCCAGGACGAATACGGCCATCAGAGCGCAGCCCACCTGCGGGCGCTGGCCGAGGAAATGCGCCTGTCGATGGCGGAGGTCTGGGAGGTCGCGACCTTCTACGCCCATTTCGATCCGCGACGGGAGGACGATCCGGTTCCGCCCGCGCTCACCATCCGCGTTTGCGACTCGCTGTCCTGCGAGCTCGCGGGTTCGGAGGCGCTGATCGCCGCGCTGGAAGCCGGCCACGATCCGGCGGAGGTGCGCGTCCTGCGGGCGCCCTGCATGGGCCGTTGCGACACCGCGCCGGTGCTGGAGATCGGCCACCGCCACGTCGACCATGCCACGCCGGAGGCGGCGCGGGAGGTGATCGCGGCCGGCGACTTCCATCCGGTCGTATCCGGTTACGAGGGATTCGACGCCTACCACGCGGCCGGCGGCTACGACACGCTGACCCGGCTCCGCCGGGAGGGCGACTGGGAGGCGGTCCAGGCGAAAATCGGAGAAAGCGGGTTGCGCGGCCTTGGCGGCGCGGGCTTCCCCTCCGGCAGGAAGTGGGGCTTCGTGCGCGCCAATCCGGGTCCGCGATACATGGCCGTGAACGGCGACGAGGGCGAGCCCGGCACGTTCAAGGACCGTTGGTATCTGGAGCGGACGCCACACCTGTTCCTCGAGGGCATGCTGATCGCCGCCTGGGCCGTGGAGGCGGAACAGGTCTTTCTTTACATGCGCGACGAATACCCGGCCGTTCTGCGGATCCTGCACACGGAGATCGCCGCGCTGGAGGCGGCGGGGATGGTCGCGCCGGGCTTCGTCGACCTTCGCCGCGGCGCGGGCGCCTATATCTGCGGCGAGGAATCGGCGATGATCGAGTCGATCGAGGGCAAGCGCGGCCTTCCGCGACACCGCCCGCCCTACGTCGCGCAGCACGGCGTTTTCGGGCGACCCACGCTCGTGCACAACGTCGAGACCTGCCACTGGATCGCGCGGATCTGCCGCGAGGGGCCGGAGGTTCTTTCCGCGCACGAGCGGAACGGGCGGAAGGGCTTGCGAAGCTACTCCGTCTCGGGCCGCGTCGCCGATCCGGGCGTGCACGTCCTGCCCGCGGGCTCTACCATCCGCGACGTGATCGCGGCGGCGGGCGGCATGGCCGAGGGTCACGAGTTCAAGGCCTATCAGCCGGGCGGGCCTTCCTCGGGCCTTCTGCCCGCCACGCTCGACGACGTGCCGCTCGATTTCGACACGCTGCAGCCGCACGGCTCCTTCATCGGCTCGGCGGCGGTGGTCGTCCTGTCGGACCGGGACCGTGCGCGCGATGCCGCGCTCAACATGCTGCGCTTCTTCGAGGCGGAGAGCTGCGGGCAATGCACGCCCTGCCGCGTCGGCTGCGAAAAGGCGGTGAAGTTGATGCAGGCCGACCGCTGGGACGCCGCGCTGCTCGAGGACGTCGCGCAGGCCATGGTCGACGCCTCGATCTGCGGTCTGGGGCAGGCGGCGCCGAACCCGATCCGGCTGGTGATGAAGCATTTCCCCGAGGAGGTGGGCGCCACCGGATCGGAGCCCGACCACGAGAATTACGGCACGGAACAGGCGCTCGACGGCTGACGCCTCCGCTGCACGGCGCGGGAAGGGGCGGGTTCGGCGGCGGGCACGGACGGGCCTTTCCTGTCCGCCGGTCGGCATGACGCCGCGCCGGACGTCCGGCCCCGGCCGGTCCCGACGCGTGGAAACCGCCTTCCCCCGCGGAGCACCGGTGAGGGCCGGTGTCCGGGTAGGGAAGGGGTGGGGGTTGTGAGAGTGTCCCGCCGCCTGACCCCGAGGGAGAAAGGTCGGCAGCGGGAGCACTGCACGGAGCAAACCTTGGCGCACGGGCCTAAGTCTACGTCGCCCAATTTGAGCCCCAATGGTTAAGAAGTTCCTAACAGGAGTATCATGGATTAGTTTATTCGCGGTAAACGCGGAAAACGCGGGACAATTCAGCGAACGCTGCTCCGCCGTTAACCTCTCGTTGGCCTTCGCGATGGGCGAATCGGTCCGATTCGCGCCGGGCGTGGAGCCGAAACAGGTGTCGAGGGTGGCAACGAAAGCCTCCGGGGGTGCGAGCCCCGCGCCGGACAGCCGGGGCCTCACGGTCTTTCGCCATGCCGCCGGGCATATTAGGTGAAACGGGAAAAGGGGGCCTGAATGTCGTTCTTCAAGAAGCTCAAGGATCGTCTCACCCGGTCATCGTCCAAGCTGGAAGAGGGCCTGGACGCGATCGTGGAGGAGGGTGCCGAAACGGAGGCGCCCGATCCCGAGGCCGCGTCCGGGCCCGAAGCCGCTGCGCGGGAACCCGAGCCGCAGGCCGCGCCGCGTCCGGTGCCCGTCGCTCCGGCGCTCGACATCGCGCCGCTGCCGAGCCCCGGCGCCCCGGTCCCGCCCGCGACATCCGAGCCCGAGGCCGAGCCGGCCCCCGGCGCTCCGGCGAAGCGCGGCCTCCTCGACCGTCTCATGGGCCGGACCGCGCCCGTCGCGCCGCGCCGCGTGCTCGATGACGAGATGCTCGAACAGCTCGAGGAGCTTCTGATCGCCGCCGACATGGGCGTGGACACGGCCCTGCGGGTGACCGCGAACCTTGCCGAGGGGCGGATGGGCCGACGGGTCTCCACCGAGGAGATCAAGCGCCTGCTGGCCACGGAGATCGCCCGCGTGATGGAGCCGGTCGCCACCCCGATGCCGCTTTTTCCGAAGCGGCCGCAGGTGGTGCTCGTCGTGGGCGTCAACGGCTCCGGCAAGACCACGACGATCGGCAAGCTCGCCTCGCAGTTCCGCGCCGCCGGAAAGTCCGTCGTGATCGCCGCGGGCGACACGTTCCGCGCCGCCGCCGTGGAGCAGCTGCAGGTCTGGGGCGACCGCGCCGGCGTGCCGGTGATGACCGCGCCCGAGGGCTCGGACCCGGCGTCGCTCGCCTTCGACGCGATGGGCCGCGCCGAGGCGGACGGGGCGGACCTCCTGCTTATCGACACGGCGGGACGGCTGCAGAACCGCGCCGACCTGATGGAGGAACTTTCCAAGATCGTGCGCGTGATCCGCAAGAAGGACGAGAGCGCCCCGCACAATACGCTTCTGGTGCTCGACGCGACGACGGGGCAGAACGCGCTCAATCAGGTCGAGGTGTTCCGGAAGCTCGCGCAGGTTTCGGGGCTCGTGATGACGAAGCTCGACGGGACCGCCAAGGGCGGCGTTCTGGTCGCGCTCGCCGACCGGTTCGGTCTGCCGATCCACGCGATTGGCGTGGGCGAGCAGATCGACGACCTCGACGCCTTCGACCCCGAGGAGTTCGCGGCCGCGCTGGTCGGCCTCGACGCCTGAGTGGCGACGCAGGATCGCGATTCCGGCTTTCGCCCGCGATCCCGATAGGACAGGTTCCGCCCGGTCGGAGGGGCCGCCCGACGTGACGCCGGGCGGCCGATCGGATGCCCCCGACTTCAGGTCTCGCGATCCCGGTCCTCCTCCTCCTGACGGGAATGCTTCGGCGAAAAGCACCGCTCGACCCAACCCAGGAGGACGACCACGAAGATCACGATCCCGCTCGCCATGATCGCCAGAACGGCCTGTCCCGCGCCGCAGGCCATGCCGATCGCGCCGGCGAGCCAGAGCGACGCGCCCGTGGTGATGTTGCGGACACGGCCGCGCGAGGTGAAGATGATCCCGGCCGCGAGGAACGCCACGCCGGCGGTCACCGCCTCGATCAGGCGCAGCGGATCGATCCTCAGCTCCGTCTCGCGGCCATAGTCGAGGCTCGAGAGCTCCTGCCCGATGATGATGAAGATGCAGGCCGCGACGCCGACGAGGATATGCGTGCGCAGCCCGGCGGGACGGCGCGTCATCTCGCGCTCGAACCCGACCGCACCGCACAGGATCGCGGCGAGCAGAAGCCGGGCGGCCGAAACGCCGAAGGGCACGACGGTGAAGCCGCTGTTCAGGTCCGACAGGAATGTGTCCAGCATCGCGCGGCCCTCGTTCGACGGGAAACCTCCGGGTTTTAGCGGCCTGTCGGCCCCTTGCCCAGCCCGCCCGACAGGTAGAGAGGAGGCGCGACCGGCACGACACGGACAGGGTGATGCGCGACTGGATCCATGCCATCGAGGGCACGCCGGCCGGCCACGACGCGGCGCTCCTCCTCGCGCTCGCGGCGGCGTTCCTTCATGCGCTCTTCGGTGCGCTGCAGAAGGGCGGGACCTACGATCCCTGGACCTCGCGCACGGTCATGGACGTCGCGATCTTCTGCATGGCGACCCCGGTCGCGCTGTTCGTCGTGCCCTGGCCACCGGCGGAGCTGTGGTGGGTGCTTGCCGGGATGATCGCGATCCAGACGACCTACAAGCTCCTGCAGGGCGCGACCTACGAGCGGGGGGCCTACACGGTCGTCTATCCGGTGGTGCGCGGGACCGGACCGCTCTTCACCGTGCTGGGAGCGGGCCTGATCTTCGGCGAGCATTTCACCCCGGTCCAGTGGGGCGGCGTGGGCATCCTCCTCGTGGGCCTGTTCGGCCTGTCGGCCTACAACATGGCCAAGATCACGGTGAACCGCGCGACGCTGGTGCCCGCGCTCTGGCTCGCGGTCGTGACGGGGCTGATGGTGGCGGTCTACACGACGTGGAACGCCTTCGGCATTCGCGCGATGGCCGATCCGTTCACCTTTCTCGCGTGGTTCTTCATGCTGACCTCGTGGGACTTCCCCCTGATCGCGGCGGTGCGCGGCAAGTGGCGATGGCCGGAGCCGCCGCTCGTGCGGCTCGGGGCGGTGGGCGGCGTGGTCGCGCTCGGCTCCTTCGGGTCGATCATGCTGGCCACCCGGCTCGACAACGTGGGCGAAGCGGCAATCCTGCGCGAGACCTCCACCGTCTTCGCGGCGCTTCTGGGCTGGCTCCTCCTCGGTGAAGCCGTCGGTCCCCGCCGTCTGGTCCTCATCTGCCTCATCGCTCTCGGCGCCGTGGTGGTGGAGTTCGGGTGAGGGCCGCCCGGAGATCGATCCGAGGGATCGGGTTCAGGTCCGTCCAACGCCGGCTTTTCCCCATGCCCGGTCCTCGCCGCCCGCGCCGAACGACGAGGCCGGCCGACCTCCCGACTGTCCCCGCAGATTTGCATCGGGTGCGCGACCCGCTGTCCCCGTCGCGTCCGCGTGACGCCCGCGTTCGCGCAGGCTGGACCCCGCCCCGCGCATTCCCTATTCCCGCCGCACCCGACAGGAGATCCCCATGTCCGACAGACCCGAACGCACCGTGCCCGGATGGGTCAAGACCGCGCTGGAGCTCGGCCCGGTCGTGCTGTTCTTTCTGGGATACCTTTACCTGAAGGACGAGACCTACGCGTTCGGCGGGACCGAATACGAGGGCTTCATCGTCATCACCGCGCTGTTCGTCCCGCTGGTGCTCGCCTCGACGGCGGCGCTCTGGTGGCTCACGGGCCGGCTGAGCCAGATGCAGCTCGTCACGGCGGTCCTCGTGACGGTGTTCGGCGGGCTGTCGGTCTGGCTCAACGACGAGCGGTTCTTCAAGATGAAGCCCACGCTGATCTACGCGCTCTTCGCGGCGGTGCTGTTCTTCGGCGTCTGGCGCGGGCGCAGCTATCTGGCGATGGTGCTGTCGGAGGCGCTGCCGCTCGACCATGCGGGTTGGATGATCCTGACGCGGCGGATGGCCTGGTTCTTCGTGGGCCTCGCCGTCGCCAACGAGGTGATCTGGCGCGGGATGTCGACGGAGACGTGGGTGAACTTCAAGACCTTCGGCCTGCCGCTGGCGATGTTCGCGTTCTTCTTCGCGCAGGCGCGGCTGATGAAGGCGCACGGGCTTGAAGACAAGGGCTGAGACCGGATCCGCAGTCCCGCGCGGTTGGATCCGCCCGGCGGGACGCCGGGCAACCCCCGATCGTCCCCACGGGGACCGCCGCGGAGGGCCCGACCGGGGTTCGGACCCGGTGTCCGCGCGCTCAGGACTTCCCGTCGGGCTTGTTCGTCAGCGTCTTGCCGGAAGTCCGCTTCGGCTTCGCGACGCCACGGCCGCGCTGACCGCCCTTGCGGAGGCTGATGGAGCTGTCGGCGCGCAGCCGCGCGGTCCGCTCCGCCTTGGTCTCCTTGGGGGCGTCGGTCGCGCCGGGGCGGCGGTCGGAGCGCGCCCCGGCGCCGGGCTTCGCGCCCTCCGCACCGCCGGGCTTGCCGTAGGGCTTTCCGCCGCCGGTCCGCGCGGCCCGGTCCGAGCGGGGTCCGCGCGGATCGTCGCCCTCGGTCCTGCGCGCGCCTGCGGGCTTGCTGTTGCGGGGCCGGTCCCCGCTCTCGCCTTTGCGGGGCCGGTCCCCGCTCTCGCCGTCGCGGGGCGGGCGGTCGCCGAAGGTCCGGCGGGGCTTGCCATCGTCCCGGTCGCGCCCACCGGTGCGGGGCCTGTCGGACTTGCCGGGATCGCTCCGCGAGCGGTCGGGCCCGGCCCCCTCGGCGCGGGGCTTGCCGCCGCGCGGTCCCGGTTTGCCGCGCGGCTTGTCGCCGTCCCGGCCGGGACGGTCGCCGCGCGGGCGGCTGCCTTCGCCGTCGTTGCGCGTGACCGGCGGCTTGCCGGTATGCGGTCGGTCGGGCCGGCCCGCGCGTTCGGCGCGTTTCTCCGCATCGGGTTCCGTGCCCTTGCGGTGGCCGCCCTTCGGCTTCGTCCCGCCCGGCTTGCCGCGTCCGTGATCGACCAGCCGGTCGCCCGCGCTGCGCGGCTTGCGCGGCTTTCCGCCCTTGTCGTCCTCCGCCATGGATATTCCTTTCCGGCCATCGGCCAGTTCGCCTTCGAACGTGCCCCCGAGCTGCTCGCGCAGGATGCGGGGCTTTACTTCCTCGACCGCGCCCGGCTCCAGATTGCCCAACTGGAACGGTCCGTAGCTCACCCGGATCAGGCGGTTGACGTAAAGCCCCACGGCCGCCATTGCGCGCCGCACCTCGCGGTTGCGTCCCTCGCGCAGGGCGACGGTCAGCCAGGCATTCGCACCCTGCTGCCGGTCCAGCGCGACCTGCATCGGCGCGAAGAAGTCGCCCTCGACCTCGATGCCCGCGCGCAGCCGCTCCAGCGCGGCCTCCTCCGCCGTGCCGTTCACCCGCACGCGGTAGCGTCGGAGCCAGCCGGTCGCGGGCAGCTCCAGCTTCCGCTTCAGCGCCCCGTCGTTGGTCAGCAGCAGCAGCCCCTCGGAATTGAGGTCGAGCCGCCCGACCGAGAGCACCCGGCCAAGCTCGGCGGGCAGCGTCTCGAACACCGTCTCACGGCCCTTTTCGTCGCGCTCCGAGGTCACGAGGCCGGCGGGCTTGTGATAAAGCCAGAGCCGCGCGCCCTCGGCCTGCGGCAGCGGCGCGTCGTCCACCGTCACGCGGTCGCCCGCGGTCACGTTGTGGGCGACGTTCGACACGGTGCGGCCGTTCACCTTCACGCGCAGTTCCTCGACCATGCGCTCGGCGTCGCGGCGGGAGGCGAGGCCCGCGCGGGCGATCACTTTGGCGATGCGGTCTCCGGGGCGGTCGGTCTGGTGCGGGTCATCGGTCATGATTCGGGACGTAGCGCGCGGGGCGGGCCGGGGGAAGCGGCTTGCGCGGTCGGTCCGGGACCGGCAGGAGCGGGCCCATGTTCCGGTCCTTCATGCCCCAGGCGCTCGAGGAGGCCCGCGCCGCCGCGCGGCGGGGCGAGGTGCCGGTCGGTGCGGTCGTCACGCGCGGGGCGGCGGTGCTGGCGCGCGCGGGCAACCGGACGCGGGAGTTGGCCGACCCGACGGCCCATGCGGAGATGCTGGCGATCCGCGCCGCCTGCGCCGCGCTCGGGCAGGAGCGGCTCGCGGACTGCGCGATCTGGGTGACGCTGGAGCCCTGCGCGATGTGCGCGCAGGCCATCGCCCATGCCCGGCTCGCGCGGCTGCATTTCGGCGCGGCGGACCCAAAATCGGGCGGCGTGCTGCACGGGGCGCGCGTCTTCGCGCATCCGCAGACCCATCACGTTCCGGAGGTGCAGGACGGGCTCGTGGCCGAGGAATGTGCGGCGCTGCTCCGCGATTTTTTCCTCAGCCGCCGCTGAACCGCGTGCGCCAGGCGGGGAGGGATCCGTCGCCGGCGAGATACACCCCCCGCGCGATGGCGCGGGCGAGGCAGGCGGCGGCGGCGTGTCCGAGCCGCAGCGCGTCCCAGACCGGATCGGCGAGGGGTCGCGCCCCGGTCGCGGCGGCGAAGACGAGGTCGCCGTCCATCGGCGTGTGACTCGGCACGATGGCGCGGGCCATGCCGTCATGCGCGGCCACCGCCATTCGCGTCGCCTGCGCCTGCGTGAGCGCGGCGTCGGTGGCGACGATGGCGATGGTGGTGGACTGGCCCGGCGCCCGGTCTCCGTAGGGCTCCCACCCGGGGTCGAGCGCGGCGGGACCGCGCCCGCCGAACTCGTCCGCCATTTCCCAAGGGCTCGCATGGAACCGGCCCGCGTCGTCGCAGACCCGCCCGAGCGCGTTCACCGCGACCAGCGCGCCGACTGTCACGCCGCTGTCCAGCACGCACGAGGCCGAGCCGAGCCCGCCGGCGAGGTCCATCGTGGTCGCACCGTATCCCGCACCGGCCGTGCCGAGCGCGAAGTCCTCGCCCGCCGCCTCCAGCGCCGCGCGGCCGAGCGCGCCGTAGGGATTCGCGGTCCAGCCCTTGTCGCCGCCGTTCAGCAGGTCGAACAGGATCGCCCCCGGCACGATCGGTACGCGCTGGTCGCCCACGGCGAAGCCGCGCCCCATGCCGCGCAACCCGTCCGCCACGCCCGAAGCCGCGTCGAGCCCGAAGGCCGAGCCGCCCGAAAGCACCAGCGCGTCGACCTCCTGCACCAGCTTGTCGGGGGCGAGCAGATCCGTTTCCCGCGTTCCGGGCGCGCCGCCCATGACGTGCACCGCGGCGGTGAACGGACGCGCGCCCAGAAGGACCGTCGCGCCCGAGCGCAGCCTTTCGTCCGCGGCGTTCCCCACGCGCAGGCCCGCCACGTCGGTGATGAGGTTGCGCGGCCCCGGTCTCACGACGCCCCCCTCACGACAGGGCCGCCCGCGTGACGTGACCCGGATGCCGCCCGAGATCGCGCAGCATCGGCGTTTCGGAAAATGTGCCGGTGACGAAGGCGCCGGGCAGGACGAGGATCAGCGCCTCCCCGTCGGCGGCCCGGACCAGTTCGCCCACGAGGGCGTCGTCGAAATAGGCGCGCAGCCGCTTGTGGAGCGGCCCGGCGATCACCTCCACGTGGTCGAGATCGGGCGAAAGCCCCTCCGCCTCCGCCACGTCCAGAAGATGCGCGAAGGCCAGCTGCTGCGAGGCGAAGGCCCCGGCGAGGACGTGGATATCGACCGCGATCCGCATGGCTCAGATGCAGCGCCCGCCATCCACCTCCAGCGCGACGCCGGTCACCATCGACGCCTCGTCGGAGCACAGGAAACAGGCCGCGTTGCCCAGATCCTGCGGGGTGGAGAAGCGGCCGAGCGGAATGGTCGACAGGAACTTCGCGCGCATCTCCGGCGTGTCCTCGCCCATGAAGCTTGCCAGAAGCGGCGTTTCCCCCGCGACGGGGTTCAGCGCGTTGACGCGCACACCTTCGGGGGCGAGCTCCACCGCCATCGCCTTGGTCGCCGTGATCATCCAGCCCTTGGACGCGTTGTACCAGTTGAGCCGGGGCCGGGGGGAGACGCCCGCCGTGGAGGCGACGTTCAGGATCGCCCCCGCGCGCGCGGCCTTCATCACCGGCACGACATGGCGGGCGGAAAGGTAGACCGATTTCGCGTTGACGCGCAGGACGCGGTCGAACTCCTCCTCGGTGACGTCCTCCATCGGCTTCGGCATATGGGTGATGCCCGCGTTGTTCACGAGGATGTCGATGCGGCCCCATTCGTCCATCGCGCGCGCGGTCAGCGCCGCCCAGTCGGCATCCGCCGAGACGTCGATCCGGTGGGCCATGCCCAGCACCGCCTGCGCGACCTCCTCGGCGCCGTCGGCGTTCAGGTCGGCCACCATCACCCGCGCGCCCTCCGCGGCGAACTTCTCGGCGATGCCGCGGCCGAAGCCGGAGGCCGCCCCCGTCACGATCGCCGTCTTGCCTTCGAGCCTCATGGAACTCTCCCTTTTCTTCCCCGTGAACCGCTAGCCTGTCCTGCGCGCGGCCCCAAGAGCCTACGGAAACAAGCAGCGGGCGCGACGCTCGGGCGGGGCGATCCCGCGTTTCGCGCGGCCGGCGTCGCGCCGGTCCTAGCCGTGGTAGGCCGCGACGGTCTTGAGCTGCGAAAAGCCGTAGAGCGCCTCGAATCCCTTCTCGCGGCCGTGGCCGGACTTGCCGACGCCGCCGAAGGGCAGCTCCACCCCGCCGCCCGCGCCGTAATTGTTGAGGAACACCTGACCCGCGCGCAGGTCGCGCGCCATGCGCATCTGCCGGGCGCCGTCGCGGGTCCAGACGCCGGCGACGAGGCCGTAATCGGTGCCGTTGGCGATGGTGCGCGCCTCGGCCTCGTCGACGAAGGGGATGACGACCTGGACGGGGCCGAAGATCTCCGCCTGCGCCAGACGGTGGTCGCCCGAGGCGCCGGTAAGCAGGGTCGGGGCGACGAAATGGCCGTCCGTGCCCTCGATCCGTCCCTCGGCGGCGACCGCGAGCCCGTCGGCGTCGCCGAGGAAGCCGTCCACGATCGCCTTCTGCCGCGCGGAGATGAGCGGGCCGACATCGAGATCGTCCATCGCCGCCCCGACGCGGAGCGCGCGATAGCGCTCGGCCATGCGCGCCACGACCTCGTCGTGGAGGCTCGCATGGACGAGGATGCGGGACGCGGCGGAGCAGGTCTGGCCCGCATTCTGGACGCCGGCATTGACGAGAAAGGGCAGGGCCGCGTCGAGATCGGCGTCGTCGAACACGATCTGGGGCGACTTGCCGCCGAGCTCGAGCGTCACCGGGACGACGTTCCGCGCCGCCGCCGCCTGGATCCTCGCGCCCGTCGCGACCGAGCCGGTGAAGCTGATGTGGTGGATGCCCGGATGGGCGGCGAGCGCCGCACCCGCCTCCGCGCCCAGTCCGGGCACGACGTTGAGCGCGCCGGGCGGCAGGCCCGCCTCCTCCGCCAGACGGGCGAAGGCCAGCGCGGAAAGGCAGGCCTCCTCGGCGGGCTTCAGGACGCAGGCGTTCCCCATGGCGAGCGCCGCGCCGACCGAGCGGCCGATGATCTGCATCGGGTAGTTCCACGGCACGATGTGGCCCGTCACCCCGTGCGGCTGGCGCAGGGTGTAGACGTTGTAGCCGTCGAGATAGGGGATCGTGTCCCCGTGCACCTTGTCGGCCGCGCCGCCGTAGAACTCGAGGTAGCGGGCCAGCGCCACCGCGTCGGCGCGGGCCTGACGGAGCGGCTTGCCCACGTCGAGCGCCTCGAGCACGGCGAGATCGTCCACCCGTGCCTCGACCAGCCGGCCCATCCGCGCGAGGATGCGGCCACGCTCCAGCGCGGGCATCCGGCCCCATTCGCCGGCCAGCGCCGCGTGCGCGGCGGCCACGGCGGCGTCGACCTCGCGCGACTGGCCGCGGGCGATGCGCGCGAGCGGCTCCGTCGTGGAGGGGTTCTCGAGCGTCAGGGTTTCCGAGGCGCGGAGCCAGCGTCCGCCGATCAGCATCTCCTCGGGGTCGAACCAGAGGGGGGCGGGCATGTCCTTCATGATGTCTCCTTCACCCAGGCGTCGGGTATGGCGGGGGCGGCCGCGATAAGCGTCCGGGTATAATCCGATTCCGGCGCGGTGAACACGTCGGCGACGGGGCCTTCCTCGACGAAGCGGCCGGCCTGCATGACGATCACCCGGTCGGCGATGGCGCGCACGACGCTCAGGTCGTGGCCGATGAAAAGGTAGGCGAGCCCGAGCCGCGTCTGCAGGTCGTCCAGCAGCGCCAGAACCTGCGCCCGGACGCGGACGTCGAGGGCGGAGACAGCCTCGTCGAGGACGAGCACCTCCGGCTCCGTGACGAGGGCGCGGGCGATGGCGATGCGCTGACGCTGGCCGCCGGAGAACTCGTGCGGATACTTGTCGAGGTCGCCCGCGCCGAGCCCGACCCGTTCGAGCGTGGCAGCGAGGCGGGCATCCGCATCGCGCGGACGGCCGGTCAGGTGGAAGGGCTCCGCCACGATGCGCCGGACGGTCCAGCGCGGGTCGAAGGATCCGTAGGGGTCCTGAAAGACGACGGACACCTTCGCGCGTTCCCCGCGGGTCATCGCCGTGCCGCCGGGCCGGCCCATCAGCTCGATCGCACCGCCCTGCACCGGTTCCAGCCCGAGAAGCGCGCGGGTCAGGGTGGACTTGCCGCAACCCGACTCGCCCACGAGGCCCAGGCTCTCGCCCCGGTGCAGCGTGAACGACACGCCGTCGACCGCCCGGTGCGCGCCATAGGTCCGCACCACGTCGCGGGCGGCGAGGACGGGATCGGGGGGCACCTTGCGTCGCGCGCGGGCCGGAACGCGCGAGGCGGCGAGGAGATCGCGCGTATAGGGGTCGCGATGGTGGCGGAACAACGCCTCGGTCGTGTCCGCCTCCACGATGCGGCCGTTGTTCATCACCGCCACCCGGTCCGCGATGCCCGCCACGACGCCGAGGTCGTGGGTGATGAGGAGGAGCGCCATTCCCTCGTCGTCCACGAGCCCGCGCAGGAGCGCGAGGATCTCCGCCTGCGTGGTCACGTCGAGCGCGGTCGTCGGCTCGTCCGCGATCAGCAGGCGCGGCCGGCGGGCGATGGCGAGCGCGATGCAGACGCGCTGGCGCTGGCCGCCGGAAAGCTCGTGCGGGTAGCGGTCGAGCGGAATGCGGCTCAGCCCCACGCGGTCGAGCCGGTCGCGCGCGATCCGCATGGCCTCCGCGCGGGATGCGCCGCGCAGGCGCAGCGTCTCGGCGACCTGCGCGCCGATCGTGTGGACCGGGTTCAGGGCGGTCATCGGCTCCTGAAAGATCATCGCGACGTCGTTGCCGCGGATGCCGAGCCAGTCGCGCTCGCGGAGCGCGACGAGGTCGCGTCCGTCCATCCGGATTGCGCCTGAGGTCGCCGCGCCGTCGGGCAGCAACCCGATCGCGGCCAGCGCGGTCATCGACTTGCCCGAACCCGATTCGCCGACGAGCCCGGTGACGCGGCCCGCGAACAGGGCGAGCGAGACGTCATGCAATATCGTGGTGCCGTGGATCGCGAGGGACAGGCGGTCGAAGGCGAGGAGCGCGTCCCGGTCGGTCGCCGGGTCGGACAGCTCGGATCCGCCACCGTGCGGTCGCGGTCCCTCGTTTTCCAGCAAGGCGGTCATCGATTGTCACGCCCGGACGGGCGCTGTCCCGGCGGCCTCGGTCGTCCGGTCCCCGTCCGTCGGGTGTTCGGATCGAGGATTCCCCCCCCGCCCGGTGTCGCGTGCCGCGTTCGCATCCCGTCCCTCACATCCGCATCCGCCGGAGGCGCGGGTCGAGCAGGTCGCGCAAGCCGTCGCCCAGGAGGTTCAGCCCCAGCACCGTTCCGACGATGGCGAGACCGGGCAGGATGGCGAGCTGCGGCTCGGTGTAGATCATCGTCTGCGCATCGGCGAGCATCCGGCCCCAGCTCGCCGTGGGCGGCTGCGCGCCGAGGCCCACATAGCTCAGCGCCGCCTCCGCGAGGATGCCGAGCGAGAACTGGATCGTCGCCTGCACGATCAGGAGGTTGGCGATGTTGGGCAGGATGTGCTCCACGCTGATCCGGCCCCGGCCCTTGCCCGCCACCCGCGCGGCCATGACGTAATCCAGCGTCCAGAGCGGCAGCGCCCCGCCGCGGGCGACGCGGGCGAAGACGGGAATGTTGAAGATGCCGATGGCGAGGATCGCGTTCACCGCCGAGGGGCCGAACACCGCGGTGATCAGGATCGCGATGACCAGCGAGGGGAAGGCGAAGATCAGGTCGTTGCCGCGCATCACGACCTCGTCCACCCAAGCGCCCCGCCGTGCCGCCGCCAGAAGCCCGAGCGGCACGCCCGCGCCCGCCCCGATCCCGACGGCGAGGAGCGCCACGGCGATCGAGGTGCGCGCGCCCGCCATCAGCATCGACACCATGTCGCGGCCGAAATGGTCGGTGCCGAGCGGGTGCGCCATCGAGGGGCCGAGCGTCCGTTCGGCGATGTTCACGCTTGCCGTATCGTAGGGGAGCCATACGAGCCCGACCCCCGCCGCGAGAACGGCCAGCCCCGCGAGGAGCGCCCCGATCCGAAAGGCCCAGCTCACCTGCGGCGCAGCCGGGGATCGGCCAGCGTGTAGGCGAGCTCCACCGCGAAGGTCACGGCGATCACCGCGAAGACGAGGAGCATCGTCACGGATTGCACCACGACGAGGTCGCGCTGGGTGATGCCTTGGAAGATCAGCCGGCCCAGCCCCGGAAGGAAGAACACGTTCTCGATGATGATCGCGCCAGCGAGCAGAAAGGAGAATTGCAGCCCGAGGATCGTCAACACCGGGATCGCCGCGTTGCGCAGCGCGTGACGCAGCACCGTCGCGCGACGGCTCAGCCCCTTGGCGCGGGCGGTGCGGATGTAGTCCGCGTCGAGCGTGTCGAGGAGCGCGGAGCGCAGCACGCGCGCGAGGATCGAGGCCTGCGGCAGCGCCAGTGCTATCGCAGGCAGGGTGAGCGCGCCGATCGCCGCCACCGGGTCGGACCAGCCCGGAAACCCGCCGGCCGAGACCCAGCCGAGCGAGACGGCGAAGACGAGGACCAGAAGCATCGCGAACCAGAAGTTCGGCACGGCGAGACCGAGCTGCGTGGCGCCCATCACGCCCCAATCCGCGACCCCGCCCCGCCGCGATGCCGCGAGAAGTCCCGCCGGGATCGCGACAAGGAGCGTGAGGCCGAGCGCGTAGAGCGCCAGCGGTGCGCTCACGCCAATGCGGTCGGCGACCAGTTCCGCAACGGGCACGCGGTAGGTGTAGGAGGTGCCGAAATCGCCCGTGAGCATGCCACCGATCCAGTCGAGGTAGCGCGCGGGCAGCGACCCTTCGAGCCCGAGTTCGGCGCGTAGCGCGGCCACCGTGTCGGGCTGCGCGTTCAGCCCCAGCATGAAGGCCGCCGGATCGCCCGGCACGGCCTGCAGCATCACGAAGATCACCACGCTCGCCACCGCGAGCGCGGCGACGAGCGAGATCGTCCGGTGCAGAAGGGCGCGCCACATGCGCGGGAGGCTAGCCGTCCCGCCGGGCGGAGGGAATGGCCCTGAGCCACGATGGGCGGCGGAACGGCTGCGGAACCGTCATCCGCACCTATTCCTGGGCGCGCAGCACGCGGGCCGGACGCGTGGCGAGCGGTCGCCAGGCGAAGAGGAGCCCCGCGAGCAGGGTCGCCACGGCCCCGCCGAGCACGATCGCGGTCGCCGACACCCATTCGAAGGCATAGGGCGCCTCCATCACGAAGCGCATGATGCCCCAGCCCGCGAGCGCGCCGCCCGCGATGGCGACGATCCCCGCGGCCGCCCCGAGGAGCGCCGAGCGCAGCGCGAAGCTCGCGAGGATGGTGGGTCGGGTCGCGCCGATGGTCTTCAGCACCGCCGCCTCGAAGATCCGGCCACGCTCCCCCGCCGCCGCCGCGCCGACGAGGACGACGAACCCCGTGAGCAGCGTCGCGCCCGCTCCCCAACTGGTCGCGGCGGCGAGCGCGGACAGCGCCTCGGTCACGAGGTCGATGGCGTCGCGCACCCGGATCGCGGTGATGTTGGGCGCGTCGCCCGCCACCGCGCGCAGCAGGCGCGCCTCGGCCTCCGGATCGGCGTAGACGGTCGAAAGCCACGTATGGGGCGCGCCCCGGAGGGCGGCGGCATCGAAGACGATGACGAAGCCGATCCCGCCGGAGGAGAAATCGACCTCGCGGAAGGAGGTGACGGTGCCCGTGATGTCGCGGCCGAGCACGTTGACCGTGACCTCGTCGCCCAGCGCGATGCCGAGCTCCTCCGCCTCCTCCCGCGCGAAGCTGATCTGCGGCGGTCCGTCGTAGCCCTCGGGCCAGAACTCGCCCGCGACGATCCGCGTGCCCGAACCCGGTGCGTCGGCGAAGCTGATCCGCCGGTCGCCGCGCGTGACCCAGTGGTCGAACTCGGCGGCCGGCCGGCCGCCGATGGACTTCACCACGGCGCCCAGCATCGGTGCGGTGTCGACGCGGCTGACCGCCGGGTCGCCCTCCACCGTCTCGAGGAAGCCGGGCAGCTGATCCGGTTGGATGTCGATGAAGAAGTAGCTCGGCGCGACCGCGGGCAGGTCGCGGTCGATGGCCGCGCGCATGTTGGCGTCGATCTGCCCCACGGCGGCGAGCACCGTGAGCCCGAGCCCGAGCGACAGGACGACCGCCGTGGCGTCCCCGCCCGGCCCGCCCACCGCGCCGAGCGCGAGGCGCAGCGCGGGGCGGCCCCGGGCGAGGCGGGTGCGGGCGAGCCGGCGGGCCAGCGCGCGCACGCCGATGGCGGCAAGCACGAGCGCGGCCAGCGCCGCGACGATACCGCCCGCCGACCAGAGCGCGAGGGTGGGAATGCCCGAAAGCCATGCGGAAAGGCCGATCAAGGCCGCGACGGCCACCGCCAGCGTGACCAGATAGCGGCGCCGGGGCCAGACGCGCACCGACCCGGTCGCATCGCGGAAGAGCGAGGCCGCGCGGACCTGCTCCGTCCGGGCGAGCGGCCAGAGCGTGAAGATGAGCGCGGTGAGCGCGCCGTAGATCGCCGCCTCCAGAAGCGGCAGCGGATGCACGCCGAGCGCGACCGGCACCGGCAGCAGCGACTGGATGAGCGGGCCGGCGACCAGCGGGATGATCGTCCCGAGGATCAGCCCGCCTGCGATCCCCGCGAGCGCCAGCACGCCGATCTGCATCATGTAGGCCGCGAAGATCGTCCGCCCTTCCGCCCCCAGTGTCTTCAGCGTGGCGATCACCTCGGTCTTGCGGTCGAGATAGGCCCGCACCGCCGCCGACACGCCGACGCCCCCCACGGCGAGGCCCGCGAGGCCGACGAGCACGAGGAAGCTGCCGATCCGCTCCACGAAGCGCTGGACCGCGGGCGAGGCGTTGCGCCGGTCGCGCCAGCGCGTGCCGGCCTCGGCGAACTCGGCCCGCGTGGCCTCCCGCAGCCTGTCGAGGTCGTCGTCGGTCGCGTCCGGCATGGCGATGCGGTAATCGGTGTCGAAGAGGCTGCCCTCCGCGATCAGGCCCGAGCCCTCGAGCGCCTCGGTCGCGACGATGGTTCGCGGCCCGAGCCCGAAGCTCGCCCCGCCGGCATCCGGCTCCCGCGTGACGAGGGCGCGCAGCGTGAGGCGCTTGGTGCCGAGGAAGATCGCGTCGCCCGGTTCGAGCGCCAGACGGTCGGCCAGCACCGGGTGCAAGATCGCTCCGTCATCGGCCAGCGCCTCGGCGATGGGCATCGGCGGGTCGAGCTCGATCTCTCCGGTAAGCGGGTAAAGGCCGTCCACCGCCTTCACCTGCGTCAGAGCGCGGTCCGCCTCCGCCCCCTGACCGGTCGCGACCATGGAGCGGAAGTCCACGACCTCCGACACGGTGCCGAGCCCCTCGAGATAGGCGCGTTCTCCGGGGTCGGCGCGCCGGTAGCCGAACTCCACTTCGGCGTCGCCCCCGAGGAGGATCCGTCCCTCGCGCGCCAGCCCGTCCGTGATCGACACGCGCACCGAGCCCACGGCGGCGATGGCGGCGACGCCGAGCGCGAGGCAGAGCAGGAAGATGCGGAACCCCGCGAGCCCGCCGCGCAGCTCCCGCCGGGCGATCGTGCCGGCGTTGCCGAACCAGCCGCGACCCGCCGCCGCGCTCATTCCGCCGCCTCGGCCGCTCGCCGGCTGTCGGTGTCGAGCCGCCCGTCCACGAGCCGCACCACCCGGTCGCACCGGTCGGCCAGGCGCGGGCTGTGCGTGACGAGGACCAGCGTCGCGCCGTGCCGGTCGCGCAGCCCGAAGAGGAGGTCCATGATCGCCTCCCCCGTCGCCTGGTCGAGATTGCCCGTGGGCTCGTCGGCCAACAGGATGTCGGGGCGCGGCGCGGCGGCGCGGGCGAGCGCCACGCGCTGCTGCTCGCCGCCCGACATCTGCGCGGGGTAATGCCCTGTCCGGTGGCCGAGCCCGACGGCATCGAGCTCGGCGGCCGCGCGGTCGAAGGCCCCGGCTTGGCCCGCGAGCTCCAGCGGCGTCGCGACGTTCTCGAGCGCGGTCATCGTCGGGATCAGGTGGAAGGACTGGAACACCACCCCCATATGAGAGCGGCGGAAGCGGGCCAGCGCGTCCTCGTCCATCGTCGTGAGATCGTGGCCCAAAGCCTCGACCTCACCGGAGGTGGCGCGTTCCAGCCCGCCCATCAGCATCAGGAGAGACGACTTGCCCGAGCCCGACGGACCGACCAGCCCCAGCGTATCCTTCGCCGCCACCTCGAGCGTGATATCGTGCAGGATGTCCACGACCCCCGCGTTGCCCGCAAGCGACAGCGACACGTCTCTGAGGGACAGGACCATGATACGTCTCCGGGATCTGGCGGCTTGTCTGCGGCGGGCGGCGGGTTCCCTCGCATATGGGGCCGTCGCCCGGTGCGGCAAGCCGCTCGCCGCCGGGGCGGTCGCCGTCGCCGTCGCGCTGCCCGTGGCGGCGGAGCCGGTGCGCGTGGTGGCCCTGGGCGACTCGCTCACCGCGGGCTACGGCCTGCCGGAGGGGCAGGGCTTCGTGCCGCAGCTTCAGGACTGGCTCGACGCGAACGGGGTCGATGCCACGATCGTGAACGCGGGCGTGTCGGGCGACACGACGGCGGGCGGGCTCGCCCGGCTCGACTGGGCGCTCGACGCGGAGACCGACGCGATGATCGTGGCGCTCGGCGGCAACGACCTGCTGCGCGGCCTGCCACCCGCCACCTCCCGCGACAACCTCATGGCCATCCTCGACCGGGTGGCGGGGGAACGGGACCTGCCGGTCCTCCTCATCGGCCTCGACGCGCCCGGCAATTACGGCGCCGGATACGAGGCCGCCTTCGACGCGATGTATCCCGAACTGGCAAGGCGACACGACACGCTGCTTGAGCCGAACTTCCTCGGCCCCCTGATCGAGGGCAACGACATCGCCACCGCTCGCACGCGCTATCTGCAATCCGACGGCCTGCACCCGAACCGCGAGGGCGTCGAGCGGATCGTGGCGACGTTCGGGCCGACGGTCGCGGAGCTCGTCGCGCGCGCGAAGCCTTAAGGTCCGCGTCTTTGCTTCCCGAATATCCCCGCCGGAGGCTCCGCGGCCCCGGCCGGGTGCCGCCTCATCGTATGAGCCGCCCCGGCAGGTCGTCGAGCGAGGCCGCACCGATCTGCGTCATGTTGGCGATCATGTCGTCGGAAAGGACATGGACGAGGTGATCCACGCCGCGCGGTCCGAGCGCGGCCAGCGCGAAGTACCACGACTTGCCGAGGAACACGAACTCCGCGCCGAGCGCCAGCGCGCGCAGGATGTCGAGCCCGCCCTGGATACCCGAGCAGTAATAGACCGGCACGCGCCCCGCGACGCGCTCCGCCACGGGGCCAAGCGCGTCGATCGCGGCGGGGCCGCCCTCGAACTGGCGGCCGGAATGGTTGGACACCCAGATCGCGTCGGCCCCCATCCCGATCAGGCGGTCCGCGTCGTCGGGATCCTGTACGCCCTTGACGACGAGCGGCCCGTCCCATTCGGCGCGCAGGGCCTCGATATAGGCGTCGTCGGGAAAGCCGCGGATGATGCGGCCGGCATGGGTGAAGCTGTCCGGTCCGCTCGCCACCGGCGCGTAGGAGGCGGGGAAGGCCATGTGCGGCATGCCCTTGCGCGCCATGCCCGCCGCCCAGGCGGGACTCGCGACGATGGAAGCGAGGATGCGCGGGGTGAGCACCGGAGGCATCGAGACCTGCGCCCGGCGCTGCCGTTCGCGGCGGCTCTCTCCCGGCACGTCCACGGTCACGACGAGGACGCGCCAGCCCGAGGCCTTGATCCGGGCGAGCATGTCGCGGCGGATTTCCGGCTTGTTGACGGGGTAATGCTGAAACCAGCCCAGATCGCCTGCGATCGGGCCCGTATCCTCGGGCAGGGCGGCGGCGACGGTGGATTGCCCGTAGGGGATGCGGTGGCGCGCGGCGGCCTCGGCCAGATGCCGCTCCGCGTCGGGCCAAAGCACGCCGGCCAGTCCCACGGGCGCGATGCCGAAGGGGACCGGATGCGTCATCCCGAGCGTCGCGCGGCTCAGGTCCGGGACGAGGTCGCCCTTCAGGATCGCCGGGCGGAACCGGATCGCGTCGAGCGCCGCCCGGTTCTGCGCCACGCCGAGCTCCCGCCCGGTGCCGCTGTCGAGATACTCGAAGGCGAAATGCGGCATGCGACGCCGGGCGCGGGCGCGGAGGTCGGAAAGGGCGGGGTAGGCGACATCGAGATCCATGGCGCCATTCCTGCCACCCGGCGCCGCGAAGGGCCAGATGCCGCGCGCGCCCGGCCGCGAGATTCCGCGGCCTCTCAGCGCACCCGGAGGACGATCTTGCCGACGTGGTCGCCGGCCTCCATCCGGGCGTGCGCGGCGGCGGCCTCGGCCAGCGGAAAGACCCGGTCCATCACCGGCGCGACGGAGCCGGCATCCAGAAGCGGCCAGACCTCCCGGCGCAGACTTTCGGCGATGCGCGCCTTCTCGAGGACGGAGCGCGGGCGAAGGGTGGAGCCGGTGATCGTCAGGCGCCGCACCATGACCTGCGCGAAGTTCGCCTCCGCCTTCGGTCCGTGCTGCGCGCCGATCAGGACGAGCCGTCCCTCGTCGGCCAGCGCGTGGAGGTCGCGGGGGATGTAGTCGCCGCCGACCATGTCGAGGATCAGATGCGCGCCGCCCGCCTCGCGCAGCACGTCCTCCCAGGCCGTCTCCTTGTAGTCGATGCCGGTCGCGCCCAGCCGTTCGCAGACAGCGACCTTGTCGGGCGAGCCGGCGGTGGCGAAGACCCGCGCGCCGCGGGCATGGGCGAGCTGTATCGCGGTGGTCCCGATGCCCGAGCTGCCGCCATGGACGAGGAACCGCTCTCCCCCTTCGAGCCGGCCGCGGTCGAAGACGTTGGTCCAGACGGTGAAGTAGGTTTCCGGCAGCGCGGCGGCCTCGGCCATGCCCATTCCCTCGGGAATGCGCAACGCGTGGTCCGCGGGGCAGGTGACGTATTCGGCGTAGCCGCCGCCGGGCAGGAGCGCGCAAACCCGGTCGCCGGGCCGCCAGCGCGTGACGCCCGGCCCGATGGCCTCGACCGTGCCGGAACATTCGAGGCCGGGCAGGTCGGAGGCGCCGGGGGGCGGATCGTAGGCTCCGGCCCGCTGCAACGCGTCGGGGCGGTTCACCCCGGCATGGTCCGCGGCGATCAGGATCTCGCCCGCTTCCGGCCGGGGAACGGGGCGTTCGCAGAGGGTCAGGACGTCGGGTCCGCCGGGCGAGCTGATCTCGACGGCGCGCATTGTGTCGGGCATGGGTTTCTCCTTCGCGCGCGGACGCTCGCAGGCGCGCGCGGACGGGGCAAGGGGGAACCCTCGGCCCGAGGTGATGATGGCGGTCGTGCCCCGGCCGGTCGCGGCGCTTGCATGCCGTACCGCACCATCGGCGCGGGCCGCATGGCCCGGAGCGCGCCGGTCGACAGGACCGGCTCGACGGTCGGGACAGGTGCCGTGCCGATCCGAGGCGCAGCGGCCGTTGCGGCGAGAACGGGCAAACGACGGTCGCACCATGCGCGCACGATACGGCGCTCCGGGATCGGGGGGGGGGCGTTCGAGGCGGAAACGTCGATGGCGATGAGGTCGCCCGTCGGGAGGACCGCGAGGGGGAGGATTGCGAATGGCCAAACGTAGCGGAGGCGCGCCCCGGGATGGGGCGCGCCTCCGTCGATCCGGCCTCGTCGGTCGGGGTCAGACGTAATCGCCGAGCAGGCGACTGGGACGACCCGCGAAGGCGCCGCCGGCCGCGGCGGCGAGACCCAGAACCGACACCAGCGACAGGATCAGCGCGGTGCTGGAAATCGCGTCGCTCGCCGCCTGCGCCGTCTCGACGGCCTGTTGGCGGGCGGCCTCGACCGCGTCGCGCGCTTCGGTCACGGCCGTCTGCACGCCGTCCTGCACCGATTGCACGAGGCTTTCGGCCTCCTCGGGCGTGACGCCGAGGCGCTGCTCCATCTGGTTGATCGCCTGCTGGCGATCCTCCTCGGATATGATCGCGTTCGGACCCGCGACCAGACGGTCGAAGAAGCCCTGGATCTCCTCGCCCGCATCGGCCGGCGATTGCAGGATGTCGCCGAGCGTCTGGCGCGCTTCGGTCAGCGCGGCCTGCTGCTCCTCCTGGCTGAACACGTCGCGGAAGGCGGCGGTGGCCTCCTGACGGATGTTCCGCTCGGTGATGCCCTGCTCCTCGAGCGTGGTCCGCACCTCCTCCGGGAGGGCGTCGAGGGAGATCGAACCGGCGAGGTTCGACGGATTCGGCAGCGACAGGTCGTCGGGCACGATCGCCTCGCCCGCGCGCCCCACGGCGCTCGCAGTGTTGCCGAGGGCACTCGTCGCCGCACCGAAAAGCGCGCTTCCCCCGACGATCGCGGCCCAGGCCACGAAGACGGTCGTGACGGCCCAGACGGAAGCGCCGTGCAGCATGGCGCTGATCTCCCGCGGGATGCCGGCCAGACGCCCGGCGATGAAGCCCCCCGCGGCGAGCGCGATGAGCTGCGACACAAGGAGATAGACCGCCGAGCCGATCCCGATCCCGGAAGCGGGATTGGCCTCGAATTGCGGGTCGAACATTCCGGCACCGATCCCGATGCCGAAGGTGGTGAACAGGATCATCAACGCGAGCGTCACGACGGACCCCGCAAAGATCGCGCCCCAGGAGACGCGGCGGACGGCCCCGCCATCGGGTCTGGCGGCGGAAGCGACGGGAGCGGGTGATCTCATGCGTTGATCCTTCGAGGGCGCCATGGCGTTCTGCAAGCGCTGTCCCGACCAACGCGAGGCACGCCGCATTGTTTCTCGCTATCGAGGATTGTTTCGTGGCGCCGCCGGCCGGGCGTCAGTCGGGATCGCGGTAATAGCCCGGCATATCCTTCGGCGAGCCCCGGCCGGGCGCGCGGATGCGGCCGAGAATCAGGTTCGGGCCGGCCATCAGGCGGGACAGGACCGGGTTGTCCCGGACCCGCGCCTTGACCTTCTCGATCTGCATCACGTCGTCGATGCGGCGGTCGAGAAAGCCCCAGCTCTGCCGCCGGTCCTCGGACTTGTCGCCGAGCCAGTAGAGCAGGGTCGCGGAATAGACGCCCGCCAGCGTGGCGCGCTTGGTGTACCAGTTCACGTCCCGGCTGGTGTCGCCAAGCGCGGTCCAGATCGCGTCCGCCGTGCCCCAGAGCGCGCGGGTCCCGTCGGCGGCATGGATCGGCAGCGACATCAGCGTGACGCCGCGGCGCACGGCCTCCTCGTGCTCGCCCGCGATTTCGAGGCGGATGCGAACGGCGCGGGCGATACGGTCGCGGAACCGCAGCGCCGGCAGGTCCGCCTCGCCAAGCCGCTCGACCATGGCGGCGTCCCCCCTGCGATGGAAGGCGAGCGCGAGGTCGATCGCCCCGCGCGGAAAGGCGGCGCGGGCCTGCGCGGGGGTGGCGCCGCTTTCCTCGGTCGCACGCCGGAACGTCTCCGGGGACCAGCCGTCGAAGACGACGTTCGGCAGGGCGGCATCGATCATGCGGGATTGGAGCGGGGTCATCGGGGCGTCTCCGGTTCGGGGCGGGGTCGCTGGACAAGATAGGCGGAGACGTCTATATCGCCACCTCCTGCACCCGATGACGGGACGAACTTCAGCTTAGAAAGGTGGTGAAAACCACATGCAGGTCAGTGTTCGCGACAACAACGTCGATCAGGCCCTCCGGGCCCTGAAGAAGAAGTTGCAGCGCGAGGGCGTCTTCCGCGAGATGAAGCTCAAGCAGCATTTCGAGAAGCCCTCCGAGAAGAAGGCGCGCCAGAAGGCCGAGGCCGTTCGGCGTGCCCGCAAGCTCGCACGCAAGAAGGCACAGCGCGAAGGGATGATGTAAGTCGTTCCCGCGATCGTGCCGATGGAATCGACCCCCGGTGCCGGATGCGGCGCCGGGGGTCTTTCGTTGCGGAAAGACGTCCGGGCGGGACCGTCAGTCGGCGCCGGCGAGCGCGTCGGCAGCCGCCTGCGCGCGCGGCCCCGGGGCGTAGGTATCCTCGGTGTCGTCGTAGAGCTCCGTCCGGGCGACGCCGGGCAGTTCGGCGAAGTCGTGCATGATCCGGTCGGGATACCATGTCCGCCGGATCTCCGTGAAGCCGAGTTCGCGCAGGATGCCGCTGATCGATATGCCGCAGGTGGCCTTGCGGGCGGCGCCGTGCGCCTGCACGAGCTGCATCGCGCGCGCCGCCATCTCGGGCGAGACCTCGATGCTCTGCGCGACCATGCGGAACGCGGGCCGGGCGTGGTAATCCATGTAGATGTCGTAGATCGGGGGCGTGACGCCGAAGATCACGTCGCCCCGCTCCGGCGCGGTCGGGTGGCGCCATGTCCCCGCGGGATCGAAGATCACGCGCTCGCGTCCCGATACCATGAGCGCCGAATGCCCGCCGCCGCCGGTCCGGTTGTTGATCGCCGTCAGGAGCGTGAGCCGGGGCGGCCCCGGCTCTGTCCAGGCGCGCGCGGCGACCTCCTCCATGGGCGCGTAGACGTGTTCGGCGCAGGCCGCGAGAAACGGCAGCAGCGCCACGAGCGCGACGGCAAGACGCATGCGGGGGCCGTCAGGTCCGGAAGATGGCGAGCAGGACCAGGAGCACGATGATGCCGATGACGACCCATTTCGTGAAGGTCATGAAGCCGGCGAAGGTCTTCTCCTGCTCGGTGATGTTCATCGTGCCGGGCTTGTGCTCTTCGGCCATGGCGGCGCTCTCCTGCTTCTGTTCTCGGGCCTGCGGCTCGTCGCGCGCCGTCTAGCCGATGTCCGCGTCGCTGTCATCCGCCTCTTCGAGCGCGCGGACGAGCTTGAAGCCGATCCGCGCAGGCTCGGCCTGATGGGCGGGTTTCGGCACGGCGCGAAGCAGGATGTTGAGCTGGCTCACATGCTGGATCGACTGGGTTCGCAGGCCGGCCTCGTCGATGCCGGAAAAGGTCAGGATGTCGGGTGCATGAAAGCCGACGCCCTGGATGCGGATCAGCCCGGCGGCCCCGCCCGTGAAGCCCATCGCCGCCTCCTGATCCCCGTCCAGGCTGTCCTCGAAGGTCTTCAGGTAGAAGATCACCCGCAGATAGGCCCATTCGGCGGGGCTTCTGCTGGCGCCGGTGCTCAGCATTTCGGGCATGGAAACGGCATGGTCGCGCCCGTCGGCGCGCAGTTCGGCCGCACGGGGCAGGACGGCGGCCTCCATGGCCTCGGCGGTGGTCTGTGGCTTGGTCATGCCGCGCAGAGTGGCGCAGGCCGGGGGCGGGCGCAACGCCGCCGCGCGGCCTGCCTGCCGCTTGCCTCCCGGGATGCCGTGATGTCTCCTGCCGTGAGGTCGTGAGGAGGGGGCGAATGCGCGGCAGCAAGATCATCCATGTCGTCTCCGCCCATGCCGAGGGGGAGGTGGGCGACGTGATCGTGGGAGGCGTCGCGCCGCCGCCGGGCGAGACTCTCTGGGAGCAGCGGCGCTGGATCGCCGAGGACGGGACGCTCCGCGACTTCCTGCTGAACGAGCCGCGGGGCGGGGTGTTCCGGCATGTCAACCTGCTGGTCCCGCCGAAGCATCCGGAGGCGCAGGCCGCCTTCATCATCATGGAGCCGGCCGACACGCCGCCGATGTCGGGCTCCAACGCGATCTGCGTGGCGACGGTGCTGCTCGAGACCGGGATCGTGCC
The DNA here is from genome assembly GCF_947494025.1 of uncultured Jannaschia sp. Lineage (GTDB taxonomy): Bacteria > Pseudomonadota > Alphaproteobacteria > Rhodobacterales > Rhodobacteraceae > Jannaschia. The sequence continues at coordinate 69,820 of NZ_CANLTQ010000007.1, forward strand.
GATGCGGGAGCCGGTGACGGAGATGGTTCTGGAAGCGCCCGGCGGCCTCGTCCGGGTCCGCGCCGAATGCCACGCGGGCCGGGCGGCGCGGATCGCGGTCGAGAACGTGCCGGCCTTCGCGCACCGGATGGCGGTCCCGCTGGAGGTCGAGGGGCTGGGCACGCTGATCGTGGACACGGCTTGGGGCGGGGACAGCTTCGTCGTGGTGGATCCGGACGCGCTCGGCGTGACGCTCGCACGGGACGCGGCGCGCGAGCTCGCCGAGACGGGCGTCCGCATCACCGCGGCGGCCGACGCGCAGATGCCGTTCGTCCACCCGGAGCGGCCCGACTGGACGCACCATTCCTTCTGCCTCTTCGCTGGCCCGGTCGCCCGCGGTGCACGGTCACTGCGGGCCGCTTCGGTCGTGGCGATCCGCCCCGGCAAGATCGACCGCTCTCCCACGGGCACGGCGGTCTCGGCGCGGATGGCGCTTCTGCATGCGCGGGGCGAGATGGGGACGGGCGACGTGTTCACCGGCGTCTCGATCCTCGGCACGACCTTCGAGGGCCGCATCCTCGGGGCGGCGCGGATCGGGGGCCGCCCCGCGATCCGGCCGGAGATCGCCGGGCGGGCCTGGATCACCGGGACGCATCAGCACATGCTCGACCCGGACGATCCCTGGCCCCGCGGCTACCGGCTTTCGGATACGTGGCCGGGGGGCTGAGGTTTCAGGCCGCCTCGAACAACCAGACGCCGTCGTCGCGTTCCGTCCGGCGGGCGCGGCCGGAAAGATGCAGGTGCTGCAGATGCGCGATCGCCTCGAAGAAGGCGAGGCCGTAGATCCGCTCGTCCACCCAGCGCTTGAAGAGCGGCGCGAAGCATTCGCCGCCGGTGCGCGGCTCCGCCAGATGCGCATGGAGCCGGTTGAGCGCGGCGACGTGGTTCTGCCGCAGCGAGACCATCCGCCGGGGCAGTCCGCGATAGGGCAGCTTGTGGCCCGGCAGGACGAGATGGCCGGGGCGCGCGAGCGGGGCAAGCCGGTCACAGGCCGCGAGCCAGTCGCCCACCGGATCCGCGCCCGCCTCCGTCGGATAAAGGCCGAGATTGGGCGAGATGCCGGGCAGGAGCTGATCGCCGCCGATGACGAGGTCGCCGTCTGCCTCGTAAAGCACCGCATGCTCCGGCGCGTGTCCGTCGCCTTGCGCGACATGCCAGCGCCGGCCGCCGAGGGCGATCTCGTCGCCCGCGCGGATGCGCGTGTAGCCCAGCGGCATGTCGGAGACGACGTCGGCGAAATTGAACGGTCGCTCATTTTGGCGCCGCGCCAGGATTTCGGGATCCATCCCCCAGCGGCGGCAGAAGGCGACCGTCCCCGGCACCATCTCCGTCTGGCGGTCGAGGTGAAGCATCCGCGCCAGCAACCAGGCGGTTCGCGTCGTCAGAAGCTCCGTGCCGTCCGACTGGAGCCAGCCCGCGAGACCGATATGATCGGGGTGGTGGTGCGTCACGAGGAGGCGCCGGACCGGGTCGCCGCCGAGCGGGCCGATGCGAAGCTTTCCCAGAAGGGCGCGGGTCCGCTTGGTGTCGAAGCCGGTATCGACCATCGCCCAGCCATCACCTTCGCGCAGAAAGTAGACGTTGACGTGGTCGAGCGCCATCGGCAGCGGCAGCCGCGCCCAAAGGACGCCGGGCGCCACCTCCACGGCCTCGCCCTCCGGCGGAGCCTCCGGCCAGGGAAAGGTCAGCCCGGCATTGCCGTCCGGCAACGCCGTGTCCTCCGTGTCGTTCGGCATCAGGCGGCGATCACGTCGTCCGTCACCGCGTAGAGTTCCTCCGCGCCGGTGCGGGCCTTCGCGATCTCGGCCAGCGCCTCGGGCAGAAGACGGCCGGCCGCGAACCGGGCGAGCGGCTGGCGTGCCGGGTCCGCCGCGGCCGCCTTCAGGTGATACCACACGCCCAGCACGCGGGCGAAGGCGGCGAGATAGGCGACCGCCCCGGCGAAGCGGTCCTGCATGTCGCGCTCCAGCAGAAACGTGGTAACGGCCCGAAGCTGCGAGACGGCGGCACGCAGGTCGTCGTCTCCGAACGCCTCGATCTCGTCCAGAAGCGCGTGGGCGGCCGCGCCGCCGTCGGCGAGCTTGCGGCCAACGAGGTCCATCGCCTGAATCCCGTTCGTCCCCTCGTAGATGGAGGTCACGCGTACGTCGCGGACGAACTGCGCGGCACCCGTCTCCTCGATGATGCCCATGCCGCCATGCACCTGCACCCCCTCGGAGGCGACCTTGATCCCGGTCTCCGTTCCGTAGGCCTTGGCGATGGGCGTCAGGAACGCGCCCCGGGCGCGCCAGGCGGCATCGTCGGTGGCGCGCGCCATGTCGAGCGAGACCGCGCAGTCGAGGGCGATGGCGCGGGCGGCGAAGGTCTCCGCCTTCATCGAGAGCACCATGCGGCGCACGTCCGCATGGGCGAGGATCGTGCCCTCGCCGTGATGGGTGCGGCCCTGCTTGCGTTCCAGCGCATAGCCCGTCGCATGCTGCAGCGCCGCCTCCGCGACCGAAAGGCCCTGCACGCCGACGCCGAGGCGGGCGTTGTTCATCATCGTGAACATCGCGGCCATGCCGCGGTGCGGCTCCCCCACCAGCCATCCGGTGGCGCCGTCGTACTGCATCACCGCGGTCGGCGAGCCGTGCAGGCCCAGCTTGTGCTCGAGCGAGACGACCTTGAGATCGTTCGCCCGTCCGGCCCGCCCGTCGGCATCGGGCAGGCGCTTCGGGACCATGAAGAGACTGATGCCCCGCGTGCCCGCCGCCGCGTCGGGCAGGCGGGCGAGAACGAGGTGGCAGACATTCTCGGTGAAGTCGTTGTCGGCCCAGGAAATGTAGATCTTCTGGCCGGTGATCCGGTAGGTCCCGTCCCCGGCCGGTTCGGCCCTGGCGCGGAGCGCGCCGACGTCGGAGCCCGCCTGCGGCTCGGTCAGGTTCATCGTGCCGCACCATTCGCCGGAGACGAGCTTCGGAATGTAGAGATCGCGGATCTCGTCGGAGGCATGCGCCTCGAGCGCCTCGATCTGGCCCTGTGTCATCAGCGGATTGAGTTGCAGCGCGAGGCAGGCGGAGCCCATCATCTCGTTCACCGCCATCGTCAGCGCGAGCGGCAGGCCCATCCCGCCATGAGCGGACGCGGCCGACATGCCGAGCCAGCCGCCCTCGGCGATGGTCCGGAACCCCTCGGCGAAGCCCGGCGAGGTCCGCACCACGCCGTTCTCCAGGCGGGCGGGATGAAGGTCGCCCTGCCGATTGAGCGGGGCCAGCACGTCTTCGCACATCCGCCCCGCCTCCGAGAGGATCGCCGATACCGTGTCGGGCGTGGCCTCCGCGAACGTCTCCGTCGCCACCACCCGGTCGAACCCCACCACCCGGTCGAGGACAAAGCGGATCTCGGCGACGGGCGCGCGGTAGGGCATCGGGGAATCTCCCATTCGGGGCGCTGCCGTAGTAGGGCGCGCCGGACCATGCCATCAACCTAAGGCCAGCCTCGCGATGCCAGCAACAGAAACACCGCGTCATACCGGGATTGCGGAAACGGCGGAAATCCTGCGCGGCGGTGGTCTCGCCGCGTTTCCGACGGAGACGGTCTACGGTCTCGGCGCGGATGCAACGGACGGGCGGGCGGTGGCACGGATCTTCGCGGCCAAGGGGCGGCCGTCCTTCAATCCGCTGATCGTTCACGTGCCCGACACGGCCGCTGCCCGCCGGGTCGCCGTGTTCGACCCCGTGGCGGAACGGCTGGCGGCGGCGTTCTGGCCGGGACCGCTGACGCTGGTCCTGCCGCTGCGCGCGGGGCACGGGCTGTCGCCGCTGGTGACGGCAGGGCTCGACACGGTGGGCCTGCGCGTCCCGGCGGGGGAGACGGCGCGGGCGCTGCTGCGCGCGGTCGGGCGGCCGGTGGCGGCGCCCTCGGCGAACCCCTCCGGCCGGATCTCGCCCACGCGGGCCGCGCATGTGCGCGCGGGCCTGGGCGACGCGGTGGACGCGGTGCTCGACGGCGGGCCCTGCGCGGTGGGGCTCGAATCGACGATCCTTCGCACCGAGCCGCTCGCGCTCCTGCGGGCGGGCGGGCTTGCGGCGGAGGCGATCGAGGACCTGCTCGGCCGCGACCTGCCGCGCGACGACACGCCGGGCCGGGTCCAGGCACCGGGCCAGCTTGCCTCGCATTATGCGCCCTCCGTGCCGGTCCGTCTCGACGTGACGACGCGCGATCCGGACGCGTTTCTCCTCGGCTTCGGTCCGGTGGCGGGCGACGCGACGCTGTCGGCCGCGGGCGATCCGGTCGAGGCGGCGGCGAACCTTTTCGACCTGCTGCATGCCGCGGATGCCTGCGCGCGGGCGACGGGGCGGGGGCGGATCGACGTCGCCCCGGTGCCCGAGACAGGGCTCGGCCGGGCGATCAACGACCGGCTGCGCCGTGCTGCGGCGCCCCGGATCGCGCAGGCGTGACTCCCGTTCACGGAAGCGCCGTCGTAGAGGTCCGCGATGCGCCGATTGCTCGCGATCCTGATGCTCCTGCTGCTTGCCACGCCCCTGCGGGCGCAGCCCGTCGACGTCTCCGACGTCCTGTCCATCGAGGTCCTGCCCGGCTGGCGGACGGCGGAGGGGCGGCATCTGGCGGGGCTTCGTGTGCGGCTGCAGCCCGGCTGGAAAACCTATTGGCGCAGCGCCGGGGCCGCGGGGATCGCGCCCCGGATGGATTGGCGCGGCTCGCGCGGCGCGCGGTCGGTCACTCCGCTCTGGCCCAGGCCCACGCTGTTCGGTCCGGCGGAGGCGCGCTCCATCGGCTATACATCCGATTTCGTCCTGCCGCTCGAAATCGTCGCGGCGACGTCGGGGCCGGTCGAGCTCAGCGGGGTTCTCGATCTCGGCGTCTGCGCGGATATCTGTCTGCCGGCGCGGGTTACGGTGCGCGCGGAGCTTCCGGCCGCCGGACGCCATGACCCGGCCATCGCGAACGCGCTCGCGAACCGTCCGCGGCGGGTGGACGCCCCGGCACGCTGCACGCTGCGGCAGGGAACGGGGGGTCTGGTCCTCGCCGGCGAGATCGACGTCGCGCCGCAGGGGCAAACGGAGGCGGTCGTCTTCGAACTTCCCGACCCTGCGGTCTGGATCACCGACGCTGACGTCACGCGCCGGGGGGCGCGCTTGCAGGCGCGGGCCGAGGTGATCGCGTCCGACCGCGCCGGTCTGTCCGTCGACCGCTCGCGTCTCCGGATCACGGTGATCGGTGAACGCGGCGCGGTGGAGATTCTCGGTTGCACCGGCTGAACGGCGCGAGAAGATGCGGCAAGTTTTCGCAATTACCCTTATTCAGGGTTGAAGGCCTGCCGCCCGGGATCCATGTCTTTGGACACGGAGGATTGCGAGATGCCGAAGGGTACGATCGAGAAGCTGGCCGATACCGTCAGGGACAAGTTGTCCGACCTCATGGGGTCGTTGGCTCCGCAACCCGATGCGATTCCGATTCCCGTGCGCGATCAGGGCCGTCGCCGCTAGCGTGAGGCGATCGGAGGCGAGGGGCCTGTTCCCGCGATAGCCCGCTGACTTCCGACTGGGCGTGATACGCGTCGCAAATGTCGGTCGTTTTCTGTTCTCCGCCACCGGAGATCGCCGTCTGCTGCGTCGGCAGATGCGCGAATGATCGACTCGTCCAGCGTCTTTTGGGAGACATTTGGCCCAAGCGAGATCGCGATACCTTATTTGGTGAGAGGAGGTGGCGGAGCCGTTGGGCCCGGCGGCCACCTGTCTCTGCCGTCCAAGAAATTCGCATTATTGGATTTCATTCGCGGCACCTTTTGCGGAAGATGACCCTCCCGGCTGCTGCTTCGCAAGACACGAATATGTTCGTTGCCGGATCGACGCCATGATCGCAGCCACCGGAAATGGAGTCGTCTTTCGTCGGGATGACATTGCCCGCATCACAGCGGCAGGGAGCGGCGCCGTCCGGAACCGGCCGGACCGACAACCGACAGACCTGGCGTAGGTGATGATTGTAGGCTGGGGGTGCGAATGAAGAATCGTGAAGGTGTCGTGAGTGTTTCGGAGCCCCTGCTTCTATTGCTCAGAGTGGAATTGTCCGGGCATTCCTGCTCGAACGTGACCGGAGCGGCCGGTCCGCAACTTCAAGGATGTCAGAATGACGGCGTCGTCAGTCGAACCCGAGCGAAGCCTCACCTTTTCCGAGCGCCACGAGTGCATCGTCGAGCTACTTCAATCCCGCGCGATGGTCACGATCGCGGATCTCGCGGACCGCTTTCGCGTCTCGGCCGTTACAGTGCGCTCGGACCTTGCAACGCTCGAGCGCCGGCAATTGCTGCGGCGGGTGCGCGGCGGCGCGATCGCGGTGCATCCGGCGCGCTTCGAACGTCCGACCGATGTGGCCCGGCTGAATTTCACGGCGGAAAAGAAGCGCATCGGTGCGGCGGCTGCCTTGCGGGTGCGTGATGGTGACACGATCATCCTGGACAGTGGTTCGACCACGTTGGCAATGGCCGGCGCTCTCCCCCACACCCTGACCGATGTGGTCGTACTGACGAACTGCCTCGACATCGGGCTTACGCTTCAGGACGGCGATGTTGCACAAAGCTTTCTGAACAGTGGGTTTCCCCTTACCCGCGTAAGATCGGGCGGCAGCCTCGATCTCAGCCCTTCCGAGTGCCGAGATGCGGTTCATGATGGCAATGCGGATCTGGATTTCGGCGGTCTGGCGGCGGGGGGTCTCGTGACATGATCCTCTCGCCGAAGAGCTTCAGGCAGTTCATACGCGCCTCGACCCGACTTCGGACGTGGTATTCCCCGCATCTCTTCCACAGCGCCCGGCCCGGATGTCGGGTCGCCCGCAGGATCTCGTTTCGCGCGATGGCAGCGGGACAGTTTTCCTTCCAGGCGCGACCGTTGCGGCGGCTGGGTATGACAGCGTTCGCACCTCGGCCGATGATCGCGCCATGGCACCGCCGCGTGTCATACGCTCCATCCATTGCCCGGCAGGCGATTGCAGAGCAATCTGCCGAGAGGGGGCAGTGACCGTGCCGATCGGCTCGTCCGGCGGGATCTGCGCCAGCAGACCCGACAGCGGAGGACTGTCGCCCTGGCGGCTTGAAGTGAACTCGACCGCGCGCACATATCCCCCGTGCCCGCATCCATGGCGATATGCACGTTCCTCCACTGCCTCCGGCGTGACGGGCCATGCTTGCGGGCCAGCCACTCGCCATCCCCTCGGAACTCGATGCCGGTGCTGTCCGCTGCCCGGCAGGGTATCGCGAGCACTGCCCGAGAGGGGATGGGCAGGTTCAGCGGCTGCCCGGATGCACGATACGGGATCTGCACCGCGATGCGTGCCTGGCGTCGGCAAAGCGTCGAGTAGTCTGGCACCGGCCAATCGAGCCCGGCCATCCGGATCAGGCTCTCCACCAACCCGACCGTCTGACGCAGCGGGAGGCCGAAGCGCACCTTCAGCGTCAGACAGGTCTGGATCGAGGCATCCGAAAAGGTCTCGGGCCGTCCCCGCTTGCCGGACTTCTCCGCGTGCCAGAGCATCTCGGGATCGAACCAGACCGTGAGCGAGCCGCGCCGGCGCAGCGACGCGTCGTAGGCTGACCAGTTCGTCGTGCGGTCGCGGGTCGGAGAAGGCGGCGGCATACCCCGAACCAACCGTCACGAGTCACTTGGTGAATCCCTCGCATCGCTTTGCGCAACAACGTTCGTCCCGGTCGCCATCGGTATCGACGAGGCTGGCCTCAACGACGATCGCGACATGATGCAGGAAATGCGGCTGGTGCAGATCCTGCACCGCCCGGCCGGGCACCGCGCGCCGGCCCCCTCGGCCGCGCAGGTGCTGCAAATGGCGACCGAACACGGTGCCGCGACCACGCCCTTTGCCGACAGGATCGGGCGGCTCGAGATCGGTCGCGACGCCGATCTGGTGCTGCTGGACTGGTCCCGGTTGACCTATCCGTGGCAGGATCCCGCGCGTCCCTTTGCCGAGGTTCTGGTGCGCCGCGCCCGGCCAGAATTCGTGCGGCAGGTTCTGATCGGCGGTCGCAGCGTCCTTGAAGACGGGCGATTCGTGGCCGTGGATCGCCATCGGATACTCGATGAGATCGCTGCCAGTCTGAGCCATTCGCCACAATCCGGACAATCGCAGGGCAGGCTTGCAGCGGACCTTTTGCCTCATGTCGAACGGTTCTACGAGAACTGGTAAGGGGCAAGGAGAGACGGGCGGATCGACTGTCGCCCGGCTTCAGGCCGATCATTCCCCAATACAAGTCCGCCCGCATACACAAGCTCGCAACGATTCCGATGAGGAGAACATCGGTTGTCGCCGCCCCGTTTTCAGTCGACGAGCCGGACGCGGATCGTGACCGCAATCCCGCCGAGCGCGACGATGATGAGCGCCTGGGACAAGGTATCGGCAAACGGCACGAGAGCAAAGATGGCGGTCTTGAGCCGCCGATCACAACGTCGACGCATAGCCTGCGTGGCGGAGGTAGTTTCGGCGTTCGTCGGAAGTGAACATCCCGCAGATGCCGCCGAGAGCTGCGACGATGTCATCGGATGTCTGGGCGCCGATCCGGCGCAAGTGGACCTTGAGCTTTGCGAAGGCCATCCCGATGGGGTTCGGATTCGGTGAGTGGGCTGGGAGGAAGAGGAACCAGCAGCCCGCCTTTCGCGGAGCGTCCGCCGCCGCCGACGCCTTGCGGGTTGAAAGGTTGTCGAGAATCGCGACTTTGCCCGGCTTCGGCTCCAGTTCGAGGGCGAGCTGCGTCTCGATCCAGGTGGTGAAGGCAAGGCGTTAAACCTCCATTAAACGCTCCCTCCGAGTTTCCGCCCTGTAAGTCGTTAAGCAGAGGGACAAAAAGATGCTGACGGTACATAAGATCGCAGAAGACATCGTCGCCCGCGAGGGTGGCTTCGTGAACGACCCGGACGATCCGGGCGGTGCCACGAACCATGGAGTGACCATTCATACCATGCGCAACCTCGGGCTGGACATCGATCGCGACGGGGACGTCGACGTGGCCGATGTCCGCGCCCTGCCGCGCGGCAAGGCGGTCGAGATCTTCATAGACCACTATTTCCGCCGCGTGCGTGTCGACGCCCTGCCGGAGCCGCTGCAAGCCTCGGTCTTTGACATGCAGGTGAACTCGGGCACCAACGCCGTGCGCATCCTGCAGCGTCTTCTGACGCAGATGGGCTATGCCTGCGCCGCCGACGGGGCGATCGGGCCACAGACTGCCACGGCGGCGCGCCGTGCGATTGCCGAAGCGCCGGATCACCTTGTCGACGCCTACGGGATCGCCCGGCGGAACTGGTACTACGCTCTGGCGGATCGCCGGCCGTCCTCGCGGAAATACGCGCGGCGCCGTGACGGCGGCAAGGGCGGCTGGATCACCCGTGCGGAAGAGTTCATCTCGCCTCGCTACCACCTGAGCGACGCCGATCATCGCCGGAGGTGCGCCGCATGGGATTGATGGGAGGGATCGCCGCGAGCACCGGTGCCGTGGCCACGCTTGGCCGGGCCGCGCGCGGGCTGTCGGAGGTGTTCGTGCCGAACGCTTCCGAGGGTCAGCGTGAAGGTCACGAGACGCAGCGCGCCGCGCTCGAGCAGCTTGGGGCTGAGTTCGAGCTCGACCGGGGCGGATGGTTCGACCGCTGCATCGACGGGATGAACCGTCTGCCCCGACCCATGCTGGCGCTCGGGACGATGGGCCTGTTCGTCTACGCGATGATCGAACCGGTCGGTTTCGCCAGGCGGATGGAGGGGCTGAGCTTCGTGCCCGAGCCGCTCTGGTGGCTTCTCGGGGCCATCGTCGGCTTCTACTTCGGGGCGCGAGAGTTGCATTACGTCCGACGTCCCCGGGCCGTCGCGCAGACGACCGCCGGCAACCAGGTCTCATCCTGGCACGTCTCCGATCGGGACAGCAACGGCGCCGAGGACGAGGTCGCCGCGCCGCCGGGCGCGCCGGTGCCGGTCGCCGCATTCGAGGCGGAGGCCGCGAACGACACGGCCAACCCGGCGCTGGCCGAGTGGCGCACGGCGCGCGGCTGACGCCCCTCCGGGGGCCGGACACAACATGGCGAGGTCCCCGTGACGCCCCGTCGCGGCCCATTGGCCGCGACGGGGCATTCGCGTATTGGACGCGCATGATCGCAGAGCTCGGACATTTCGCCCTGATCGCCGCCTTCTCGGTGGCGCTCGTTCAGATGATCGTTCCGATGGTGGGGGCTTGGAAGGGCTGGTCGGGCTGGATGGCCGCGGCCGCCCCGGCGGCGATCGCGCAGGTGGCCTTGGTGGCCGTGTCCTTCGCGGCGCTGACCCATGCCTTCGTCACGTCGGACTTTTCGCTCCGCCTCGTGGTGCTGAACTCCCATACCGACAAGCCGATGCTCTACAAGGTGTCGGGCGTATGGGGGAACCACGAGGGCTCCCTTCTCCTGTGGGTGCTTATCCTGTCGGCCTTCGGCGCGGCCGCGGCGATGTTCGGCGGTCGGCTTCCGGCCACGCTGCGCGCCCGCGTCCTCGCGGTGCAGGCGAGCGTGGGGGTGGCGTTCTACGCCTTCATCCTCTTCACCTCCAATCCGTTCGTCCGGCTTGCGCAGCCGCCGTTCAACGGGGAGGATCTGAACCCGCTTCTGCAGGATCCGGGCTTGGCCTTCCATCCGCCGTTCCTTTACCTCGGCTATGTCGGCCTTTCGATGGCGTTCTCCTTCGCCGTCGCCGCGCTGATCGAGGGGCGTGTGGACGCCGCGTGGGGGCGGTGGGTGCGGCCTTGGACGTTGGCGGCCTGGCTGTTCCTTACCGTCGGCATCGCGCTCGGCTCCTGGTGGGCCTATTACGAGCTGGGCTGGGGCGGATTCTGGTTCTGGGATCCGGTCGAGAACGCCTCCTTCATGCCGTGGCTGATCGCCGCGGCGCTCCTGCATTCCGCGATCGTGGTGGAGAAGCGGGAGGCGTTGAAGGCCTGGACGATCCTGCTCGCCATCCTCGCCTTCGGGTTCAGCCTCGTCGGCACGTTCATCGTGCGCTCGGGGGTGCTGACCTCCGTCCACGCCTTCGCCAACGACCCGGAGCGGGGGGTGTTCATCCTCCTCATCCTCGGCGTCTTCGTCGGCGGGGCGCTGACGCTCTATGCGTTGCGCGCGCCGGCGATGCAGGCACGGGGCGTGTTCGGCGTGGTGAGCCGGGAATCGGCGCTGGTCGTCAACAACCTGCTGCTCGCGGTTTCCGCCTTCGTGGTCTTCGTGGGGACCGTCTGGCCGCTGGTGGCGGAGCTGGCATTCGACCGGACGCTGTCGGTCGGGCCGCCCTTCTTCAACGCGGCGTTCACGCCGTTCGTCATCGCATTGGCCGTGCTGGTGCCGCTGGGCTCCGCGCTGCCGTGGAAGCGTGGCCGAGCGAAGGCCGTCCGCGCGATGGGGCCGGTCGCGTTGCTGGCGCTTGCCGTGGCGGGGCTCGTCTGGGCGATGCAGACCGGGCGGAGCCTTGGCGGGCCGCTCGGCGCCGGGCTGGGCGTATGGCTCGTCGCCGGGGCCCTGGTCGATCTCGTCACCCGGACGGGGCGGGGACGCTGGTCGGACCGGCTGGGCCGGGTGACGCGGCTGCCGGGGGCGGACTGGGGCAAGGCGCTGGCGCATGGCGGCCTGGGCCTCACCATCTTCGGGGTGGCCGCGCTGACCGCGTGGCAGCAGGAGGGCGTGGCCGTGCTCGACATCGGCGACCGGCTCGCGGTCGGGCGGTACGAGGTCGAGCTGCGCGAGGTCGAGCGGGTGCAGGGGCCGAACTACGTCGCCACCCGCGCCACGCTGGCCGCATATGAGGGGGGGCGCGAGATCGGGTCGCTCCGGCCCGAGAAGCGTGTCTATCCGGTCGCGCGCATGCCTACCACGGAGGCCGGGATCGACAGCGGCCTGTTCCGTGACCTCTACACCGTGATCGGCGATCCGCAGACCGGCGGCGGCTGGGCCGTGCGGGTCTACGTGAAGCCTTACGCGAACTGGATCTGGGGCGGCGCGATCGTGATGGCGCTGGGGGGCGTGTTGTCGCTGGGCGACCGGCGCTACCGCGTGGCGGCCGGCGCGCAGAAGGTGCGCGTCGCGGAGGTGCCGGCGGAATGAGGACGCTCCTCCTCCTGATCCTCCTCGCCACGCCGGCGGGGGCGGTCCAGCCCGACGAGATGCTGGACGACCCGGCGCTCGAGGCCCGCGCGCGGGATCTGTCGCAGGGCCTGCGCTGTCTCGTCTGCCGCAACGAGAGCATCGACGAGTCGAACGCCGATCTGGCGCGCGACATGCGCCTTTTGGTGCGCGAGCGCCTTGCCGCCGGCGAAAGCGACGCGGAAATCGTCGAGGGTCTCGTGGACCGCTACGGCGAGTTCGTCCTGCTGGAGCCGCAGCGGAACGGGGCGAACCTGATCCTGTGGGGCGCGCCGCTTCTGCTGCTGCTCGCCGGGGCCGGGGTCGCGGCGGCACATATCATGCGGCAAAGCAAGGCCGTGCCCGACGGGCTCGATCCGGCGGAGGAGGCGCAGTTGCGCGAACTCCTCGACGAGACCCGTCCCCGCTGACGCGCGATGTCTTTCGTCCGCGACCGATCGCGCTAGGATCGCGGCGAACCGGCGGAGAGATGGCGATGGAGTACGATACGATCGATCTGCGGGAGGCGGACGGCATCGCCGTGCTCACGCTGAACCGCCCCGACGTGCTGAACGCATTGTCGACGCAGATGCGGGCCGAGATCCGACATGCCGTCCGCGACGTCGAAGACCGGGCCCGCGTGCTCGTGATGACGGGCGCCGGGCGGGCCTTCTGCTCGGGGCAGGATCTGGGCGACAGCAGGAGCGTCGCGGAGGTCAATCTGGAGCGGACGCTGCGCGACGAATACGAGCCCATGCTGAAGGCGATCTACGATTGCGCCGTTCCGACCATCGCGGCCGTCAACGGGGCCGCGGCGGGGGCGGGGGCGAACCTCGCGCTGGCCTGCGACGTGGTGATCGCGGCGGAAAGCGCGGTGTTCGTGCAGGCCTTCACGCGGATCGGCCTGATCCCCGATGCGGGCGGGACCTACTGGCTGCCGCGACAGGTGGGGATGGCGAAGGCGATGGGCGCCGCGCTCTTCGCCGAGCCCATCGGCGCACGGCAGGCGAGCGACTGGGGCATGATCTGGGAGGCGGTGCCCGACGAGGCCTTCGCGGCGCGCTGGATGGATCGGGCGCGGCATCTCGCCACCGGGCCGGGCGTCGCCTATCGCAACGCGAAGCGCGCGATCCGGGAGAGCTACGGCAACGGGCTCGACGCGCAACTCGCGCTCGAAGCCAGGTTGCAGGGGGACGCGGGGCGCAGTCGGGATTTCCGGGAGGGCGTGCTGGCGTTTCTCGAGAAGCGGCCCGCCCGGTTCGAGGGGCGCTGACATCGCGCGTGCCGCCCCCGGGCGGACCGGGATCGGCCTTGCCTTGCGGCAGGCGCTCCGCCCCGTATATCACGCCCCGGACAGCGAGGAGTAAGCGGATGGAATTGCGTCGGGTCGTCGTGACGGGTTTGGGAATGGTGACGCCGCTGGCCTGCGGCGTGGAAGAGACGTGGCGGCGCCTGATCGACGGGCGATCCGGCGCGGGTCCGATCACCCGTTTCGACGCGAGCCACCTCGCCACCACCTATGCCTGCGAGATCCCGCGCGGCGACGGCTCGGACGGCACGTTCGATCCCGACAACTGGATGGAGCCGAAGGAGCAGCGCAAGGTCGACGACTTCATCCTCTATGGAATGGCCGCCGCGCAGCAGGCTGTGGAGGATTCCGGCTGGACCCCCGGCGAGGAGGGCAAGATTCGCACCGGCGTGATGATCGGGTCCGGGATCGGCGGGCTCACCACCATCGCCGAAACGGCGGTGACGCTGAAGGAGCGGGGGCCGCGCCGGGTCTCGCCGTTCTTCATTCCGTCGGCGCTCATCAATCTCGTCAGCGGACAGGTCAGCATCCGCTACGGATTCAAGGGACCGAACCATGCGCCGGTGACGGCCTGTTCCACCGGCGCGCATGCGATCGGCGACGCGTCGCGCCTGATCGCGCTGGGCGACGCCGATGTCATGATCGCCGGCGGCGCCGAAAGCCCGATCTCGGAAATCGGCATCGCCGGGTTCAACGCCTGCAAGGCGCTGTCCACGAAGTGGGGCGACGACCCGGCCAAGGCCTCGCGCCCCTATTCCAGGGATCGCGACGGCTTCGTGATGGGAGAGGGCGCGGGAATCGTCGTGTTGGAGGAGTACGAACACGCGAAGGCCCGCGGCGCGAAGATATACGCCGAGATCCTGGGCTACGGCCTGTCGGGCGACGCCTACCACATCACCGCGCCGAGCGAGAGCGGCGAAGGGGCGGAACGCGCGATGCGCGCGGCGCTTCGGAACGCCGGTATCGAGGTCGGGCGGATCGACTACATCAACGCGCACGGCACCTCGACCATGGCGGATACGATCGAGCTCGGCGCGGTGGAGCGGATGATGGGCGATCACGCGGCGAAGGCGACGATGTCCTCCACCAAGTCGGCCATCGGACACCTGCTCGGCGCGGCCGGGTCGGTGGAGGCGATCTTCTGCATCCTCGCGATGCGCGATCAGGTCGCGCCGCCGACGCTGAACCTCGACGAGCCCGCCACGGAGACGAGGCTGTCGCTTGCGCCGAAGGCCGCCGAGCGCCGCGGAATCGACATCGCTCTGTCGAACTCCTTCGGCTTCGGCGGTACCAATGCGTCGCTGGTCATGGGCAGGGTCGCCTGATCGGGCGGACCTGAGCGCGGGGGGCGGACGTCATGTGGAAGCATATCGCGGCCAACGCGCTGACGCTGGGAATCGTCCTGGTCGTCTGCCTCGCGGCATTGGTGCAGATCGGCAAGTCGCGCTGGGCCGCGCCGGGACCGCTCGCGGAGGCGACGTTCTTCGAGGTCCCCCGCGGGGCGAGCATGCGGGCCGTCAGCGAAAGGCTGGAGGAGGCGGGAATCGTCTCTTCTGCCGGCATCTTCCGCATCGGCACGGATTATGCCGAGCGGGCGGACGAGTTGAAGTTCGGCACCTACGAAATCCCGCCCGGCGCCTCGATGCCGGAAGTGCTCGACATCGTCACCACGAGCGGCGCCTCCGTGGATCCGTATTCCGTGACGCTGCTCCTGCGTGCCCAGGGGCCGGAAATCCGTGTGCGCGAGCGCGCGGCGGGCACGGGGGAGGCGGTCGACCTCGCCACCTACGTGCCGGGGGAGGCGACGCCCGAAGCGCTGTCGGCTCTTCTGGAACAGGAGGTGCCGATTACCTGGCGCGTCTCCGTCGCGCCGGGATTGACCTCCTGGGAGGTCGTCGAAGGGCTGAAGCAGGCCGAGTTCCTTTCGGGCGATGCGGAGTTGCCACCGGAAGGATCGCTCGCGCCCGACACCTACGAGGTGGCGCGCGGCACGGCGGTGGCCGAGCTCGTGGAGCGGATGCAAGTCGCGCAGGAGCGCATCCTCGCGGATGCCTGGGCCGCCCGCGCGCCGGGTCTGCCGATCGAGACGCCGGAGGAGGCGCTTATCATGGCTTCCATCGTCGAGAAGGAGACGGGCGTGCCCGAGGAGCGGCGGCTCGTCGCCTCGGTCTTCGAGAACCGGCTCGATCAGGGGATGCGCCTGCAGACCGACCCGACGGTGATCTATGGCGTGACGGGCGGGCAGGGCGCGCTGGGCCGGGGCCTGCGGCAGAGCGAGCTGCGCGCGGCGACACCCTACAACACCTACGTCATCGAGGGGCTTCCGCCGACGCCGATCGCCAATCCGAGCGCCGAGGCGATCCGTGCCGCACTCGATCCGGAGGAGAGCGACTACCTCTTCTTCGTGGCCGACGGGACGGGCGGGCACGCCTTCGCGGAGACACTGGACGAGCACAACGAGAACGTCGCCGAATGGCGCGCGATCGAAGCAGCGCGGGGCGCGACCTCCGAGGGGAACTGACGCCGACGGCTTTCGCATCTGGCGATCGAGGGCAGCCGTAGGGAACCTGCGCCTCGCGTCGTCCAGAGGGGCGCAGGACAACGTCGGGCGGTTCGGGTCGAACACCGTTCGTCACCCGCGAAACTGGAATCGACATTGCTAGGAATTCGGCGGTGCGGGCGGTTGCGCGCGACACCGTACGCAACGGATTTTTTATATAAGATCAATGATCTGAGAGTTTATGACGGTCGGGTCGCAGAAGTCTGTTGACCCACCGAACGCTCGAAAACATCTTTTGGGCAAGCTGGAAGAAATGGGCAAGGCAACGCGGGACACGATCCCGGGTCGCCTTCATTTCCTCCCTCAGGACGTGCGGACCAACACCAAGTCAACTGCACGGAGCTTGACGTATGGAAAACGAGGGACTGATGGCGCGGAACACCGATCAAACGGTGTCGGATAGCCTCAAGAAAAGCATTCAGGCCGGCATGGCCGCCTTGGATGCGGCACGTACGATAGTGGAGAAGCGCGTTCGGGAGCTCACGCACCTGACCGCGGAACAAACCGACGCGAAAGGGTTGGACGCGACGCTGACGCAGCTTGCGAAGGCATTGCAGACCCTGAATTCGGAGAAAGGGAAGCTGGAGGATGCCGAACGTATCCAACGAGGCGGGGACGGGCTCGACCTCGACGCCGCGCGGCTTGAGATCGAAAGCCGTCTCGATCGCATCTGCGCCGCTCGAGATACGGCAAGCGTTTCTTGACGGGCTCGGCGACAACGCCCTGGCGTCGTTGCCGTATCTCTTCGAGTTCTGGGCCCTTGAGCATCAGTTGCCGCCGGAAGGCAGCGACTGGCGCACCTGGGTCATCATGGGTGGTCGCGGCGCGGGTAAGACCCGCGCCGGGGCCGAATGGGTGCGGTCGAAGGTTGAGGGATCTCGACCGCTCCAAGCTGGGAGCGCGCGTCGCGTCGCCCTGGTCGGCGAAACCTACGAACAGGTTCGCGACGTGATGATCGAAGGCGACAGCGGAATTCTCCGCTGCACGCCCTCGGATCGAAAACCCACGTGGAAGGCCGGCCAGCGCAAGTTGGTCTGGCCGAACGGGGCCGAGGCGCAGGCGTTCTCGGCCCACGATTTCGAAGCGCTTCGCGGGCCTCAGTTCGATGCAGCCTGGGTCGACGAGCTGGCCAAGTGGAAGAAGGCCGAGGAGGCCTGGGACATGTTGCAGTTCTGCCTGCGGCTTGGTGACAACCCGCAGGCGGTCGTCACGACGACGCCGAAGAACGTCCCGGTCCTGAAGGACATCCTCGAGCGGTCGAGCACCGTTTCGACTCACGCGCCGACGGAGGCGAACCGGGCGAACCTCGCCAAGGGGTTCCTTGCCGAGGTCATGGAGCGCTACGGCGGAACGCGGCTTGGGCGACAGGAACTCGAGGGCATTCTTCTCGAAGACATCGAGGGTGCGTTCTGGACCTCGGCGGTGCTCGACGCGCTTCGCACGAACGACGTGCCGCGAAAGCTCGACCGCATCGTCATCGGTGTCGACCCGGCGGTCACCTCGTCGGGCATGTCGGACGAGACCGGCATCGTCGTTGTCGGCGCGATCATGTCGGGCCCGCCGAAGGAGTGGCGCGCCTACGTACTCGAGGACGCCACCGTCTCGGCGTCCTCGCCGACCGAATGGGCCCAAGCGGTAGCGCGCGCCTACGACCGATGGGGAGCGGACCGGGTCGTTGCCGAGGGTAACCAGGGCGGCGACATGATCGAGGCCGTCCTCCGCCAGGTTGCCCCGACGGTCAGCTACCGGAAGGTCACGGCCCGTCAGGCCAAAGGCGCTCGGGCCGAGCCGATCGCCGCGCTCTATGAACAGGGGCGGATCCGTCATCTCCGTGATCTCGGAACGCTCGAGGATCAGATGTGCCGGATGGCCGTCGGCGGCTATCGCGGGTCCGGCTCTCCGGACCGGGTGGATGCCTTGGTCTGGGCGCTCTGGGCGGTGATGCTCGACCCGGACGCGCGAAAGGCCGGACCGAGCATCCGACAGCTTTGAATTCGCGAGGGGCCCTTCGGGGCCCTTTCGATTGGCGATGACGGAAGGACGGGCGATGTTCGGATTTGGACGCAAGGATGTCAGCGTGCCGGAGGTGAAAGCCTCGGCTACGGGTCGTGTTGCGGCGATGGGATTGTCGGGCCGTACGGTTTGGTCCCCACGCGACGCCGGCACGCTGACCCGTGTGGGGTTCACGGGGAACCCGGTCGGGTTCCGGGCGGTCAAGCTGATTGCCGAGGCCGCCGCCGCCGTTCCGATCGTCTGCTCGGGTTCGGAAGGGCGATTGGAGACGCATCCGGTTCTCACGCTGCTTGCGCAGCCGAACGGTATGCAGGGGCGCGGGGAGTTCTTGGAGGCGCTTTTCGGGCAATTCCTGCTTTCGGGGAACGCCTATGTCGAGGCGGTCGGCGGCGACGGGCTTCCAGTGGAGCTTCATGTGCTTCGATCAGATCGCATGTCGGTCGTCCCCGGGTCCGATGGTTGGCCAACTGCCTATGACTACACGGTTTCCGGTCGCAAGCATCGTTTCCTTGTCGGAGAGGTTTCGCCAATCCTGCACATTCGAGCGTTCCATCCCCAGGACGATCACTACGGGTTGTCCCCCATGCAGGCGGCGGCCGCAGCGATGGACGTCCATAACTCGGCGTCTCGCTGGACGAAGAGCCTTCTCGACAACGCGGCGCGGCCGTCCGGTGCGATCGTCAATGCCGGAGACGAACTAACGCCGGAGCAATTTGATCGCTTGGCCGTCGAGATCGAGACCCATCACCAAGGCGCGCGGAATGCCGGGCGCCCGATGCTTCTCGACGGGGGCCTAGACTGGAAACCCATGGGTTTCAGCCCGTCGGATATGGAGTTTCTCAAGACCAAGGAAGCCGCCGCGCGGGAGATTGCTATGGCCTTCGGCGTGCCGCCGATGATGCTCGGCATTCCCGGCGATGCGACCTACGCCAATTATGTGGAGGCGAACCGGGCGTTTTACCGCCTGACTGTCCTGCCACTCGTGTCGAAGGTCTGCGAGGCAATGGCACATTGGCTCGGTCGGCACGGGGGCGAGCCGCTTTCCATGATGCCGGACCGTGATCGGGTCCCCGCGCTTCAGGCCGAACGCGATGCAGAATGGAAACGTATCGCGAACGCGGACTTCCTGACGCCGGACGAGAAGCGGCGAATGCTCGGGTTGCATCCTGTGGAGGCTGCATGAATGCGGATCGCCACAGCGTACTGAGGACCGGCGGATCGAAATACCTCTACGCGCCATTTCAAGACACCGAGGCGGCATTCCAGCGAACGGAGGATCGGTTGGCAAGCCTCGAACGGTTTGCAGCGCAGTTCGAAACGGATCGAGCGGTGAATGAAGCGAAGCAGGTACAACTGGACGCCCGGTTCAACGGGATCGACAAACGCCTCGACCGGATCGACGCTCTCATTTCCAGGCTCGTCTGGTTGATCGTGGCAGCAATCATCGGCGGCTTCATGTCCTTCGTTCTCAAAGGACACCTCGTTGGCCTCTAGGTCGACGAAACTCGGTCGTGTTCGGGCGCCGCAGGCCCATCGTGAGGAGCCAATCAACATGAAGATCGAACACAAGTTCGCCCGCGGGGATATGCCCGTGCGGCTCGACGACGGTGTGCGTATCGCAGGTTACGCCTCCTGGTTCGGCATCGAAGACAACGGTCGCGATATCGTGGATCACGGTGCCTATTGTGACAGCCTCGCGCGCAGCAGTGCAGAGGGACGGTCAATTAAGATGCTTTGGCAGCACGACCCTGTGCAGGTTATCGGCGTCTGGGACGAGGTCTGGGAGGATGCCCGGGGGCTGTACGTCAAGGGGCGGCTCCTTCCGGGGGTTGCCCGTGCGCGCGAAGCCGCCGAGCTCATCGAAGCCGGCGCGCTCGATGGATTGTCGATTGGGTACACCGTTCGCCGGGCCATGAAGGACGACCAGGGGCGAAGACACCTGAAAGAACTGGAGCTTTGGGAGGTGTCGCTCGTGACCTTTCCGATGCTGTCAAACGCACGCGTTGGAGCGAAAGCCGACCCGATGCGTCAATTAGCGCGACTGATCTCGGACGCGCGTCTCGACTTGGCGCGCGACTGACGCGGCCGCAATCTAACGAAGGAGTTCCCGATGAGCCATGACGGCGTCGAGGAGGTTTCGGAAGCACTGGCAGGTCTCGTCAGCGACCTAAAGGGCTTCCGCCGAGAAATCACGCAGAAGATTCAGAGACAGGAAGAGCGCCTTAACATGAACTACAAGAGTCATCGTCCCCAGCTTGCGACGACCAACGAGGCCTTCGTACCGCATCACAAGGCAATGGACGACTATCTTCGCTCGGGCGACGATGACGGTCTTCGTTCCTTGGTGTTAGAGGGAAAATCGCTCAACACGGCGGTCAGCGCGGAAGGTGGTTATCTCGTTGATCCGCAGACGGCCGAGACTGTGAAGTCGGTTCTTATCTCTTCGGCGTCCGTGCGTTCGATTGCTACCGTCGTTAATGTTGAAGCGACGTCCTATGACGTTCTCGTCGACCATACTGATACCGGCGCCGGCTGGGCGACCGAGACGGCAACAGTCGGCGTGACGGAGACTCCGCTTTTCGATCGTATCTCGATCCCCCTCCATGAACTTTCTGCGATGCCGAAGGCCTCTCAGCGGCTTTTAGACGACGCCGCGTTCGACATCGAAAGCTGGCTCGCCGGGAGGATAGCGGACAAGTTCGCGACAGCCGAGGCAGCTGCTTTCATTGTCGGGGACGGGATCGACAAGCCAACAGGGTTTTTGAGCTACCCGAATGTTGCAGAGCAAAGCTGGATTTGGGGCTCTCTGGGCTATGTCGCCACCGGCTCGAGCGGCGATTTCGACGAGAACCGCCCGGCAGATTCGATTGTGGATCTCGTATATGCCTTGGGCGCAAAGTACCGCGCGAATGCAAGCTTCGTAATGAACTCGAAAACTGCCGGGGCGGTTCGCAAGATGAAGGACGCGGACGGGCGTTTTCTCTGGAGCGATAGCCTCGCCGCCGGGCAGCCGGCCCAATTGATGGGATACCCGGTCTTGATTGCGGAGGACATGCCAGACATCGGGGTCGATACGACGGCGATCGCCTTCGGCGATTTCGGAGCCGGATATACGATTGCCGAACGTCCGGACCTCCGCGTTCTCCGCGATCCTTTTAGCGCCAAGCCGCACGTTCTCTTCTATGCGACAAAACGCATCGGCGGTGATGTCACAGACTTCGCGGCGATCAAGCTGCTAAAGTTCACGATCGCCTAACAGAATCAGAAAAGACCGCTGCGAAACGGCGATCTTCGGCATGCCCATGCCGGTGGGGCGGCATGGGCAGGACGGGGCCGGTGGCTTCGGGCCTGGTCCGCACGCGATGCGTGCCGGTCCCGTCCGATAAAAATCATAGGACTGTGGAGAAGCTCATGTCGATGACGGTGATCGATTCACAAGGGATCGCGGACGAATCGCTACCGGTTGCAGAACTGGCTGCACAAATGAGGCTTGCCGATCAGTATGAGACTGTTTCGGGGCAGGCATCGCGTCTTCGCTTACGGATACGCGCTGCCATTGGTGCTGTCGAACGTCGTCTGGGAAAAGTGTTGATCCGACGCGAGTTCACTCTGGCCGGCGAAGTCGGAGGTGGAATGCGAATTCCCCTCCCGATTGCACCAGTCGAGTCGATCATCACGGTTTCCGCAGCTCGAGCCGGCGTTCTCTTCGCGCTCGGGGAAGCGAGGGTACTGGCGGACGCACATCGCCCGGTCGCCCTCATGAACCGTCCAGTTAACGACGGAGAATGGGTGAGAATGACCGTACAAGCGGGATACGGCGACTGGCCCGATATCCCCGAGGCGCTGCGTCAGGCCGTCCTTCTGATGGCCGAAGTGCTCGATGCCGGTGCAGGACCAGGGCTCATTCCACTCGCTGAAACTTTGGTGGCTCCCTTCCGCGACATTCGCGTTGGCGGGACCGCATGACGGGCCGTGCCTTCGACCGACGACTGACCCTTCAGACTTCGCGGCGAACCGCGGATGACGCAGGAGGTTTCGGTCGTGAATGGGTTGAACAAGGCGCATTCTGGGGAAACGTTAAAATGCGTTCCGGCGATCTCAAGCATACGGAGTTCGGCCGTATGCGTAGGCTACGAGTTCGGATCGGTACGCATGCGATTCCGGATGGTCATCCTATGCGACCCGCCCCCGGGGATCGACTGATTGACGGAAGGCGAACCTACGAGATCCAAGCCGTCCACGACGATAACCGGCATTCGCTCGTTATTCTGGCGGAGGAAGTTCCTCCGGGAGAAACGGTATGACGTACGCGATAAGCGAGGCACTACAGCTCGCAGTTTATCAAAACTTGGCTACCAATCCAGTCATCGCGCAGTTGACGGGGGGGGCGATATTCGACTCAGTTCCGGATCCGGCACCCGATCTATTTATTGCAATGGGACCGGAAAAAGTTCGCAGCCGTGCTGATAGTTACGGTGCAAGCGTCATCCACGAATTTCGCGTAAGTATCGTAACCCGGCGCCAGGGGTTTCGCGCCGCGAAGGCGATGGCGGCTAAGGTCTCCGACAGTTTGATAGAAGCGGAATTCTCGCTGTCGCGGGGAACGCTCGTTTCCCTCAGCTTTCTCCGCGCCGAGGCCAAACGGGACGAGGGTGAGGGAACGCGACGTATCGATCTGTGGTTTCGAGCTCGGCTCGACGATCGCGATTCCGATAACATGCAAGGAGCAATCAATGGCCGTACAGGCAGGTAAAGACCTTCTACTTAAGGTCGATACGGATTTGACCGGGACCTTCGTTACTTTTGCCGGGCTTCGTACGACCCGTTTGACACTCAACGCCGGATCAATAGATGTAACTACAATCGAAAGCACAGGCGGTTGGCGAGAGTTGCTCGGCGGCGGCGGCGTTAAAACCGCCCAGATTGCTGGATCAGGAGTTTTCCGCGATGCGGCAACCGACGCACGTGCCCGGCAAATATTCTTCGATGGGGAACTTCCTAGATTTCAAGTCATAATCCCGGATTTTGGGATTATCGAAGGACGATTTCAGATAACATCGATTGAATATAGTGGCGGTCACGATAGCGAAGCTACCTACGAATTATCATTGGCTTCAGCCAGTGAACTCAAGTTCACGTCAATTTGATGCTTGAAGGGAACCCATTCACTGGCGAAGTCACAATCGTTTTGAACGGTGAGCGCCAAATTCTGAAACTGACGCTTGGATCTCTGGCGGAACTCGAAGCGGCGATCGCCGAGGACTCTCTTGTTTCGCTTATCGAGAGGTTCGAGGCAGGAAGATTCACTACTAAAGATGTTATTCGGCTCCTGCTAGCAGGTTTGAGAGGCGGCGGCTGGCAAGGAACAGGACGAAAACTGCTCGACGCCGACATCGAAGGCGGGATGCCACAGGCGATCCGCGTCGCGGCCCTTCTCCTGACCCGCTCTTTCGCTATGCCCGTCACGTGAAGGAGCGTTTCGACTGGCATACCCTCATGGCCG
Organism: uncultured Jannaschia sp.; assembly: GCF_947494025.1. Classification (GTDB taxonomy): domain Bacteria; phylum Pseudomonadota; class Alphaproteobacteria; order Rhodobacterales; family Rhodobacteraceae; genus Jannaschia. The sequence goes on from NZ_CANLTQ010000007.1 coordinate 93,369, forward strand.
CAGGTATGCGCGGACTAAATCTGAGACCAACAGAGTTCTGGGCGTTAACACCTGCGGAACTGGCGTTCCTGCTTGGTCAAAGACAAGGCACCCATGTTCTAAACCGCGATGGTCTCGAAGCGCTTCAGCGGCGCTTTCCAGACATTAAAGGTAACTGAATTGACTTACAACGAAGACTTCGACGAACTCGGCGAGAAAATAGAAGTTCTCGAAAGTCATCTTGGCGGAATCGAATCCTTCGTTTCACGTTTCGCGCAGGAGCTTGGTTCTCTCGAGGGACAGTTGCGACAGACTCAGAAAGAGACGCAGGGATTAACGAGAGCGTTCGGAACGTCACTCAAACAGGCTATGGATGGCGTTGCCACTGATGGGATAAAGTTATCGGATTCGCTAAGCGCGCTTACGCGCTCGTTGTTGAACGCTACATACAATGCTGCAACGAAGCCTGTAACACTCGCCGCCAGTTCAGCGGTTACAGAAGGCTTTGGCTCGCTCTTCCCGTTCGCTTCTGGAGGAAGTTTCACGCAAGGACGCGTGTTGCCATTTGCAAAGGGTGACATCGTCGGCTCGCCGACAGTCTTTCAGATGAGGGGCGGGGCCGGTTTGATGGGGGAGGCTGGACCCGAAGCTGTGATGCCACTTACTCGAGGAACTGACGGACGCTTAGGCGTCCAAGCCTCAGGTTCGGCTGCGCCCATTTCCGTGCAAATGCACATTTCGACCCCCGACGCCCAGAGTTTCCGAAGGTCGCGAACCCAGATCGCTGCGGAGATGTCACGAGCTCTCTCCCACGGGGCAAGAAATCGATAGGGCAAGAAAATGGCGTTCCACGAAGTTAGATTTCCTACCCGTCTATCGTATGGATCGGTGGGCGGGCCTACCAGACATACTGAAATCGTTACGCTCGCGAACGGCTTCGAAGAGCGAAATACTCCCTGGGAGCATTCCCGTCGGCGTTATAATGCCGGGTTCGGGTTGCGTTCACTTGAAGACATCAACGAGATTGTATCGTTCTTCGAAGCACGGCGGGGGCAGCTTTACGGTTTTAGATGGAAGGATTGGCTAGACTACAAAAGTTGTGATCCAAATGGTAAGGTTTCCACGCGAGATCAACTTATAGGGAAAGGAAATGGTAAGTTGATGTCGTTTCAGATTATAAAGGCGTATTCCTCTGGTGAGGAAACCTACGAACGTCGGATATCTAAGATCGTCGCCGGAACGATTTGCCTGGCAATCGACGGAGTGAATCTTTCAGCGTCTGAGTATGACACGGACATCGTAAATGGTGTAGTGAGCTTAAGGACCGCCCCTGAGATCGGAGCGAAGATTACCGCGGGATACGAATTCGATGTACCGGCTCGGTTCGATACGGACCAGATACTTAGTTCCATTTCAAGCATACAGGGCGGCGATATTCCGGACATCCCGGTGGTGGAGCTAAGAGTATGAAGGTCAACAATAATGATCAACAAGACGAGGTTACGACTTCCTGCCGCGTGTGGGTCGTAGTTCGGAAAGACGGCGAGGTATTTGGCTTTACTGACCACGATAAGCGGATTGAGGTCGAGGGGGTTGTCTGTCAAGCTTCCTCCGGGGTTTTGGCAGGTGCACTGCAAAGTACGACGGGTTTAGCCGTCGACAACGGTGAATTCCATGGCGCTATAAATGACGATGTCATCAAGCCCGCAGATATTCGGATTGGCAGATGGGACGAAGCTGAAGTACGAATATACAGCGTGAACTGGCTGAGACCAAATGAGCACGAACAAATCTTTCGAGGCTATATTGGTGAAATAAGAGTTAGCGATGGAAAGTTTTCAGCGGAGCTTCGATCACCCGTGCAGGTACTTAATAATATCAGAGGAAGGGTCTACGAACGTCACTGTGACGCAATCCTTGGAGATAATAGATGCTGCGTTGATTTACAAACAAAGTTCGTAATCGAAGAGACCATCCTTGAAATCATCGATATGGCGACTATCACCGTTTCATCAAGTGATGACTTTGCAGACGGCTACTTTTCTTTTGGTCAGGTAAATATTATGCTTGCCGAGGGGAGATGTTTGTCGACTTCTATACGACTTGACAGGCAGGTGATTGGGGGGCGGAGGTTATCGTTAGGTAGCTCGATCGGAGGCGACATACAGGTGGGTGCCGATGTGTCTATTTACGCGGGATGCAACAAGGAATTTTCTACCTGTATTAAAAAGTTCGATAACATAATAAATTTCCGTGGGTTTCCTACGATGCCTTCGGAGGACTGGCTTACAAAGCATCCATCGACGGGATAGACCTCTATGGCAGGGCGGAATGATTGAAGTAGCGGTATCGGCTAGGCAATGGATAGGCACTCCTTATGTGCACCAGGCATCAGTAAAGGGCGTTGGAGCTGATTGTCTTGGTCTTGTCCGAGGGATCTGGCGGGAGTTGTACGGAGATGAGCCGGCGGCGGTCCCGAACTACTCTCGGGATTGGGGTGAGTCGCGGGCTGATGAGTGTCTTCGTGCCGCTGCGGAAGCTGTGATGACCATCGTGGAGCCTCAAAAGGCTCTGCTGCCGGGGCAAGTTTTGCTCTTTCGCATGCGTCAGGGATCGATTGCAAAACACCTCGGCGTTCTGGGCGACGTTGATCCGGTTGCAACTTTCATTCATGCCTACTCCGGTCGAGCCGTTCACGAAAGCATGCTGTCGAAACCTTGGCAGAAGCGCCTCGTGGCTCGTTTTTCTTTTCCTCAAGTTATGCGTTGAAAGGAGCCGTCATGGCTACTCTCGCACTCGGCGCCGCTGGTGCTGCCATCGGTGGAAGTGTGGGTGGTTCCCTGTTGGGACTCAGTCCTGCTACATTAGGAAGGGCCGCAGGGGCATTTGTTGGAAGGTCAATCGATCAGGCGGTGTTGGGTACCGGGTCCGACGTTGTCGAAGTCGGGAAACTGGAACGCATACGTCTAACAGGTTCATCCGAAGGTACTGCAATTCCGCGTTTGTTCGGCCGAAACCGGATCAGTGGGCAAATTATATGGGCGTCAGAGTTCCAAGAGCGGAAACGAAAAACGGGGGGTGGTAAAGGTAGCCCTGCAGAGCCTGAACGGTATACCTACAGCTATTCGGTGTCATTAGCGGTTGCTTTGTGCGAGGGGGAAATCCGACGCGTAGGGCGTGTTTGGGCGGATGGCGTCGAGGTCGCCAAGGATAGTTTGCATTTGCGTGTTTACTCAGGATGTGAAGATCAGCAGCCAGATTCGTTAATAGAGGCGACATACGGGCGCGGGCGCGCGCCGGCGTATCGAGGTACAGCATACGTCGTATTTGAAGATCTCGATCTCGCTCCTTTTGGAAACCGCGTTCCACAATTTACCTTTGAGGTCTTCCGATCCGTTACGGCGGATGGTTGTCCTAATTCTATCTCGGATATTGTTCAAGGTATTGCTCTCGTTCCCGGTACTGGCGAGTACGCGCTCGCTACAACGCCGATCTATTATGACTACGGATTAAGTAATAAAGTTACCGCGAATTCGAGCTCTGGGCATAGTGCCACTGATTTTATATTGGCTACAGATAACCTTATAGATGAGTTTCCAAACTTGAAGACGGTCTCATTAGTGGTCTCATGGTTCGGAAACGATCTTAGGTGCGCAAATTGTGAGATTAGGCCTTGTGTCGAGCAAAACGCTTACGACGGCAAGCCAAAAGCTTGGAATGTTGCAGGTGTAAAGCGTAGCGAAGCGCCGACGGTTCCTTTCTTAGAGGGAAGGCCGGCCTACGGCGGTACACCAAGTGATGATTCTGTGAAAGAAGCGATAACACATCTACGGCATCTTGGTCTCGATATTACTTTCTACCCTTTCGTACTGATGAGTCAGACTGGGGGAAACGGGCTACCTGACCCTTGGGGCGGAGAAGAACAAGCTGTTCTACCATGGCGCGGCCGTATCTGTACCACGCTCGCTCCGGGTCAACCCGGGACGCCGGACGGATCGTCAGTTGCGGAGGCCGAAGTAGCCCGCTTCTTCCATGGCACTACATCCGGCGAATGGACCTACAATCGGTTTATCCTCCATTATGCAAAGCTTTGTGCCGAAGCTGGCGGAGTAGAATCGTTTTGCATTGGGTCGGAGATGCGCTCCCTCACGCAAGTACGTGGAAAAAACAATTCCTTCCCCGCTGTCCGAGAGCTCTGTGATCTAGCCGAACAGGTCAAACTTATACTGCCGGGGGCGAAGCTGAGTTACGCAGCAGATTGGTCTGAATACTTTGGATATCATCCATCCGATACTGGAAGCGTACACTTTCATTTGGACCCGCTTTGGGCCCACGATGCGATCGACTTTATTGGTATTGATAACTATATGCCGCTTTCCGATTGGCGAGATTTTGATGGGCATAAAGACGGTAGTTTTTCCTCGATCTTCGATCCGGCTTACCTAGCGGGCAATGTCGCAGGCGGTGAAGGTTACGATTGGTTCTACCCATCGGTGAAACATCGAGATGAACAAGAACGTATTCCTATTCGCGATGAACGATATGGGGAGTCTTGGGTCTGGAGGTATAAGGACTTACGAGGTTGGTGGCAAAACGAGCACTACGAAAGGATAAATGGGGCGCGATCGGAAATACCGACCGCGTGGGTGCCGCGGTCGAAGCCAATACGATTTACAGAGTATGGTTGCGCAGCAATCAACAAAGGCACGAATCAGCCCAACAAATTTATTGACGAAAAGTCCTCGGAGAGTTCAACGCCCTTCTATTCGAATGGCTCTCGAGACGACGCGATGCAGGTTGCTTATCATCAAGCTCTTATAGGCTACTGGGGGGACGATAATGTCAACCCCCCGATGCCGGCTGGGCAGGGACGTATGATCGACCTGTCTCATAGTTGTGCTTGGGCTTGGGATTCTCGACCTTGGCCGTATTTCCCCGAGATGGCTGATTACTGGAGCGACGGTATAAACCATTCGAGAGGACACTGGCTAACGGGGCGGAGTAGCCTGCAGCCACTCAGCACGGTGGTTGCAGAGCTTTGCAAGTCAAGTGGTTTGCGAGATGTTGATGTATCTCGTGTTAGGGGTGTTTTGCGTGGATACTCTATCGCGACTAATCAGTCCGCTCGGGCTGATCTGCAACCTCTGCTTCTCGCGTACGGCATCGAGGTCGCAGTGCGAAACGGGACGGTCTGTTTTTTTAGTAGGAATGAAGCGGATGTGATCGAATTAGACGCGGAGCGATTTGTCAGAAGCGACGATCCCGTGCTGGTTCGACACCGGCAGGCAACATCCGAAACTCCGAAGAGGGTGGTCATTAACTATGCCGATGATGGCGGAAATTATGAGGTTAGAGCCGCTAGCGCCTCTCGATCCGGGGGAGCCCCCATTCCCATATCGACGATGGATCTTCCGCTTGTTCTCACGCCGGGCGAAAGCCGGGAAATGGCGGAGAGGTTTTTGGCAGAAATAGAGAATGCAGACGAAACAATAGAGTTTTCGCTTCCGCCTTCCAACTCTGAAGTGACAGTGGGCTCTTTGGTACGCTTGAAAAGAACCGAGGACTTGTGGCGCGTAGACCGCATTCTCGACGGACCATCCCGGAAGGTCGAAGCGGTTCGGACGGACATGAGCGTCTATAGCCCAATCGAGCGAGACGACTTTGTTAGGACACGCGTCCGTCGCCGCACCCCGTTGCCGGTAGATGTTCAGGTTCTCGATCTTCCGCTCCTGTCGAATGACCACCGTCCGCACGCGCCCTATCTTGCCGTAACGGCTGAACCCTGGCCTGGGCCGGTCGCTGTAATGTCATCGGTTGATGACAGTGACTACAAGTTGAACACGACGGTCGACGCATCGTCGATCATTGGCATTACGACAAACGAACTCGTAGCAGCTAGTCCTGCTGTCTGGGATAACGGGCCCGAACTTGTCGTATCGGTTTCAAGTGACGCGCTCGCGTCCGTAACGCTTGCGAAGATGCTTGCCGGTGAGAACGCAGCGGCCATTGGCGACGGCGATCAGATGGGCTGGGAGATTTTCCAGTATCTCAACGCGCGACTGGTCGAGAAACGTCTTTGGGCTCTGTCCGGCCGGCTTCGTGGTCAGCGGGGCACGGAACATGCGATACGCAAACCGTGGCCGGCGGGGAGCAGAGTAGTTTTCCTCGACACTTCTTTGACGCAGCCAGATATCCCAGCGGATGCCCTGGGGCTCGAACGCCACCTCCGTTACGGGCCCGCCTCCTCGGCCATCGACAGCCCGGAATTCCAGCATATGACTGTGGCAGCATCGGGCGAGGGACTCATGCCGTACGCGCCGGTCCACCTGTCCGTTGCTCTACTTAAGGATGGGGTGGAAGCCCGTTGGATCCGGCGTACGCGGTCGAATATCGATGGGTGGAACGCGGTCGATGCGCCCCTTGCGGAGGTACGGGAAAGGTATCTCGTTCGGATTGAGGATCGGAAAGGTCGGCGCGTTTACGAGGAGATGGTGGAGGAACCGATCTGTCGCGTCGGACGCGACGTGCTATCGACGGAGGGCGGGGCGGTTCTGAAGGTTGCTCAACTGTCGGATGAAGTTGGCCTAGGTCATTTCGCGGTTATCGCGCTGCAGTGATATGGTTTGCCCCGGTTCGCCTCGCGGCCTATCTGATAGGAACGACGGTGCGAGGTTCTCTTCATGGCGATGGCGGAAACGTATATCAGACGGGTCGATCCCGTTTGGTCTAGGATACTCGATGAGGCTCGGGAAGCGGTTCGCAATGAACCGCTCCTCGGAGGGTTCGTCCATTCGTCGATTCTGCATCACGACTCGATCGACAGAGCCTTAGGCTACAGGTTCGCGCAGAAGCTCGCATCCGCAGAGATGAGCGAACAGATTCTGCGCGAACTTGCCGAACGCGCCTTTGCAGACGACCCCGCCATTATCGATGCGGCACGCGCCGACATCATCGCGGTTTTTGATCGCGACCCTGCCTGTACTCGGTTTCTCCAGCCGATCCTGTTCTTCAAGGGGTTCCAAGCGCTCCTCGCCTTTCGGATCAGTCATTGGCTCTGGCAGAAGCGACGACGGGACCTAGCGCGTTTCGTTCAGATGCGCGCGAGCGAAATATACGGCGTCGACATTCATCCCGGTGCGCATTTGGGACGCGGGATCATGATCGATCACGCCCATTCGATCGTCATAGGCGAGACCTCTGTCGTCGGTGACAACGTCTCCATGCTGCATTCGGTAACCCTCGGAGGCACTGGCAAGGAGCATGATGACCGACATCCGAAGATTGGCGACGGCGTTCTTATCGGCGCAGGGGCCAAGGTTTTGGGTAATATATCGATCGGCCACTGTTCGCGCATTGCCGCCGGCTCGGTCGTTTTGACGGATATTCCGCCGATGAAGACCGTCGCCGGCGTACCCGCTCGCATCGTCGGCGAGGCGGGGTGTGCACAGCCTTCGGCTACGATGAACCAGCTGATCGAGGCGCAGCCGTCCGAAAAGGCGAAAGGCTGAGGTCCCCGATCAAGCCAGCATTGTGATTGGGCTCGTCAGGTTTTCTGCGAACGCTGCGAGGAAGCCCGCACCGAGCGCCCCGTCGATCACCCGGTGATCCACGCTCAGGGTCACAGACATCACGGTCGCGACCTTGATTTCTCCGTCAGCCCCGACGATCGGCTTCTTCACGCCGGCCCCGACAGCAAGGATCGACCCGTGCGGCGGGTTGATGACCGCGTCAAAGTTCTCCACACCGAACATTCCAAGATTGGAGATCGCGAAGCTCCCACCTTGGTATTCGTGCGGCGCGAGCTTGCGGGTACGGGCGCGGTTCGCGAGGTCCTTCATCTCTGTCGAGATCGCGCTCAGCGACTTCGTTTCCGCATCCTTCAGCACCGGCGTGAACAATCCGCCCTCCACTGCGACGGCGACGGCGACGTCCGAGGGCTTGAGTTGCAGGATTCGGTCGCCCGCCCAGACCGCGTTGGCTTCAGGCGTCTGCTGCAAAGCGAGCGCACCCGCCTTGATGATGAAGTCGTTGACCGACAGCTTCACTCCCCGGCTCTCAAGTTGCCTGTTCAGGTCTGACCGGAAGGCCAGAAGCGGATCGAGGACGATGTCGCGACGCAGGTAGAAGTGCGGGATCGTCTGTTTCGCTTCGGTCAGGCGCGCGGCGATCGTGCGGCGCATCCCGTCGAGCTTGACCTCTTCGAACGCGCGACCTTCGTACATTCGAAGGACCTGCTCGGCGCCCATACCGACGGGCATCGCCGGCTTCGCGCCGTCGGTGTCCTCCTTCGGCGCATCGAGTTTCTGCGGCGCCGGAGCCTTCGCCGCCTTGTCGTCCTTTGCCGCGCCAGGCTCGGCGTTCTCGACATCCGTCTTCACGATGCGGCCACGGGGGCCGGAGCCCGTGATCGCCGACAGGTCAAGCCCGCGATCCTTGGCGATGCGGCGGGCGAGGGGCGTTGCGAAGATCCGTTCCCCGGATTTCGGTGCCGCGGACGCCGCGGTCTCTGCCGCCGCATCCGACGACACGGCCGCCGTCGCCGAGCCGGACGTTCCAGCCTCCGCGCCGCCATCCTCGCGTCCGTAGCCCTTCTGCGGCTCCGTCCGGCCGCTCGGCTCGGCCGGAGCGGCATGCGAGGAGCCGTCGGACGCGGCGTCGTCGACGGCAGACGCATCCTCTCCCTCTTCCAGCAAAACGGCGATCGGCGCGTTGACCTTCACGCCCTCGGTGCCCTCCGCCACGAGGAGCTTGCCGACGACGCCTTCGTCGACCGCCTCGAACTCCATCGTCGCCTTGTCCGTCTCGATCTCCGCAAGGAGGTCGCCGGAGGAGACGGTATCGCCTTCCTTTACCAGCCATTTCGCAAGCGTACCCTCCTCCATGGTGGGGGAGAGCGCGGGCATCAGGATCTCGGTCGCCATCTCGGTCTCCCTCAGCGGTAGGTCACGGTGTGGACGGCCTCGATCACCTCTTTGGTGGTGACGAGGGCCAACTTCTCGAGGTTCGCCGCATAGGGCATCGGCACGTCCTTCCCGGTGCAGGTCACGACCGGCGCGTCGAGATAATCGAAGGCACGCTGCATGATGGTCGAGGCCATGTGGTCCGAATAGCTTGCGACAGGAAATCCTTCCTCCACGAGGACGCAGCGGTTCGTCTTCATCACCGAAGCGAGCACCGTGTCGTAATCGACGGGGCGGAGCGAGCGCAGGTCGATGACCTCCACGTCGATCCCGTCCTCGAAGAGCTTTTCCGCCGCCTCGAGCGCATAAGTCATCCCGATGCCCCAGGACACGATGGTCGCATCGTTCCCTTCCCGCCAGATCCGGGCCTTGCCGAACGGAACGGTGAAGTCGTCGAGCTTCGGCACCTCGAAGGATTTGCCGTAGAGGATCTCGTTTTCGAGGAAGATCACGGGGTTCGGGTCGCGGATCGCCGATTTCAGCAGGCCCTTCGCGTCGGACGCCGAATAGGGCATCGCGACCTTCAGGCCCGGAATCGACGAATACCACGCCGCGTAGTCCTGGCTGTGCTGGGCCGCCACGCGGGCCGCCGCGCCGTTCGGGCCGCGGAACACCATCGGGCAGCCCATCTGGCCGCCGGACATGTAGAGCGTCTTGGCCGCCGAGTTGATGATCTGGTCCATCGCCTGCATGGCGAAGTTGAAGGTCATGAACTCGACGATCGGCTTCAGCCCGCCGAAGGCCGCGCCGACCGCGATGCCGGCGAAGCCGTGCTCGGTGATCGGCGTGTCGATCACGCGCTTGGCGCCGAACTCGTCGAGCAGGCCCTGGCTGATCTTGTAGGCGCCCTGATACTCGGCGACCTCTTCACCCATCAGGAACACGTCGCCGTCGCGGCGCATCTCCTCGGCCATCGCGTCGCGCAGCGCCTCGCGCACGGTGGTGGTGACCGTTTCGGTGCCTTCGGGCCAGTCCGGCCCGGCCTTCGACTTCGGCGCGGGCTTCTCCTCGGCCACGCGTGCGGGGGCCTTCTCGACCCCCTTGCCGCGGGGCTCGTCCGACGCCGGCCGCTCCATCTCCTCGGACGCGGCCTCCTGCGAGGCCGGTTCCGGGGTGGGAGACGTCGCGCTGTCGATGTCGTCGGCATTTTCGCCCTCGGCGAGCAGGACGGCGATCGGCGCGTTGACCTTCACGCCCTCGGTGCCCTCCGCCACGAGGATCTTGCCGATCGTGCCCTCGTCGACGGCCTCGAACTCCATCGTGGCCTTGTCGGTCTCGATCTCGGCCAGGATGTCGCCGGAGGAAACCGTGTCGCCCTCCTTCACCAGCCACTTCGCCAGCGTGCCCTCCTCCATCGTGGGGGACAGGGCGGGCATCAGGATCTCGGTCGTCATTTACGCGGTCTCCTGCGGGATTTCCTTGGAATAGATGTCGGTCCAGAGCTCCTCGACCGCAGGTTCGGGGCTTTCCTTCGCGAATTCGGCGCTTTCGTTGACGACTTCCTTGATCTCCTTGTCGACCGCCTTCAGGTCGTCCTCGGAGGCGTGCTCCCCGGTCAGGAGCATCTGGCGCACCATCTCGATCGCGTCGCGTTCCTCGCGCATCTTCTGCACCTCGTCGCGGGTCCGGTATTTCGCCGGGTCCGACATCGAATGGCCGCGGTAACGGTAGGTCATCATCTCGAGGATGTAGGGGCCCTTGCCGGAGCGGCAGTATTCCGTCGCCCTGAGCCCGGCGTCGCGCACGGCGAGCACGTCCATGCCGTCGACCTCCTCGCCCTCGATCCCGTAGGCCGCGCCGCGTTCCCAGTAGGAGGTCGACTTGGTGGAGCGCTTGGTCGAGGTACCCATCGCGTACTGGTTGTTCTCGATAACGAACACCACCGGAAGGTCCCAGAGCTCGGCCATGTTGTAGGTCTCGTAGACCTGGCCCTGGTTGGCCGCCCCGTCGCCGAAATAGGTGAAGGTGACGTTGTCGTTGCCCCGGTAGAGGTCCGACAATGCCAGCCCCGCACCGATCGGCACCTGCGCGGCGACGATCCCGTGACCGCCGTAGAAGTGCTTCTCCTTGGAGAACATGTGCATGGAGCCGCCCTTGCCCTTGGAATAGCCCCCCTCACGTCCGGTAAGCTCCGCCATCACGCCCTTGGGGTCCATCCCGCAGGCCAGCATGTGGCCGTGGTCGCGATAGGAGGTGACGCGCTTGTCGCCCTCCTTGGCTGCCGCCTCGAGCCCGACGACCACCGCCTCCTGACCGATATAGAGGTGACAGAAACCGCCGATCAGGCCCATGCCGTAGAGCTGCCCTGCCTTCTCCTCGAAACGTCGGATGAGGAGCATGTCGCGGTAATATTGCAGAAGGTCGTCCTTGGAGACGTTGGGCTTGGCCCTCTCAGCGGTCTTGCGCGGCGCCATGGCTGTCGTCCTCCGGTCGCGGGATTCGTTCAACGTTAAACAATCGCTAACGGAAACGATTCCGGGGTAAAAGCGCCAATACCGGTTTTCGTTCCACGTGCGCGACCTAGGGCGGAGCGACACGACGCGACCCTATGGCCAGTATCCGCATAGATTACGTGCCTTTGCCGGGCGCGAGGCCGGACAATGGCGTTGCCAGAGCGACATCGAAGCGCCCTGCGTCACTCCACGACGATCTCGTCAATCCGTGCGAAGCCGAGAACGATTCGGGCCCGCTCGTCGAGCAGGTCGAGGTCGAGGTAGTCATCCGATAACCGCCGCGTCTGGTCGCGCATCCGCGCGACCTCCGCATCGAGCAGCGCCAGCTCCGCTTCCAGCGTCTCCCGCTCGGCATCGAGCTCGACCCGCCGGAAGACCCCGTATTCGCCCTGCACGGCGGCAAGGACGAAATAGACCGCGAAGCCCAGGAGCGCGACCGGAAGGAGGAGGCCGTAGCCGGGGCTTCGACGTCGAGGGGGCATGCGCGTCTCCGAAATGGCGTCCCGTCGCACGCCTTATGGCACGACGGGCGCGGACCCGGAACGCCCCGCCGCGCGGTCGCGTCCCGGGCGTTGTCAGCCGGCCACGGAGGCGTCGCGGATGCTGTCGATCGTCGCGCCGATCGTGCGCTCGAATGTCGCGTCGTCCTGATCGTCGGAGAGTCCTTCGGTCAGCGCGCGGCTGAAGCTCGCCACCATGCCGCGGTTCTGCGCGAGCCGCGCATTGGCCTCCTCGCGTGAATAGCCGCCCGAGAGCGCCACCACCTTCATCACCCGCGGATGGTCGATCAGCGCGCCGTAGAACCCGGCCTCTTCGGGCAGGGTGAGCTTCAGCATGATCTGGTCGTCGCCCGTCATCGCCTCGAGCCGCGACAGGATCGCCGCCCGCAGGAGCGCCTCGGCCTCGGCCTTGTCGGGAATCGAGATCGTCACCTCCGGCTCGAGGATCGGGACGAGATCGTGGGAAAGCACCTGCCGGCCCAGCTCGAACTGCTGCGCGACGATCGCGTCGATTCCGACCGTGTCGGCGGCGTTGACGACCGAACGTTCCTTGGTGCCGAAGATACCCTTTTCCTTCGCCCGCGCGAGCGTGTCGTCGAGCCCGGGGATCGGCTTCATCAGCTGAACGCCCTGCGCCTCGTCCTCGAGACCCTTGTCGATCTTCAGGAACGGGACGACGCCCCGCTGCTCCCACAGATACGTCGCGGCCGGCATTCCGTCGAACTCGCGGTCCATCGTTTGCTCGAACAGGATCGCGCCGATCACCTTGTCGCCGGTGAAGTCCGGTGCCTTCACGATCCGCTCGCGCATGGCGTGGATCAGGGCGAACATCTCCTCCTCGCCGGAATAGCGATCCTCCCCGATCCCGTAGAGGCGCAGCGCCTTGGGCGTGGAACCGCCGGACTGGTCGAGCGCGGCGATGAAGCCCCGGCCTTCGCGGATCCTGGCGGCCTGTGTCTGATCGGGCATCGAAATCTCCGGATGTGAATGCGTCGCGTCGGATTAGGCGGCAGCGGCGCGTCAGGCAAGCGTGGTTGCGCTAACGGGCAAGCCAGGCATCGGTGGCCCGCGACGCCGCCTCCTGCGCGACGGGCGCCCAGGTCCCGGACGCCTCCGCCGGAACGGCACGGTCGATCCGCGTGAGCAGATCGGCCGCGGCCCGGTCGCCGGAGGCGGCCGCGACGGTGGCGTAGATCAGGGCCACGCGCAGCGAGCGGGTCGCGCCGATCCCGCGCAGATGGGCCTCCGCCCTCGCGCGCAGCTCGCGCGTCGGCGCGGCGAGGTCGTCCGGGCCGGGCTCGGGCGCGGCGTCCTGCATCCGCAGCACCGTCGCGAAGGGCAGGTCGCGCTCCAGGTCGTCGAGCAGATTGCCGAGCCCCGGCGTGCCCGTCGGCCCGGCGGCGAGCGCCTGCGCATAGGCCGCCTGCGGGTCGGTGTCGGCGAGCGCCCGGGCAAGGGCCAGCGCGACCTCGCCGTCGCCGTCCTGCGCCAGCGGCGTCAGGAGGTCCCGCGCCAGCCCCGGATTGCGCGGCGCGCGCGCACCCTCCAGCAGCGCCAGCCCGACCGCCCGCCGCGCCTCGGGGCTCAGCCGCTCCGGCGTTTCGCGCGCCATTCGCACGAGCTCCACCGGCAACACGTCGCGCTCGGCGGCGGTCGAGCGTCCGATCGTGGGTTCCAGCAGCAGGATGGCCGGCAGCGGGTCGGACCCGATCCGCGCGAGGTCGTTCCAGTCGACCGGGCGCGGGGCACCTGGGGCGAACCCGGTCTCGATCACGATCCGGTCCGGCGCCGCGACGAACTCGGCCCAGCCCCGTCCGAGCGCCGCGGCGAAGTCCTGCGCTGCTTGCGGCAGCGGACCCGGCGCAAGCGAGTCCAGCGCGTCCGTGGCGTTGCCCTCGATAAACGCGGCGCTTTGTTCCGGGTCGACGAGCGGCGGCGGCAGGAAGGGCCGCGCGATCTCCCAGCCGCCGAGGTTCTCGACCGTGACCGAGGCCTGGCTCAGCCGCGCCACCGCTTCCACGTCCGGCTCCTCCCCGCGGAACCAGAGATAGTCGAACTCGGCGGAGACCCGCAGGCCGAGCAGCCCGTCGATCCGCGCCCGCGCATCCGCGACGAGCCCCGCCGAAGGCACGTCGTAGGCGTAGTCGATCACCAGTTCCGAGAGCGCCATCGTGTCGCCCGGCAGGCTCGCCGCGACCGCCATCGCGGCAAGCGGCAGGCAGGTCTTCGGCAAGACAAGGTCACGGAGTGAAATCCGGCCCGCGTAGCGCGCGACGGCGAGCGGTTCGTCGGTCGCGATCTCGATCCGACCGGCGGAGATGGGGCAGGGCACGGCGCCGGTCATCTCCGGCGGCAGCACCATCTCCACCCCTTCGAGCGCCGTGCGCCCTTCGAGGAGCGAGACGGACAGGTCGGAATAGGTCAGGTCCACCTGCGTGCGAAGCGCGACCAGGCCGTACTGGATCACCTGCGCGGCGAGCCTGTCGGGGTCGATCAGGTCCCACCAGCTCCGCTCCTGCGCGGTCGCGGGGCCGGCGCCGGCCACGAGGGCCGTGCAGAGAAGAAGGCGGTGCATCGGATGTCTCCGGATCGGTGGCGTCGCCCTGAGCCTACGGGCCCGCGCCCCGAAATCAACGGCGGCCTTGCCGCTCAGCCTTCGAGCGCCGCGACCCCCGGAAGCGTCTTGCCCTCCAGCCATTCCAGGAACGCGCCCCCGGCAGTGGAGATATAGGTGAAGTCGTCCGCCACTCCGGCCCGGTTGAGCGCCGACACCGTGTCGCCACCGCCCGCGACCGAGACGAGCTTGCCCGCCCTGGTCAGTTCCGCCGCGTGGCGCGCGGCGTCCACCGTTCCGGCATCGAACGGCGCGATCTCGAAGGCGCCGAGCGGGCCGTTCCAGACCAGCGTGGCGCAGCCGTCGAGCACGGTGCGGATATGCGCGACCGAGTCGGGGCCGGCGTCGAGGATCATGTGCCCGTCGGGCACGTCCTCCACCTTCACCACCCGGTTCGGCGCGTTCGCCTCGAACGCTTCGGCCACCACCACGTCGCGCGGCAGCAGGATCGTGCAGCCCTCGGCCCCGGCCTTCGCCGCGATCTCGCGGGCGGTGTCGAGAAGGTCGTGCTCGCAAAGGCTCCGCTTCACATCCGCGCCTTGCGCCGCGAGGAAGGTGTTGGCCATGCCGCCGCCGATGATCAGGTGCTGCACGCGGGTCACGAGGTTCGAGAGCAGCTCGATCTTGGTCGAGACCTTGGCCCCGCCGACCAGCGCCGCGACGGGGGGCTTCGGCGAGCCGAGCGCGGCCTCCAGCGCCTCGAGTTCGGCCTGCATCGAGCGGCCGGCAAAGGCCGGCAGGAGGCGCGCCAGCGCCTCGGTGGAGGCATGGGCACGGTGCGCGGCGGAGAAGGCGTCGTTGCAATAGACGTCGCCGACCGAGGCCAGTCGCTTGGCGAAGCCCTCGTCGTTCTTCTCCTCGCCCGGATTGAAGCGCAGGTTCTCGAAGAGCAGCACGTCGCCCTCCGACATCTTCGACACCGCCTCGCCGTAGCCCCCGTCAACGAAGCCCACCTCCGTGCCGAAGACTTCCGACAGCGCGGGGACGACCTGGCGCAGCGACATCTCGGGAACGACCTGGCCCTTGGGCCGGCCGAAATGGGCAAGCAGGACGACCTTCGCCCCGGCGTCGCGCAGGTCGCGGATCGTGGGGACGACGCGGTCGATCCGGGTCGTGTCGGTGACGCGCCCGTCCTCGACGGGCACATTCACGTCCACCCGGGTCAAAACGACCTTGCCGGACAGGTCCATGTCGTCGAGCGTCTTGAAGGCCATGTTCGTCTCCCGATGGGCGGGTTACCCGTGGGTAACACAAGTCGTTGTGAATGCTTCGTTAACTTCTGGGGCGAGTGCGCGGTCGGAGCATGGGCAGCGCGGCAGGATGCGCGTCTTGATATGCAATAACGACCGTGCGGCTGCGGACAGGTTCCGCGAACCTGTCCGCCTTGCCGCCGTGCGTCCTCGCCGGCGCTCGGACGCACTGGACGCCCTAGAGCTTGCCCATCGCCACGGCGGTATCGGCCATGCGGTTCGAGAAGCCCCATTCGTTGTCGTACCACGACAGGATGCGGCACATCTTGCCGTTTTCCATCACCTTGGTCTGGTCGAGGTGAAAGGTCGACGAATGCGGGTCGTGGTTGAAGTCCACCGAGACGAGCGGCGCGTCGCAATAGGCCAGCACGCCCTTCAGCTTGCCGTCGGCCGCCGCGCGGATCGCGTCGTTGATCTCCTCCACGGAGGTGTCGCGCGCGGCGGTGAAGGTCAGGTCCACGACCGAGACGTTGGGCGTCGGCACCCGGATCGCCACGCCGTCGAGCTTGCCGTTCAGTTCCGGCAGGACGAGGCCCACGGCCTTGGCCGCGCCGGTCGAGGTCGGGATCATCGACAGGGCGGCGGCACGGCCCCGGTAGAGATCCTTGTGCATCGTGTCGAGCGTCGGCTGGTCGCCCGTGTAGGAGTGGATCGTCGTCATGAAGCCGCGCTCGATCCCGATGGCCTCGTTCAGCACATAGGCGACGGGGGCCAGGCAGTTCGTCGTGCAGGACGCGTTCGAGACCACGAGGTCGTCGGCCGTCAGCACGTCCTGGTTCACGCCGTAGACGATGGTCTTGATCTGGTCCGGCCTCTCGGCCGAGACGGGGGCCGAGACGAGCACCTTCCGCGAACCGTTCTCGAGATGGACCTTGGCCTTGTCGTAGGTCGTGAAGATGCCGGTGCATTCCAGCGCCACGTCCACGTCCTGCCAGGGCAGCTCCTTTGGGTCGCGCATCGCGGTGACGCGGATCTCGCCACGGCCCACGTCGATGCCGTTCTCGGTCACCTTGACCTCGGCGGGGAAGCGGCCGTGGACGCTGTCGTAGCGAAGGAGGTGGGCGTTGGTCTCCACCGGGCCGAGATCGTTGATCGCGACGACCTCGATATCCTGACGGCCGGATTCGACGATCCCGCGCAGCACGTTGCGGCCGATGCGGCCGAAGCCGTTGATTGCTACCTTGACCATGCAGTCCCCCTAGAGCGGTTCCGTGTCGCGGAGCGACGTCCGCTCCGGTTTCGTCCGAGGCGGTATCACGGCCGCGCCGCGCGAGGCAACGGGGGCCGGAATGGTCGAACGCGCGAGAGATGTGGTGCGGTCCGGCCCGCCGGTCAGGTTCCGTGTCCGGAAGGTCGGGCAATTCCGTCGCCGTGTCACGGCCGTCGGCCGGCGTCGTCGGGCGCCTAGCGCCAGAAGGCGAGCCCGGCGACGAGGCGGACCATCCGCCGGGCCAGAAAGACCAGGGCGTCGCCGTCGTTCAGGGCGACGTCCGCGACGATGAACAGCAGAAGCGCGAGAGCTATGAAAAGGGCCGTGGCGTTGGTCATGGCGTCACGTTTCGGGGCCGTCGTCGCCGATGGCAAGTGCCGCCATGCGCGCGGGGCGAGACGGGCGGAGCGGGGCAGCGTTCCGGACACAGCCGGGCCGCCCGGCGACGGAGCGGTGCGGGGGGCGGCGCGTCCGGGCGGCGGGGCGACGCCGCGTTCGGGCCGGGCTTCCGAACCCGGTTCGCGTCGCGGGCGTTGACCCCGGGCCCGCGGGGCTAGATCGTCCGTCCAACGGGCTCCGGCTGGGGTCGCGGGGCATCGAACGACCGGATCTGGAGACGGCATGAGCGGACTTCTGGCACTTCTCGACGACGTGGCGGCCATCGCCAAGGTCGCCTCGGCCTCCATCGACGACATCGCGGGGCAGGCCGCGCGGGCGGGGGTCAAGGCCGCGGGCGCGGTGATCGACGACGCCGCGGTGACGCCGAAATACGTTCACGGCTTCCAGGCCGCGCGCGAGCTGCCGATCGTCTGGAAGATCGCGCGGGCCAGCATGTTCAACAAGATCGTCATCCTCTTGCCGATCGCGATGCTGCTGTCGCGCTTCGCGCCCTGGGCGATCCCGTACCTGCTCCTGCTCGGCGGCTGCTACCTCTGCTACGAGGGGGCGGAGAAGGTGTATCACTGGCTCGTCCCGCACGACACACTGTCCGAGATCGACCCGGAGACGACGCCGCTCGACGCGACGCATCTGGAGGAGCAGCGCGTGAAGGGGGCGATCAAGACCGACTTCATCCTGTCGGCGGAGATCATGACCATCATCCTCGCCGCGCTCGACCCCGACCAGTCCGTCTGGTTCGAGGCGGCGGCTTTGGGCCTCGCCGGGATCGGCATCACGGCCATCGTCTACGGGGCGGTGGCGGTGATCGTGAAGGCCGACGACGTGGGGCTCGCGCTGGCCGAGGGCGCGCGGACCGACGCGGTGCGCGCGGTCGGGCGGGGCATCGTGCGGGGCATGCCGACCTTTCTGAAGGTGCTGACCGCCATCGGCACGGCGGCGATGATCTGGGTCGGCGGCTCCATCGTCGTGCATGCGGTGGGCGAGATCGTCTGGCACGGACCCTACGAGTTCATCCACCACATCGCCGTGGCCGTCGCGAACGGCGTGCCGGAGGCGGTGCACGGTGCGGTTGAATGGACGGTCACGGCGCTTCTCGACGGGATCGTGGGGCTCGCGCTCGGGCTCGCGCTGATCCCGCTCGTGGGGTTGGTGAAGGGGTCGCATTAACCCTATCGCGGATTGACCTTTATCGTGCCTTCGCGAAGCCGGGTTCGCGGTGCTAGGATTTCGTGACCTGTCACCGGATCTTCGCCATGAACGCCTTCCACTCCTTCGCGCCCGTCACCACGCCCGGCGTCTTCGTCGACGGGGACAGCGTCGCCGCGCATCGCGCCGATCGTATCCGCCTGCTCACCGAGGAGATCGGCCGGACCGAAAGGTTCGGGGTCTACGGCAACGGCGCGAACCTTGCGGCGTGGCGCGGGGTGCCCGGATGGCGTTTCCACGATGCCGGACCGGGCAAGAACGCGGGCGACATCCTGCTCGCGCTCGACGCGCTGGAGGCGGCGCTGATCGAGGGGGTGCGCGCCTTCGTGATCGCCAGCGCCGACCGCGATCTGGGCCACCTGGCGCTGCGGCTGCGCGGACAGGGGCTGTTCGTGCTGGGCGTGGGGGAAGCGGACGCGCCCGAGGGGTTCCGCGCCGCTTGTTCGCGGTTCGAGCCGTTCGGCCCGGCCCCGGAGGCGGCGCCCGATCTCGACGTGCTTCTGCAGGCCGCGATCGTGGAGGCCGACCGGCTGGGCCGGGGCATGGGCCTCAAGGATTTGGGCCGGGTGCTGCAGACGCGGCACGGGCTGACCTGCCACGATGCGGGCGTGGCGAGCTGGCGGGCCCATCTGGCCGGGCGACCCGACCTCTACGATCTCGACCCGCCGGGGCGCCAGGCCTGCGTCCGCGCCCGCTGCCAGGGGATCGCGACGGTTTGGTGAGGTCCGGCCGAGGCCGGGCGGCGACTGTCGCGGCCACGGACGGATCGTGTCAGGGGATGACTGTGCCCGCCGTGGATGACCCGCCACCGCCTCGCGTGAGGTGATCGCGAAGGGCGCGGGCCTCGCGGCGATGCTTGTCCTCGACGCTCCTCCAGTCGAAATCGTTGCCGTTCACGGCCAGATGAAGCAGGTGCACGGCCCATCGCCCTCGACGCAGGGCTCGCCGCTCCTGTCCGACGATGTGCCGAGGGCGGGTCGCGTCGGTCCAGTCCATCCGGAGGTTGTGAGCGAGATACGCATCGCGCAGGGGGCGAAGCGTCGGTCCGACGAAACGGCGTTCGGCATCGTCGATCAGTCTGAACGCGACCTCGATTCGTCGCCGCAGGATCTCGCCCTCGATCGCGGCGCGCTCCTCCCGGTCGATTCTGACAATCCGATGGAAGACCCCGTCCGTTGCGTCCGACCCGGTCGGCTTATGCGATGGCGGCGCATTGACGACGCCGGCCCGGTGCCTCGAGACGAGCCGATTGATCGCCTCGGGTGAAAGACGCGTCCGGGCCGTTGGCAGACTTGCGCGATTTGCACCCGGCTTGTCGAACAATGCGCAGACGCGCAGGACCGATTGTGAAAGAAGCATCCGTTGCGGGGTGTTGAAGGCCCCGGCGGCGGGACCGTCGGGGACAGTCAGACCTGCCCCGATCACGAGATGATGCGTCACCTCGTGCTCTGCTTCGGCCGTCAAGACGACATTCACCGGATCGCTGACGAGAACCCGCAGGCTCGTCCGGGATCGCGTCGGCGCCATTCGGCCATGCGAAACAAATCGGCGGGCCGGGACGGCGTCCCGGCCCGCCGGGTCGCGTCACAGCAGGTCCCGCGCCGCCTTTGCCACGGCCTCGGCGGTGATGCCGTAATGGTCGTAGAGCGAGTCGTAGGGGGCGGAGGCGCCGAAATGGTCGAGGCCGATGAAGGCGGCGCGCTCGCGGCGTCCGCGCTCGCCGGTGAGCCAGCGGTCCCAGCCGAGCCGCGCGCCCGCCTCGACGCCCACGCGGACGGGGCCCGCGGGCAGGACACGCTTGCGGTAGCGCTCGTCCTGCGCCTCGAACAGCTCCCAGCAGGGCATGGACACGACGCGCGTGCCGATCCCGTCGGCGTGGAGCTGGTCGCGCGCCATCATCGCGATCTCCACCTCCGAGCCGGTGGCGAGCAGGATCACCATCCGCTTGCCCTCGGCCTCGGCCAGCACGTAGGCGCCCTGCGAGACGAGGTTCTTGTTGGTGTGCTCGCGGCGCAGCGTCGAGATGTTCTGCCGCGTGAGCGACAGGATCGAGGGCGTGCGCTCCGCCGTCAGCGCAAGCTCCCACGCCTCGGCCGTCTCGATCGTGTCGCAGGGGCGGATCACGTTGAGGTTCGGCGTCGCGCGGCACATCGCGAGATGCTCGATCGGCTGGTGCGTCGGCCCGTCCTCGCCCAGCCCGATGGAATCGTGCGTCATCACGTAGGTCACGGGGATCCCCATCAACGCCGAGAGGCGGATCGCGGGCCGCGCGTAGTCGGTGAAGCAGAAGAACGTGCCGCCATAGGGCCGGACGCCGCCATGCAGCGCCATGCCGTTCATCGCCGCGGCCATGCCATGCTCGCGGATGCCGTAATAGATGTAGCGGCCCTTGCGATCCTCGGGCGTGAAGATGCCCAGGCCCTCGGTCAGCGTGTTGTTCGAGCCGGTAAGGTCGGCCGATCCGCCCATCGTCTCGGACATGATCGGGTTGACGACCTCGAGCACCTTTTCCGAGGATTTGCGCGTGGCGAGCTTGGGCGCGCTCTCCGACATCTGTCGCTTGAGCGCCTTGATCGTGGCGGAAAGCTTGCGCGGCGCCTCGCCCTTCAGCGCACGCTCGAACTCGGCGCGCTTGCCGGCGCCCATCTCGCCCAGCCGCGTCTCCCATTCGGCGCGGGCGGCGGCGCCCTTCGATCCGATCTCCTCCCATTCGGCCTTGAGGTCGTCGGGAATGTGGAACGGCGCGTGCTCCCAGGCGAGGTTGCGCTTGGCGGCCTCGACCACGTCGGGGTCGGTGACCGCGCCGTGGCCCTTGGCGGTGTCCTGCGCGGCGGTGCCGAGCGCGATATGGGTGCGGCAGGCGATCATCGTCGGCCGGTCGCTCCGCTTCGCCTGCGTCAGCGCGGCGTCGATCGCGTCGGGGTCGTGGCCGTCGATCTCGATCACGTTCCAGCCGGCGGCGCGGAAGCGCATCGGCTGGTCGGTGTCGTCGGCGAGGCTGACGCGGCCGTCGATGGTGATGCCGTTGTCGTCCCACATCACGATGAGCTTCGAGAGCTTCTGGCGGCCGGCGAGCGCGATCGCCTCGTGGCTCACGCCTTCCATCAGGCAGCCGTCGCCGGCCAGCACGTAGGTGTAATGATCCACGATCCTGCGGCCGTAGCGGGCACGCTGATGCTCCTCGGCGATGGCCATGCCGACGGAGTTGGCGAGGCCCTGGCCCAGCGGTCCGGTCGTGACCTCGATCCCCGGCGCGTGGCCGTATTCGGGATGGCCGGCGGTGATCGAGCCGAGCTGGCGGAAATTGCGGATCTGCTCGATCGTCATCTCCGGGTAGCCGGTGAGATGGAGGAAGGCGTAGAGCAGCATCGAGCCGTGCCCGGTGGAGAGCACGAAGCGGTCGCGGTCGGGCCAGTCGGGGCGGGCGGCGTCGAACTTCATGTGCTTCTCGAAAAGCACGGTCGCCACGTCGGCCATGCCGAGCGGCATGCCGGTATGGCCCGAATTGGCCGCAGCTACTGCGTCGAGCGTCAGCGCGCGGATCGCGGAGGCGCGACGCCAATGCTCGGGATGGGCCTGGCGGAGCGCGTCGATGTCGACGGCGCCGTCCGTCGGATCGGTGGCGTGGTCAATCGTCTGGTCGTCCATCTCGGTCCCTCCGTGGCTGGGGTCTTGACCTAGCAGGCTGGGGCGCGCGCGCAAGATGTCGCACCGGACCGGGGGCCGCGCGCGACCCGCTCCGGGCGGGCGCCGCTCCGGCTTTGACATGGGCTCGCCGACACGCGAAACACGGAACGCGTAACGAGACCCACCAAGAGGGAGCGGCACATGGCGGAACAGGGTTCGGACCCGGCGGAGCTGGAGGCGCGGCTGGCGCGGCTCGAGGCGGCGCTCGGCGCGGCGGGCGGCGCGCTCGAGGAGATGCGGGCGGCGGCGGCGGAAGCGGCCGACAGCGCGGCGGCGCTCGACGCGACGCGGGGCGAACTCGGCGAGGCGCAGGATCGCATCGCCGCGCTCGAGAGCGAAGGCGCGGCCCGCGACGACGCGCTGAAGGCCGCCGAAACGCGGGCCGACGCGGCGGAGGAGCGGATCCGCGAGTTCGGCGACACGACGGAGATCGAGCGGCTCCATGGTCAGCTCGAGGAACTGAAGGCGGCGCGCGCGCAGGATCTCGCCGAAATGAAAGCGCTCCTCGCGGAGCTCGAACCGATGCTGGAGACCGAACATGCCTGACATGACCATCGAGATCGGTGGCCGCCAGTTCACCGTCGCCTGCCAGGACGGGGAGGAGACCTACCTGTCCGCCGCCGCCGAGATGCTCAACCGGGAGGCCAAGGTGCTGGTCGCGTCCGGCACGCGGCTCACGCAGGAGCGGATGCTGCTGATGGCGGGGCTGATGCTCGCCGACAAGGCGATCTCCGCCGAGGAGGAGCTCAAGGTCATGGACCGGCGCCTGGCCGAACAGGAGCAGGCGATCGCCAGCATGAAGGCCCGGCCCCCGGAAGTCCGCGAGGCGATCCCGAACGCGGCCATCGCCCGTGTCGACGGCCTCGCCAGCCGGGCGGAGGAGCTGGCGGCCAAGGCCCGCGAATACGGCGCACAGCTGAAGGGCTGAGGGGCGAACGGGATTGTGAGGTTGCGAGGCTGCCCGGCGTGCCTCCAGGCGGTGTCTCGAAGGCAGCCGATGCCGTTCGGGGCGCGGGTCGTATACGGGCCGGCGCTTCCGTCAGTCCGCGAAAACGGCGTCCCGGCGAGACGCCTGCGGCGCACCGCGTCCCGGTCGCCGCCCCGCCGACAAAGCCGTCAGAGCAGACCCGCCTTGCCCAGAAGCCGCTCCGCCTCCGCCCGGCACGGGGTCAGGGCGGTGCGGTCCTCGCCGGGATGGAAGCGTCCCCGAAGCGCCGTCGGCATCGGGCGCGGCGTCAGCAGGTGGATGCGCGGCGCGTCGGGTGTCGTCGCCTCCGCGCGCCAGGCCTCCACCAGCGCCCGTTGCGCGGCCTTGGTCGCGAGATAGGCCCCTGCGAACTTCGCCGGGCGGTCGTCGTCGAAGAACACCGCATCGCCGCCGTCCGCCGCGCGCAGGAGCGGCGCGACATAGGTCACGAGCCGCTGGAACGCGGTGACGTTCGTGGCAAGCGACGTCGCGAAATCTCGCTCGTCCGCCATCGGCGCGGGCGCCAGCGGCGGCGCATGGATCGCGGCGTGAACCCAGAGCGGAAGCGCGCCCCAGCGGTCGTGGATGCCGCGGCACAGATGCTGCATCGCGCCGGCATCGGTCACGTCCATCGGCGCGAGCGTCGCCTGACCGCCTGCCGCCTGGATGCGGTCGTCGAGTTCCTCGAGCCCGCCCTGGGTGCGCGCGACGGCGACGACATGCCAGCCCGCGCCGCCCAGCCGTTCGGCCATGGCCGCGCCGAGCCCGCGGGAGGCGCCGGTGACGAGCGCCAGCTTCGGCGCGGAGGAGGGATTGTCTGTCATGATCGCCCCGTTGGCACGCCCGCGCCCCGGGTTCAAGATTGACAGACCCCCAGCCGGGACGGATGAAGCGCCGTATCCGATCCGGATGATACCTTCGACAATCCGACAGCTCCAAGGAGACGACATGGCCCCCACGATGACGATGGCCGCAGGCAACCTGACGCCGGCCCGGAAGGCCGCAATGGTCCTCGCCGGGACAGGCGTCCTGACGCTCGCCGCGCAGGTGACGGTGCCCTTTTACCCGGTTCCGATGACGCTGCAGACGCTCGCGGTGCTTTCCATCGGGCTCACCTTCGGTTCGCGGCTCGGGGTGCTGACGGTGCTGGCCTGGTACGGCGAGGCGCTGATGGGCCTGCCGGTGCTCGCGAACTTCAGCAACGGCGCCGCCTTCGCCGGTCCGACCGCGGGGTTCCTCGCAGGGTTCGTGGCGATGGCCTGGCTGGCCGGACGCGCGGTCGAGCGGGGCATCACCGGGCCGGTGAAGCTGTCGCTGGTGACGCTCGCCCTCTCGGCGATGATCTACCTGCCGGGGCTCGCCTGGCCCGCCGGGCTCGCCGCCGCGACGGGCATCGACGCGGGATGGACCGCTCTTTCCGTGCCGGCGATCGTCTCGGCCTTCGCGCTGCCCTTCCTGCTGGCGGATGCGGTGAAGGCGGTGCTGGCCGCGCTGCTGCATTGCGGCTTGGCGCGCCGGCTCGCGCGGCGCTGAACGGGGTCGGGGGCGGGAAGCCCCCGGCTACGCCCCGGCCACCCGCATGGCCGGCTGACAACCGAATCCCCGCGACAATCTCTTGCCCGGCCGCAACGCCGGGCAGCCCCCAGGTGATCCCGGCGCGCCGAAGGCGTGATGCCGGAACGGGGGCAGGGGCTTCACTCCACCCGCGGGCGGCACCGTCTCAGCGATAGAGGCATGACGTTTCGGAACGCGGGGCCGAACGGGTCACGCTGTTCCGGCGACGATTGCCGGCGCGCGCGCCTATTCCGCTGCCTTGAGCTGGAAGCCCTTTTCCATCTGGTCGGCCGGTTCCACCGGATACTCGCCCGAGAAGCAGGCATCGCAATATTGCGGCGCGTCCGGATCCCGGCCCTTCGCCTCCCCCACGGCGCGGTAAAGACCGTCGAGCGTGATGAAGCGGAGCGAGTCGACGCCCAGATGGCTGCGCATCTCCTCCTCCGTCATGGTCGCGGCGAGGAGCTTCTCGCGCTGCGGCGTGTCGACCCCGTAGAAGCAGGGCCAGGCCGTGGGCGGCGAGGCGATGCGGAAATGGACCTCGGCCGCGCCGGCATCGAGGATCATCTCCTTGATCTTCCGGCTCGTCGTGCCGCGCACCACGCTGTCGTCGACGAGGATGATCCGCTTGCCGCGGACCAGCGCCCGGTTGACGTTGAGCTTCAACCGCACGCCCATGTTGCGGATGGATTCCGTCGGCTCGATGAAGGTCCGCCCCATATACTGGTTGCGGATGATTCCCATCGCGTAGGGAATGCCCGACTGGAGGGAGTAGCCGATCGCCGCCGGCGTGCCGGAATCGGGCACCGGGCAGACGAGGTCGGCGTCCACCGGCGCCTCGACCGCGAGCTCCCGCCCGATCGCCTCCCGCGTGGAATAGATCGACCGCCCGCCGAGGATCGAATCGGGGCGGCTGAAATAGACGTGCTCGAAGATGCAGGCGCGCGGGCGCTTCGGCTCGAACGGGCGGTGCGAGGTGAGCTTGTCGTTCTCGATCACCACCATCTCGCCCGGCTCGACCTCGCGCAGGAACTCCGCGCCGATGATGTCGAGCGCGCAGGTCTCGGAGGCGAGCACCCAGCCGCCGCCTTCGGCCGCGTCGATCTGGCCCAGCACCAGCGGCCGCACGCCGAGCGGATCGCGCACGCCCATGAGCTTGGTGCGCGTCATGGCGACGATGGAGAACGCGCCCTCCACCCGGCGCAACGCATCCTTCATCCGCTCGGGGATGCTCTTCTGCAGGCTGCGCGCCATCAGGTGGATGATGCATTCCGAATCCGACGACGACTGGAAGATCGAGCCGCGTTCGATCAACTCCCGGCGAAGCGCGTCGGCGTTGGTGATGTTGCCGTTATGCGCGATCGCCGCGCCGCCCATCGCGAATTCCCCGAAGAAGGGCTGCACGTCGCGGATCGCCGTGGCGCCCTTGGAACCGGAGGTGGAGTAGCGCACATGGCCAATGCCGATCGGGCCGGGCAGGGTGTCCATCACGTCCTGCGTGGTGAAGTTGTCGCGCACGTAGCCGAACCGGCGCACCGAGTTGAACCCGTGTTCGGGGTCGTGGACGACGATGCCTCCGGCCTCCTGACCCCGGTGCTGCAGCGCGTGGAGGCCGAGCGCGGTGAAGTTGGCGGCGGAGGAGACGCCGGTGACGCCGAATACGCCGCATTCCTCGCGGAGCTTGTCGTCGTCGAGCGGATCGAACGGGGTGCTGCGCCAAACGGTCATGGATGCGACGTCCTGTCTATCCGGAAGCGTTGGGCGCAGACATAGTGCCGCGGCGCGGCGATGTCACCGGCCTGTCACGAATGGTGACGGGGATATTAACCAGGCCGTCCGGACGGATCGTTTCCGCACCGGTCGCTAGTCGTTCTCATCAAATCGTATATGTCGGGACGTGCCGGAAGGTTCCGGGGCGATTTGATCAAGAGATTACATATGTTCAGCAATATTACCGGGCTCGTTCTGGGCTCGCTCCTGATGGCCGGCACCGCGTCCGCCGCGACGATGAGCTACACCACCGCAGAGACCAACCCGCAGGTCCGCCTCGTGCTCGACGACGCGGCTGAGGCCGGCTCGGTGCGCTTCTCGCTCTCCGCCGCGCAGGGCTTCGCCGATTTCCTCGGCCTCGGCTTCGACTTCGCGGGGTCGAGCGTCATGCAGAGCATGATCGGGCTCGTGAGCTTCACCTCCACCTCGACCAAGCCGAACGTGCCGAACGTCAAGCTCTTCGGCAACAACACCGGCAGCCAGGGGACGTGCGGAAACGGCTGCAACTTTAACGGCGCGGGCGGCACCGGCGACACCGTGTTCGACTATATCGTCCGCATCGGCGAGCAGGGCGGCGGCAAGAACAACGTCGCGAGCGTCGTCTTCGACATCGCCGGCGTCGATCTGGCCGACTTCTCGAACTTCGCCGTCCGCGCGCAGGAGACGAGCAACGGCGACAGCATCAAGTACGGCCTGAACCCCGACACACCGGCACCCTCGCCGGTGCCGCTTCCGGCCGCGGGGCTGGGTCTCGTGACCGGGCTCGGCGCCCTGGCCGCGCTGCGCCGCCGCAAGCGCGCCGCGGCCTGATCGACACCGTTCACGACGAAAGGCCCGGTTCGTCGCCGGGCCTTTCCGCCGGGGATTTGTTCCGTGCAAGATCGTACTGCCAAAGGCTGGCGGGGCCGCCCGGACCGCCTCAGCCCGGTGGCAGGGTCGCCTCCGCCGATGCGGCGGGCGCACCGCAATCGCCGACCAGCGCTTCGTAGCGGGTCAGGATCCAGCCCGGCGCGTCGGCGGGAATCTGCGCCTCGATCCGGGCCTTGCCGCGCGCGAAGACATTGGCGGACCGGCTGTTCTCGACCACCGGCATGCCCTGTCCGACGGTGACCCGGTCGTAAACCACGAAGGCCACCGCGACGAGGATCAACCCGCGCAGCACGCCGAACAGGAAGCCGAGCCCCTGATCGACGGGACCGAGAACGGAACCGCGCACGGCCCCCGACAGGAGCGGGGTGAAGAAGCTCACGACGACGAGGGACAGGGCGAAGACGACGGCGAAGGCGGCCAGCACGGCAAGTTCGCAGCTCTCGCCCAGAATGTCGCCGAGATAGGGGATTTCCTTCACCAGCGGCTCCGCCGCGCCGGCGAAGGTGAAGGCCAGGATCGCCGCGGCGACCCAACCCAGGATCGCCATCAGCTCGCGCACCAGCCCGCGCGAATAGGCCAGGATCGCGGAGATCACGATCACGGCCGCGACCACGCCGTCCACGATGGTGAAACCGTCCATGTCCGTCCTCGTCCGGGATGCCTCGTGCCGCGTCAGCCCGCGCCGAAGACTTCACCCACCAGCGTCTGCAGATCGGGCAGCAGGCGCAGCTTCATGCCACCCGCATCCCCGGTCTTGCAGCCCTTCGGGGCCATCGCGGCGGTAAAACCAAGTTTGGCGGCTTCTTTCAACCGGTTTTCGGCCTGGGCCACCGGGCGCAGCGCCCCCGAAAGCGACAGCTCGCCGAAGATCACGGTATCGGGCGGCACGCCCGAGTCCTCCCGCGCCGACAGGAGCGCGCAGGCCACGGCGAGATCCGCCGCGGGTTCGCTCACCCGGATGCCGCCAGCCACGTTGAGGTAGACGTCGAGCCCGCCGAAGCCGATCCCGGTGCGCGCCTCCAGAACGGCCAGGATCATCGACAGCCGCCCCCCGTCCCAACCGACCACGGCACGGCGGGGCTGCGCGAGGCCAGACGGCGCGACGAGGGCCTGTATCTCCACGAGAAGCGGCCGCGTCCCCTCGATCCCGGCGAAGACGACCGAACCCGGCGCGGGGCTTTCCCGGTCGCCGAGGAACAGGGCCGAGGGATTCGCCACCTCGGCGAGCCCGCCGCCGGTCATCTCGAACACGCCGATCTCGTCGGCCGGGCCGAAGCGGTTCTTGACGGCGCGCAGGATGCGGAACTGGTGCCCGCGCTCGCCCTCGAAATAAAGAACGGTGTCCACCATGTGCTCCACCACGCGGGGGCCCGCGATCTGCCCTTCCTTGGTGACGTGACCCACGAGGATGACGGAGGTGCCGCGCCGCTTGGCGAAGGTGGTGAGTTCGTGCGCGCTGGCGCGGACCTGCGCGACCGATCCCGGCGCGCTCTCGACCGTGTCCACCCACATCGTCTGGATCGAGTCGATCACGACGAGGTCGGGCGCCTCCGCCTCGAGCGTGGTGATCACGTCGCGCAGGTTCGTCTCCGCCGCGAGCCGGACGGCCGAGCGGCCGAGGCCCAGCCGCTGCGCACGCATCCGCACCTGCGCCGTCGCCTCCTCGCCCGAGACGTAGACGACCTTGTGGCCGGCCCCCGCGAAGGCCGCGGCGGCCTGCAGGAGCAGGGTGGATTTGCCGATCCCCGGATCGCCGCCCACCAGCGTGGCGGACGCGGGGACGAGCCCGCCGCCCAGCACCCGGTCGAGCTCGTCCATGCCCGACAGCGTGCGCGGCGGCGGCGTCTCCTCCGTGGCGAGATCGGTCAGCGCCATGCGCCGCCCCTTCGCTCCGCCGAGCGCGCGCTTCGACGGGCCGGAGGCGAGGGGCACCTCCTCCTGGATGGTGTTCCACGCGCCGCAGGCATCGCAACGCCCGGTCCATTTCTTGTGGACGGCGCCGCATTCGGAACAGACGAATTGGGTGACGGGTTTGGCCATGTTCCCGATTTGGTCACGTTTGCCCCGGAGGGCAAGGCGTCAGGCGCCGGAGCCGGGCAGATACGAGACGGACCTCGCCGAGGCAGGGCCCGTGTTCCGAACGGGCTTGTCCGTCACGCAGCCGTGCGACGGCGCACGGAGCCCAGGACGCCCGGGCCGGCCGGAAGCGGCACGGGGGACGGGTCCGACCCGACCTAGATGCTGGACACGTCGAAGGCTCGCGACCGGGAGAGGGTTGTCGTGTCGACGAAGCGCGGCGTGTCGTGGATGCCGTCGAGGGCGAACGCGAAGCCCTCGCCCTGCGCTCCCACGCTGGCGATTGCGGTGAGCGTCTCGAAAAGGCCGTTGCAACCCCCGGAGATCGTGCCTGGATAGACGACGACGTCGTTGACCGTAACTTTCACCACGACGAGCCCGCCGGTGAAGGGCTGGCCGAAGCCGGCAAACGTGCCGTCCGTTCCCCGGCGGGGGAAACGCGCGGCGCGTTCATTCCGCCGGTGTCGCCGCCGTATCCCGACCCGGGTCGCGGCGGTTGCGGGGCAAGCCGATGACCTTGCGCTTGCGGTCCGGCCCCGTCAGCCCGAGCGAGTCGGTGATCTCGCCCAGATCCCGGCGCAGACGGTCGAGCTGTTGCTCGGCCAGCGCCTCCTCGATATCGACGGCGTGGGTCCACCGCTTGATCTCGGCCACGTTGACCTGCGCCAAGACGATCCGCTGGCGGTATTCCTCGACCTCGTGCTGGCGCTGCCGAAGGAACTCGCGCGCGCGCTCGACCTTTTCGCGACCGTAGACCTGCGCGAGGTCGCGGCTTTCCACCGACATCTGCGCGGCGACCTGAAGCACGTCGGGCTCGAGCTCGGCGAGATCGGGATGGGCGCGCATCCATTCGATCCGGTCGCGCATCGCGTCGAACTCCCGGCTCAGCCCGAACGCGCCCTCGCGGTCGGCGGCGTGAACCAGGGCGTAGGCGCGGGTCACGTCGTCCATCGACATCCTGAAGTCGCGGTTCGTAAGCTCCAGCCGCCGCACGCGTCCGACCGAGGGCAGGTAGCCCAGCAGCACGAGGACGAAGCCGGTCAGCGCGATCTGCACGAACATGCCGGCCCGTGGCACGGGCGTGCCGCCCACCGAAAGGGCGAGCTCGGGCCACGGCAGGAGCCCCGCCGCCGCACCGGCGGTGAGGACCGACAGGCCAAGAGCCGTGGCGACGAGCAGGGCCGTCGTGACCTGCTGCAGGAGGCTCGTCGCGAGGTCGAGCGAACGGGGCGGGATCATGCGCGGGCGTCCTTCCGGCCGGAGGGACGAAGCGGCCGCGGGATGCGGGGCGTGGCGGGACAGGGATCGGCGAACATGGCACGTGCTCCGGGCAAAGCGTGATCTGCCGGAAGTAGACGTGCACAATTGTTTATATAGCGCTAACCGATCGGGCGCAGGCCGCGGTATTTGCGCTCGTATCGCGCGCCGAGCGCGGTCAGCATCTCGTAGCCGATCGTTCCCGCCGCCCCGGCGAGCCCGTCCACGCCCCGATGCGCGTCGAGCAGAGTCAGACGGTCCGGATCGGCGTCGAGATGGCCGATATCGATCGTGAGCGTGTCCATCGACACCCGTCCGACGACCGGGCAGGGCACGGGGCCGGCCATGACCTCGAGGCCCGGCTGCAGCGCCCGCAATAGTCCGTCGCCATAGCCCCCCGCGACCGTGGCGATCCGCGTCGGCGCGGGCGCGGTCCAGGCGGCGTTGTAGCCCACGCTTTCGCCCGCCTCGACGTCGAAGCAGGCGATCACCGGCAGGTCGAGCGCCACGACCGGTTCGGCCCGGGCGAAGGGAAGCCCGCCGTAAAGGCCGATCCCCGGCCGCGTCATGTCGAAATGGTAGTCCGGACCGAGAAGCGTGCCGCCGGTCGCGGCGAGGCTGCGCGGCACGTCGATCCCGTCGGTCATCTCGTGGAAGCGCGCAAGCTGCGCCGCATTGCGCGTGCAATCCGGATCCTCGGCGTCGGAAAGATGCGACATGACGAGGACCGGGCCGGCGGCGAGCGTGATCTCGGCCACCGCGGCCCATTCCGCCATCTTCAGTCCGAGCCGGTTCATGCCGGTGTCGAGTTGGATCCCGAAGGGATGCCGCGGCAGCGACTCGAGATGCCGGGTCAGCTGCGCGATCGAGGACAGCATCGGCACGAGGCCGGCGTTCCCGATCGTGGCCGTGTCGCCCGCCATGTGGCCATAGAAGACGTGGATCCGGGGCTCCGGCCCGAGGGCGCGGCGCAGATCCAGCCCCTCGGCGGCACTCGCCGTGAAATAGGCGCGGCACCCCGCCTCGGAAAGCCGCCGCGCCACCTGCGTCAGCCCGAGCCCGTAGCCGTCCGCCTTGACGCAGGCCCCGGTCTCGCAGGTCGCTCCGGACATCGCGTCGAGCGCGCGCCAGTTCGCGGCGATCGCCTCGAGATCGATATGGAGTGTTCCGGTGGCCATGTCGGGGCCCTGATGCGGTCGGAGGGCGGGGGGCGTCAAGCGCCGTCAGCCACGTTCCTGCCAGGGCCGGGCGAGGTCGGAGAAGCGGGTGAAGCGGCCCTCGAAGGCAAGCTCGACCGTGCCGATGGGGCCGTGGCGCTGTTTGCCGATGACGACCTCGGCCTTGCCGTGCACCGCCTCCATCGCGGCCTGCCATTCGGCCATCTTGTCGAGCTGGTGGTCACCCGGCTTTTCGCGTTCCTTGTAGTATTCCTCGCGGTAGACGAACATCACCACGTCGGCGTCCTGCTCGATCGAGCCGGATTCCCGCAGGTCCGAAAGCTGCGGGCGCTTGTCCTCGCGGCTTTCCACCTGGCGGGAGAGCTGGGAAAGCGCGATGACGGGGATGTCGAGCTCCTTGGCGATGGCCTTCAGGCCCTGCGTGATCGCGGAGACCTCGTTCACCCGGTTGTCGCCGCTGCCCGGCGCGCGGACGAGCTGCAGGTAGTCCACGATCAGGAGGTCGAGCCCGTGGACCCGCTTCTGCCGCCGGGCGCGGGCGGCCAGCTGCGCGATGGGCAGGGCGGGCGTGTCGTCGATATAGAGCGGGCATTTCTCCAGCGCTTTGGCCGCCTCGACGAAGCGGCGGAACTCGGCCTCGGTCATGTCGCCCTTGCGGATCTGCTCGCTGGGCACCTCCGCAGCTTCCGAGAGCACACGCGCGGCAAGCTGCTCGGCGGACATCTCGAGCGAGTAGAAGCCCACCACGCCCCCCTCGGCGGCACCGTCGCGCCCGTCATAGGTCTTGCCCTCGCGGAACGCCTTGGCGACGTTGAAGGCGATGTTTGTGGCGAGCGAGGTCTTCCCCATGGAGGGACGCCCGGCGAGGATCAGCAGGTCCGAGCGGTGCAGCCCGCCGAGCTTGCGGTCGAGATCGACGAGCCCCGTGGAGATGCCGGCCAGCCCGCCGTCGCGCTGATAGGCGGCGTTGGCCACGTCCACCGCCTGGCGGATGGCCGACAGGAAGGACTGGAAGCCCGACTCGGTCTTGCCCTGTTCGGCCAGCGCGTAGAGCTTCGCCTCGGCCGCGACGATCTGGTCGGTGGGCTCCAGCTCCACGTTCACGTCGCTCGCCTGCGCGGCGATGTCGTGGCCGAGGGCCATCAGCTCCCGCCGGATGGCGAGGTCGTAGATCATCTGCGCGTAGTCCTTCACCGCGTATGCGGCGACGGCGGAGGCGGCGAGCGTGACGAGGTAGGACGGGCCGCCCAGGGCCTTCAGCCCCTCGTCGTGTTCGAGAAAGGTCTTGAGCGTGACCGGCGAGGCGAGCGCCCGCTTCTGGATCTGCGCCGCGCAGATCTCGAAGATGCGGGCATGGACGGGGTCGTAGAAATGCTCCCGCCGCACGACGGAGGCGGCACGGTCGTAGAGGTCGTTGTCCGACAGGAGCGCGCCCAGAAGCTGCTGCTCGGCCTCGATATTATGGGGCAGCTGCGGCGTGGCCTCGCCGGCCGGTCCGACCTGATCCATGCGAATGAACGTGTTCATCTCTGCCCCGCTGCCCGTTTCTGCCCGTTTGCGCGTCATACGCCTCGGGTCGCGGTCAAACAACGGGGGCGGCCTGTGGAAATCTCGCCGCGCGCGAAGGTCGCATCGGAACCCATTGACATCGCATCGGCGGGTTTCAGCCTTTCCGCGCGTCCTGCCACGCGCGGGGATCGTGCAGGAAATCCTCGACGCCGGCCAGCGTTTCCGCGTCGAAATGCCCCTGCGCCCTGGCTTCGGCCAGCACGTCCCACCAGGTGCACAAGCTGTGCAGCGCGACGCCGTGATCGCCGAGCGTGCGGGTGATCTCGGGAAAGATGCCGTAGCTGAAGATCACCGCCGTATGCGCGCAGGTGGCGCCCGTCTCGCGGATCGCGTCCACGAAGGAAAGCTTGGAGCCGCCATCCGTGGTCATGTCTTCCACCAGCAGCACCCGCTCCCCCGCCGCCATGTTTCCCTCGATCCGGGCGTTGCGGCCGTAGCCCTTGGGCTTCTTGCGCACGTAGCTCATCGGCAGGGCCAGCCGCTCGGCCATGAACGCGGCGAAGGGGATGCCCGCCGTCTCGCCGCCGGCGACGTTGTCGAACGCCTCGAACCCCGCCTCGCGCATCACGGTGACGGCGAGGAAGTCCATCAGCGTCGCGCGGAGCCGGGGATAGGAGATCAGCTTGCGGCAATCGATATAGGTCGGGGAGGGCAGGCCGGAGGCGAGCGTGAAGGGCGCGCGCGCGTTGAAATGCACGGCCCGCACCTCGAGAAGGGCACGGGCGGCGAGGCGGGCGATCTCCTCCGCGGGGGGGTGGCTGGTGGGAATCATCGGCGGCCTCCTCGGTTTCCGCAGGGGGGATAACGTTTCCTAAATACGGTTCACGTCCTGTTCACCCGGTCAACGATCCGTCAACCTTCGCGCGCCTCGACCCGCCAGCGGAGCGGCCAGCCGGGATCGAAGAGCGTCACCTGATGGCCGTGCCCCGCGATCCGTTCGGGCCAGGCCGCCGGCTCGCCCCGGACCAGCGTCACCGTGTCCTCGTTCGGCGCGAGCCCGTAATGCGCGGGGCCGTTGAGCGCGGCGAAGGCCTCCATCCGGTCGAGCGCGTCCTCCTCCTCGAAGACCTGCGCGTAGAGGGGCAGGGCGTGGGGCGCGGTGAAGCACCCGGCGGCGCAACAGCCGGCTTCCTTGGCGTGCAGCGGATGCGGCGCGGAATCGGTGCCGAGGAAGAACGATCCCGGCCCGGAGGTCGCGGCGGCGCGGAGCGCCTCCTGATGCGTCCGCCGCTTCAGGATCGGCAGGCAGTAGAAATGCGGCCGCATCCCGCCTGCGAGCATGTCGTTGCGATTCGAGGCGAGGTGCTGCGCGGTGATCGTGGCGCCGACGCCCGGATGCGCGCGCACCCACTCCACCGCGTCCTTCGTGGTGACGTGTTCGAGCGTCAGCTTCAGCCCCGGATGCGCGGCGCGCAGCGGCGTCAGCACGCGGTCGAGGAACGCGGCCTCCCGGTCGAAGATGTCGACCGACGCCTCCGTCACCTCGCCGTGGAGGCAGAGCGGCACGCCGGCTTCCTCCATCGCGGCGAGGACGGGGCGCACGGCTTCGATGTCGCGCACGCCCGAGGCGGAGTTCGTCGTGGCCCCGGCGGGGTAGAGCTTCACCGCGTGGATCACGCCCTCCGCGTGGGCGCGCACCAGATCGGCCGGATCGGTTCCCTCCGTCAGGTAGAGCGTCATCAACGGCCGCGCGAACCCCGCCGCGACGATCCGGTCGCGATAGGCGCGGGCGTCGTCGCCGGTCGCCACGGGCGGCACGAGGTTCGGCATGATGACGGCGCGGCCGAAATCGCGGCTTTCGGGGGCGACGAGGCGCAGCATGTCGCCGTCGCGCAGGTGCAGGTGCCAGTCGTCGGGGCGGCGGATCGTGAGGCGTTCCATGGCGGAGAGAGGTATCGGGGCCGCGTCCGCTTGACCAGAGCCCGCGCGTTGAACCGGATGCTGCGCCGCAGCGTTCCTCTTGTCGCGGGGCGCGCGATCGCCTTGAGTGCCCGAACCGACGGTTGG
This sequence comes from uncultured Jannaschia sp., assembly GCF_947494025.1. Classification (GTDB taxonomy): domain Bacteria; phylum Pseudomonadota; class Alphaproteobacteria; order Rhodobacterales; family Rhodobacteraceae; genus Jannaschia. Next base: position 128,875 of record NZ_CANLTQ010000007.1, read on the forward strand.
AGAGAGAGAATGATGGAATTGATGCGCCTGCAGATGCGGACCGCCCAGATGCTGATCGAGGCGCAGACCGTGATCGGGCTCCGAATGATGGGCATGGCCGGTGTCATGACCGCCGCGCCCGGCGAGAATACCCGCATGGTGACCGAGAAGCAGACCGCCTTCGCCCAGTCCGGGATCGCGGCGATGGGCGCGCTCATGGCGGGCAAGACCCCGGCGCAGGCCTATGGCCTGGCGCTGACGCCCATCGGGCAGGCGACGCGCGCCAATTCACGCCGCCTGTCGCGCCGCTGACGGCGTTCGCCCGACCGGCGGCTTGACAGAACGGCCGGCCCGCCCCCAGCCTGCCTCAACTGAATGGGAGGGGGCGTGCCATGTGCGACATCTGCGTGATGAACCGGGTCCGGGAGCGGATGCTCGCCGAGCGGGGGCCGAGCCGCCGCGACCTGATGCGCGGCGCGCTTGCCGTGGGCGCGGCGGGCCTCGCCACCGGGGCGATGACCGCTCCGGCCCGCGCGCAGGCCGGGATCGCCGTCCATGACATGACCCACACCCTGTCGGAGGACTTTCCGACCTTTCCCGGCGTGCCGGGCTTCGCGATGACGAAGAAGTACGACTTCGCCGCCGACGGCTACAACCTCTACGATCTGACCATCGACGAGCATACCGGCACCCATATCGACGCGCCGCTGCATTTCTCCGAGGACGGCCAGTCGGTGGACGAGTTGCCGGTGGCGAGCCTCGTATGCCCGCTCTGCGTGATCGACATCCGGGAGAAGGCGGCGGCGGATCCGGACGCGCAGGTCACGCCGGACGATCTCGAAGCCTGGATCGCGGCCAACGGCGAGTTTCCCGACCGCGCCTGCGTGGCGATGCTGTCGGGCTGGGCGGAGAAGGTCGACGGCGACGGCTTCCGCAACGCCGATGCCGACGGGGTGATGCATTTCCCTGGCTTCCACCCGGAGGCGACGGACATGCTGCTGCAAAGCCTCGCCGGGGCGATCGCGGTGGATACGCTGTCGCTCGATCACGGGCCGTCGCAGGATTTCGCGACGCACTACGCCTGGCTTCCCGCCGGGCGCTACGGGATCGAATGCGTGGCCGGGCTCGACGCCGTGCCGGCCGCCGGCGCCACCCTCGTCGTCGGGGCGCCCAAGCACCGCCGTGGCACCGGCGGGCCGGCGCGCATCTTCGCGATGGTCTGAGGAACGCGGCCCGTGGCGCGGGTCGCGTTCACCCATCGCTACATCGTGCCGCCCGGGGCGATCCGGGGGATCGCGACGGATTGCGACCCGGTGGCCCAGTTCTGCGCTTCGAAGATCTGCCCGACGGGCAGGTCCGCGCGATGGGGGCACGACCTCCACGTCCTGTTCGACGGGGGCGGGAGATCGCCACCGGCATCGCGGCCGCACGCGGCGTCCGCAGGGCGAACCCGTGCCGGGGGGACTGGCGTCCGCGATCAGGCGGCCCTGGTGAAAAGCCGCTCGAAATTCGCCTCCGTCGCGGCGGCGAAATCGGCGTAGTCCATGCCGAACACCTCCGCGCCCTTTCGCGCCGTATGGGCGGCGAAGGCCGGTTCGTTGCGCTTTCCCCGGTGCGGCGGCGGCGCCAGATAGGGCGCGTCCGTCTCCACGAGGATGCGCTCGAGCGGGGCGGCCGCGAAGATGTCGCGCAGTTCGCCCGACCGCGGAAAGGCCGCGATCCCCGACATCGAGAGGTAGAAGCCCAGATCGAGCGCGGCCTCGGCCAGCGCGCGACCGGAGCTGAAGCAATGCATGACGCAAGAATAGGGCCCGGCCCGATGTTCCTCGCCCAGGATGCGCGCCATGTCGTCGTCGGCGTCCCGCGCATGGACGATGAGGGGCAGGCCGGTCCGCCGCGCCGCTTCGACGTGGATGCGCAGGCTTTCCTGCTGCACGGCCATGGTGTCGGCGGTATAGTGGTAGTCGAGCCCGGTCTCCCCGATCCCCACCATCCGGGGATGCTCGGCCAGCGCGCAGAGCTCCTCGACCGAGGCCATCGGCTCCTCCGCGGCGCTCATCGGGTGGGTGCCGGCGGCCCAGAACACGCCCTCGAGCGTTTCCGACAGGGCGCGGATCGCGGGCGCCGCGCGCAGCCTGGTGCAGATCGTGACCATCCGGTGCACCCCGGCCCCGGCGGCGCGGGCGCGGATCGCGGGCAGCTCATCGGCGAATTGCGGGAAGTCGAGATGACAGTGGCTGTCGGTGATGCGAGGCTCCATGCCGCGCGGGGTAGCGGGCGGGACCAGGGCGCGCAAGCCGATCAGACGCGGCGTGCCTGCGCCTCGATCCGGGCAAGCGCGTCCCAGACCATCGCGGCCGCGTCCACGTTCACCGCGCGGGCATGGGCGACGCGGTCCGACACGTCCTGGGACAGCTGCGCCCAACCGCGCGCCGCCGCGTCGTGGGGCGCGAGCCGGCGCAGCACGCGGGCCTCCGCCTCCGGCGCATCCTCGGGCGGACCGAGCAGCCCGGCCCGCGCCGCGCGGTGCAGCAGCCGGTCGATCGCCGCAAGCGTCGCGTCGAGCGCCTCCGTCCCCGCCCGTCCGGCGCAGGCATCCGCCATGGCGCGTGCCCGGCGCCGGTCCATCGGGCCGCCCGAGAAAAGATCGAGCAGCGCCTCGTAGACGGCCGCGCCGCCCTCGGCGAGCGCCAGCGCCGCGCCGACCGAGCCTTCCGCCAGCGCCGAGGCCGCGGCGGCCGGCGCGCCCGCCTGCACCACCGCCGCCTCCAGATCCGCGGGCCCGAGCGGCGCGAGGCGGAGCACCCGGCAGCGCGAGCGGATCGTCGGCAAGAGCCGCGCCGGCTGATGCGCGACGAGAAGGAGCGTCGCGCCGGCGGGCGGCTCCTCGAGCACTTTCAGGATCGCGTTGGCCGCGTTGCGGTTCAGGTCGTCCGCCGCATCGACGATCACCACGCGCCGGCCCTGCGACGAGAGCGCGAAGAACCCGCCGAGCCGGCGCGCCTCCTCCACCGTGATCTCGGCGCGAAGCCGCTTGGCCTTTTCGTCCCAGGGCCGGCGCAGAAGCATCAGGCCCGGATCCGACAGCGCCCGGATCCGGGCGAGGGCGGAATGGCCGGGCGGGGGATCGAGACTGCCGGCCCGCGCCGGCGGTTCGGCGAGCAGGAACCGCGCGATGCGCCAGGCGAACGTCGCCTTGCCCACGCCCCGCGGTCCGGTCAGCAGCCAGCCGTGATGCAGCCGCCCGGTGTTCCATGCGTCGAGGAACGCCGCCTCCGCCATGGCCTGCCCGAAGAGTCGCGGCGTTTCCCGCGGGTGCGGGGCGTCGAGCAGGCGATCGGGCTCGATCGCCTCGCTCACAGGGCGGCCTCGATACGCGCGGCCACGGCGTCCGCGTCGCCCGCGCCGTCGATCACGCGGATGCGTTCGGGGAAGTCCTTCGCCAGCGCGAGGAACCCGGCGCGAAGCGTTTCCTGAAAGGCGAGGCCGAACCCCTCGAACCGATCCTCGCCCGAACCGCGCGCGAGTCCGCGATCGAGCGCCGCGCGCGGGTCCATGTCGATCACGAAGGTCCGGTCCGGCTCCTGCCCGATCACGAGCGCATGCAGCCGGTCCACGAGGTCGCGCAGGTCGCCGCGCGTCGCGCCCTGATAGACGCGCGTGGAATCAGCGAAACGGTCGGAGACGACCCAGGCGCCCCGCGCGAGCGCCGGGCGGATCGTCCGCTCCAGATGGTCGCGCCGCGCCGCGTTGAAGAGGAGGAGCTCGGTTTCCGGCGACCAGCGGTCGGTCTCGCCCTCGACCAGAAGCCGCCGGACCGCCTCCGCCCCTGCGCTGCCGCCCGGCTCGCGGGTGAGCACGACCTCGCGCCCGCGCGCCCGCAGCGTTTCGGCGAGACGCCGCGCCTGCGTGGACTTGCCGGAACCGTCGATGCCTTCGAGGGAAATGAACATGAGCGCAGCCCTAGCACCGGGGAGGCGGGAGGCAAACGCCCGGCGCGTTCGTCCTTGCCTCTCCGATATCCCCGCCGCGCGCGGCGCCCCTACTCGAAGCGCGCCAGCGCGGAGCCCAGAAGCTCGCCCGCGACCCGCGTGCCGGCGATCTGGACGCGCCGCAGCGGTCCCGCGCGGGGCACGTCGGCCCCGGCGACGAGCGGCACGTCCAGCGACGCGATCCCCGGATGGCTCAGCGTCAGCGTGGCGAGCCGCGTGCCTGCCGCGACCGGCGCCTCCACGGGGCCGTCATAGGCGATCTCGCCCGTCACCGTCTGTCGTCCCGTGACCGGCAAAAGCAGCGTCACGTCGCCCTCGGGGACGAGCGGCACGCTGTCGCGCTCGCCCATGAAGACCCGCGCCTCCATCACCGGGCCGTCCTGCAGCACGCGCTCCTCCGCGAATTGCCGGAACGCCCAGTTCGCGAGGCGCTCGCTCTCCTCGGCGCGGGCCGCCTCGCTCTCCATTCCCGACAACACGAAGGTCACGCGCCGGTCGCCCTGCACGGCGGAGCCGACGAGACCGTAGCCCGCCTCCTGCGTGTGGCCGGTCTTCAGCCCGTCCGCGCCGATGCCGAGCGTCAGGAGCGGGTTGCGGTTGAAGCGATTCGCGGGCGAGCGGCCGTCGAAATCGAACTCGGTTTCCGCGAAGTAGGTGTAGTATTGCGGAAACTCGGTGATCAGCCGTTCGGCCAGGATCGCGAGGTCGGACATCGACATGACGTGGCCCGGGGCCGGCCAGCCGTTCGAGTTGCGGAACATCGAGTTCCGCATGCCGAGCTCGCGCGCCCGCTCCGACATCATCTGCGAGAAGCCGGCCTCGGTCCCGTCGGGGGAGATCGCCTCGGCCAGCACGGCGGTCGCGTCGTTGCCCGACAGGACCACCACGCCGCGGATCAGATCCTCCACCGACACCCGGTCGCGCGGGTCGAGGAACATCGTCGAGCCGCCGTAGCTCGCCGCGTGCTCGCTCACCGGCAGTTCGGTGTCGAGCGTGAGCCGGCCGTCCTCCAGCGCCTCGAACACCATGTTGAGCGTCATCAGCTTGGACATGGAGGCGGGCGGAAGCGGCACGTCGGCGTTCTTCGACAGAAGCACCTGACCGGTGTTGTGGTCGACCACGATGGCGGAGCCGGCCTGCGTCTGGAATTCCTGCGCCAGGGTCGGCTGCGCGAGGAGCAGGGCGGCGATCAGCGGGCGAAGCATGGGCGGCGGCCTCCGGATTCGGTCTTGGGTCAAAACGCGTATAAACAAGCGATACGCAGGGGCAAAGCATGCGTCGGTGCACGATGGCGTGGGATGCGCGCTTCCGGGATGCGCCCGGGGGACATGCGTCGTGTTCTCGGGCCTCGTCCGGGCGCGGCGCCGGCGTCGCGGTCGGAGGAGCGTCGCAGGGACGGCCCGGGCGGGGCGCGCCCGCACCGAACGAGCGCGCCGACCGTCGCGCGCCCGTTCGCGAGGCCGCGGATCACCCCGCGCTCCGGCGCCGTCACGCCGGATGCCGCGACCCGGATCCCGCCGGGGCCCGGCAGCGGCTGCGCATCGCGGATAGGCGGTCGTTCTGCCGCGGAAGCATCCTGCGTCAAGGTCGTCTCCGCCCCGTTACCTGCCGCTGCATCGCGTGTTTCGCTTCGCTCCGGAGCACACGTGCTGGTCCGTGGCAACACGGGCAACCGCATGATCGGCGGCGATGCCGACACGTTCGTCTTCCGGGAGGGCGCGCGCACATGGCCAAGGCCGTCCTCGCGGATTTCGACGTCGCGGCGGATCGCCTCCTCTGCCCGGAATACGGAGAGCTGCCGCGTCCGGGTCATTTCGGAGGTCGAGCAGACCCTGACGGGGCGGGGCCGGTTCCGGATTGCGACCGCCCGGACACGGATCCGTCGTTCCGTGCGGTGCTTCCGCGCCAGGCCGAGGCGCTTCCGACCACCGTTTCCGACGAGGTCCGGGATCTGGCCCGAGGGGTGCGAACGGTGGTTGGCGGCGGACCCCCGAAGGGGCCCGCCCGAAAGGTCAGGCCGTGGCCGTGTCCTTCGCCTTTTCGTCGGAATGGATCAGCAGGGGCTTCACCTCGCGGCGGACGGCCTCCTCGTTGACGACGACCTCCTCCACGGTGTCGAGGCCGGGCAGGTCGAACATCGTGTCGAGCAGGATGTCCTCCATGATCGAGCGCAGGCCGCGCGCGCCGGTCTTGCGCTCGATGGCGCGCTTGGCGATGCCGTTCAGCGCGTCATCGGTAAAGGTCAGCTGCACGTCCTCGAGCTCGAAGAGCCGCTGGTACTGCTTGACGAGCGCGTTCTTGGGCTGCGTCAGGATCGTCACCAGCGCCCCCTCGTCGAGATCCTCGAGCGTGGCGATCACGGGCAGGCGGCCGACGAATTCGGGGATCAGGCCGAACTTCAGCAGATCCTCGGGCTCGAGCTCCTTGAAGGCCTCGCCCACCGTCTTCTCATCGGGGGCCTTGACATCGGCGCCGAAGCCCATCGAGGAGCCCTTGTTCCGCTGCGCGATGATCTTGTCGAGCCCGGCGAAGGCGCCGCCGCAGACGAACAGGATGTTGGTCGTGTCGACCTGCAGGAACTCCTGCTGGGGATGCTTGCGCCCGCCCTGCGGAGGAACGGAGGCGACCGTGCCCTCCATGATCTTCAGGAGCGCCTGCTGCACGCCTTCGCCCGACACGTCGCGGGTGATCGAGGGGTTGTCGGACTTGCGCGTGATCTTGTCGACCTCGTCGATATAGACGATGCCGCGCTGCGCCCGCTCCACGTTGTACTCGCTGGCCTGGAGGAGCTTGAGGATGATGTTCTCCACATCCTCGCCCACATAGCCGGCTTCCGTCAGCGTGGTCGCGTCGGCCATGGTGAAGGGCACGTCGATGATCCGCGCCAGCGTCTGCGCCAGCAGCGTCTTGCCGCAGCCCGTCGGCCCGATCAGCAGGATGTTCGACTTGGCGAGCTCGATGTCGGATTTCCCGGCATGGTCGAGCCGCTTGTAATGGTTGTGCACCGCCACCGAGAGGACGCGCTTGGCATGCTCCTGCCCGATCACGTAATCGTCGAGCACCTGGCAGATCTCGCGCGGCGTCGGCGTGCCGTCGCTGGACTTGAGCCCCTGCGCCTTGGTCTCCTCGCGGATGATGTCCATGCAGAGCTCGACGCATTCGTCGCAGATGAACACCGTCGGGCCCGCGATCAACTTGCGGACCTCGTGCTGGGACTTGCCGCAGAAACTGCAATACAGCGTGTTCTTGCTGTCGCCGGAATTGGAATTATTGGCCATCTCGCCTCCTTGGTCCGGTCGTCTCGTCTGGACCGCCGACCGCGAGGCCACCCCGCCCCGCCGCTGATTACCGATATGCCCAGAAGCCTAGGCGGATCGTTCTGGGGTCACAATGCCAAAATCGGCACCGGCGCAACACCCGCTGTCGCACCCGCGCGCTCCCCTCGCACGGGGAACCGCGCGAGGCAACGGGCCGAAGCCCGGAAGCTCAGGCGCTTCCCTCGGACTTGGCGTCGTTCCGGTTCTCGACGATCTGGTCGACATGGCCCCAGTCCTTGGCTTCCTGCGGGGTCATCCACTTGTCGCGGTCGAGCGCGCGGCGGACCGTTTCGTAATCCTGCCCGGTATGGTGCATGTAGAGCTTGTACATCCGCTCCCGCGTGGCCTCGATGGAGCGGGCGGAGATCAGGATGTCCTCCGCCGTGCCCTGGAACCCGCCGGAGGGCTGGTGGACCAGGAACGAGGAGTTCGGGAGCGAGAAGCGAAGGCCCTTCTCGCCGCCGACCGCGATCACCGAGCCCATCGACGCGGCGAGCCCGCAGACCAGCGTGGAGACGGCCGGGCGGATGTACTGCATCGTGTCGTAGATCGACATCCCCGACACGACGCTGCCGCCGGGGGAATTGATGTACATCGAGATTTCCTTGGTCGGATTCTCCGCCTCGAGATGGAGGAGCTGCGCCACCACGAGCTGGCTCATCCCGTCGTGGACGGGGCCGTTCACGAAGATGATCCGCTCCTTCAGCAGGCGGCTGAAGATGTCGTAGGCGCGTTCGCCACGGCTGGTCTGCTCGACCACCATCGGGACCAGGTTCATCTGAAAGTGTTCGACTGGATCTCGCATCGGGGTTCCCTTGCCTGCCGAGCCCGGATCGCGCCAGTCGCGGCGGGCATCGGAGGCGAACCTAAGTGGCGGGGCCGGGGCCTTCAAGGTCGCTCGGCGCCGATGGTGAACGCGGGGGCAGGCGGGACGCGTAGCCTCCGTCAAGCCGCCTTGATATCGAAGAACGCCGTGCTCAGTTAAGCGCGGCCATGGACCCCCACGCGATCCTCACGGCCCTTGCCGACCCGACGCGCCGTGCGGTGCTCGACCGGCTGCGCGGCGGCGCCCTTTCGGTCGGGCGGATCGCGGAAACGCTTCCCGTTTCGCGGCCCGCCGTCTCGCAGCATCTCCGCGTCCTGCTCGATGCCGGCCTTGTCTCCGTGGAGCCCTCGGGGACGCGCAACCTCTACGCGCTGCGCCCCGGCGGCGCCGGGGCGCTCGTGGACTGGCTCGGCCGGCTTTCGGAGACGCGCGCCCCGGACGCGTTGGCGCCGGGCCTGCGCCGGGCGGTGACCACGCGCCTGACGCCGGGGGAGGCGCGGCACCTGTTCTGCGAGGACATCGCGCGCTGGTGGCCGGTCGCGCAGGTGTCGCTCTCCGCGCATGACGGCGCGCTGCCGCAATCCGTTGTGATGGAAGGCGCGGCGGGCGGTGCGCTGCGCGAGTTGCGCCACGACGGAGCCGACGCGGTCTGGGCCACGATCGTCGAACGCGGGGCGGCGTGGCTGGCGCTCGACTGGACGCTGGGCCGGGCCGAGGCGTCGCGGGTCACCGTCGCGTTTTCCAAGGCGCAGGGCGGCAGTCGGGTGGAGATCGCGGACGCGTGCGAGACCGACGCCGCGCGGGCGATGTGGGATCTGGTGGTCGAGCGCTTCGCCGCCGCGGCCGCGTCGAGCCTGTCGAACTTCTGAGGCGAACGGGATCGCCCCGGCGGTAAGCCGGGCGGCCTCTATCCGCCCCCGCCGTGCCGTGGGTGGCGACGGAACGGCCGCCTCACCGCATCCACAGCCCTTCGCGCCTCAGCCGGTTACGGATCGCCTGTTCCTTTCGCGGCAGGTCCGCCCGGTCGAAGAGCGCCCGCGCCCGCGCGCCCTTGCCCTGATAAAGGAAGCGGCGGAACGGCTCGTACGCCTTCAGCACCTTCTTGACCCGGTTGGGGCGTGCGGCCGCCTCGACAGCGGCGATCGCCGCATCGGGCGCGGTGGCGTAGAAAAGCGGCATGGCGCGCCAGTGGACCGAATGGCTGCCGTCGAACACGCCCTCGGCGATGCCGCCCCGCGCGCCCGGCCGCCCGCCGCCGAGCTCATGCACGGCGAGGGGCAGGGCGGCCTGGTCGAGCCAGGGATCGAGGCTCTGGGCGGCCAGCTCGTCGGGCGGGTCGTCGCGGATCGTCAGCGCGGCCCCCTCGAAGGCACGGCGGAAGGCGACCGGGTCGGCGCCGAAGAACCAGCCCGCGTTGAAGTACAGATGGCGCTGCCAGTGGCCCTCGGGCCATCGCGTGTCGAGCGTATCCTCGACCCGCCCGCCGCGCCGTGCGTGAAGGACACCCCATATCCCGTTGTAATCGGGACCGTAGAGCGGCGGGTCCGGCCATGTGTTCTCGCGCTTCATGCTGGCCGCAGGCCGGGCGAAGTCGATGGCGAGATCGGCGAGCTCGCCGGTGATCGCGGTGTCCGTGTCGAAAAAGACGAACGGCCCCCCGGGCAGCGCGGCGAGTCCCTCGATCTTGTTGCCCTGCGGATAGGATGCGCCGAAATGGCGGTTCTCGAAGGGGACGATCTCCGCGCCGAGATGACGGAGGAGATCGCGCTGCGGCCCCTCGGGAATGCGCGGATCGGCGGGCCAGAGCGGGCCGGGCTGCGGCTCCGCCACGACGAGGCGGCCGGACCACCGGGGGGAATTGTGCCGGAGCGTCGCGGCGAAAAGCGCCGCCTCGTGCGCGAGCCGGCCGGCCTGACCGACGACGAGGATGTTCCAGCTCACGGGCGGGATATGTCCATCGGTTGGATCAATCCTTTCGCAACCGGCTTAACCTTTCCCAAAGCTTGACGGAACCTTACCCCAGCTCCGCCAGCGCATCGAGCGCCGCCTGCACCGCGCCGCGATCCTCCTGCCGCGCGGCAAGGTTGGCGCGGGTCTCCTCCACCACCTCGGGCGGGGCGGAGGCGGCGAAGTTCGGGTTGTTCACGCGGCCTTCCATCCCCTTGATCTCCTTGTCGAGCTTGGTGCGCGACTTTTCCAGCCGGGCGCGTTCGGCGGCGACGTCGATCACGCCTTCGAGCGGCAGGGCGAACCGGCCGCCCTTCGCGGCGACGGCGATGGCGCCCTTCGGGGCGGGCCCCTCGGTCAGGCTCTCGATGCGGGCCAGCGCGGCGATCATCGGGGCGTTCGCCGCGTAGGCGCGGCGGGCGGTGTCGTCCCATTCCACCGCGATCACGGGCACCTGCGCACCGGCGGGGACGTTCATCTGGGCGCGGGCGGAGCGGACGGCCTCGACGAAGGCGATGACCCAGCGGATTTCAGATTCCGCTGCTTCATTAACGAGTTCGGAGGTGTCGTTCTCGGGCCAGTCGCCGTGGACGAGCATCCCCCCGTGGCCGGTGACGCGCCAGAGCTCCTCGGTGATGAACGGCATGAACGGATGCAGGAGCGTCATGCAGCGGTTCAGGACCCAGCCCATGACGGCGCGGGTTTCCGCTTTTGCATCAGCGTCTTCGCCCTGGAGAACGGGCTTCGACAGCTCCACGTACCAGTCGCAGACGACGTTCCAGACGAAGCGGTAGAGGGCGCCGGCGGCGTCGTCGAAGCGGTAGGCGGCGAGGGCGGCGTCGACCTCCTCGCGGACGCGCGCCGTCTCGCCGACGATCCAGCGATTGACCGCGGAGCCCCGTGTTACGGCTGTGTTACCGCTGTGGGACATCTGTGGCACAGCGGTGGCATGGGTGAAGTCGACCTCGTTCATCTCGGCGAAGCGGACGGCGTTCCAGAGCTTGGTGCCGAAGTTGCGGTAGCCGGCGATGCGCTGGGTGGAGAGCTTCAGGTCGCGGCCCATCGCAGCCATGGAGGCCAGCGTGAAGCGCACCGCGTCGGCGCCGTATTCATCGATCAGGTCGAGCGGGTCGAGCACGTTGCCGAGCGACTTCGACATCTTCTTGCCCTTCTCGTCGCGGACGAGGGCGTGGACATAGACGTCGCGGAACGGAACGCGCTCGGCGACGGGCTTCGCCTCGTCGGTGGCGGCGAGCTGCATCATCATCATCCGGGCGACCCAGAAGAACAGGATGTCGAAGCCGGTGACGAGGACGGAGGTGGGGTAGTAGCGGTCGAGCTCGGGGGTCTGCTCCGGCCAGCCCAGCGTGCCGAGCGGCCAGAGACCGGAGGAGAACCAGGTGTCGAGGACGTCGGGATCGCGGAAGGCGGGGATGGCCTGCGGGCCCTGGGCCTGGCGGATGCGCCCCTCGGTCCGCACGCCGAGCCCTTCGAGGTCGTCTTCGAGGATGTCGAGCGCTTCCGCCTCGCCCTCGACGAAGCGAACCTCGGCGTCCGGGCCGTGCATCGTGGCGATCCGGTCTCGCGCCTCGGCCTCGGTGGCGGCGCAGACGGGCAGCCAGTCGGAGCCGCCCCTCGGGTCGAGCGTGTACCAGACCGGCACCTGATGCCCCCACCAGAGCTGGCGGGAAATACACCACGGCTCGATGTTCTCGAGCCAGTTGAAATAGACCTTCTCATCGCCCTTGGGCAGGATGCGGACCGTGCCGTCGCGCACCGCGTCGATGGCGGGCTGAACGATCCGCGCGGTGTTCACGAACCACTGGTCGGTCAGCATCGGCTCGATGACCACCTTGGAGCGGTCGCCGTGCGGCTGCATGATCTGCTTCGGCTCGACCAGCGGGACGAGCGCGAGTTCGGGCGCGGTGGCGCCCTCCTCGAAGCTGTCGCCCGGCGCGCCGTCCTGACCGCCGGCGGGCGCGGCGGATGCGGCGGATTTCCGGCCGAGGCGGGGGTCGCTCTCGGGGACCATGACGGCCAGCCCCTCGGCGGTGATCTCCTCGACGACCCTGGCGCGGGCCTCCAGCCGGTCGAGGCCGCGCAGGTGGTCGGGGACGAGGTTGATCGCGTCGATCTCCGCCTCCGACATCTCCGCGCCCTCGCGCAGTCGCCGCGCCAGCTCGGCGGCCTCCGCGTAGGGGGCGCCGTCGTCGCGCATCCGCGCCCTGGTGTCCATCAGCCGGTAGCAGGGGATATTGCCGCGCTTGGCCACGCCGTAGTCGTTGAAATCGTGCGCGCCGGTGATCTTGACCGCGCCGGAGCCGAAGGCGGGGTCGGGGTATTCGTCGGCGATGATCGGGATCCGGCGGCGGTGCTCCTTCGGGCCGACGGGAATCTCGCAGAGCTGTCCCACGATCGCGGCGTAGCGTTCGTCCGACGGGTGGACCGCCACCGCGCCGTCGCCCAGCATCGTCTCGGGCCGGGTGGTGGCGATGGAGATGTAGTCCCGCGTTTCGGTGAAGAGGACATTCCCGTCCTCGTCGCGCTCCGTGTAGTCGTAGGTCGCGCCGCCGGCGAGCGGGTAGCGGAAGTGCCACATGTGGCCGGGCGTCTCGACCGATTCCACTTCGAGGTCGGAGATCGCGGTCTCGAACTGCGGATCCCAGTTCACCAGCCGCTTGCCGCGATAGATCAGCCCGCGCTCGTAAAGATCGACGAAGACGCGGATCACGGCGTCGTGGAAGTTCTGGGTGGAGGGCTCCGGGTCGCCGGGGGCGCCGCCCATCGTGAAGGCCTCCCGCTCCCAGTCGCAGGACGCGCCGAGGCGCTGGAGCTGGCCGATGATGTTGCCGCGGGAATTCGACTTCTGCTGCCAGACGCGTTCCAGGAACCGCTCGCGGCCCAGCTCCTGCCGCGAGGGCTCGCCGGCGGCGGCGAGGGCGCGTTCGGTGACCATCTGCGTGGCGATGCCCGCATGGTCGGTGCCCGGCTGCCAGAGCGTGTCGTGGCCGCGCATCCGGTGCCAGCGGGTGAGGATGTCCTGCAGCGTGTTGTTGAAGGCGTGGCCCATGTGGAGCGCGCCGGTCACGTTGGGGGGCGGGATCAGGACGGAGAAGGCGGGGGCGCCGGGCTTCGCGTTGGCGCCGGCGCGGAAATGGCCGCCCTCGATCCAGTCGCGGCCGATCCGGGCCTCGGCCGTGGCGGCGTCGAAGGTCTTGTCCATGCTCATCGTGTCGGTCCCCCGTGCTTGGGGTGGGGGAGTAGCGCGGGCGCGGGGAGAGGGAAAGGGTGAGGCGGGGTCCGGCCCCAAGGGGCCGGATCGGGGGCGCCGGTGGCGCGCCCGAACCGCCGAACGCCCGATCCGCAAGGATCGGGCCGGGGGTCAGGCCGGACGTTCCGCTTGCAGCCATCGCTCCACGGCCAATGTCGCACCCGACGGAAGGCACGCGCCCGGCCGAGGGGGGTGCGAACGCATCCGCCGTGGGGGCGGGCGGGCGCATGCCGGGTGCGGGGCATCCCGGCCGAACTTCGCGAGCGTTCCGGGCAGAGGCGACGTGGCCCGCGCGCCCCGACCGATGGACGCAGGGCCGGGGGCGTCTCTGGACACCCACGCGAAGGGGCGTAAAATCCGCCCCGAACCAGACGCCCCCAGACGCCCCCGGAGTGACCCGATGAACCAGATGCCCGCGAAGTTCGGCCTGAACGAATCCGTCCGCCGCACGGAGGATCCGCGCCTGCTCACGGGGCGGGGGGAATACGTGGACGACACCGCGCCGACGGGGGCGCTGCGCGCCTTCGTGCTGCGCTCGCCGGTGGCGCATGCAGAGATCGCCGCGCTGGACGTGACCGGGGCCGAGGGGATGCCGGGCGTCCATGCCGTGCTGACCGCGGCGGCGGTCGAGGCGGCGGGGGTGGAGAACGACCTGCCGACGAGCCCGGTCAGGAACCGCGACGGCTCCCGCGGGGCCGATCCGCGCCGGCCGCTTCTGGCCAAGGGGCGCGTGCGGTTCGTGGGCGAGGCGGTGGCGATGGTGATCGCCGACACGCTCGATCAGGCGCGCGACGCGGCGGAGGCCATCGAGGTCGAGTTCGAGGATCTGCCCGCCAAGGTCGACGTGGCGCCGGGGGGCGCCGGGATCCACGACGAGGCGCCCGACAACGTGGCCTACCGCTACGCCAAGGGCGACGAGGACGCCTGCGAGGCGGCGCTGGCCGGCGCGGCGCGGGTGGTCGAGCTCACCGTGGACGACAACCGCATCATCTGCGCCTCGCTCGAGCCCAGGGGCGCCTGGGCGGAGATGGAGGGCGAGCGGCTGCATGTCTGCGTCAACTCGCAGGGGGTGTGGGGGCCGAAGGCGCAACTCGCCGCCAGTCTCGGGATGGAGGCGGATGCGGTGCGGGTCACGACCGTCGACGTGGGCGGCGGCTTCGGCATGAAGGGGATGATGTATCCCGAGACGGTTCTGGTGGGCCACGCGGCGCGCGCGCTGGGCCGGCCGGTGCGCTGGATGTCGGATCGCTCGGAGGCGATGCTTTCCGACAATGCGGGCCGCGACCTCGTCTGCACGGCGAAGCTCGGCTTCGACGCGGGCAACCGGCTGGTGGCCTACCGGATGGACAACGTCGCCAATCTGGGCGCCTACAATTCCGGCTACGCGCAGAACATCCAGTCGGAGCTGTTCTCCAAGGTGATGCCGGGCACCTACGACGTGCAGGCCTGCTTCATGACCTCGACGGGCGTCTTCACCAACACCACGCAGGTCGACGCCTATCGCGGCGCCGGGCGGCCGGAGGCGATCTACGTGCTGGAGCGGGCGATGGACCATGCCGCGCGCGAGCTGGGCGTCGATCCGTTCGAGCTGCGCCGGACCTGCTTCATCCGGCCCGACCAGTTCCCCTACCTCTCCGCCACGGGCGAGACCTACGACGTGGGCGACTTCGCGCGCGTGCTGGGCCGGGCCGAGGCCGAGGGCGACGTGGCGGGCTTCGCGGCGCGGCGCGCGGAAAGCGAGGCGCGGGGCAAGCTGCGCGGGCTGGGCCTGTGCTACTACATCGAGTCGATCCTGGGCGACCCGAGCGAGACGGCCGAGGTCGAGTTCACCGAGGATGGACGCGTGAACCTCTACGTCGGCACGCAGTCCAACGGGCAGGGGCACGAGACGGTCTACAAGCAGTTCCTCGCCAACGATCTGGGCATCGACATCGCGCGGATCGACGTGGTGCAGGGCGACAGCGACCGGATCGCCAAGGGCGGCGGCACCGGCGGCTCCCGCTCGGTGACGACGCAGGGGACCGCGAACCGCGGCACGGCGGAAAAGGTGATCGAGCGTTTCACCCCCTTCGTGGCGGAGCTTCTGGAGGTGGGGGAGGTCGCCTTCGAGGAGGGCGTGTTCCGCGCCCCGGACTCGAACCGGGTGATGGACATGATGGAGGCCGCCGCCGAAGCGCGGATGGCGGGCCGGACGGAGCTTTTGCGCACGCGGGAGACGACCGAGCTGCCGGGGCGGTCCTACCCGAACGGCTGCCACCTTTGCGAGGTGGAGATCGACCGGGAGACCGGCCAGCTCGACGTGGTCCGCTACACGGTGGCCGACGATTTCGGCAACCTGATGAACCCGATGCTGGCCGAGGGGCAGGTCCATGGCGGCGTCGCGCAGGGGATCGGGCAGGCGGTGACCGAGCATGTCGTCTACGACGCGGACGGCCAGCTCCTGACGGCGAGCTTCATGGATTACGGCATGCCGCGCGCGGTGGCCGTGCCGATGATCGCCTTCCATTCCGAGCCCGTGCCCTCCACGGCGAACGTGCTGGGCATGAAGGGCTGCGGCGAGGCGGGCACCGTGGGCGCGATGGCCGCGGTCGGCAACGCCGCGCTCGACGCGCTCTGGCCCCTGGGCATCCGCCGCGCCGACATGCCGTTCACGCCCGCCCGCGTCTGGGCGATGCTGCGGGACGCCGAGGCCGTTGCCGCCGGGTAGTACGGCGCTCGGCCGCTGGCTCCGGGGCCTTTGGCGGCGGGGCGACGGGACGCGGACCAAGGATCCGCCGGCGGCGCGAACGCATGTGGTGCTGCTCGACGGGACGCTGAGCACGCTGGAGCCGGGCTTCGAGACCTCGATCGGGCTGTGCTACCGGATGCTGGAGGCGGACACGTCGCATTCGATCTATTACGAACCGGGGATCGAGTGGCGCGGCTGGCGGCACGTGGCCGAGGTGATGGCGGGCGTCGGCATCAACCTGCAGATCCGGCGCGCCTACGCCTTTCTGGCCCGCCGCTACCAGCCGGGCGATCGAATCTACCTGATGGGCTATTCGCGCGGCGCCTACGCGGTGCGGGCGCTCGCGGGCATGATCGACCGGGTGGGCCTCCTGCGGGCCGAGCATTCCCTGGACGCGCATGTGCAGGAGGCCTACGACCATTACCGCGAGGATCCGACCACGCCCGCCGCGCGCAGTTTCGCCGCGCGCTACTGCCACACGCGGGTGCGGATCGCGGCGGTCGGCGTCTTCGACACGGTGCAGGCGGTGGGCATCCGCTGGCCCGTGCTCTGGCGGTTGTTTCCCGAGGTCCATGCCTTCCGGTCGCACCGTCTGGGCCTGTCGGTCGAGCGGGGCTTCCACGCGATGGCGCTGGACGAGACGCGGAACGCCTACGCGCTCGATCGCTGGCGGACGCATGGAAGCCGCACGGCGAGCGTGGAGCAGGTCTGGTTCCGGGGAAGCCACGGCGACGTGGGCGGCCATCTGGGCGGGCGCGCGGCCTCGCGGTCGCTGGCGAACGTGTCGCTGCGCTGGCTGCTCGGGCGGATGGAGGCGTCGGGCCTCGACCTTCCGCCCGGCTGGCGCGACCGCTTTCCGGCCGATCCGGACGCGCCCTCGGTGGGCAACTGGCGGGGCTTCGGCTGGGTGTTCCTGTCGCGCGCGCGGCGGGCCGTGGGGCGGGACGCGAGCGAGTCGGTCCACCCTTCGGCCGGTGACCATCCGAACGCGCGCGGCCTGCGGGTCTGGACGCCCGGACCCGAGGACGCGCCCGAACTCAGGACAGCGACTTCAGTTTCGCCCCCAGCGTCTCGATCGAGTCGCCCGCAACTTTCGGGATGATCCGGTAGGCGGCGTTCACGAAGCAGAAGAACGCGAATCCCAGCAGACCGACGCAGAGAAGCGTCACCAGCGTCTGGCCGAAGGGCTGCGAGGAGAGCCATTCGAACGCCTTGTCGATGCCGCCCGCCTCGGAGCTGGAATGGCGCCAGCCGGCGAGGACGAAGAAGCCGCCGATGATCGTGACGACCACGCCCTGCGCGATCACGCCCGCGCGCAGCGCCCAGTCGTAGTTCCGCGTGAAGCGGTTGGCGCGAAGCTCCTTGCGGTATTCGGCCTTCCAGCCCTTCTTGACGTAGTAGAGCCCGGCCCCGATCGTCGCGAGACCGGCGAGCATCACGATCCATCGCCCGCCGGGCAGCTCGAGCACCTGCGAGACGATGCCGGCGATGCCGCCGCCCCCGCCCGAGCCGCCCCCGTCCGAGCCGCCCCCGGATTCGCCGGAGCCGCCCCCGCTCCCGCCGCCGAAGGCGAGCGAGATCGCCACGCCGCCGAGCGCGCCGTGGAGGAGGCCGGTCGTGATCATGCCCGTCCGGGCGACCATCCCCTTCGCCTCGTTGCCGTAGGCCTCCAGATCCTCGATCGCGTCGATCCCCCGCCAGATCGCGTAGGCGAACAGGCCGATGGCGATGAGCCAGAGAACCGCGACGCCCCAGAAACTGTTCGACAGGATCTCCATCGCCGAGGAGGTGCCCTTCGCCTCGCCCCCGCGCCAGATCGTCCAGAGCGACAGGCCGGCGACGGCGAGATAGGTCAGGCCGCGTCCGGCATAGCCGGCGCGCATGACGGGTTTGGTCCAGCTGAGATCGGACATGGGTGGACTCCGGGAATCGGTTGCGGTGCGGGGACCAACGTCGCGGAGGCCCGCACGG
Source organism: uncultured Jannaschia sp. (assembly GCF_947494025.1). Classification (GTDB taxonomy): domain Bacteria; phylum Pseudomonadota; class Alphaproteobacteria; order Rhodobacterales; family Rhodobacteraceae; genus Jannaschia. The sequence goes on from NZ_CANLTQ010000007.1 coordinate 146,906, forward strand.
GTTCCTCAGAGGGCGGTGGCGTCGACGCGCCTCCAGTCGCGCATCCGGGCGCGGAACCACGTCCGTTGCCGCTTGGCGTAGCGGCGCGTGGCGAGCACGGCGCGGTCGCGGGCCGTGTCGAGGTCGATCCCGCCCCGCAGATGGGCCACGAGTTCCGCCGCGCCGATGGCCTGCGCGGCGTTGAGCGCGGGATCCCAGCGGGGCAGCACGGCCCGCGCCTCCGCGAGCGCGCCCGCCGCCAGCATCGCGTCGAAGCGGCGCGCGATCCGCGGGTCGAGCCACGCCTTCGGCGCGTCGATCACGAGGGGAGTCGCCCCGCGAAGCGGCAGGAGCGGCGGCGGGGTGTCGGCCTGCCAGTCGCGGATGGAGCGGCCGGTGGCGCGCGCCACCTCCCAGGCGCGCAGCACCCGCATCGGGTTCGCGAGGTCGAGATCGGCGCGAACGTCCGCCGAGAGTTCGCGGCCCAGGGCGTCGAGCCCGATCGCCGCGAGGCGCGCTTCGGCCTCGGCCCGGATCTCGGGCGGGGTCGGCGGGATCCCGGCCAGCCCTTCGGTGAGCGCGCGGAAGTAGAGCCCGGTCCCGCCGACGACGATCGGGCGTGGCCCCGCGCGCAGGATGGGGGCCACGTCGCGCAGCCAGTCGCCGACCGAATAGGCGCGCGTCCATTCCACATGGCCGTAGAGCGCGTGGGGGGCCTCGGCCTCCTCCTCGGGGGCGGGCCGCGCGGTCAGGACGCGCCAGTCCGCGAAGACCTGCAGCGCGTCGGCGTTCACGATCCGCCCGCCGCCCGTCCGCGCGATGGCGCCCGCCAGCGCGGACTTGCCCGACGCGGTCGGCCCGGCAAGCAGAACGGGGCGGTCGGCGGGGATGGATGCGAGCAGTTCCAGCATGTTGCGCGGCGATCTTCCATCGGTGCGGGGACGGGCGGGGCCCGGTTGCCCCGCGAGGCGTAATCCGCCATATGTCCGCCCGCAACAAGCCGAGGGGACAAGCCATGCCGGACCGACCGACGGACGAGGCCCCCGCGACCATCGCCGACGACCTGCCGCATGCGGCGACCGAGACGATCTCCGGCCATCCGCCGCTCAGGACCGTCCACAACCGGGTGATGCTCAAGATCTCCGGCGAGGCGCTGATGGGGCCGCAGAGCTTCGGCCTGCATCCCCCGACCGTGGAGCGCATCGCCCGTGAGGTGCGGTCGGTGCAGGCGATGGGCGTCGAGATCGCCATGGTGATCGGCGGGGGCAACATCTTCCGCGGGTTGCAGGGCTCCGCGCAGGGGATGGAGCGGACCACGGCCGATTACATGGGCATGCTCGCCACGGTGATGAACGCGCTCGCCATGCAGGGGGCGCTGGAGGCGCTGGGTCTTCATACGCGGGTGATCTCGGCCATCCCGATGGACCAGGTCTGCGAGCCCTATATCCGCCGCCGCGCGGTGCGCCATCTGGAGAAGAAGCGCGTGGTGATCTTCGCGGCGGGGACGGGGAACCCCTATTTCACGACCGACACCGCCGCGACGCTGCGCGCCTCGGAGATGTCGTGCCAGGCGATCTTCAAGGGCACCAAGGTCGACGGGGTCTACGACAAGGATCCGGTGAAGCATCCCGACGCGAAGCGCTACGACAAGGTGAGCTACGACGAGGTGCTGACCAAGCACCTGCGGGTGATGGACGCGTCGGCCATCGCGCTCGCCCGCGAGAACGGGCTGCCGATCATCGTCTTCTCGCTCGACGCGCCGGGCGGTTTCCGCTCGATCCTCGCCGGCGAAGGCACCTACACCAAGGTCGAGGGGTGAGGCGCGCCCGGAGGGGCGTCCAGTGGACGGCCCTCAGCGCCGAACGGGACGAACGCGAGTTCGTCCCCGGCCCGT
>NZ_CANLTQ010000008.1 GCF_947494025.1 uncultured Jannaschia sp.
TCTTCTTCGTCATCGTCCATCTCCCCTTGGGGTCAGAATGGACCGGCAACCTCATACACAGAAGATCGGACACTCTCCCCGGACGCCGATGCCGCCCGCGAAGCCCTGGAAGCTTTCGACGCCCAATGGGGCGGTCAGTACCCGTCCATCGCTCAGGCCTGGCGGCGGGCCTGGGAGGAGGTGATCCCGTTCTTCGCGTTCAGCCCCGAGATCAGGCGCGTGATCTACACCACGAACGCCGTGGAAAGCCTGAACCGTGTGATCCGAAAGGCGATCAAGACCCGGGGCTCGTTCCCCTCCGAGCAATCGGCCGAGAAGCTGATCTACCTCGCGATCCGCGCCCACGAGAACACGTCGCGGACGGTCAGAGGATGGCTGACAGCGGTCAACCAGTTCGCCATACTGTTCAAGGACCGCTTCTCCCCCGTCAGGGGCTGAGAGCGGCCGCCACGTAACCGGACCGGCCGCCGGATACACAGAACTCCTGACACTCCCTCCCGACGAAGAGAAGGACAAGCCAAAGCGTCGGCAGCCGATCCCCGATCACATCCCCCGCCAGAAGATCGAACTCACCACCGTGGGCGACGACTGTGTCAAGTGCGGCGATGCGTTGCGACGCCTGGGCGAGGATGTGACCGAAGAGCTGGAATACGTGCCGGGCACTCGACCATTGTCCTTGGACCAATGGCGGACAAGGTCTCGTCGTCGTGAACCGGATCGTACGGCCGCGCATGGCCTGTTCCGGCTGCGAGGCCTTCACCCAAGCCCCTCTGCCATCCCGCCCGATCGAGCGTGGCCGTCCCGGGCCCGGTCTGCTGGCGCATGTCCTCGTCAACGAACGTGCCGACCATCTGCCACGCTACCGGCAGAGCCGGATCTTCGAGCGCGAGGGGCTCGACCTCGACCGTTCGACGCTGGCGGACTGGGTCGGCAAGTCGACGGCGCTGCTGGAACCGCTCGCCCCCTCTCATTGATTGCTTTGCAATCAACTGCCGGGCAGTGGACGCCATCGGGCGGCATGTGCTGGCCGGACAGGCGATCTTCGCCGACGACACCCCTGTCCGGATGCTGGCGCCCGGCATCGGCAAGACGGCGACAGCGCGTCTCTGGGCCTATGGTCGGGACGAGAGGCTTTGAAGCGGTGCCGCACCGCCTGCCAACTGGCATCGGTTCTCACCCGACCGGCGGGGCGAGCATCCGAAGGATCATCTCGCAAGCTATCGGGGCCGGATGCACGCGGACGGCTATGCGAGGTTCGATGACCTCTACCGCTCGGGCGACATCCGCGAGCTCGCCTGCATGGCCCCTCACGGCAGATTTGCGATGCAAATCGCCTGTCGGGCAATGCATGTCCGGCGCAAGTTCGTCGACGTCCCCAGGGCCCAGGGGTCGGCGATCGCCGACAAGGCCATCCGGCGCATCGCACAGCCCTACGCGGTCGGGAAGGAGACGCGGGGTCCGCCACCGGACCGGCGCGTCGAGGTCCGGCAGGCGAAGGCGAGGCCGGTCTTCGACGATCTCGAGGCCTTGGCTGCACGTGCAACTGCCCAGCATCTCCGGCAAGTCGCCGCTGGCTGTGGCCAGCCGCTACGCCCTGACCCGCATGACGCGGCTCAGACCCTATCTCGACCACGACTTCCTGGAACTCGACAACAACACAGCCGAACGCGCCATGCGATCGGTGGCCGTCGGTTGGGAGAACTACCTCTTCGTCGGCTCGCAGACCGGCGGCCGCGCCGCCGCCATCGCCTACACCCTGATCGAGACCGCCAAGCTGAATGGTGTGGACCCGCAGGGATGGCTTGCCGATACCCTCGCCCGCATCCCGGGTTACAAGATCACCCGCGTCGATGATCTTTTGCCGTGGAACAGGCCGAAGTAGCGCGGTCAGGCCGGACCGTTACGATCCGGCTACATCGCCGCGGGTCATTCGTGTCGGGCGGCGGCGCGGGCGGCGTGCGCTAGGCGATCCGACCGGCGTCCGATCGCCGTGACCGGGAGGCGATCGCTGCGAAGCGACGGGGTCGCGCACCGGGAACCGCGGGCAAGCCCGCACCGCACATGGCGATCCCGGCCGGGATCGTTCGTGCGGCGCCGGACATTGCCCTGAAGGAACCTATCGGAACGTCTTCGGCGTCGCGGGATACATACCCGATTGAACGCAAGCCGCTTTGGGCCGTCAGGCCGACCCTCGATTTGCCACGCACGGAGGGCGCAAGACGTCCGTGATAGAACGCCCAGAGAATTCGCTCGAGCGCATGAAAAGGGCCGCAAGCGGTTGCTTGCGGCCACGGTGTTCTGGTTCGACCAACCTGGCGGTCGAGCCGTAAACCTGACGATCAGGCCTTCTTGCGACGCAGAGCGGCGAGGCCGCCCATTCCTCCAAGCAGCAGCAGGCTGGTTGCCGGCAGCGGGATGACGTTCGGCGTATCGCCGGCGTTCAACGTGATCGCGTCGATCTGACCGTCGATGTTGTCCTGCAGCCCGGTCGTATCGACGACGAATTGCAGCGCATAGACGTTGCTGAAGTCGAAATCGTCATAATCCTCATCGGTGCTGAACTGCGTGAGGAACAGGTTCGGGCTGAACGATCCGCTTGCGACGTTCTCCATATAGGTAACCACGGACCCTGCGCTGTCGGTCAGGTTTGCCGTGATGTTCACATTGCTGTTGTTGTCGAAGGACGCGCCTTCAAAGCTGAAGAACGGGTCGGTCCCGATCAGCAGGCTCGTCATCAGGCCTTCGCCGTTCGCGTCATAGGTCAGCGTGCCGGAGCCGGTCGAGTTCCGGGTATTCGAGAAGGTCAGGATGCCGTCGAACGAGTCGAAGGTCGTGGCATCGGTCGGACGATTGCTCGTCGAATTGTCCGCCGTCATCGTGCGGAATCCACCGATGGCGTCGGGTGCCGCGACGGTCGATGTGTTGACGCTGTCCGCGCTCGGGACGTCGCTGACGACCTGATCAGTGTCGAACTGGTCGATCGTGACGGTCGCAGCGAACGCGCCTGCAGTCGACATCAACAGCGCAGCAGCGGCGGTAAGGCCGATATACTTCGTGTTCATATTTGCTCTCCTCAAGAAGCGAAATTACTTCCCGTTAACCTATCGCCGATGTGATACCTTGTCACCCGTAATCTTTTCTGGCTGCGAGAGAACCTGTAGCCTGATCCTGTTCGACGGTTGAATTGTGATGTTAGGCTTCTGAATCCATAAGAATAAAGCATCAGATCGTAGGTCTGGCACATAGCCTGCGCAGCCAGAGGTGGCTTGGTTTGTCTGAACAGCTTCCGGGCTTCGCTAAGTGGATCTCCGCGGTGGTTATGCCGCCGCCGGGATTGGCGATGGCTGGCTGAGATAGGCGCTGTCAGGCGTCAGCCTGCCGAGCAACGAATGGGGCCGTATGCTGTTGTAGAAGCCGGGATAGCGGCCGACGCTCGGGCTTCGGAGATGCTGGCATAGGCCCGCAGATAGACATCCTCGTATTTGATTGTCCGCCAGAGCCGCTCGACGAAGACGTTGTCGCGCCGGGCGCCTTTGCCGTCCATGCTGATGGCGACCTTGGCATCCTTCAGACCCTGCGTGAAGTCGACGCTGGTGAACTACGAGCCTTGGTCGGTGTTGAAGATTTCCGGCCTGGCCTGGCGTCAGAGCGCCTTCTCCAAGGTCTCGATGCGAGACAGTCGGCGGATAGCGTGATCGACAGCCGCCAACTCAGGACCTTGCGGCTGAACCAGTCGACGACGGCGGCAAGATAGACGAAGCCCCGGGGCCATGGGGATGTAGGTGATGTCCCCTTGCGGTGATTGCATGAGATCACCTTACGGGCAGTGATCGCCCAGACTCGGTTGGGCCGGGTCACGGCCAAGGCCCCTCAGCAGATAGGGAAAGGACTTGTGCCCCGGCGCCGGTTTCGACGTCCTCGGACGGCGGTAGATCGCCGCGACCTCCATCCGCTTCATCCACTGCCCGGCAGTGCATTGCGCAGCAATGTCACGAAAGGGAGCGTCGTCACGTGGCACCGGCCGACCTCGTGGCCCTCGTCGTTCAGCAGGCCTGTCGCACGAGACTGAGCCTATGGTTCCGGTCGATCATCGCTTTAAGCTCGGCAGGAGACCTGCCCTCCCGAGCGCGACGGACATCGGAGCAGGGACCGTGGTTCCAGCAGGGCCGCGTAAGCCCTGCGGAGCATCGTTCTCCAGCGTCAGCTCGCCGATCTTCGCATGCAACGTCTTCACTTCGACAACCGGAGTGCCTTCGGCGGCAGGCGCGATCCCGAACACCCCTGAGGCCCCCTCGAGCAGCTGCGAGCGCCATTGCGTGATCTGGTTGGGATGACATCGAACCGTTCGGCCAGCTCAGCCAGAGTTCGCTCTCCCTTGATGGCTGCAAGCGCCACCTTCGCCTTGAGAGCCGAACTGCGGTTCCGGCGCGGTCGTCTCGTCATGGTCTCGCATCGCTCATCCGCATCATGCCGATGTCGCGCGGATCATCCACTCATAGCCCATGTTCAGATTTCTCGAGCCGGCTCTCCGCTGCAGACGCTGATCGAATGGGACAACGACGTAACCGCCGTCGGCGACGTGGCCCAACGCTTCTCGATGTATCGCAACGAGGCGCATCATTCCCGGACCAAAGTGCTCAGAGACCGTTTCCCCGTCGTGCGCCGTCTGGTCGGCACGACATTCTTCGTGGCAGCCGCGCACGAGTTCGTCCGCGTGAGTTCACCGACATTCCCGATCCTCGCAAAATATGGCGTAACCTGCCCGGAACACATTGCCGGGTTCGCATCTGCCAGCGGGCTTCCCTATCTCGCGGGCGCGGCATGGCTTTTGTGGATGCGCGGTTGCGCCTACCATGCCGCCGACGCAGAGGCCCTCACGCCGGGGCAGAACTGCCAACGGCATATACAGCACGGCGCGTAGCGTCGCTCACATCGGTGGGGTGACCGGGGCGAGACCGCCGAACACCAGAACCATCGCCGAATTCGCCTCCCGGTTGGATAGGAACAGACAAGGATGTCGTGTGCTGCATCGCAGTCCATCGGCCCAAGGACGTGATTTTCGCCGTGACGGCGAGTATCTCGGTCGACGGCGCGCCGACGATCCGATCCTGCCGGGAAGCGATCAGCAGCGACTGGCGATCCTGCTGCTGGTCGATGGGATTGTGCCTTCGCCGCGATCGACCTTCCGGCCGATCAGTATCGGGGCCGAGGATGTTCTGCATGTGCCGCTGGAGACCGGCCGCCGGGTACGCGTCGACCTGTGGGGACACGACCGGCGGGTCGCCCGCTAATTTGCAGTCGGCAGGGAGGCGCAATGGGCGCCCGCCGCCACCGCCCCCGATCCGAGCGCGAGGAACGCCGGCTGCGCGTAAGGATCGAGCGGTTCCGAGGCCGCGAGGTCGAAGGCCAGAAGCCCCACGACCAGCAGCGCGACGATGGAGGCGGTGAGTTTGCGGGTCATCGGTCAGCCTCCCAGTCCGAGTCTCGGGCGTAGCTTCACACCGATGACCGATCCCGCAAAGGCCGCAGCGAACCATACCCAGCCATGCAACGACCCGGTCGAGATACCCGAAAAGAACGCGCCGACGTTGCAGCCGAACGCGATCCGCGAGGAATAGCCGAGCGCCAGCCCCGCCACGATGGCCGAAATCCACGCCTTCGTCGGGTAGCTCGGCAGCTTCTGTCCGAAGCCTCCGCGCCATGCCGTCACAAGGAACGCGCCACCAATGATTCCGAGATTGGTCAGCGAGGTTACGTCGGTCAGCAGGCTCTCGGCAATGCGGTCCTGGTTGGCGGGCAGGCTCCAGAAGGCCGACGCCTCGGTCGGGAACCCGAGACTGGTCGCGCCCTTGGCGACCCAGAGGCCCAGGCCATAGACCACGCCCCAAGGCTGTCCGGCCACGATCAGGTTCAGGATGGCCAGCGCGGCGATCACGACCGAGGCGACGACGTAGCGGCGCTGGATGCGGCGATGCTCGGCCGGTGCGAGCCTCAGCACCAGCACGGCCACCGCGGCCAATCCCGCCAACGTCACGAGAAGCCCCCCGGTCCCGTCGAGCGCGATGACCGGAAGCGCCCCGAGATCCGTCCACCAGATCAGGTTGAATGCGCCGAGGAACGAGCCAATCGCGAAGAACGGCAGAGAGATCAGCCCGATCGGATTGCCGCTGCCGGAGTTGACCAGCGTGCCCGACCCGCAGCCCAAAACAAGCTGCATGGCCAGCCCGAAGACGAAGGCGCCGCCGATCATGGCGAAGCCGACCGGGGCATGCGCGCCGACAAGCTCTTCGCCGTGACTGGCCAGGAGCGGGAACGCGACGAGCGCGACCAGGCCGATGGACAGGAGGTGGCCCAGAAGCCCGTCCGGATTGCGATCCACGATCATCCGGCGCCACGGACCGGCAAATCCGAAGCGGAACCCTTCGAGCGTCATCCCGAAGCCCAGCCCGATCAGGATCAGCGCGCCGTAGCGCGCGCCGGCGAGCGCCGCGACGGCCAACGCGACCGCCAGCGCCGCCCCGATGAGGGCGGCGCGGGTCAGGGTCGATGCGCCATCGGTGGACGTGGGCAACGCGGCTTCGATATTGGACATGGTCTCTCCCCTTCGGGGTGTTCCTTAGAAGGCCGAGGTGATCTTGTTCCACATCACGCGCAGCGGACCGGGAACGTTGGCCATCTCATAGCCGGCATTCGACCAGCCGACCATGGACTCGGGGTAAAGCTTCACGTTCTCGATCCCGGCAAGCTCGGACAGCGCAAACCAGTTGGTCGCCGCCCAATGTCCGGTGTTGCAGAACGAGATGATCGCCTCGGCGTCGGTGAAGTCCTGTTCGATCGCGATGTCGCGCGCAGCGTCGGCATCGACGATGGCCGGTCCATCCGAGAACCAGCCGGCATGCTCGAAATACTGCGACTGCGGCAGGGTGCCGGGCTTTGCAGCCGCCGGATGGGATTGCCTGCCCTCCCAAAAGCTCTCGGAGCGTGCGTCAAGCAACAGGGCCTCGTCTTCCCCCCCGATCGCCTGCTGCACGTCATCGACCGTCGCCGTCCACCGGTCGTTCCAGGTGACTTCGATGTCAGATGCTTCGACCTCGGTCGATGCGTTGGAAAGTTCGTAGCCCGCTTCGATCCAGGCGTTGACGCCGCCGTTCAGGATCGAGAGATCCTCGAAGCCCGAGGACTTCAGGGTCCAGTATACGCGGGCGGCGGCGCCGAAATCGGTCACGTCGCTGCCCTGGTAGGTGATGACGACATGGTCGGCGGTTTCAAGACCAAGCTCGCGATAGGTCTGCTCCAACGCGTCGGGAGCAACGATCGCACCGGGATTCTCAGCGGGACCGCGAAACAGCTGGTAGGGCGCCGATGCGGCGCCGGGAACGTGGCCTCTGCCAAAACCGTCGTTTTCGGCGCTGCGGATGTCGATGACCCGGACCTCGTCGAGGGCGGCCTCGAGATCGGCGGGCGCGACAAGCGGCGCCAAATCGGCCGCCGACGCGGCAGAGGCGGCAAGGGCGAACGCGCCGATAAGCGCAGTTTGTGGCAGCGTGAGCATGCGGACGTCTCCGATCATTCGGTTCCGGTCATTCGGTATTGCATGCCATGTGGTCCGCGAACCCGACTGGAACAAGCCGCCGGGTATCCAGCGTCAGGAACGCGGACAGGGAAACGCGGGCGTCCGATGAAACACCCGTTCTCCAGAAGACGGCGTGTCGCGTCGTATTTCTCGCCGAACCTCCGGTCGCTGGTTTTACTTCCTTTTCCCGGGGAACTGTTGCGACGCTGACCGCCGGGTACGGATACCGGCTCCGGGGTAAAAGGAGCATGCCATCCGCCGCAATCCGTTTATGGGGCATCGGTTCCCGCGCGATGTCATCCTTTGTGCGGTGTGCCGGTACTGGCAAGATCCTCTGCAGCCTTATCGAGGCCCAGATGGTGATCGGGACATAGCGCCTCCAGTGCGAGATAGCGCGTCCCCACTCCTCCCTAGGCTATCGGCTCCCCCTACCCGCTTGGTTCAGCTTGGCAGGTTCGTGGAAGTGCCACCGTCACATCGTCACATCGTCCCATCGTGCCGTATTTGCCTCGTCGGAGCCGCCGCGCTGGAGCACGTTCTTTCGGTTGTGACGAAGGGCGCGACGTAGGGTGATTTGCGAGTCGGGGGACTGCAACGAATACGCCGCGCCGGAGACACCGCCCGTGACGACGTAGGACTCGAACCGAATTGCGTCCGGCAAACCCGGAACGTTTCATGACGACCTAGGTAACCTCGTTTGCAGGGTGAAGTCCGACCGTATCACGCAGGACCAGACTCGCCTCGAGGCTGATGGCGTCGCCACCGACGGCAGTCTCATCCAGCCACGAGACGCAAGCCTCGCACATTCGGTCGATAGGTTGGGAAAAGGTCGTCAATCGGTAATTCTCCCAACTGGCCTGCTGAATATCGTCGAATCCGATGACGGACAGGTCCTCGGGAATCCGAAGGCCGAACTGGCCGCGCGCAACGTCGACAAGGCCGCAGGCCATGAGATCGGTTGTACAGAACACTCCATCGGGCGGATGTTCGGCAGAGAAAAGCGCAATCCCAAGTTCGCGACCGGTCGCATAGGATGTTTCGCCAATCGCCTGCTCGACGACCGGAACGGACGCCGCGCGAGCGGCGTCGACGAACCCCTTCGCCCGAAGGCGCAGGCTTGTCGTCGCGGAGAGGGAGGTGGCGAGAGCCGACTTGACGCACCCGCTTTCGCGCAGGATCCTGAAGGCGCGCTGACCGCATGCGACATCGTCGAGCCTGACATGCAGCGCATGGGGAAACTCCTCGTCGCGATTTATCAGGATCAGACGAAGACCGTTGCGCGCGCAGAGCGTTCCAAGGCTCGCGTCAGGACGCCCTGACAGGACGATGGCTGCATCCGTGCGGTAGGACATCGCCTGTCGCAACGCCCCCTCGACGCTCTCGTCGGATCGGTCGGTATTGATGAGCATCGCGACCTTGCCGGCGGCCTGAAGCCGGTCGGTCAGGGCGGCAAGAAGACGAGCCCGGAACGGCGTATCCAGCTCAGCGACAATCAGAGCGACGATGCCCGACTCGGACCGGGTCAGGCCCCGTGCAAGGTGGTTCACGTGGTAGCCGAGAGACTCCGCGGCGGCGAGGACCTTGGCGCGGGTTGCCGGCGAGACGCTCGCACCCGGCGTGAAGGTCCGCGAAACGGCGGTGCGGGAGACGCCCGCTGCCTCCGCGACATGCTTGGCGCTGACACTGCGACGGGACGGGCGAGGGCCGGGGTTCTGCTTCATGGATATGGTTCGATACCTCGCGCCGTGTACCGCGCATGCTTTTCCTTGACAGACGCCTTACCACAGGGTGTGCTTTTGCACAGCTGTGCAAAGGGAGGAAGTCATGAACAAGACGATAGCGATTCTGGTTGCCGGGGGGGCATCGGTCGTTGCGGGGGCGGCATCCGCGCAGAACCTCAATTTCATATGTTCCGCGGATCAGGCCGTCTGCGAACGTCTGGTATCGGAGTTCGAGGGTTCGCACGATATCGACGTCAACATGGTGCGGCTGTCATCGGGAGAAGCCTATGCGAAACTTCGCGCGGAAGCCCGTAACCCACAAACGGACCTGTGGTGGGGCGGCACGGGCGACCCGCATCTACAGGCTGCCTCGGATGACCTGACGGAGGAATACCAATCCCCGATGCTCGAGGAATTGCAGCCTTGGGCCGTCCAGCAAGCGGAGACGTCGGGGCACCGGACTGTCGGCGTGTATTCGGGCGCCCTCGGATGGGGATACAATACGGAGATCCTGTCGGAAAAGGGGGTCGAGCCGCCCCGATGCTGGGACGATCTGCTTGACCCGGCGCTTGCGGGCGAGATCCAGATCGCGGATCCGAACTCCTCCGGGACTGCCTATACGGCGCTCGCGACCCTGGTGCAGCTCATGGGCGAGGACGAGGCTTTCGAGTACCTGAAGGAACTCGACGCGAATGTAAGCCAGTACACGAAATCTGGCTCCGCGCCGGTCAAAGCCGCGGCGCGTGGCGAGTCGGGCCTTGGAATCGTGTTCATGCACGATGCCGTCGCGCAGGCCGAGGAAGGCTTCCCGATCGAGGTCGTCGCGCCCTGCGAGGGAACGGGGTACGAAATCGGCTCGATGTCACTGATCGCCGGTGCGCAGAACGAGGAGGAGGCCAAGACCTTCTACGATTGGGTATTGACCGCCGAGGTCCAGTCGATCCTGCCTGAGGCCGGATCGTTCCAGATCCCGTCGAACAAGAATGCCGAAGCCCCCGAGGCGGCGCCGGACCTGAGCGAAATCAAGCTGATCGACTACGACTTCGCCGAATACGGCGGAACCGAGCGCCGGTCCGAACTCCTGTCCCGCTGGGACAGCGAAGTCGGCGGCGTCGGCAACTGAGCGGGTGGCCGACGGGGATCCGTCGGCCACGTCCTAAAAGGATCCTCCATGCAACGTGACAACCGGCGGCTCGACGTCCTTCTTCTGGCTGCGCTGGTCTGTTTCGTCCTGCTGCCGTGGTACCATATTCGCGGAGGATTCTTCGGGCTTGGCTGGGTCGCGGACTGGAGGAGCGACCCGGATCTCTGGCCCGGGATCGCGCAGCTTTCACGTTTCTGGCTCTGGCCCCTGCCGATCCTTGCGGGTGCAGCCGTGGCGCTCAGGCTCCTGTGTCCGGCTGGACGCCCGCGCGGCACGCTGCTTCTGACGATCGGCGCCCTCGGTCTGGCCTGGATGATCGTCGAAGGCCTCTCGATCGGCCTGCGCGGCTGGAACTGGTCGCTTCTGGAGGCCATGTTCGGCGACGTGAACGGCCAGCCGGCTTTCGGCGCCGGCGCGGTCGGACTCGGCCTCTGTTTTGCGGGGATGATCGCTTTCGGATTGGCCGAACGCGGCGCGCTCAAGGGCGACGCTTTCGTCATCGGCGCGATCACGCTCCTGGTCTTCCTTGTCACGGTCTTCGTCCTTTACCCGCTCGTTTCGATGTTCACAGGGGCCTTCCAGGACTTCCGTGGCGCGTTCACCACCGAGGGCGTGCGGAACAACATCGGCGATCCGCAGGTCTGGAGCCTCCGTTGCGTGACCGGGTCGGGCGGTTGCGGCGTCGCGTGGCGGACGCTCCTTCTCGCGGTCTGCACGGCAACGGGAACCACCGCGCTCGGCCTGGCCTTCGCGCTTGTCGCGACGCGGACGGGAATGCCGTTCAAGAAGGGTCTGCGGCTCCTGACGGTCCTGCCGATCATTACGCCGCCCTTCGTCATCGGCTTGTCGCTCATCCTGATGTTCGGACGCGCGGGCTTCATGACCGAGCTGATCGAGGATGTGACCGGCTGGCAGCTCGGGCGATGGCTTTACGGGCTCACGGGCATCTGGATCGCACAGATGCTCAGCTTCACGCCGATCGCCTTCCTTGTCCTGATCGGCGTGGTCGAAGGCGTGAGTCCCTCGATGGAGGAGGCGAGCCAGACGATGCGGGCCGGGCGTTGGCGCACGTTCCGGAAAGTGTCGCTGCCGCTGATGGCGCCGGGGCTCGCCAACGCGTTCCTGATCGGCTTCATCGAGTCGATGGCCGATTTCGGCAATCCGTTGGTGCTCGGCGGTTCGGGCGGGGTGCTGTCGACCGAGATCTTCTTCGCCGTTGTGGGCGCGCAGCACGATCCCGCTCGTGCTGCTGTGCTCGCCATGATCCTGCTCTGCTTCACCCTTTCGGCATTTCTCGCGCAGCGTCTCTGGCTCGGCCGACGCAGTTTCGCGACCCTGTCCGGCAAGGGCGACGGGGGGCGGCATGCGCATCTTCCCAGGCGGGTCGCCGTCCCGGTGATCGCCGTGGTCGCCGGCTGGTCGGTCTTCACGATCTCCGTTTACGGCATGATCATGTTCGGCGGCTTCGTCAGGGTCTGGGGCCTCGACCATTCGCTCACGCTCGCGCATTTCGAACGGGCGTTCTCGATCTCCGTTACCGACGGCATCGCCTGGACCGGCGTGGCATGGAACAGCTTCTGGACGACCATGAAGATTGCGCTGATCGCGGCGCCGCTGACAGCCGCGGTCGGATTGCTCACTGCCTGGCTGATCGTCCGCCAACGGTTTCCGGGCCGGACGGCATTCGAATTCGCGCTGATGCTGAGCTTCGCCATCCCGGGAACGGTGATCGGGATCAGCTACATTTCGGCGTTCAATCTGCCCCCGCTGCAAATGACGGGAACGGCGCTTATCCTGATCTTCTGCTTCGTGTTTCGGAACATGCCGGTCGGGGTGCGGGGTGGGGTCGCGGCGATGGCGCAGCTCGACAAGTCGTTGGACGAGGCGTCCATGACGCTGGGCGCTTCCAGCCCGCGAACGCTACGGAAGGTGATCCTGCCGCTGCTGCGTCCCGCGATCCTGGCCGCGCTGGTCTATTCCTTCGTCAGGGCCATCACCTCGATCTCGGCGGTGATCTTCCTGGTCAGCGCGAAGTACAACATGGCCACGGCCTATATCGTCGGCCTGGTGGAGAACGGCGAATATGGCGTCGCCATCGCCTATTCGACGGTCCTCATTGTCGTGATGATTTCCGTCATCGGGGTCTTTCAGCTTCTCGTGGGCGAGCGTCGGCTTCGCCGCGGTCCCGGGAATGCGCGAAAGGCCGCGGCAAGACGGACAGAGGAGGTGCCGGCATGAACGGCCACAAACGCGGCGCGGTGTCGTTCCATCGTGTCCGCAAGGACTTCGGTAGTTTCACCGCCATTCACGATCTCGACCTCGAGATCGAACCGGGCGAGCTGGTCACGCTTCTCGGACCCTCCGGCTGCGGCAAGACGACGACGCTGCGGATGCTGGCTGGACTGGAAAGTCCCAGCAGCGGCGAAATCCATATCGGCGGACAGGACGTGACGCGACTGCCGGCAAATCGGCGCGACGTGTCGATGGTCTTCCAGTCCTACGCCCTGTTCCCGCACATGAGTGTGGCGCAGAACGTGGCCTACGGTCTGGAATCCGGCGGCACGAAGCCTCGGCAAGCCATGTCGATGGCGGAGAAGGGGCTCGATCTGGTGGGCCTCGCCGGCATGGCCGACCGGTTGCCGTCCGAGCTTTCGGGGGGGCAGCAACAGCGGGTCGCCGTGGCACGGGCGCTGGTGCTCGAGCCGCAGGTTCTCCTGCTGGACGAGCCGTTGTCGAACCTCGATGCACGGCTGCGCCGCAGGGTGCGGACCGAGATCCGCGACCTGCAACAGCGGCTCGGCTTTACCGCAGTCTATGTCACGCACGATCAGGAGGAAGCGCTCGCCGTCTCGGATCGGATCGTCGTGATGCAGGGGGGACGGATTGCGCAGCAGGGCACGCCGCGCGAGCTTTACGAAACCCCGGCGTCGGAGTTCATCGCCGACTTCATCGGCGAGGCCAACGTTATCGACTGCGTCGTCGAGGCGGTCGCGAACGGCTCCGCACGGATCGCCGTCGGCAATCTGCGGCAGGAAATGGTTGCCCGTGGCGCCACGCCCGGACCGGCGAAACTCGCCGTGCGTGCGAACGCGATCCGGCTCCTGCCCGGACCGGGCGCTCTCTCGGGGCGTGTGCTGTCGGCGGCGTATCTGGGGGATCACATGGAATACGAGGTCGAGACCGAAAACGTGCGCCTGTTCGTGATCGCCCCCGAGGACGACCGGACACTTTCACGCGGCGACCCCGTCTCCCTCGAGTTCCGGCCCCGCGGTCTGGCGTTGATCGCATGAGCGCGGATCTCGACATCAGGTCACGGCTTGCGCTCGCGGAGGCGGTGGCCCGGCAGGCAGGAGACCTCGCAAAGGACTACTTCGATCGGCGCGGGACGCTGCGCATCGAAGCCAAGCGCACGCTGCAGGACATGGTGAGCGAAGCCGATCGGGAGGTCGAAAACGTGATCCGCGCGGCGCTGTCCGAAGCGTTTCCCGACGACGCGCAGCTGGGCGAGGAGCATGGGTTGACGCCGGGCACCTCCGGCCTGACCTGGGTGATCGACCCGATCGACGGCACCGCGCCGTTCCTCGCCGGCCTGCCGGGCTGGTGCGTTTGCATCGGCGCTTGCGACAACGCCGGCCCGGTGATCGGCGTGATCCACGCCCCGGTCCTGGGTGAGACCTTCGTTGCCGCAAGGGGCGGGGAGGCCACGCTCAACGGCGATGTCATCCACGTCACCGACCGCTTCGACCTTACGACCGGGCTTCTGGGGATCGGCGCGAATGACCGCGTGCCGCATGCCCGGGTGGGGGAGATGCTGGCCGCATTGATGGCCGCGGGGGCGAACTGGACGCGCTACGGGTCCGGCGCCTTGATGCTTGCCTGGGTCGCCGCGGGCCGTTTGGTCGGCTATGTCGAGCCGCGCATGAGCGCCTGGGACTGCATGGCGGCCTATTGCCTGATCGAGGCCGCGGGGGGCCGCGTCCTGAGCTTTCCGCAAGGCGAGGCGATGCTGCGTCCGGCCCCCGTACTCGGCGCGTCGCGGCACTGTTACGATCAAATCCTGACCCTTTCGCGGCTCTCTGACGACGCGGTCTGGGGGGACCGCGAAGACCACAGGTGACGCCCCTCGAATGACGCGTCCCACGCATCGAACGAAACCCGGGAGACAGACATGCTGAAGATCATGACGATATGTGCGGCGGCGCTGGCTGCGAACGTCGCGTTGGCTGCGGAGGATGTGACGCCTCTGGCGAAGGCGCATGCCCATAACGATTACGAGCACGAGCGTCCGCTGCTTGACGCTTTGTCGTACGGCTTCACCGGCTTCGAGGCCGACATCTGGCTCGTGGACGGCGAGTTGCTCGTCGCGCACGACGAAGACGAGATCGAGGCGGGCCGGACGTTGCAGAAGCTCTATCTCGACCCGTTGCAAGCGCGCATCGAGGAGAACGGTGGGCAGGTCTATGCCGCGGGTACGGACCGTCCGGTCATGCTGCTGATCGATATCAAGTCGGACGGGGCCGAGACCTACGAAGCCCTGTCGGCCGTTCTCGAGGATTACGACGATATGCTGACGACCTATCGCGACGGCGAGATGGAGCCCGGCGCCGTGACGGCCGTCATCTCGGGCAACCGCCCCCGCGAGATGATGGAGGCGCAGGACGTTCGCCATGCCGGCTACGACGGGCGAATGGACGACCTCGAGTCGGATATTCCGGCATCGTTCATGCCGCTCCTGAGCGACAACTGGACGAAGCATTTCGACTGGATGGGCGAGGGTGAAATGCCCGGCGACCAGCGCGCCAGGCTCGACGACATCGTGACGACGGCGCATGACAAGGGCTGGCAGGTCCGGTTCTGGGCAACGCCGGACGAGGCCGGTCCGGCACGCGAAGCGATCTGGACCGTGCTGGACGATGCGGGTGTTGACCGGATCAACACGGACGATCTGGGCGGTCTGCAGGACTTCCTGCAATCGAAGTAGGAAGCCGACGGCCGGCCCATACGCCCGAGCCGGCCGTCACCTGTTGGAGCGACGGGGGACGCATGGTTGCGCGTCGGATCGGCCGGGCCCCGCCGGACTCCTCCTTCGAGGCCGGAGGCAATGCACGGGCCGAAGCCGTGATCGGGCCGTTCAAGACCGAGATCATCCGTCCGCGGGACCCGTGGGCGCAACCTGGAGGGAGTCGAAATCCTTGCCTCCGGAACAGATCGACCGGTTCGACCCCCGCCGCCTGCTCGACCCGATCGGGCACCTCCAGCCAGGGATCGATCTCGCATACCCGGGTAGACCTACATGCAGCGGCAATCCGCATAGGGCGATTCATGTTTTTTCGATCGGACATCACCCAAGCGATCCGTGACTGCCCTCCGTTTTGTCCGGACAGCCTGGCATGACCATCAAAGGCCCCAGCGGTGGATCGTCGATGATCCATCGCGGCACACCGGATGTCGTCGGGAGGCGGTCGCACCATCAGTCCCGTGCAAAGGCCCCGGACGAACGATATGGTTTTGCAGGCATCGCCGAACCGCCACCCTGGAGCCTTCCATGACCAGCTTACCGTCCCATCCACCGATACGATCCGCGCGCTGCCCGGCGGCTCGCACGGCCGAGACCGCGTCGTGAAGGTCGCGATCTGGCAGACACTCCCGCACGACGGTCTCGACGCGGCCTGCCGGGGGCTTGACCGGGCGGCTCGGACGGCGCGCGGGGCCGATGTCCTGCTGGCACCGGAGATGGTCCTCGGCGGCTACGCGATCGACCTCGAAACGATCCGCTCCAATGCCGCCCAAGCCGAGACGCTGATTGCCGAGATGGCCCGGATCGCCATCCGCCACGACATCGCGATCGTCTGCGGCCTCGCCCTGCCGGGGGAGCCGTTGCCCCGGAATGCCGCGATCGCGGTCGATCGCACCGGACGGGAGCTTGCCCGCTACGTCAAGACCCACCTCTACGGCCCGACCGACGGGGGTCGCTTCACGGCGGGCAATGCACTTTCGCCGGTCTTCGACCTCGCAGGCTGGCGGGTCGCGCTCGCCATCTGCTACGACATCGAGTTTCCCGAACTCGCGCGCTCGCTGGCCTTGCGCGGCGCGGACGCCATACTCGCACCGACGGCCAACATGCGACCGTTCGACAGCGTCGCGACCCGGCTGGTCCCCGCCCGGGCGGAGGAAAACGCCGTCTACGTCGCCTATGCGAACTATGTCGGCACGGAGGGCGGCGTCGAATACGGCGGCCTTTCCTGCATCTGCGGACCGGATGGCGAGGATCTGGCAAGGGGTGGCGGCGAAACCGCCGGGATCCTAGAAGCGACGTTGTCCAGAAAGGATCTGGATCGGATCCGCATCGGCCTGCACCACCGTGCCGACCGCCGTTCCGATCTCTACACCTGACCGTCCGAGGAACGCCCGCGCCCATGACGATATCGCTATTCGGTCCCGACTTCCCGTTCGCCTACGATGACTGGATCGCACATCCGGCGGGCCTCGGCGCCCTGCCCGACACGGCGCATGGCAAGCGCGTCGCCATCATCGGATCGGGCGCCGCGGGAATCGTCGCCGGATACGAGCTGATGAAGCTGGGGCTGCGGCCCGTCGTGTTCGAGGCGGGCGCCTTCGGCGGCCGCCTGCGCTCGCATCGCTTCGAGGGCACCAAGGACGTGGTGGCGGAGCTGGGCGGCATGCGCTTCCCAGTCTCTTCGCGCGCGTTCTGGCACTATGTCGACCTGCTCGGCCTCGATAGCGCGCCTTTCCCCAACCCGCTGACCCCGGCGGCGCGGTCGACGGTGATCGACCTGCTGGGCCAGACCCATTACGCCACCACGCTCGACGACCTGCCGGATCTCTACCGCGCGGTGGCCGACGCCTACGACGCGGCGCTGGAGCGGGGGGCGGACTTCGCCGCGCTGAAGGCTGCCATTGCGGCGCGCGATCCCGCGCGGATCAAGGAGATCTGGGACCCTATCGTGAAGACCTGGGATGAGCGCACCTTCTACGACTTCGTGGCCTCCTCGGACGCGTTCCAGGCGCTCAGCTTCCGCCACCGCGAGGTGTTCGGTCAGGTCGGCTTCGGCACCGGCGGCTGGGATTCCGACTTCCCGAACTCGATGCTCGAAATCCTGCGCGTCAACGCCACCGAATGCGACGAGAACCAGCGGCTGATCGCGGGCGGCGTGGCGCAGATGCCGCATGGGCTTTGGCGGCACGCGCCGGAGGTGTTGGTGCACTGGCCGCGCGGCACGACGCTGGCCGCGCTCAACGGCGGCGCGCCGCGGGCGGGCGTCGCCCGGCTGCGGCGCGACGAGGCGGGGGGGATCGAGGTGACCGATCGCTGGGGGCGGGCCGAGCCCTTCGACGCGGTCATCGTCACCTGCCAGAGCCATCTGCTGTCGACCGCAATCGACACCGAGGAGCGGCTGTTTCCACACGCGCTCTGGATGGCGCTGGATCGCACCCGGTACATGCAGTCGGCCAAGACCTTCGTGATGGTCGACCGGCCGTTCTGGACCGACCGCAACCCGGCGACCGGGCACGATACGATGTCCATGACTCTGACCGACCGGATGACGCGGGGCACCTACCTGTTCGACAACGGGCCGGACCGGCCGTCCGTGATCTGCCTGACCTATTCGTGGATGACCGACGCCCTCAAGGTGCTGCCCCTGCCGGTCGACCGGCGGGTGGAGCTGGCGCTCGGCGCGCTCGGACAGATCTATCCGGGCGTGGACATCCGCGGCCATATCGTTGGCGAGCCGGTCACGATCTCCTGGGAGAACGAGCCGAACTTCCTCGGCGCGTTCAAGGGCGCGCTTCCCGGGCACTACCGCTACAACCACCGCATGTTCGGCCATTTCATGCAGGAGATGCTGCCCCCCCACGAGCGCGGGATCTTTCTCGCGGGCGATGGCGTGAGCTGGACACCGGCCTGGGTCGAGGGGGCGGTGCAGACCTCGCTGAACGCGGTGGCGGGGGTGATCGCGCATCTGGGCGGGCGCTTCCATCCGGAGAACCCCTCGCCCTGCGATCGTTATCCGGACTGGGGCCCGGTCGTCCTGCCCGAATGAGCGTCAGGCCGGGGCGCAACGAACGAAATGTCCCGGCGACACTTCCAGCAGCTCCGACGGCGCGGGCACGGCATAGACGTCCGGGCGGCCGACATCCTCGGGGTGAAAGCGATGGCCCGCAGGCGGCGGCGGGGCGGCCCCCGCCGCACGGTCGCGATCCGGATGCAGGATCGTGTCGGGATCGGGGATCGTGGCGATCAGCTTGCGGGTATAGGGATGCGTCGGATTGGCGAAGATCGCGTCCCAGGGCCCCAGCTCCACGATCTGACCGAAATACATCACCGCCACGCGGTCGCTCATGTGCTCCACCACCCCGAGGTCGTGGGAGATCATCACGAAGGAGAGCGAAAGGTCCTCCTGCAGATCGAGCAGCAGGTTGATGATCTGCGCGCGCACCGAGACGTCGAGCGCCGAGACGGGTTCGTCCAGCATCAGGATCCGCGGATCGAGGATCAGCGCGCGGGCGATGCCGATCCGTTGTCGCTGGCCGCCGGAGAATTCGTGCGGGAACCGCGCGCCGTGCTCGGGCAGCAGGCCGACCTTCAAGAGAATGTCCGCCACCCGGTCGTCGATCTCGCTTCTGGTTCGCGTTCCGTGCAGGCGCAGGGGGGCGGCGAGCGAGCGATGCACGGTCTGCCGCGGGTTGAGCGACGCATAGGGATCCTGGAACACCATCTGCGCGATGCGCGCGCGCTCCATCCGGCTGGGCCCGGCCGCGCCGGTGAGGGAGCGCCCCTCGAACAGGATGTCGCCCGAGGTCGGCTCCTGCAGTCCCATGACCGCGAGCGCGGTCGTCGACTTGCCGCAGCCGGACTCGCCCACGATGGAAAGACATTCGCCCTCCCCCAGCGTAAGGTCCACGCCGCTCACCGCACGCAGCACCCGCTTGTTGCGCGCGAGCAAGGTGTTGCCGACCGGGAAATGCACGTGCAGATCGCGGATCTCCAGAAGCGGCGCGGGCGGTCCGTCCCTCATGCCCCGCCCCCCGCCCGCTGCCGCGGATCGCGCACCGGGTTTCGCGCCTCGGAGCAGAACTCCCGGCTCAGGCTCTCCCTGTCGGCGATCATCCCGTCGATATCCACGAGCCGCTGACGCCCGGCCTCGCCGTGCCGCGAGCCGAGGCGCGGCAACGCACCCAGAAGACCCTGCGTGTAGGGATGGCGGGGATCGGCGAAGAGGTCGTAGGTGTCGCGCTCCTCCACCAGCCGGCCCTGATACATCACGCCGACGCGCTGGCACATGTTGGCGATGACGCCGAGGTCGTGGGAGATCAGCAGCACCGCCGTGCCCCGCGCCGAGCAAAGCTCCGCGATCAGCTTGAGGACCTCGTCCTGCACCGTCACGTCGAGCGCCGTCGTCGGCTCGTCCGCGATGAGCAGGTCCGGATCGCAGGCGAGCGCGATGGCGATCATCACCCGCTGGCGCATGCCGCCCGACATCTGGAACGGATAGGCCCGCACGCGCTCCTCGGGGGCGGGCACGTGGACGGAGGCCAATGCGTCGACGGCCCGCTTCTGCGCCTCCCCCCAGCCCATCCCGCGATGCAGCACGAACATCTCGGCGATCTGGCGCCCCACGGTCTTGAGCGGGTTGAGCGCCGTCATCGGCTCCTGGAAGATCATCGCGATCCGGTCGCCGCGCAGCCGTCGCATCGCCTTGTCCGACAGATTGCGAAGGTCCTCGCCCTTGAAAAGGATCTCGCCCCCCGACACCGCCAGCGGCTTCTTGAGAAGCCGGATCAGCGACAGCGCGGTCAGGCTCTTGCCCGAACCGCTCTCGCCGACCAGACCGAAGGCCTCGCCCGGAAGGATCGTGAAACCCACATCCCTGACGATATCCAACGGCGCGCCCCGGCCGGGGATTCCCACATGCAGGTTGCGCAGGTCCAGAAGCGGTGCGTCGCTCATGCCGTCCGGCTCCGCATGTGCGGGTCGAGCAGGTCCCGCAACCCGTCGCCCAGCAGATTGAACCCGAGCACGGTCACGAAGATCGCGAGCCCCGGAAACACGGCCGCCCAGGGCGCGATCACGATGAGTTCGCGTGCGCCGGTCAGCATCGACCCCCAGGACGGGAACGGCGGCCGGATGCCGAGGCCCAGGAACGACAGCGCCGCCTCCGCCAGCACCGCCGCGCCGATGCCCAGCGTCGAGATCACGAGGATCGGCCCGACCATGTTGGGCAGGAGCTGCGTCGCCATGATGCGGATGTCGCCGTAACCGAGCGTGCGGGCCGCCAGAACGTAGCCCTGCCCCTTGAGCGACAGCGTGGAGGACCGCGCGATCCGGCAGGTCCAGGACCAGTTCGTCAGCCCGAGCGCGATCAGCAGGCTGGGCAGACCCGGCCCCAGGATCGCCATGATCGCCAGCGCGAAGATCAACGACGGGACCGCCAGCATCGTGTTGGTGAGCCCGTTCACCAGATCGTCCCACCAGCCGCCCCAATAGGCCGCCGAGATCCCGAGGCTGAGCCCGATCACGGAATTGATGATCTGGCTGACGATGCCGACCGTCAGCGAGATCCGCGCGCCGTAGAGGACGCGGGTATAGACGTCGCGTCCCTGTTCGTCGGTGCCGAACCAGAACTGCGCGTCCGGCGGCTCCTCGGCATACATGAGGTTCGCGTCGAAGACCGGGTCGAACGACGTCAGAAGCGGCGCGAACACCGCCCCCACGCAGACCAGCAGGACAAGCCCCCCGCCCAGCCAGAGATTGAGGTTGAACCGTCTCATGTCTGTTTTATCCGCGGGTCGATCGCTGCGTAGACAATGTCGACGAGCGTGTTGATGAGAAGAAACCACACCACGATGACGAGGATCGTCCCCTGCACCACCGGCGTGTCGCGGATCGAGACCGAGTCGACCAGCAGCGAGCCGATGCCCGGCCAGGAGAACAGCTTCTCGATCACAACCGCCTGCCCCATCATCGAACCGAACTGCAGCCCGATGGTGGTCACGACCAGCACCATGACGTTGCGCACGAGATGCCAGCGGACGACGCGCGCCTCGCTCATCCCCTTGGAGCGCGCGGTGCGAATGAAATCCTCGTTGGCGATCTCCAGAACCCCCGCCCGCGTGGTCCGCGCGAGCAGCGCCAGCGGCGTGACACCCAGCGTGATGGCGGGCAGGATGAGATAGCGCCAGCTCCCGCCGCCGTAACCGAAGCTCGGCAGCCAGCCCAGCACCAGCGCGAAAAGGTACATCAGCAACAGCCCGAGCCAGAACTGCGGCAGCGACAGGCCGGAGACCGCGCCGATCATCGTGACGCTGTCGAGGAGGCTGCCCGGCCGCAGGGCCGCGATGAAGCCCAGCGGCACGCCGACGACGATCGCGAAAGCCATCGCCGCGACGGCGAGCTTCAGCGATGCCCAGAGGCGCGCGTTGATGACGTCGAGCACCGGCTCGCGGGTGCGGAACGAGGTGCCGAGGTCGAAGCGCGCGAGGCCCGTGATGTAGTCGGCGAAGCGCAGGTAGAGCGGCTTGTCGAGGCCGAACTGCTCGTTCAGCCGGGCCAGCATCTCGGGGTCGGCGGCGGTGCGGCCGTCCGCCATGAGGCTCGACGCGAAGCTGCCGGGCACGACGCTGAAGATCACGAAGATCAGCAGCGCCACGGCGAGCAGGGTCGGGATCACCTGCAGCAGGCGACGGATGGTGAAACGCAGCACGCCGCTACGCCCCCGCCCGCGCCGCGGCCCCGAAGGGCCGCGGACAGTGAATGGTGCGGGCGATCATCTGCGCGAATCGGGCGCCGTCTCGTCGATCCAGAGATCCTCGTAATTCTGGATCGCCAGCTCCGTCGCGTTGGCCTGCAACCCGTGGACCCAGGGCTGATAGGCCATCACCGCCTTGTTATAGTTGAAGAACCAGCTCGGCGCGCCTTGCTGCACGATGTTGTTGGCCTGACGCAGCAGGTCGGTCTTCTTCGCGGGATCCGTCTCCGCCCCGGCCTCCTCGAACAGCCTGTCGAATTCCGGGTCGCTGAACTGCTGATAGGCGCAGCTGCTCCGCGGCGTCTTGGAGTAGTAGCACTTCAGGACCTCGTAGTCGTCGGGCCCCGAAAGGTTCGACCACATGAAGGCCTCGAAGTCGCCGGCCGGCACGATCTCGGCCAGCACGGAGGCCTCGACCGGCACGGCCGTCGCGCGGATGCCCGCGTCCCGCAGCATCGGAATGATCGCCTCGACGATGGTCAGGCCCCAGCTTTCGTTCTGCGTCGCCGTGATCGCGACGTCGATGCCGTCGGGATAGCCCGCATCGGCCAGCATCTGGCGGGCGAGGTCGGGGTCGTAGGCGGTCGGCTCGGCGGCCGGGTCGTAGGCGGGCGAGGAGATCGGAAGCCAGCCGGTCGCGGGGTAGGCCTTGTTCTTGACCAGCTTGTCGATGATCAGGTCGTTGTCGATGGCGTGACCGAACGCCTGGCGCACCTCCTTGTTGTCGAAGGGCGGCTTGGTGTTGTCGAAGCCGACATGGCGGGTATAGACCTCCGCCACCTCAAGCAGGTTCTCCGACAGCTCCGGGTCGGCCTGATAGGCGACATACTGCGTCGGCCCGAGGACCGAGACGTCGATCTCCTGGTTGCGGAAGGCCACGTCGCGCGCCGAGGCGTCGCCCAGAAGGACGATGTTGACGCGGTCCAGGTAGGGCTGCCCGTCCTCGTAGAACTCGTCGAACTTCTCCACCACCACGCGGGAGCCGGGAACGTTCTCCACGAACTCGAAGGGCCCGAGGCCGATCGGATTCTGGATAAAGTCCGGATCCTCGCCCGCGCCCGACGGATAGATCGCCGCGTTGGTCTGCATCAGGGCATAGCCCGGATCGGTCGGTGCGACGGTATAGGTGATCTCGAGCGTGTGGTCGTCGATCTTCTTCAGGCCCGAGATATGCTCGGCCGCGCCGCTGTTGAACTCCTCGATACCGGCCACGTCCGCGAAGTAGCGCGCGCCGGGAAAGGCATTCGCGGGATCGGCGATCCGCTCGTAGGAATAGATCACGTCATCGGCGGTGAACGGCGTGCCGTCGTGGAACACCGCGTTCTCGCGCAGCTTGTAGGTATAGGTGAGGCGGTCGTCGGACGCGCTCACGTCCGTTGCCAGCTCTAATTCCGGCTTCCCCTCCTCGGAATTCCACTGGTACAGGCTGCGGTGGATCGCCTTGGCCGGGAACTCGTCCTGCGTCGAGGGCGAGGTGTGGATGTCGAGCGTGCCGAAGCTCGACCCGTAGGGCGCCACGAAGTTGAGCGTGCCGCCGGATTGCGGCTCCTGCGCGAGCGCCACGCCGGCCGTCCCGGCCAGCAGCGCCGCGGTGAGTGTGAGTGCCTTCAGCATTATGGTCTGTCTCTCCCTGTTCGGTCTTTTATCGACGTCCGCCATGCCGCGTTGCCGGCCCGACACATGATCTCCCTCCGAGCAGCGTCACGGCGCAGGACGTATCGTCGAGGATGTCACCCGGATCCGTCTCAAGCAAGTCGCATGAGACGAGGGCGATGTTCGCGACCGTCCCCGTCGCCGCCCTCCCGACGGCCAGACTCTCCCGACGACGTTCCGGCGGGACCGGTCCGGTCCGCGCGGAATCCCCCTCCCCGCGTCGCGACGTTGAGCGTGTGATCCCGAACTAGGCGTCGCGCGCGAGGATCCATTCGACCTCCGGCGCAGGAACGAAGCGCCAGTTGCGGCGCGGTCCGGCCATGACGTTGAGGTAGTAGAGGTCGAACCCGTAGGGCGCCCCGCAGGGATGGTGGCCGCGGGGGACGCAGACGACGTCGTGGTCGTGCACCGCCATGGTCTCGTCGAGCTGGCGGTCGTCGGTATAGACCCGCTGCACCGCGAAGCCGTCGGACGGGTCGAGCCGGTGGTAGTAAGTCTCCTCCAGATAGGTGATCCGGGGGAAGTCGTCCTCGTCGTGGCGGTGGCTGGGATAGCTCGACCAGTGCCCGGCGGGCGTGAACACCTCCGTCACCAGGAGGCGCTCGGCGACGGGGCTGTCCTCCATCGCGATGTTGTTGACGTGGCGGGTGTTGGTGCCGCGCCCGCGCTCGGCCGTGGCGGGCGTCTCGAGCCGGCGGGCCGGGAAGTCGCCGCCGGGCGTGGCCGGGGCGGAGCAGACCGCGAGCGTGCAGTCGGTTTCCGCGACCGCCGCCCACTCCGCGTCGCGGGGGATGTAGACGGCCTCGGGCGGCGTGCGCTCGAAGACGTTCATGCGCGTGCCCACGGTGCCGAAATCCTCGCCGCCGCCGGCGATGCGCGCCCGGCCCTCCACCATCACGAGGATCGCCTCCTCGCCGTTCGTCGCGGCGGCCGCCTTGTCGCCCGCCCGCAGGCGGTGCAGCGCGAAACCCACATAGCGCCAGCCGGCGCGTTCGGGGGTGATGCGGTGAACCTCGCCGTGCGTGCCGAAAGGGCGGTGGAGCAGATGGGGCATGGGGCCTCCGTCAGGTTTCAGGTTGCGCGTCCGGCGCGGCGGAACGCCCGCGGGACGACGATCTCACGCGACCGCGAGGCCCGCCGCCGCGCAAAGGCGCCGGATCTCCGCGTGGCCGGTCCGGGAATAGGCGGTCGGATCGGCACGGGCGGGGTCCTGCTCGGCCTCCACCACGATCCAGCCGTCGTAGCCCATCGCCGCCAGCCTTTCGGTCACGGCGGCGAAGTCGATCGTGCCTTCGGGGTCGCCGGGAACGGTGAAGGCGCCGGCAATTACCGCGTCGAGAAAGGACATCCCCTCGCTCCGCGCCCGCGCCACCACCGGGGCGCGCACGTCCTTGAAATGGACATGGCCCACGCGGCGCCCCCAGCGGTCCAGCACGGCGAGCGGGTCCGCGCCGCCGAACCGCAGATGGCCGGTGTCGTAGAGCAGATGCACCGCCTCGCCCGAGCCCTCCATCAGCCGGTCCACGTCGTCGCCGGACTCGATCATGCTTCCCATGTGGTGGTGGTAGGCGAGCGGCACGCCCCGTTCCGCGCACCACGCCGCAACCTCGGTCAGTTTCGCGGCATAGGCCGCGATCTCCGCAGGCGAGAGTTGCGGGCGGTCGTTCACCGCCACGTCGCGGCGGCCCTGCACGGTGTTGGAGCATTCGGCATAGACGAGGCAGGGCGCGCCGAGGGCGGCGAACTGCTCGACCTGCGGACGGATCGCGGCGATCTCCTCCGCCGGTGTCCGGCGCAGGAGCCCGCCGGAGCACCAGCCCCCGCAAAGCGCGAGGCCGTGGCGGTCGAGCAGGCCGCGAAGCCCCTCGGTGTCCGACGGCATGCGCTGGCCGCGCTCCACCCCCGCGTAGCCGATGGCCGCCGCCTCGCGCAGCGCGTCCTCCATCGTGTAGGCCGCCGTGAGGTCGGGCAGGTCGTCGTTCTGCCACGCGATGGGGGAAATGCCGATACGGATCACGCTCCGGGCCCCCGCACCAGCGACCGGCCGGCCAGCGCCGTCTCGTAGGCCTCGCGGGCCGCACGCACTTCGGCGCGGCGGGACACCTCGGGCACGCCCACGTCCCACCACGCGCCGCCCGCCCCGGTGCCGGGTCCGGGATCGGTATCGATCACGATGACCGACGGCACGTCGCGGCCCCGCGCCGCCCCGAGAAGCGTTTCCAGCTCGTCGATGCCGCCCGCATGCGCGGCATGCGCGCCCATCGCGGCGGCATGGGCCGCGAAGTCGATGGCGGGCGGCGCGGCCACGCGCGAATCCGCGTAAAGGTTGTTGAACGGCGCGCCCCCGGTCGCCGCCTGCAGGCGGTTGATGCAGCCGTAGCCGCGATTGTCGGTCAGCACGACCGTGAACGGCACGCGCAGCATCGCCGCGGTGGCGAGCTCGGAATTGGCCATCATGTAGCTGCCGTCGCCCACGAAGCAGACCACGTCGCGCTCGGGCGCGGCCATCTTGAGGCCGAGCGCGCCCGCGATCTCGTAGCCCATGCAGGAATAGCCGTATTCCATGTGATAGCCCCCCGCCGAGGGTCGCCAGAGGGTATGGAGCGCGCCGGGCATGGAGCCCGCGGCGCAGATCGCCACCGTCCGTTCGGTGGCCTGCCGCTGCACCGCCCCGATCACCTGCGCGTCGGTGGGCAGGGCGTTGCCCGCGGGCGCGGCCATTACCGCATCGGCCCGGGCGAGCCAGTCGGCCTTCCGGTCGTCCGGCGCGCCCGCCGCGCGGTGATCGCCCAGAGCCTCGCTCAGCGCCGAGAGTCCTTCGCGCGCATCGGCCATCAGCGGCGTCGCGCCGTGCTTCGCCGCGTCGTAGGCCGCGACATTGAGCGAAAGGAGCCGCTGATCCCCCATGAGCCTCCGGGAGCCGGTGGTGAAGTCCTGCAACCGCGTGCCCACGCCCAGAAGCAGGTCCGCCTCCGCCACGGCCGCGTTGGCCGCGTCGGTGCCGGTCACGCCCACGGCGCCGAGATTCGCGGGATGGTCCCAGGGAAGCGCCGACTTGCCGGCCTGCGTCTCGACCACGGGGATCGCGTGGTCCGACGCGAAGGCCGCAAGCGCGCCCTCGGCGCCGGAATAAAGCACCCCGCCGCCCGCCACGATCACCGGACGGCGCGCGTCGCGGATCGCCCCGGCCGCCGCCTCCAGCTCGCGCAGGTCGGGGCGCGGGCGGCGGATGTGCCAGACGCGCGGCGCGAAGAACGCCTCGGGCCAGCTGAACGCCTCGGCCTGCGCGTCCTGGCAGAAAGCCAGCGTGACGGGGCCGCAGCGGGCGGGGTCGGTCATCGTGTCCATCGCCCGCGGCAGCGCGGTCAGAAGCTGCTCGGGCCGCGCGATGCGGTCGAAATACCGCGACACGGGGCGCAGCGCGTCGTTGGCGCTGATCGTGCCGTCGTCCCAATCCTCGACCTGCTGGAGCACCGGATCGGGGGCGCGGCTCGCGAACACGTCGCCGGGGATCAGGAGCAGCGGCAAACGGTTCACATGCGCCGTCGCCGCCGCGGTCACGAGGTTTGTCGCGCCGGGCCCGATGGAGGTCGTCACCGCCATGGCCCGGCGGCGGCGCATCGCCTTGCCATAGGCGATGGCGGCATGGGCCATGGTCTGCTCGTTCTGGCCGCGCCAGGTCGGCAGGACGTCCTGGACGCCGTGCATCGCCTCGCCCAGGCCGGCCACGTTGCCATGCCCGAAGATCGCCCAGATCCCGGCGAGGAAGGGCGTGCCCTCCTCCGTCATCTGCACCGACAGCCAGCGCATCATCGCCTGCGCCGCGGTCAACCGGATCGTGCTCATGCGGCGTCCTTTTCGTTCCGTCGCGCCCCGTCCCAGGCGCGGCACAGGGTGTCGTAGCGTTCGGCCATTCCGGCCACCGCCGCGTCGTCGCCGACCTGCCCCGCGAGCCAGCCGCGCGCCGCCTCCGCGAAGATCGTCCGGCCCACCGCGAAGCCCTTCACGAGCGGCACCCGCGCCGCCTCGCCCAATCCTTCGACGAGGCGATCCATCGGCGCGTCGAGCCCGAGGACCACGATGCCGCGGGTATGGGGATCGTTCGTCTCGATCGCGGCGACGCAGGCGTCCCAGGCGGCGCGCGACGGCTGCGTCTCGAGCTTCCACCAGTCGGGAAAGATCCCGGCCCCGTAGACGCGGGCGATGACCCGCGCGGTCGTGTCGTCGCCCACGGGGCCGAGTTTCGACGAGATGACCTCCAGCAGGAATTCCAGCCCGTTGCGGCGCGACGCGGTCCAGAGTCGGCCCACGGTGGCGAGCTGGTCCCGCCAGGTGGCGTCGTCGTCGTCGGGATGGGCGAAGACCAGACATTTCACGACCTGATGGCGCGGCCATTCGCCGAGGCCCCCGCAATCGGGACCGAGCTGGCCTTCCAGCGCGAGCGGGCGGGAGCCCGGAAGCTCCGCCGGCCGCCCGACCCACAGGCCGGTGCCCGACGCGGCGTGCAGCGCGTCGCGGCCCAGCCGGTCGTCGCAAAGGATGCCGTGGCCGGGCCGCCCCTCCGCCACCCGCGTCGTGGCCTCGAGGCACAGCCGCTTGAACGCCCCGATCCGCTCCGGCGTCGCGCCCGGCATCTCCTCGAACTGCGCGCGGTGGTCGAAGGCGAAGACCCGCATCGCGGACCAGTCGCCGCCCGTCCGCGTGTGCCGCGTGGTGGCCCAGTGGACCTGCTCCAGCGCGCCGTCGTTGCGAAGGTCGGGTCGGACCACGCCGCGGTCCAGAAAGAAGCGCAGCTCCGCCCAGGTCGGATAGGCGGGCGTGCAGCCGTGGCGGCTCACCGCGAAGGCGCCGCAGGCATTGGCCCAGGTCAGCGCGGTCGCCCAGTCCTCCTCGCCGAGCCAGCCGCGCAGAAGGCCCGACATGAACCCGTCGCCCGCGCCCAGCACGTTGAACACCTCGATCGGGAAACCTTCGCCCGCGATCCCGGCCTCCCAGCCCTCGACGGCACCGGCGAAGGCCACCGCGCCCTTCGCCCCGCGCTTGCAGACCAGCACCGCCTCCGTCAGCGCGCGCACGCGGCGGAGCGCGTCCAGCGTGTCGGTCGTGCCGCCAGCGATATGGAACTCCTCCTCCGTGCCCACGATCAGGTCGAACAGCGGCAGCGTGGATTGCAGCTTTTCCGTCACGGCCTCCGACGCCACGAAGCGGCTTTCCCCCTCGCCATGCCCGGCCATGCCCCAGAGGTTCGGACGGTAGTCGATGTCGAGCGCGGTGCGCGCGCCGTTCCCGCGCGCGAGGCGCAGCGCCTTCAGCGTCGCCGCCTCCACCTTGGGATGCGACAGATGCGTGCCCGTCGCGCAGACGCAGCGCGCCTCGCCCACGAGATCCGCGTCGATGTCGGCCTCCGTCAGGCCCATGTCGGCGCAGCGTTCGCGGTAGAAGATGAGGGGGAAGCTTTCCGCGTCGCGGATGCCGAGGAGGACCAGCGCGGTGAGCCGGTCGGGGTCGGTCTTGACCCCGCGCACATCCACGCCCTCGCGCGCGAGCTGCTCGCGGATGAAGCGGCCCATATGCTCGTCGCCGACCCCGGTGATCACCGCCGAGCGCAGGCCCAGCCGCGCCGTGCCGCAGGCGATGTTGGTGGGCGAGCCGCCGATATACTTGTCGAAGGACCCCATGTCCTCCAGCCGCCCGCCGACCTGCGCGCCGTAGAGATCGACCGAGGAGCGGCCGATGGTAAGCAGGTCGAGCGTCATACCGTACCTCCGAGCGAACCTTCGAGCTGGGCCATCTCCTGCCCGCCGGCCATCATGTCCTGCAAGGCTTCCGGCGTGATCTCGCCGCGTTTCGCGGTGCCCAGCGTCCGGCCGCGGTTCAGGACCGTGAAGCGGTCGCCCACGGCAAGCGCGTGACGGACGTTGTGACTGATGAAGACGACGCCGATGCCCTGCTTGCGCACCTTGTCGATGGTGGCGAGCACGTTGGAGGTCTGCCGCACGCCGAGCGCGGAGGTCGGCTCGTCGAGGATCAGGACCTTGGCGCCGAAATGGACCGCGCGGGCGATGGCCACGGTCTGCCGCTCGCCGCCCGACAGCGTGCCCACGGCCTGATCGGGCGCGCGGAGCGCGATGCCCATCTCGCGCATCCGCTCCATCGTCACCGCGTTCATGCGATCCACGTCCATCCGCTTGAACGGTCCGCGTCCCACGGTCGGCTCGCGTCCCATGAAGAAGTTGCGCGTCACCGACATGAGCGGGATCATGGCGAGGTCCTGGAACACCGTCGCGATTCCCGCCTCCATGGCGTCGCGGGGGCTGTTGAAGGACATCGGCCGCCCCTCGAACAGGATCTCGCCCCGCGTGGGCCGGTGGACGCCCGACATGGTCTTGATGAAGGTCGACTTGCCCGCGCCGTTGTCGCCCAGAAGGCAGTGGCACTCGCCCGGATGCACGTCGAAGCTGACGCCGGCCAGCGCGATGATGTTGCCGAAATGCTTCTCGATGTCCTTCATCTCGACGATGGGCGCGCCCGCGGGCGCGTCGCCGTGGTGGAAGGCCGTGTCCCCGTTCATCACCGCTCCCCCGTGACGCGCTTGCGGATGGCGTTGTTGAACAGCACCGCGATCAGGAGCATTCCGCCCAGAAAGACCTGGAACCAGTCCTGGTCGAAGCTCGTGTAGCCCAGCCCGATCACCACCATTCCGAAGATGATCGCGCCGAAGAAGGCGCCCACGGCCGACCCGTAGCCCCCGGTCAGGAGGCAACCGCCGATCACCGCCGCGATGATCGCCTCGAACTCCTTCTGGAAGCCGCGCCGGGCGTCGGTCGATCCGGCGTCCATGACCGTGATGATCGCGACCAGTGCCGCGCAGCAGGCGGTCAGCATGAAGAGGGCGATCTTCACCCGGCGCACCGGCACGCCGGAATTGGTCGCGGCCAGGGTGTCGCCGCCGGCGGCGAAGATCCAGTTGCCCGCAGGCGTGCGCAGCAGGAGCCAGGTCGCGACGGCGGCGAGGGCCACGAACCAGACGATCTCCACCGGCAGGCCGGGCACCTTGGGGGTGCCGTTGCCGAAGGTCTCGATCACGCCCCGGTCGGCCGCCCAGGCGAAGACCGGGCCGAAGGCGTCGCCGGAGAAGAACGGCGCGAGCGGATCGCCCTCCGTCGCGTCGCGCACGCCGCGCAGCTGCGTGGAGCCGCCGGTCACGGCCTTCAGCCCGACCAGCGACAGCCCCCGCAGGATGAACAGAAAGGCCAGCGTCACGATAAAGGACGGCAGGCCCGAGCGGATCACGATGGTGCCGTTGACCGCGCCCACGGCGGCGGCGAACAGGAACGTGAGCGGGATCGCGAGAAGGAGCGGCAGCCCGACCGCGACCGTCGCCGCCCCGAAGAACAGGCCCGCGAAGGCCACCATGGAGCCGATGGACAGGTCGAACTCGCCCCCCACCATCAGAAGCGCCGCCCCGATGGCCAGGATGCCGAGCTGCGCGGCGGGCGTCATGAAGTTGACGATGCCCGACAGGGTGAACATCGCCGGATCGGCCGTGAGGACGAAGAAGACCGTGACGAGGATGACGCCCGCGATGGCGCCGAGCTCCGGCCGCTTCATCAGGCGCGCGCCGAAGCTTTCGGTCTTCAGCCGCTCGTCGGCCGCCGGATGCGTGGTCGTGTCCGTCGCCATGATCCCCTCCCCGGATCGGTTTCGAGGACGGGGGACGGGGGGCGTGCCCCGCGTCCCCCGCCGCGCGGGTTTCGCCTCAGCGGATACCCTGCGAGGACAGCTCGATCACCTGCTCGGCCTTGTCCTGGGTGACGAGGTTCGGACCCGAGGGCACGTTGCCGCCCGGCACGAGGCCGTATTCCGCGTTGAGCGCGAGGAACACGACCGGCAGGTAGCCCTGCAGGAACTGCTGCTGGTCGATGCCGAAGGCGGCGTCGCCGTCCACGACCGATTGCAGGAAGCCCGCCGACAGGTCGAACGTGGCCACGTGGATGTCGCCCGTCCGGCCCACGGCCTCGACCGCGGCGACGGCCGGTTCGCCCACGAGCGAGGCGCCGAGGCCCATCACCGTGTCGATGTCGGGGTTGGATTCCAGCGCGGCGCGGATGCGCGCCTCGACCTCGGCGGGGTCGTTGGAGGTGGGCACGACCTCGACCGTGCCGCCGAAGCCGGCCGCGAAGCCCTCGCAGCGCTGGTCGAGCGCGACGTTGCCCACTTCCTGGTTGACGCAGATCGCGTTGGATCCGCCCATCGCGGCAAGCTCCTGCCCGGCGGCCTCGCCGGCGTCGTATTCGTCCTGCCCGACATGCAGGAGCGCGCCCAGCTCGGCCGAAACGTCGGAGCCGGAATTCATCGAGATCACGGGAATGCCCGCCTGCACGGCGCGCTCGATCGACGGGCCGAGGGCGTCGGCGTCGGGGATCGAGACCACGAGGCCGTCGGGCTCCTGGTTCACGGCCGCGTCGATGAGCTGGCTCATGGCGACCATGTCGAAGGTCTCGGGCGAACGGTACTCGACATTGGCGCCGGTATCCGCGGCGGCCTGGTCGACGCCGTTCTTGACGACGGACCAGAACGGGTCGTTGGCCTGGCCGTGCACGATGACCTGGATGTCCTGCGCCAGCGCGGGCGCGGCAAGGCCGATGACCGCCGCGGCGGTGGCAGTGCGAAGCAGAATTGTCATGTGTTCCTCCCAGAACGGGGCGCCCCCCGGCGCCCGATATTCTTGTCCGCCCCAATAAATGGAACGTATATTCCGTTTTCCGTTCTTCGGGGCCTTGTGTCAAGTCTCCGTGCGGAGCGCGCCCGCCGCCACGCAGAGCGCGGTACTCAGCGCGATGGCGGCCGTGGGCGCGCGAAAGCCCGCCACCTCGTCCTCGCGGGCCACCAGAAGCGCGCGGGCCACCTCCGCGAGCGGCCCGCTCTCGTCGTCGGTCAGGCCGTGGACCACGATCCCCGCCGCGTCGGCCTCGCGCGCGAAGCCCAGCGTTTCCTGCGAGAAGGGCGCGAAGGTGACGGCGAAGACGATGTCCCCCGGACGCAGCGCGGCCTGTGTCGCGATCAGCCCCGCCGCCGGCCGCACCTGCGTCTCCACCCCCATCTTGTCGAGCAGATAGGCCATGTTCGCGACGATCGCGAAGGCCCGCCGCGCGCCCACGAGATGCACCACCCGCGCCGCCGCCATGTCGGAGGCGATCCGGTCGGCGGCGCTGCTGGTGACGGTGTTCCGCAGCCGCAGTAGCGACTTGTGCCCCGATTCCGCGAAATCCGCGATCAGGCGGTCGACGCCCGGCGCGGCGTCGGGCGACGCCCCCTCGCGCAGGTTGGCGAAGCGCACCGAATAGTCGGGACGGAACTCGCTGTAGCGTTCGCGGAACAGCGCCTGCATCTCCGAATAGCCCGAAAATCCGAGCCCCTGGCAGAAGCGGATGTAGACGGAGGGCGCGACCTCCGCCGCGCGGGCCATGTCCGCCACCGTGGAAACCGCGAGGAGATGGAGATGGCGCCGCGTGAACGTCGCGCATTGACGCAAACGCTTCGGCAGGCCCGGCGCGACCGCGTCGATCCGCTCGATCAGCTCGGTGACCGTGACCGGACCCGGCGGGCCCGCGCTCTCGTCCGTCATCGCGACCTCGCTCGTTGACAGCAGGCGGGGATCCCGCCATTCCATAATGGAACATTCATTCCGAAATGGCGAGGCGTTCCATACCGTCGCGGAACGTCCGGGAGGGAAACGCGACATGAAGACAGCCCTGTTCGGTGCCGGGCGGATCGGCAAGGTCCACGCCGCCTCGGTCCAGGCCGACCCGCGTTCGGAGCTGGTCGCCGTCGCCGACGTGGTGCCCGCGGCGGCCGACGCGCTCGCGCAGGCCTTCGGCATCGCGGCGCGTGCGGCGGACGAGATCCTGGCCGATCCATCCGTGGACGCGATCCTCGTCGCCTCCTCCACCGACACCCATGCCGACCTGATCGAGGCCGCGCTCGGGGCGGGCAAGGCGGTGTTCTGCGAAAAGCCGATCGACCTCGACCTCGCCCGCGCGCTCGATGTCCGCCGCGTCGCCCTCGCGCAGGAGCGGCCGGTGATGATGGGCTTCAACCGCCGCTTCGACCCGAACTTCGCCGCGCTGAAGGCGGCGCTCGACGCGGGCGAGATCGGACGGGGCGAGCTTCTTTCCGTCACCTCCTTCGACCCCGCCCCGCCGCCGGTCGAGTACATCAAGGTCTCCGGCGGGCTTTTCCGCGACATGACGATCCACGACTTCGACATGTGCGCCTTTCTGTTCGGCATGCCCGCGACGGTGATGGCGCATGGCGCGAACCTCGTGGACCCGGCCATCGGCGCGGCGGGCGACATCGACACCGGAATCGTCGTCCTGTCCTATGCGGACGGGCGCATGGCCACGATCCGCAATTCCCGCCGCGCCCCCTACGGCTACGACCAGAGGGTGGAGGTGCTGGGCTCGAAAGGGCTGCTCGGCGCGGAGAACGAGCGCGAGACGACCCTGTCGAAGGCGACGGCGGCGGGCGTCGTTTCGGCCAAGCCGGTCCACTTCTTCCTCGAGCGCTACATGCGCGCCTACGCGATCGAATGGGCGGCCTTCGTGGACGCGGTGCGGGACGGCAAGCCGGTCCCCGCGACGGTGCAGGACGGGGTGAACGCGCTGGCCCTGGCGGAGGCGGCGAACCGCTCGCTGTCCGAGGGCCGGCCGGTCGCCCTCACGCCCGACATGACGGGGATCTGAACATGCCCCCCCTCGGGGCCTGTGCCGAGATGCTCTGGCCCGACCGTCCCGTGGCGTGGCGCTGCGCGCGCCTCCGCGAGATGGGGTTCGCGGTCGGGTTGTGGAACGCGTGGGAGCACGACCTCGACGCGCTCGCCGCGAGCGGCGCGACGTTCTCGATCATGAACGGCTACAAGGTCGGTCGCCTGTCCGAC
Source organism: uncultured Jannaschia sp. (assembly GCF_947494025.1). Classification (GTDB taxonomy): domain Bacteria; phylum Pseudomonadota; class Alphaproteobacteria; order Rhodobacterales; family Rhodobacteraceae; genus Jannaschia. The sequence continues at coordinate 34,799 of NZ_CANLTQ010000008.1, forward strand.
GCGCCGGGGGCCGCGACGCTCCTCGCCTCCGCCCGCGAGGTGGCGGAGATCGGGCGGCGGCTCGGCGTGGCCCGCCTCAACCTTCACGGCACGGGACTGGGCGCGGGCGGGCGGCCGGTCCGGCCCGAGGTCGCAACGCCCGCCGGCTGGATCCGGGCGCGCGACACGCTCGCCCGGATCGCCGATCTCGGCGCGGAGCTGGGCGTCGTCTTCACGCTGGAGAACCTGAACACGGCCGTCGATCACCCCGGCGTGCCCTTCGCCCGCGCCGAGGAGACGCTGTGCCTCGTCGCGGCGGTGGACCATCCGAACCTGCGGCTGAACCTCGATCTCTACCACGCGCAGATCGGCGAGGGGAACCTGACCGGGCTGTGCCGCGCTGCCCTGCCCTGGCTGGGGGAGATCCAGGTGGCGGACGTCCCCGGCCGCTGCGAGCCCGGCACCGGCGAGATCGCCTATCCGGGCATCGCGCGGGCCCTGAGGGAAATGGGATATGCGGGGCCGGTGGGGCTGGAAGCCTTCGCCTCCGGCGATCCCGAGGCGGCGCTGGCCGCGTTCCGCGACGCCTTCGCCTGAGCTTGGGGCGCGACGGGTGGACCGCTCATGGCGGGTTATTCCGGGGGGACCACGAGCGCTTCCCGACGCGGCGTGCGATTAACAGCGACCGGAGTCGGGCGGGTGCCACGCTCCCCCCGTCGGGCGCCTTTTCCTGGCTCCGAGCCGATCCCGTTGCGTGAGCATGACGCGGCGGTCCCTCGGTCGGAGGCCACCCGACCGAGGGACCGCCACGCCCCTACTGCCCGCCCTGTTCGGGCGGCGCGGGCGGGCGGCAATCGACCCAGCGGCCCCCGTCCCGGGCCGACGCGGCGACGGCGTGGATGGCGGCCACCGAGCGCAACCCGTCCTCGGCGCGCGGACAAAGCGACGCCGCCGGATCGACGGGCCGCCCCTCGGCCTTTGCCGTGATCGCCTCGGCGAGATCGGCGTAGAGATTGGCGAAGGCCAGCGGCATCCCCTCGGCGTGGCCCATCGTGACGCGGTTGGCGCGATCGTGCTCGGGCGACAGCCCCGCCTCGCCGCGCTCGATGATCTGCGTCCGCCCGCCGAGCGGCGTCCAGCGCAGCTGGTCGGGCCGCTCCTGCGCCCAGGCGAGTCCGCCCCGTTCGCCGAAGACCTGCAGGCTCAGCCCGTGCTGCCGGCCGAGCGCCACCGACGAGGTCCAGAGCCGCCCGACCGCGCCGCCGTCGAAGCGCAGGTTGACCTGCGCGTCGTCCTCGAGGCGGCGGGAGGCCACGGCGCTCACTGTGTCGGCGGCGAGCCGCTCCGCCTCCTGACCGATCACGAAGGAGGCCAAGTGCAGCGCATGGATCCCGCAATCGGCGAATTGCGCGCTTTCTCCCGCCTCCGCCGGGTCGTAGCGCCAGCGCACGCGCGGGTTCTCCGCGTCCGACGCATCCGCGTGGTGCCCGTGCGCGAACTCCGCCACCACCACGCGCACGGCGCCCAGATCACCCCGCGCCACCATGGCCCGTGCGTGCCGCACAAGCGGATAGCCGGAATAGCCGTAATTGACCGCGCAGATCCGTCCCGCCGCCCGCGCGGCCGCCACGAGGCGCGCCCCCTCCGCCACATCCATCGTCATCGGCTTTTCCACGAGGACGTGGAACCCCGCCTCGAGACAGGCCAGCGCGATCTTCGGCATGGGTGCGGTTGGGCGTGGCGACCGTGACGAGGGCGGGCCGGTCCGGGCGCCCGGCCTCCGCCGCCAGCATCTCGCGCCAATCCCCATAGGCGCGCTCCGGCGCCAGCCCCAGCTCCCGCCCGAAGGCGCGGCCCGCCTCCGCGCGGTGGTCGAGCGCCCCGGCCACGAACTCGAACAGCCCGTCCAGCCGCGCCCCGATCCGGTGGGCCGGTCCGATCTGGCTGCCGCGCCCCCCGCCGATCAATCCCCAGCCCAGTCGCATCGCCTCGCCCCCGCCCTGCCGCGCCCGGCCCGACGGGTAAGGCGCGGTCCCGCCGCGCGCAAGCCGCCGCGCGGGCTTGATCTCCATCAAGGACGTGCCCCGCGGGATCCGCGATCCTCGACGCGAACCGGATATGGGGGGCGACGGAATGCGGAACGCGACGATACGGCTTCTCGTGGAGAGCGGCGCCCGCGCCGACGATTTCGCGGCGCTGCGCGAGGGCGCGCAGGCGCTCGGTGCGCATCTGTCGGTGCTCGTCCTCGGCGCCCTGCCCCGGATGCCCGTCTATGCCGGCGGAGCGGCTGAATACGGCGTCGTGGCCTTTCCGCAGGACTGGAGCGACGAAATCGCGGCGGCGGAGGCCGAACTCGCGGCGAGTGCCGTGTCGCTCCGCGAGGAACTGGCCCGAGAGGGATGCAGCGCCGAGGTCGAGATCCTGCTGGCCGAACCCGCCGCGCTCGGCGCGGCCATCGCGCGGCGGGCGCTGCTCTGCGATCTCGTGGCGATGTCCGACGGGCTCCGCGACGGGGACGGCGCCGTCGTCGCCGCGGCGCAATCGGCGCTGTTCCACATGCCCGCGGGCCTCCTCGTGAACGGTGCGCGGCAGCCCCGCGCGCTCCAGCCGCGGCGCGTCCTTCTGGCCTGGAACTCGGGCCTGCCGGCCGCGCGGGCCGCCCATGCGGCGCTGCCGCTCCTGCGCGCGGCGGCGGAGGTGACGGTGGCGGTCTTCGACCCGGTCGCCACGACCCTGCGCGACGGCGAGAATCCCGGCTCCGACATGGCCCGATGGCTCAGCCACCACGGCTGCCGCGTGGAGGTGCAGCAATATCCCGGCGGCGGGGCCGAGATCGGCCGGGCCATCCTCGACCGCGCGCGCGAGCGGGCGGCCGACCTCATCGTGATGGGCGCGTGGGAGCATTCGCGGATGCGCGAGCTGATCCTCGGCGGCACGACCCGGACGATGATGGCACAGACCGAACATCCGGTCCTGTTCGCGCATTGATCGCGGCCCCGCGGCCGTGCAGGGTGCCGCGGGAACCGGACGCCCCGACCGAAAAGGACCCCACGATGCGCCTCGCCCCCCCGACGCTCGCCACCGCGCTTCTTCTCGCCGCCTGTCAGGCGGGCGACCCGCTGCCCACGGAGGCGGACGTGGACGCCGCCCGCGGGCGGGCGCTCTTTGCGGCGAACTGCGCGGAATGCCACAGCGCGGACGGGACAGGCGGGATCGGGCCGGACCTGACGGGACTTGCCAAGGCGGCGGGCGGCACGTTTCCGGAGACCTACGTGATGGCCACGATCGACGGGATGGACCGCCACGGCGACCCGGACGCGGTGATGCCGGAATTCGGCGCCCGCGACCTCGGCGACACGGTGATCGTGGAGCATGGCGGGCTGGGCACGCCGGTGCCCGCCGACCTCCTCGCCCTCACCACGTTCCTGCGGGACATACAGAAGTAGCGGCCCCGCCGGCGGGGCGCGGAGCCGGGCCGGGAGCTCAGGCGCCGCGCGGCAGCGTGGCGAGGACATGCCGATGGAGCCGCGAAAGAAGCGCGTGCAGCTCCTCGGCGGGCACCGGGGGCGAGTAGACGTAGCCCTGCACCTCCGTGCAGCCCTCCGCCCGGACGGCTTCGAGCTGATCGGCGGTTTCCACCCCTTCCACCGTGACCGCCATGCCGAGGCTCAGCCCGAGGCTCGTGATGGCCCGCACGATCGCCTGCGCCTCCGAGCTCTCGTGGAGGTCGCGCGTGAAGCTGCGGTCGATCTTGATCTTGTCGAACGGAAACTTCCGCAGGTAGCTGAGCGACGAATAGCCCGTGCCGAAATCGTCCATGGAGATCCGCACGCCGAGCGCGCGCAGCTTTTCCAGAAGCGCGAGGGTCGCGTCGGTCTGCGTCAAGAGCACCGTCTCCGTGATCTCGAGCTCGAGCCGCCCGGCGTCCAGGCCGGAATCCGCGAGCGCCGATTCCACCTCGCGCACGACGTCCATGCCCTTGAACTGCAGCGGCGACAGGTTCACCGCCACGCGGATCCCCGCGGGCCAGCTCGCCGCCTCGAGACAGGCGCGATGGAGGACCCAGGCGCCGATCCGGTTGATCAGGCCGGTCTCCTCGGCGAGCGGGATGAACTGGTCGGGCCGCACGAGGCCGCGCTCGGGGTGATGCCACCGCAGAAGCGCCTCGAAGCAGGACACGCGGTCCGTCCCCATATCCACGATCGGCTGGTAGCAGAGGCGGAACTCGTCGCGGCTCAGCGCCGCGCGAAGGTCGAGCTCGAGCGCCCGACGGGCCTGCATCCGCGCGTCCATCTCCGCCTCGAAGAAGCGGAACGCGCCGCGGCCGTCTATCTTGGCGCGGTAGAGCGCGAGATCGGCGGCCTTTATCAGCGTGTCGGCCTTGGTCCCGTCCGCCGGCGACAGGCCGATGCCGACGCTCGTCCCGATCACGATCTGGTGGTCATCGATCCGATAGGGCGCGCAGAGCGTCTCGATGATCCGCTTCGCCAGATGGGTGGGGGATTCCGCGTCGGTCATGTCGAATTGGAGGATGGCGAACTCGTCGCCGCCCAGCCGGGCCACCACGTCGCCCTCGCGGACGCACCGCTTCAGCCGCCCGGCCACCGCTTGGAGGAGCTTGTCGCCGATCGGGTGGCCCAGCGTGTCGTTCACCGGCTTGAAGTGGTCGAGGTCGAGGCAGAAGACGGCAAAGGTGTCCGGCGTCTTCGCGTCGAGCGCGGCCTCCAGCCGTTCGCGGAACTTCACCCGGTTCGACAGGCCCGTCAGCGCGTCGTGATGCGCCATGTGGGCCATGCGCGCCTCCGCCCGGCGGCGTTCGGTGATGTCGGAATAGGTGACGACCCAGCCCGCCGGCATCGGCACCTGCGAGACCGAGATCGTGCGCCCGTCCGGCAGCGTCATGGAGAAGACCGCGCCCGCGCCGGACGCGACGGCGGCGCGCAGTTCGCCGGCCACCTCCGCGATGTCCCGCCCTTCGCAGGCGCCCGCGTCGCGCATCGCCGCGAGGATCGTCTCGAGCCGGGTGCCGGGGGCGAGAGCCGCGGCGTCGAGCCCGAAGATCTCGGCGAACTGGCGGTTGCTGACGATCAGGCGGTCCTCGTCGTCGAAGAGGCAAAGCCCCTGCATCATGTTGTTGAGCGCCGCGTCGAGATGGGAGGCGTGCCGGGCGATCTCGGCCTCGGATCGGGCCACCAGCGCGGTCCGCGCCTGGGAGAGCTGCTGCATGACCCGGGCGAACGTCCGCGACAGGATCCCGATCTCGTCGTGCCGTCGTGTGAGCGCGTCCGGAATCGGCACGCCCTCCTGCGCGGCGGCGATGGCGCGGCGCAGCCGGTTGCCGGGAACCAGCACCATGCGGGTGATCGTGACGATCGTGCCGAAGACCAGCGCGAGGGCGACCAGCGCGGAAGTGGCCAGAAGGCCCCGCTGGAGGCGAACGAGATGCGCGAGCGCGACCCGCTCGGACACGGCGGCGTGCAGCACCAGTTCGCCGAGCCCGGGCAGCCGGCCCGCCTCGACCCGGGAAAAGCTTTGAAGATATCTCCGCGAGGACGCCCCGCCTTCCCCGCCAGGGCCCAGCAGGTCGTCGACGACCGCCCCCGCCCCGTCGCCTGCCGTCCGGTAGAGGATCGTGCCGCGCGCGTCGCAAAGGACAAGGACGTGATCGCCGTTCTGCGCGCTTCCCCAGACGCGGATCGCGGCGAGGCGGTCCAGAAACGTCGTCCGGTCCAGAACGCCATGCACCGCGCCGATCACCGTGCCGGACCCGTCGCCCGCCCGGATCGGCTGGCTCAGGACGAGCGTTTCGGGTTCGGACCCGGCACGCGCGGTCGCGACGCGCGCGGCGTCGGACGGTGGGCCGAAGGCGCCGGCGGCGACCGCGCGCGCCCTCTCGGACGACAGGCCTTCGAAGGCGATGAGTCCCCCGGCGGCATCGAGGACGGCATGGGCGGAGAACACCGCGTCCCGCCGCCCGATTCCGCTCAGCGTCTCCGCGAGGGCATCGGAGTCGGCCTCGGCCAGCGCGTTTCGCACCGAAGCGTCCCCGGCCGTGCGTTCGAGCGTATCGAGCGCATCTTCGACGTGGCGCACGACGCTCGCGAGGTCCGCCTCGGTCGCGCGGTCGAGCTTCGCGGCGACGTCCGCCCGCATGGCCCGCTCGGCCAGCTGCTGCGACATCAGCGCGCCTGCGGCCAGCGGAAGCAAGGCGAACGCGATCAGCGTCGCCGTTACCTTGACGCGCAAACCGCCGAGGCGATTGCGGGTTCCCTGTAGCGCGTGCGCCACGCTCACCGGTCCGCCCATGCGGCAGCGGCCCCGTCCCGCGCCGCCCCGGCGGCGGCGCGGCGGCAGGCGGCCATGGCTGCGGTCGGGCCGGACGGAATGGGGCGCATCGGGGATCTCCTGCGGGACGACGATGCGCGGCGTAGCAGTCGGCCCTCCCCGATTCCTTAACGGGGCCGGCGCCGGACCCGCCGAATGGCGCGGCTTTTGCGCGAATTGCCGTCATGACGGGGCAGGCGCGACCCCGGGCGGGCCGTGGTGTCCGTGCGGCGCCGGGCGCAGCGTGTCGGCCGAGGCCTCAGCGTCGAGAGCGGACCGACCGACGGGCTGGTCTTTCGCCGGATCTCCCCCCGCCGTCCTGCTGGCCGGATCGCGTGCGGCGACACCCTGGAGCGCCTCGACATCTTCCCGATCCGCCCGCCGAGCCTCGGGTGGGGGGAACGAGCGGCGGCGCGGCGCTCGGCTTATCGGACTTTGCCAGCCGATCGAGGGCCTCTGGGCAAACCTTCAGGAAGGACATCGATGAAAGGTCTCGTTCGGCGCGATGGCGGGGCCTCGTCCGAAGGTTCGCAATATCGTGGAACCGCTCGCATCCCGACCTTCCGGGAGGACAGGAGGATAAGGCGCAACGCCGCGCTGTCGCGGGCCCATCGCATCGCCATTCACGGGATCAGCGGCGAGGAGTTGGAAATGCGCCTGCGGGCATCTCCGGTCGTTTCCGGAGCGACCCGTGATCGCATTCCGGGACTTCGATATGCGGGGCGCGGCCCCGCGCGCCCGGGGCCGCCCCGCACGTCTCGGGACGCGCGTCACCCCGTCCCGATCAGGTCCTCGACCCGGATCGGGACATGGCGCACGCGGATGCCGGTCGCGTGATGGACCGCGTTGGCGATGGCCGCGGCGGTGCCGACGATGCCGATCTCCCCGATGCCCTTGATGCCCGCGGGGTTCACGAGGGTGTCCTCCTCCGGCACCATCATCGCACGGACATCCATCACGTCGGCGTTCACCGGCACGATGTATTCGGAGATGTTGTCGTTCATCACCGCGCCGGTGCGGGGATCGATCTCCGTCTTCTCCTGCAGCGCATGGCCCAGGCCCCAGATCATGCCGCCGAGATATTGCGAGGTCGCCGTCTTCTCGTTCATGATCCGCCCCGCCGCGAAGGCGCCGTAAAGGCGCGGCACGCGGATCTCGCGCGTCCAGCGGTTGATGCGGACCTCGGCGTATTCGGCCCCGAAGGCGAAGGCGGTGTATTCCTCCTCCGGTCCGCCGACGATGCCGACCTCCGCGCCGTAGAGCCCGCCCCGTGCATTCGGCCGGGAGCCGCGCGGCGCCCATTCGGCGTATTCCTCGATCGCGCCCTGCCCGAAGGCGTCGAAGACGGCAGCGACGTCGATCCGCTCCGGCGTGGTGCCGAGCCGTTGCATGATCCGCTCGCAGGCGATCTGGATCACCGACACGTTGGAGGCGGTCGAGATCGAACCGCCCGCGATGGTGCCCGGCGGCAGGCGGCTGTCGCCCAGCTCGACCTCGACCCGGTCCACCTCGAGGCCCAGCCCCTCGGCCGCGGCCTGCGCGATCACGGTATAGGCCCCGGTGCCGAGGTCGTGGCTGGCCACCATGACGCGGGCGCGGCCCGTCCGGTCGAAATGGACGCGCACCGCGCAAGGCGCCATCTGCGTCGGATAGGCCGCTGTCGCGCAGCCCCAGCCTACGAGCCAGTCGCCGTCGCGCATCGACCCCACGGCGGGGTCGTAGTCCCGCCAGCCGAACGCCTCGCCGGCCATGTCGTAGCATTCCATCAGCGAGCGCGAGGTGTAGGGCACGCCGTTGACCGGCTCGGCGTCGATGTCGTTGCGCCGGCGCAGCTCCACCGGGTCCATCTCCAGCCGGCGGGCGAGTTCGTCCACCGCCGATTCCAGCGCGAAATAATACGGCGTCTCGGCCGGGGCACGCATGAAGCCGGGCGTCTGGCGGTCGGCATGGACGCAGGTCACGCCGGTCCGCACCGCGTCGGCGTGATACATCCGCGCCGTCTTGTCGGCGCCGTTCACCACGTAGGTGTCGGGCCGCGACGACAGTTCCCGCCCCTTATGCTCGAATCCGGTGAACCGCCCGTCCGCGCGCGCGCCGAGGCGGACGCTCTGCTGCGTTTCCGCGCGGTAGGAGGCGGTGGTGAAGCCCTGCTCGCGCGTGACGTAGAGCTTGACCGGCCGGTTCAGCCGTCGCGCCGCCGCCGCGACCATCGGGGTGAAGGTGTAGAGGCTGCCCTTGCCGCCGAAGCCGCCGCCCACATAGGGGCTCACGATGCGGACGCGCTCGGGCGCGATGCCGAGCTCGCTGGCCACGCCCGCGCGGAAGCCCTCGACCCATTGGCTGGGCACGTAGAGCGTCAGATCCTTGCCCGACCAGACGGCGGTCGTCGCGAAAAGCTCCATCGCGTTGTGCGTATTGGCGGCGGTGTCGTATTCCACCTCGACCCGCTCCGCGGCCGCCTCCATCGCGGCGTCGAGATCGCCCGAGCTCAGCGCCATGTCGGGAAGTTCCTCCGGCTCGAGACCTTCGGCGCCGAACACCGCGGCGGGCGCCTCGGCGGAATAGGCGACGCGCAGGCGCTTCGCCGCCTCGCGCGCGGCGAGGATGTCGTCGGCCACGACCATCGCCACGGTCTCGCCGTAGAACCGCACGTCGGGGCCCGCGAACGGCTCCCAACCCTGTTGCGCGTGACCGCCGGTGGAGAACATCCCGTCGGGCTCGAGGCCGAGCGGGTTGGCGTGGCTGAAGATCTCGCGCAGGCCCGGCACGGTGCGCGCTTCGGACTCGTCGATGCCGGTGATCGCCCCGCGCCCGATCGTCGAGGTCACGAGATGCGCGTAGAGCGGGTTCGGCACGGCGAAGTCGGCGGCGTAGCGCGCCTCCCCCATCACCTTCTTGCGGGCGTCGATGCGGCTGACGGCGGCGCCGATGCGTCCGGTCATTGGCTGTCTCCCGAATTGCGCGGCGTCATAGCCTTCGCTTCCATGAGGCCCCGGGCCACGGTGTCGCGGCCCAGCGGGATCTTGAAGTCGTTCTCGCCCCAGCCCCGCGCGCCGGCGAAGGCGCGTCGGCCGGCCTCCACGGCCACGTCCTCGGTCAGTTCCCGACCCGCAAGCCAGTCCTCGACCTCCCGCGCCCGCCAGGGCACCGTCGCCGCGCCGCCGATGGCGAGCCGCGCCTCGCGCACCGTGTCGCCGTCGAGGTCGAGCGCCACCGCCGCCGAGGTCAGCGCGAAGGCGTAGCTGTCGCGGTCGCGGACCTTGGTGTAGACGGAGCGGCTCGCCCATTCGGGCACGGAAAGGCGGATCGCGGTGATCAGCTCGTCGTCCCCGAGGATCGTCTCGCGCGCCGGATCCTCGCCCGGCGGCACGTGCAGATCCCCGAAGGCGATCTCGCGCCCGCCCCCGCCGGAGCGCGTCTCCAGAACCGCGTCGAACAGGATGAGCGCGTTGGCCCAGTCGCCGGGGTAGTTCGCGATGCAGCTCTCCGACGTGCCGAGCACGGCGAGAAGCCGGTTGATCCCGTCCTTCGCCGCGCAGCCCGAGCCGGGCTCGCGCTTGTTGCAGGCGCTGACGTTGTCGCGGAAATACGGGCAGCGGGTGCGCTGCAGCAGGTTGCCGCCCAGCGTGGCGACGTTGCGCAGCTGCGCGCTCGCCGCCTTCCACAGCGCCTCCGACAGGACCGGCGCGCGCAGAAAGGCCGGGTGCTCTGCCGCCTCGGCCATCGTGGTGCCGGCGCCGACGCGCAGCGTGCCGTCCTCCCCCTCTTCGATGCCGCGTTCGAGCACGCCGCCCAGATCGGTCAGCGAGGGCGGTTGCAGCACATGCAGCTTCATCAGGTCGATCACGGTGGTGCCGCCCGCGTGGAACGCACCCCCCTGCCCGGCCACGCCCATCGGTTCGACCACGGCGACGGCCTCTTCCACCGAGCCGGGTTTCTGGAACGAGAACGGACGCATCAGCTCGCCCCCCGCGCTTCGGTCTCGTCGCGGGCCTGCACCACGGCCGCCACGATCCCCTTGTAGGCGCCGCAGCGGCACAGGTTGCCCGACATGTATTCGCGGATCTCCGCCTCCGAGCCGGCATGGCCTTCCGTGACGCAGCCCACGGCGCTCATGATCTGGCCCGGCGTGCAATAGCCGCACTGGAATCCGTCATTGTCGATGAAGGCCTGCTGCATCGGATGCATCTCGCCCGCTTCGGCAAGCCCCTCGATCGTCGTGACCTCCGCCCCGTCGAGCGTGGCAGCCAGACGCAGGCAGGAGTTGATCCGCGTGCCGTCCACCAAGACCGTGCAGGCGCCGCACTGGCCGTGATTGCAGCCGACCTTGGTCCCGGTCAGGTCCAGCCGCTCCCGCAGGAGGTCCAGAAGCGTCGTGCGGGCGTCGAGCGTGAAGCGCTCCGGCCTGCCGTTGATCGTGATCTCCACCTCGACCTCCGGCCCACCCGCGGGCACGGCCTCCGCCTCCTGCGCGCCGGCCTGGAAGGCCCCGAAGGCGGACGCGCCACTCGCGGCGGTGCCCTTCAGAAGGGAGCGTCTGGATATGCCCAGATCGGGCGGGGCGCTGCGGGGATCGGTGGCCATGACGGGGGACCTCGTGTGGAACTGGATATTGTTGGAGCCGCCCGGTACCGGCACGGGACGATCGGGGGGCAACGGGAGGCGGCCCGATCCGTTCCGTCGAGCGGATCCGTTCCGGGCCGGATCCGGGGAACGCCGCGCGCCGCGCCGGGACTCCCGGACCCGTCCCATGCGGTCGCGGGGCGGCCCGACGCGAGGCAGCCCGCGTCGGATCGTCGCGACCTGCGCGGCCGGTGCCGGGCGCCCCCGCCCCGGGAACCCGGACAGCGGCGGAATGATGGGGGGGATCCGCCACAACGCTCTTGACAACGCGGCTCGAACCAATGCTCTTTTGGTTCGCAACGAGAGGATATCGCTTGGCCGACGGAACCGACGAGAGCGACCGACTGGACGACGTGGCCCGCGCGCTCGACGCGCTGCGCCGGATGATCGACGCCGGACGCCTGCCGGCCGACGGGCGGTTGCCCACGGAGCGGGAGCTCGCCGCCGAACTCGATGTCGGCCGCCGCGCCGTGCGCCGTGCGCTCGAACGGCTGGGGGCGGAAGGGCTGGTCTGGCGGCGGCAGGGCAAGGGCACCTTCGTGGGCCAGCCCCCCGACCCCGCCGCGCTGATGGCCGCCCATGCCGCACCGGAGGCCGACCCGCTTTCGGTGATGGAGGCGCGTCTCGTGATCGAACCGGGCCTGGCCGCGCTCTGTGCCAGGCGAGCCGACGCGGAGGACGTGGCTCGCCTGCGCGACCTTGCCGCCCGCACGGCCCAGGCGGCCGACACCTCGCAGGTCGAGCTCTGGGACGGCGCGCTGCACCGGCTCATCGCCCGGATCGCCGGCAACCCCGTCCTGCTCACCGCCTTCGCCTTTCTCGACGAGGTGCGCCGCGGCGTCGGCTGGCAGGAGACGCGGCTGCGCGCGCGCAACCCGGACGCACTGGCGCTCTACGAGGCGCACCACGCGGAGATCGTGGACGCCATCGCCGCGCGGGACGGGGACCGGGCGGAGCAGGCGATGCGCGCCCACTTGTCCGCGCTCCGCGACCGCATGCAGGCGGCGGCCGCATGAGCGCGCTGCTCGAGGTCCGCGACCTGTCCATCGCCATCGCCGGGGCGGAGCGGCCGCTCGTGGATCACGTCTCCTTCGACGTCGCCGCCGGCGAGACGCTCTGCATCGTGGGCGAGTCGGGCTGCGGCAAGTCGCTCACCGCGCTGGCGCTGATGGGGCTGCTGTCCGACCCGCCGCTCCGGCGGATCGGCGGCACGGCGCGGTTCCGCGACCGCGACCTTTTCACGATGCCCCCCCGCGAGCTGCGCGGCCTGCGCGGCGGGGAGATGGCAATGATCTTCCAGGAGCCGATGACCTCGCTCAACCCCGCCCTCACCGTGGGCGACCAGATCGCGGAGGCCGTGCGCACCCACCGGGCCTGTTCCCCGGCCGAGGCGCGCGACCGGGCGCTCGAGATGCTGCGCCGCGTCCGCATCCCCGCCCCCGAGAAGCGTCTGGAGGAGCATCCGCACGCGCTTTCGGGCGGCATGCGGCAACGGGCGATGATTGCGATGGCGCTGGCCAACGATCCCGCGCTTCTGATCGCGGACGAGCCGACCACCGCGCTCGACGTCACGGTGCAGGCGCAGGTGCTCGACCTGATGGTGTCGCTGCAACGCGAGAGCGGGGCCGGCATGATCCTGATCACCCACGATCTGGGCGTGGTCGCGGGCCTCGCCGACCGGGTGGCGGTGATGTATGCTGGGCGCGTGGTCGAGACCGGTCCCGTCGCCGCGATCTTCGACGATCCGCAGCATCCCTACACGCTGGGCCTCATCCGCTCGATCCCCGCGCTTTCGGGCGAGCGGCGGCGGCTCGTCACGGTGCCGGGCACGGTGCCCACGCCCGCCACCATGCCCGAGGGCTGCCGCTTCGCGCCGCGCTGCCCCTTCGCCGGAACGGATTGCCGCGCGGCGCCGCCGCTCGCCGAGATCGCCCCCGGCCACCGCGTCGCCTGCCACCGCGCCCCGATCGAGGAGAAGGCGGCATGAACGAGGTGGTGCTGGAAGCGGTCGGCCTCGAGAAGCGCTTCACCCGCAAGAGGCTGTTCGCACCCGACACCGTGGTGCGCGCGGTGAACGGCGTCGACCTCGCCGTGCGGCGGGGCGAGACCTACGCGATCGTGGGGGAGTCGGGCTGCGGCAAGTCGACGATGGCGCGGCTGCTGCTCACGCTGATGAAGCCCTCGGACGGCACCGTGCTCTACGAGGGGCGCGACACGGCGGGCATGTCGGAGCGCGAGCTGCGTGCGCTGCGCCGCGACCTGCAGGTGATCTTCCAGGATCCGTTCTCCTCCCTCAACCCGCAGATGAGCGTCGGCGCTTTGATCGAGGAGCCCTTGCGCGTCCACGGGATCGGCACGGCGAAGGAACGGCGCGCGAAGGCCGCGGAGATGCTCGCCCGCGTCGGCCTGCGCCCCGAGCATGCCGACCGCTATCCGCACGAATTCTCCGGCGGCCAGCGCCAGCGCATCGGCATCGCCCGCGCCCTCGTGACCGGCCCGCAGGTGGTGATCGGCGACGAGCCGGTCAGCGCGCTCGACGTGTCGATCCAGGCGCAGGTGATCAACATCCTCGCGGCCCTCAAGGCCGAGATGGGCCTGACCCTCGTGCTGATCGCCCACGACCTTGCCGTGATCCGCCACATGGCCGACCGCGTGGCCGTGATGTATCTGGGCGAGGTGATCGAGGAGGCGCCGGCCGACGACCTCTTCGCGCGGCCCGCCCATCCCTACACCGCGGCGCTGATGGCGGCGATCCCGATCCCCGAGATCGGCGCGCGCCCCCCCGCCGCCACGCTGGAGGGGGAGCCGCCGAACCCGGTCGCCCCGCCCCCCGGCTGCCGTTTCCATCCGCGCTGTCCGCATGCGCGCGAGAATTGCCGCACGGACCGTCCCGCCCTGCGCCCCCTCGGCGACCGGCGCGTCGCCTGCCACTACGCGGAGGAGCTGACGCTGCCGGGCATCGCCACCGAGACGCGCCCGCGCGCGCCCGGCGTCGCGCGGCGTTTCGCCCTGCTCGACGCGAGAACCAAAGAAACCGACGGAGGAGAGAGACCATGAAGAGATTCCTGACACTGACCACCGCCCTCGGCCTCGGGCTTGCCGGCTGGGCCGGGCCCGCCGCCGCGCAGGATCTGCGGATCGCGCTGCAATCGGATGCCGACGTGCTCGACCCCGACCAGTCGCGGACCTTCGTGGGCCGGATCGTCTACACCTCGCTTTGCGACAAGCTCGTGGACATCACGCCCGATCTCGAGATCATCCCGCAGCTCGCCACCGAATGGTCGTGGAACGAGGACGGCACGGTGCTGACCATGCAGCTCCGCGAGGACGCGTCCTTCCACGACGGCACGCCCTTCAACGCGGAGGCGGTGGTCCGCAACATCGAGCGCAGCCAGAACCTCGACGAAAGCCGCCGCAAGTCCGAGGTGGCCAGCATCGAGAACGTCGAGGCGACGGGCGAATACGAAGTGCGCTTCACGCTCGGCGCCCCCGACGCGACGCTGCTCGCGCAATTCACCGACCGCGCCGGCATGATGATCAGTCCCGACGCCGCCGACGCGGCCGGGGTCGAGTTCGGCCTCGACCCGGTCTGCTCCGGTCCGTTCCGGTTCAAGGAACGCATCGCGCAGGACCGGATCGTGCTGGAGAAGTTCGACGAATACTGGAACGCCGACGCCTACCATTTCGACACGGTGACGTTCCTGCCGATCCCCGACACGACGGTGCGCTTCGCCAACCTGCGCTCGGGCGACATCGACATGCTGGAGCGGCTCGCCACCGCCGACATCCCCGCCGCCGAGGCCGATCCGGAGATCGAGGTCCAGTCGGCCACCTCGCTCGGCTACCAGGGCATCACCTTCAACGTCGGCAACGGCGATCGGGCGAACAATCCGTGGGGCGAGGACAAGCGCCTGCGCCAGGCGCTCTCGCTCGCCATCGACCGCAACGCGCTGAACCAGGTCGTGTTCGACGGCTCCTTCGTGCCGGGCAACCAGTCCTTCCCGCCCGCCTCCCCCTGGTACGACGCGGACCACCCCGTGGCCGAGCGCGACGTGGAAGCCGCCCGCGCGCTTCTGGCCGAGGCGGGCTATCCCGACGGCATCGACCTGGAGGTGCAGGTGCCCAACACCAACGTGCCGCTTCAGGTGATGCAGGTGATCCAGGCGATGGCCGCCGAGGCGGGGATCCGCATCTCCATCACCGCCAAGGAATTCGCCACGATGCTCTCCGACCAGACGGCGGGCGACTACACGGCGAGCCAAGTCGGCTGGTCCGGCCGGGTCGATCCGGACGGCAACATCCACCAGTTCGTCACCACGGAGGGCGGCATCAACGACAGCGGCTTCTCGAACGCGACGGTGGACGAGGCGCTCGACGCCGCGCGGACCTCGAACGAGACCGAGACGCGCAAGGCCGAGTACGACGCCGCCCGCGACGTGCTGATCGACGAGTCGCCGCTCGTCTACCTCTACCACGACGCCTGGGTGACCGCGCTCGACGCCGCGATCGAGGGCTACGTGGCCTATCCGGACGGCATGATCCGCCTCGAAGGCGTGACCATGTCCGAGTGACATGAGACCCGCGGGGCCCCCTGACGGGGCCCTGCACCTCCCGAACCGGAAGCCCGCCCATGCTCGCTTTTCTCGCCCGGCGCGTCCTCGTCGCGATCCCCACCGTGGTGCTTATCTCCATGCTCGTCTTCGGGCTTCAGCACCTGCTGCCCGGCGACCCGATCCTCGTCATGGCCGGCGAGGAGCGCGACCCGGAGGTCATCGCCCTCCTGCGCGAGAAGTACCGCATGGACGACCCGATTCCGGTCCAGTACCTCGCCTGGATCGGCAACGCGCTGACCGGCGACCTCGGCACGAGCCTCCGCACGCAGCAGCCGGTGCTGGAGTTGATCGGGGAAAAGCTCCCGGTGACGCTGCAACTGGCGCTGATGGCGCTTGTCGTGGCGGTCTGCATCGGCATTCCGGCGGGCGTGATCTCGGCCTACCGCAAGGGAACATGGGTCGACTGGCTGGCCAATCTCGTGGCCCTGTCGGGGCTGTCGGTGCCGAACTTCTGGCTTGGCATCATGCTGATCCTCCTCGTTTCCGTCCGTCTCGGCTGGCTCCCGGCGAGCGGCTACGCGCCCTTTTCCGACGACCCGCTGCGCTCGATCCAGGTCATGGCGATGCCCGCCGTGGTGCTGGGCACCGGGCTCGCGGCGACGCTGATGCGGCACACGCGCTCGGCCATGCTGGGCGTGCTGCGCGCCGACTACGTCCGCACCGCCCGGGCCAAGGGCCTGTCCGAGCGCCGCGTGGTGATCCGCCACGCGTTGCGCAACGCGCTGGTGCCTGTCGTCACCGTCACTACGATCCTCTTCGGGGAGCTTCTGGCCGGCGCCGTGCTGACGGAGCAGATCTTCACCATCCCGGGCTTCGGCAAGCTCGTCGTCGACGCGGTGTTCAACCGCGACTACGCCGTGGTGCAGGGGATCGTGCTCTGCACCGGCGTGGCCTTCGTGGCGATGAACATCCTTTCGGACGCGCTCTACCGCGTCCTCAACCCCCGCATGGGAGAGGTCGCATGACCGCCGTCGACCCTGCCGCCGTCGCGCCGGGCCTCGACGCGCCCGACCTGCCGCCGCGCCGCTCGCGCGTCTGGGCGAAGCTCAGGCGCAACCCCGCGGCGATTGCGGGCGGGGGGATCGTCCTGTTCTTCGCCGCCGTCGCGGTGCTCGCGCCCGTCCTGCCGGTGCCGGGACCGGCGGAGGCCGACTGGTCCGCCGTGCGCGCCGCGCCCTCCGCCGCGCATCCGCTCGGCACCGACGAGCTCGGCCGCGACGTGCTCGCCCGCATGGTCTGGGGCGCGCAGGCCTCGCTTCTGGCGGGCGTCGTCTCCGTGGCCATCGCGCTCCTCCTCGGCGTGCCGCTGGGCGTGCTCGCGGGCTACCGGCGCGGCTGGATTGACGCGGTGATCTCGCGCTTCACGGAGGCGCTGCTCGCGGCGCCGTTCCTGATCCTCGCGATCGCCTTCGCGGCCTTTCTCGGCCCCTCGCTCACCAACGCCATGATCGCCATCGGGCTCTCGGCCATGCCGCTCTTCGTGCGGCTCGCGCGCGGGCAGACCATGGCGGTGATGACCGAGGATTACGTGGAAAGCGCGCGCGCCATCGGCGTGGGCCACCTTGCCACCGTGGGGCGCTATGTGCTGCCGAACATCGTGCCGCCGCTTCTGGTGCAGGCGACGCTGACCATCGCCACGGCGATCATCGCGGAGGCGTCGCTGTCGTTCCTCGGCCTCGGCCAGCAGCCGCCCGCGCCGAGCTGGGGCTCGATGCTCAACGTGGCCAAGAACTACCTCGAGGTGGCGCCGTGGATGGCGCTCTGGCCCGGCATCGCGATCTTTCTCGTGGTGCTGGGCTTCAACCTCCTCGGCGACGGGCTGCGCGACGCGCTCGACCCGCGCGACCTCTGATCCGCTGCTAAAGGACCGTCCATGACCTTCACCACCCGCCCCGAGATCAAGGGCAGCTTCGGCGCCGTCGCCTCGACCCACTGGATCGCTTCCGCGATCGGCATGAAGATGCTGGAGGCCGGCGGCTCCGCCGCCGACGCCGCCGCGGCCACGGCCTTCGCGCTCAACGTGGTGGAGCCGCATCTGAACGGGCCGATGGGCGACGCGCCGATCATGGTGCAGCGCAAGGACGCGCAGGCCCCCGACGTGATCTGCGGGCAGGGCCCCGCCCCCGCCGGCGCCACCATCGAGCATTACCGTGGCGAGGGGCTCGACTTCGTGCCGGGCTCGGGCCTGCTGGCGACCGTGATCCCCGGCGCCTTCGACGGCTGGATGACGCTTCTGCTGGAACACGGCCGCCTGCCGCTGTCGGAGGTTCTGGCGCCCGCGATCCACTACGCCCGTGCGGGTCATCCCGCCCTGCCCCGCGTGGCGCACACGATCGCGGGGCTCGCGGACTTCTTCCGCGATGAATGGCCGACCTCCCATGAGACCTGGGTGCCGGGCGGCCGCGCACCGGAACCCTGGGACATGATCCGCAATCCCGCGCTCGCCGAAACCTGGGCGCGGCTCGCCGCCGAGGCCGACGCCGCAGGCGGGCGCGAGGCGGGGATCGAGGCCGCGCGACGGGCTTTCGCGGAGGGCTTCGTGGCGCAGGCGGTGGACGACTGGATGCGCGAGGCCTGCGTGATGGACGCCGCGGGCGGGCGCCGGAAGGGCGTGCTGACCGGGGCCGACATGGCCGGCTGGCGCGCCACGACCGAAGCGCCCGCGTCCATCGAGCAGGACGGCTGGACGATCTGGAAGCCCGGCTTCTGGAGCCAGGGTCCGGTCCAGCTCCAGGCGCTCCGCCTGCTCGAAGGGCGCCTGCCCGAGGACACGCACTCCGCCGAGTTCGTCCACCTCGTGACCGAGGCGCTCAAGCTCGCCATGGCCGACCGGGAGGCCTATTACGGCGATCCCCTCCACACCGACATCCCCGCCGAAACGCTCCTGTCGCGCGACTACGCCGCCGCTCGCGCCGCCGGAATCGGGCGGGAGGCCAGCCGAGAGCAGGTCCCGGGCGACATCGCGGGCTTCGAGACCTGGACCCGCGCCATGCGCGAGCGCGCGGGCGTCGGAGGCGCCACGGGCGCGGGCGTCGGCGCGGGCGAGCCGACCATGGCGCACCTGACCGAGCGCCGCGGCGACACGGTGCATATCGACGTGGTCGACAGCGACGGCCTGATGGTCTCGGCCACCCCGTCGGGCGGCTGGCTGCAATCCTCGCCGGTCGTTCCCGGCCTCGGCATGCCGCTCAATTCCCGGGCGCAGATGTTCTGGCTCGACGAGGGGCTGCCCACCTCGCTCGTCCCCGGACGGCGGCCGCGCACCACGCTGTCGCCCTCCATGGCGCGCGACCCGGCGGGCACGCGGATCGCCTACGGCACGCCCGGCGGCGACCAGCAGGACCAGTGGCAGCTCGTCTTCATCCTGCGCCTGATGGCGGGGACGCGCGACCTGCAGGAAGCCATCGACGCGCCGCTCTTCCATACCGGCCACGTCCAGGCGAGCTTCTATCCGCGCGGCCTGCGCCCCGGCCACCTGATGGTGGAGCCGGCCTTCGGCGAGGCGGTGATCGCAGACCTGCGCGCCCGCGGACACGACCTCGAGGTGGCCGAGCCCTGGAGCGTCGGGCGCCTGACCGCCGCCGCGCGCGACCCCGACGGGTCGATTCGCGCCGCCGCCACGCCCCGGCTGATGCAGGCCTACGCGATCGGCCGCTGACGGGTGGCGCGCGACGGGCGGGCTTGCTACGGCGCCGGGCGCGACGGCCCCGCGGCTCCCGCCATGCGATAAGGGCAGCCCCGCCTCGGTCCGGGGCTGCCGACACGGAAGGATTCCCGCCATGCCGCTCCGCCCCAGCCGCGAGGTCTTC
This sequence comes from uncultured Jannaschia sp., assembly GCF_947494025.1. Classification (GTDB taxonomy): domain Bacteria; phylum Pseudomonadota; class Alphaproteobacteria; order Rhodobacterales; family Rhodobacteraceae; genus Jannaschia. Next base: position 54,147 of record NZ_CANLTQ010000008.1, read on the forward strand.
ATCACCGCCGCCATCACCGGCGCGGGCGACACGACCGGCCGATCCGACAAGGTGCCGGTCACGCCGGCCCAGATCGCCGACGCCGCGATCGAGGCGGCCGAGGCCGGCGCCGCCATCGCCCATCTCCACGTCCGCGACCCCGAGACCGGCGCCCCCGCCCGCGACGTCGCGCTCTACCGCGCGGCGGTGGAGCGGATCGCCGCCTCGGGCGTCGACGTGATCCTGAACCTCACCGCCGGCGCGGGCGGCGACCTCGTCCTCGGCCCGCCCGACGCGCCGCTGCCGGTGGACGCGGCGGGCACCGACATGGCGCCGGCCTCCGAACGGCTCGCCCATGTGGCCGCGCTGCGCCCCGAAATCTGCACGCTGGATTGCGGAACGATGAATTTCGGCGAGGGCGATTACGTGATGACCAACACGCCCGCCATGCTGCAGGCGATGGCCGCGATGATCCGCGACCTCGGCGTCCGGCCCGAGATCGAGATCTTCGACACGGGCCACCTCGTGCTGGCCAAGTGGCTCAAGGAGCAGGGGCTGATCGACGACCCGGTGGTGGTGCAGCTCTGCATGGGCATTCCCTGGGGCGCGCCCGACGACATCCCCTCCCTCTCCGCGATGCTCGCCAACCTGCCGCCGGACTGGACCTTCTCGGCCTTCTCCATCGGCCGCAACCAGCTGCCCTATGCTGCGATGGCGGTCCTTGCCGGCGGCAACATCCGCGTCGGTCTGGAGGACAACATCTGGCTGGAGCGGGGCGTGCTCGCCACCAACGCCGACCTCGTGACCCGCGCCCGCACGGTCGCCGAAGGCATGGGCAGCCGCATCCTGTCCCCCGCCGAGGTGCGCGAACGCCTGCGGCTGGAGCGCCGCTGGTGAGCGCGCCCCTGCGGCGGGCCGCCTGCATCGGCGGCGGCGTGATCGGCGGCGGCTGGATCGCGCGGTTCCTGCTGGCCGGGATCGACGTCGCCGTCCACGACCCCCACCCCGAGGCGCGACGCATCGTGGGCGAGGTGCTCGCGAATGCCCGCGCCGCCTATGCCGCCCTCACCGACGCCCCGCTGCCACCCGAGGGCGCGCTGACATGGCACGACGACGTGGCCTCCGCCGTCGCGGGCGCGGACTGGGTGCAGGAAAGCGTGCCGGAACGCCTCGACCTGAAGCGCCGGGTGCTGGCGGAGATCGACGCCGCGACCGGGCCGGGAACCCTGATCGGCTCCTCCACCTCCGGTCTCCTGCCTTCCGATCTCCAGGACGGACTGCGCCACCCCGAACGGATGTTCGTGGCCCATCCCTACAACCCGGTCTACCTGCTGCCGCTGGTGGAGATCGTCGGCGGCCGCCAGACCGCGCCCGGAACCGTCGCCCGCGCCATCGCCATCCTTGAGCCGCTCGGCATGAAGGGTGTCGCCATCGCGAAGGAGATCGACGCCTTTGTCGGCGACCGCCTGCTCGAGGCGCTCTGGCGGGAGGCGCTCTGGCTTGTGCGCGACGACATCTGCGACGTGGAAACGCTGGACGACGTGATCCGCTACTCCTTCGGCCTCCGCTGGGCGCAGATGGGCCTGTTCCAGACCTATCGCATCGCCGGCGGCGAGGCGGGGATGCGGCACTTCCTCGAGCAATTCGGCCCGGCGCTGCACTGGCCCTGGACGAAGCTCACCGACGTGCCCGACCTCGACGACGCGCTGATCGACAAGATCGCCACGCAATCCGACGCGCAGAACGCGGGCCTGTCGATCCGGGCGCTGGAGCGCATCCGCGACGGCAACCTCGTGGCGATCCTGCGCGCGCTGAAGCACGGCGACGGGGGCCGGGGCTGGGGAGCGGGCAAGCAGCTCGCGGAGTTCGAGGCGCGGCTCGCGGCAGCGGCCCCGCAAGCGACGGGCCCCGTCACGCGCGAGGTCCGGGTGCCCGACGACTGGACGGATTACAACGGCCACATGACCGAGCACCGCTACCTGCAGGTCTTCGGCGAGGCGACCGACGCCGTGCTGCGCCGCATCGGCGTGGACGCGGATTACGTCGCGGCGGGGGCGAGCTACTACACGGTGGAGACCCACCTGCGCCATCTGGGCGAGGCGCATGCCGGCGACCGCATCACCGCGACCGCGCGCGTCGTCTCCTTCGACGCAAAGCGCCTGCACCTGTTCCACCGGTTGACGCGGGACGGCGTTGAGATCGCCACGGGCGAGCACATGCTCCTCCATGTCGACCGCGAAACGGGTCGCGCCGCGCCCGCGCCGGACGCGATCCTTGACGCCATCCGGCCGCTGGTGAAGGCGGCGACCGACGATGCCGTGGGCCGGGCGATCCGGCCGGCCTAGCCCGGCGGATCGGGCGTGCGTGTCAGACCCGCACGCCCGTGCGGCCTACTTGCCCTTCTTCTCGCCGAGCGAGAACGGCTTCGCCGCGCCCGAATTGGCCGTTGCCGAAACCTTCGGCTTCTCCTGCTTCGGCTTCTTTACTTCCTTGTTTCCGCGCTTGTTGCCTTTTCCCATCACGACCTCGCAGGGGTTGAACCGGCCCGGCGACATGCCGGGCGGACCGTTCCTCAGGAAAACCAGGGTTGCCTGACCGCTGTCAGGGCGATGATTTCGATGAAGGCGTGCGCCCGTCCGATCCGGATCGGGCACGCCCTCATGGCGTAGGCCCTTGGCGGCGATCCCGCAAGGTCCGGCATCGCGGGCCGTGGAACGGTCTGGAATTCCCGCGCGTCCGGATATACGTATTTTACGTGTCTATCCAAAGGAGGCCACCATGCAGGTCGCGAAATGGGGCAATTCGCTGGCGATCCGCCTGCCCGCGGCGGTGGTGAAGGCGCTCGACCTCGCGGAGGGGGACGACATCGCCGTCCGCATCCGCGGCCCCCGCGAGATGGAGGTCGAGCGCGCGCCCGGCCGGGCGGAGCTTCTGGACCGGCTCGCCCGGTTCGAGGGGCGGCTGCCCGCCGGCTTCGTGTTCGAGCGCGACGACGCGCAGCGTGGCTGAGCCGCGTGCGGCGATCGACAGCAACGTCCTGATCTACGCCATCGCCGGCGACGGCGCGAAGCGCGCGGCCGCGCAGGCGGTGCTGGGCCGGGGCGGCGTCGTCTCGGCGCAGGCGCTCAACGAGGTGGCGCATGTGCTGCGCCGCAAGGCCGGGATGGATCTGCCCGAGATCGCCGACGCGCTGGCCACGCTCCGCGCCCTGACCGAGATCGTGCCCCTGACCGAGGCCGTCCATGCCCGCGCGCTCGCGGTCGCGGCGGCGACGGGCTACTCGATCTGGGACGCCTCGATCCTCGCCGCCGCGCTCGAGGCGGGCTGCGACGCGCTGCTGAGCGAAGACATGCAGGACGGCCGGCGGATCGACGGCCTGACCATCCGCAACCCCTTCGCCTGATCCGCGCGCTTCGTCCCCGCTCCCCGGATATTTCCGCCGGACGCTTCGCCGCACGCCCCCCTCAGGTCGCGCGCGTCCGCCGCCGCAGAAGCCGCCCCGCGAGTCCCGGCCAGAGCGACCAGAGAACGAACACGCCCGCGAGCGCGAGGATCGTCGCGCTGATCGGGCGGGTGACGAACACGGTCCAGTCCTGCTGCGAATTGGCGAGCGAGGTCAGGAAGTACCGCTCCGCCAGCGGCCCGAGGATCACGCCCAGAACCAGCGGCGCGGACGGAAAGCCGATCCGCTTCATCCCCCAGCCCAGCACCCCGAAGGCGAGGCAGACCCAGACGTCGAAGATGTTGTTGCGCACCCCGTAGGCGCCGATCACCGACAACACGATGATGAACGCGGCGAGGATCGCGGGTGGCGTGCGCATCAGCGTGGAGAAGAGCTGCGCCACCCCGATCCCCGCCCCGATCATCAGGACGTTGGCGATGATCATGGCGGCGAAGATCGTGTAGACCATGGTCGGGTCCATGATGAACAGGAGCGGGCCGGGATTGACCCCGTGCAGCATCATCGCCGCCAGCATGATCGCCGTCGCCGCCGAACCCGGAATGCCCAGCGTCAGGAGCGGCACCATCGCCGCGCCGGTCGTGGCGTTCTTGGCGGCCTCCGGCGCGGCCAGCCCCGCCTCGACGCCGGTCCCGAACTCCGCGCCGCGGCGCGAGACCTGCTTCTCCACCCCGTAGGCGATCACCGCGCCCGGCGTCGCCCCCGCCCCGGGGATCATCCCGATCAGGCAGCCGATGCCGGTGCCGCGCAAGATCGCGCCCTTCACGCCGAGGATGTCGGCGAGCTTCGCACCGATCTGCTTGCCGCCTTCGGTTTTGGGCCGCAGGTTCCGGTCCGTCGCCAGAAGGTCCACCACCTCGCCGATGGCGAACAGCCCGATCATCACGACCACGAACCGGATGCCCGATTCCATCTCCGGGACGCCGAAGGAGAACCGCGCCTGCCCGTAGAGCGGGTCCACCCCCACCGTGCCCACCACGATGCCGAGCACGAGCGAGACCAGCGTGACGAGCGGGCGGTCCTTGGCGATGGCGATCACGCTCGCAAGGCCCAGCACGGTGGCCGCGAAGAATTCGGGCTGCGAGAACTTGAGCGCGAAGCTCGCGAAGGGCGCCGACAGGAACGCCAGCATCAGCGCGCTGACGAGGCCGCCGGTCGCCGAGGCCGTGACCGCGATGGCGAGCGCGCGCTTCACCTCGCCCCGCTTCGTCATCGCGTAGCCGTCCCAGGTCGCGGGCAGGGAGGCGGGCGTGCCCGGCACGTTGATCATGATGGCCGAGATGGAGCCGCCGAACACGCCGCCCACATAGATGCCGCCCAGGAACAGCATGGATTGCGTGGGCGACATGACGTAGGTGAAGGGCAGCGCCATGGCCATCGCGTTGACGAAGCTGATCCCCGGCAGCGCGCCTGCGACGACGCCGACCAGAAGCCCGGTCACGATGGTCAGGAACGGCCAGAGCTGGAACGCCGCCGCGAAGCCCCCGCCCAGTAGTTCGAACGCGCCCATCCCTCTCCCCTCAATAGATGCCGGTCAGTTGCAGCAGCCAGATGCTGAACCCGTCGAACACCCCCTGCCCCCGCGGCAGCGGCATCAGCGCGAGCCCCATGAAGAGCCACAGGAGCGCCACCGTCCCGATCAGCGTGACCGGCACGAGCACGAGCGGATTGCGCACGCCGCCGAACACGCACCATCCCGCGATGAACAGCGCGGAGGCCAGCGCGAAGCCGATCACCGACAGGAGCCAGCCATAGACCACGATCATGACGAGCCCCGCGAGGGCCTTGCCCATCGCATAGGGCTCCTCCTCCCGCACCGGGGCGAGGAGCGGCTCGCTTCCCGGCCGCCGGAGCGCCCAGAGGTCGCGCGCCACCCAGATCGCGGAAAGCACGGCCAGCGCCAGGAGCATCGCCCCGGGCCAGGCCGCGGGGCCGAGCCCCACGACATCCGCGCTCTGGTCCCGGCTGAACATCCGCCCCGGCAGGATCAGCGCGAGGACGAGGAGCCCCGCCGGAAGGAGCGTGGGGACGAACCGGCGCCGGACGGACGGTTCCGCCATGCGCTCCGCCTCCTGTCCATCGCGCCGGACCGTCTCCGCCGCGCTCACTGGCTCAACTGCTCGGCGATCAGGTCGCGGAAGTCGCCGACCATCGCCTGCGCCGCCTCGCCGGTCACGGGCTCGATGCAGGTATAGGTCTTCTCGCAGAAGGCCTGCCATTCCTCGGACTGGACCGCCTGCGCCACCGCGTCCTCTAGAATCGCCACGCGGTCCTCGGGCGTGCCGGAGGGCACCGCGATGCTGCGGTAATTGTCGAGCCCGGAGATGTCGACGCCCAGCTCGGCGGAGGTCGGCACGTCCGGAAAGGCCGGGTGCCGCTCGGCGGCGAAGACGACCAGGGGGACGAGCTGCCCCGCCTCGATGAACTGCGCGACGTCGCCCGGCTCCTCGTAGATCGCCATCGTGTGCCCGCCGATGGGCGAGGCGTAGCGCTCCGCCGGGGCCTGGAACGGGACGTTCTCCATGGTGATCCCGGCATCCGCCAGCAGCTTCAGCGTCACGTCGTCCTGCGTGCCGTAGCCCGAGGTGGCGACCGTCACCGGGTTCGTTTTCGCGTGTTCGAACAGCGCCTCGGCGCTCTGGTGCGGGCTGCTCGCGGGCACGAACAGGAACGAGGGCGAGCTCTGGACGACGGAGATCACCCGGAAGTCCTCGGGCGCGTTGTCGCCCAGGCCGGACGCCCAGGACGCCACGGTGAGCGAGATCAGCGTGCCGATCGTGTAGCCGTCCGCCGGATTGGTGCGGAGCCGCGTCAGCCCCGCATTCCCCGAGGCGCCCGCGACGTTGGAGACCGGGATCGACACGCCCAGCGGCTCCTCCAGCAACTGCGCCATGGTGCGGCCCATCAGGTCCGCGCCGCCGCCGGGCCCGAAGGTCACGACCATCTCGATCGGGCGCTCGGGGTAGTCCTGCGCCTGCGCCGTGCCGGCCGTCAGCGACAGCGCGATCGCGGCGAGCGCGGCCCCCGCGCGGCGCGTCGATGCCATCCGGCCCGATGCCGCCGCATTCATTCTGGTTTCCGTCATGTCTTTCCTCCCTTTCGATCGCCGTCCCGCGCCCGCCCTCCCGACGGGCGCGGTCGGAACCTCACTGTATCAGCTCCCCCAGCTTCAGCCGCTGGATCTTGCCCGACGGCCCCTTGGGCAGCTCGTCGAGCACGTGGACCACATCGGGGCACTTGAACGCGCCCAGCCGGGTCTCGCAAAGCGCGCGGAGCGCCGCGCCGTCGACTTCCGCGCCGGGGCGCAGCCTGACCGCCGCCTCCACCCGCTCGCCGTAGCGCGGGCAGGGCCGCGCGAAGGCTGCGGCCTCCATCACGTCGGGATGGGCATAAAGCGCCTCGTCCACCTCGCGCGGCGCGATGTTCTCGCCGCCCTTGATGATGAGCTCCTTCAGGCGCCCCGTCACGAAGACGTAGCCGTCCCCGTCCATCCGCCCCAGATCCCCGGTTCGAAGCCATCCGTCCGGCGTCAGCGTCGCCGCCGTGGCCTCCGGGTTGCGGAAATAGCCCAGCATCACGTTCGGCCCCCTGACCGCGATCTCGCCCTCGACCCCCGCCCCGGCCGGGGCAAGATCCGGGGACAGGATCGCCACCTCGCAGCCGTATGCGATCCCCGGCGAGCCGATCTTGCGAACGCCCGGCGGCAGGGGGTTCGACAGGATCTGCGCCGCCGTCTCGGTGAGGCCCATCGTTTCCACGATCGGAATTCCGAACCGGCTCTCGAACGCGCTCTGCGTCTCCACCGCCAGCGCCGAGGAGGCGGAGCGGCCGAAGCGGAGTCGCGCGCGGGTCGCCGCGTCCGGCTCCCCCTCGCCGTGAAGCAGGTGCGACACGATGGTGGGCACGACCGAGAACCAGGTCACCCCCGTCTCCGCGCAGGTGGTCCAGAACCGCGAGGCCGAGAACCGCTCGCAGACCACGAGCGCGCCGCCCGAGACCAGCGCCCCCATCACCGTCACGCAAAGCCCGTTGATGTGGTAGATCGGCAGGACGCAGAGCCCCCGGTCCTCCGGCGTCAGCGCATGCGCCATCGCCGGCATCCAGCCGCCGGCAAGGAGGCTCGCATGGCTGTGCAGCACGCCCTTCGGCCGCCCCGTCGTCCCCGACGTGTACATCAGAAGCGCGTGGTCCCCCGGCGCGACCGGCCCCGGCTCCCCCCGCGCGGCGTCCGGCCACGCGACCTCCGCGCCCACCCGGATGGCCGTCACGGATGCGCCGGACGCCGCCACCGCGGCGTTGAAGAGGTCCCCCTGCGCCGTGCCCAGAAGCACGAACCGCGCCTCCGAATGGGCGAGCGCGTAGCCCATCGCCTCCGCCCCCGCGACAAGGTTCAGGACCGCCGCCCGGAACCCGCCGTAGAACAGCGCCATCAGGCACAGGATCCCCGCCCGCCCGTTGGGCAGCATCACCGCGACCGACTCGCCGCGGGCGACGCCCATCCCCGCGAGCCGCTCCGCGATCTCCCGCGCCTCGTCGCGCAGCGCGCCCCAGGTCAGCGGCGCCTCGCCCGGAAAGACATGGCTTTCCCGCCCGCCATCCTCGGCCGCGCGCCGGTCGAGGAGGTCGCGGATCGTGCCCTCGGGCGGCCCTTCGACCGGGCTCACCGCCCGGCCTCCGCCCAGTAGCCCTCGAAGATCTCCTCCACCGACGGCTCCCGCGCGGCGATCGTGCGGACGATCTTGGTCGTCTGCATGAAGTGCCGCCAGTGCAGGTTGTCGTCGATCGAGTTGCCCCCCCAGGATCCGCAGCCCATGGAGAGCGAGAACGGCATCCCGTTGTCGAAGCTGCCGCCGGTCGCGAAGGCATGCGGCTGGTTCACGATCACCCGGCAGGTCGGCAGCGTCTGCCCGAGCGCCACCGGCCGCGCCGCATCCGCGGAATGCAGGCCCACCGAATGGCCCGCGCCCTGGTGGTCGAGGATCGCCCGCGCGATCCGCACCGCGTCGTCGTAATCCCGCGCCCGGTAGAGCGCCACCACGCGGGACAGCTTCTCCCCCGAAAGCGGGTGCTCCGGCCCGATGCCCCCCGTCTCCACCGCCACGAAGCGCGTCCCCTCGGGCACCGCGTCCGAGAGGCCCAGTTTCGCGACCAGGACGTCCGCGTCCTGCGCGATGATTTCGCGGTTCAGGCGCCCGTCCGGGAAGAGCCGCGCCTCGACCTCCGCCGCGCGGGCGGCGGGCACGGTCGCGCCCCCCTCCCCCGCCAGCGCGTCGACAAACGCGTCGTAGACGGCGTCCACCACCACGAGGGCGTTCTCCGAGGAGCAGGACGTCGCGTTGTCGAAGCATTTCGACGCCGCGATCCTCGCCGCCGCCGCGGGCAGATCCGCCGTCTCATCCACGATCACGGTGACGTTGCCCGCCCCCACGCCCATCGCCGGGGTGCCGCTGGAATAGGCGCGGCGCACGTTGTCCTGGCTCCCCGTCACCACGGCGAGGTCGCAAAGCTCCAGCAGCCGCTGCGTGTCCGCCTTGGAACCCGGCGGCGGCACCATCTGCACGAGGTCCGGATCCTCCCCGATCTTGCGGAACTCGGCGTGGATGTAGTCCAGAAGCGCCTCGCAGCAGGCCACCCCCTTGGGCGAGGGCGACAGAACGATCGCGTTGCCGCATTTCAAGGCGTTGACGACGTTGTTGGCGGGCGTCGCCGCCGGGTTGGTCGAGGGCACCACCGCGCCGATCACGCCCAGGGGCCGCGCGATCGTCGCGATCCCGGTATCCGGATCGTCCGACAGGATGCCGTGGGTCCGAGCCGTCCGGATGTCGCGCAGGAGGCCCAGCGTCTTGCGGTGGTTCTTGGTGACCTTGTCCTCCACATTGCCGAGCCCCGTCGTGCGCACGGCAAGCTCCGCCAACGCCCGGTTCCGCCCCGGCTCCATGATCGCCCAGGCGGCGGCCATCGCGGCGCGGTCGTAGCGGGCCTGGCTCCCCTCCGCCTCGTAGCGGGCCTGCGCCCGGCGGGCCCGCGCGAACAGTTGATCGACCCGGCCGACGCCGTCGCTGCCATCCATGCGGACCTCCTCCCCGAAATCGCCGTGATCCAGACGTTACGGCATGAAAATAGCGTTGCAAATGTTTTCATCGGCGTTCTATCCGCGGACATGACCTCCTATCGGGCGGACATCACCACCGTCGCCCGCGCCGCCGGCGTTTCGCCCGCGACCGTGTCGCGCGTGCTCAACCATCCGGACCTCGTCAGCGCGCCGACCCGCAACCGGGTGGAGGCGGCGATCCGCGCCACGGGCTACATCCGCAACCGCGCCGCGCAGTCGATGCACGGCCGGCGCAGCGCGACGCTGGGCCTCGTCGTGCCGACCGTGGATTACTCGATCTTCGCGGAGCTGGTGCAGAGCTTCAACGACGCCGTGGCCGAGCACGAGTTCACCCTGCTGCTGGCCACCCACGGCTACGACCTCGCCGCCGAATACCGCGTCCTGCGCAAGCTCTACGAACACCGGGTGGACGGCATCGCGCTGATCGGGCTCGACCACGACGCCGACACGTTCCGTCTCATCGCCTCGCAGGACGTGCCCGTCGTCGCGGCCTGGAGCTGGACGCCCGATTCCGCCCTGCCCTGCATCGGCGCCGACAACGCGGAGGCCGGACGGGCGGCCGCGGGGCATCTGCTCGGGCTCGGCCACCGCCGCATCGCCCTCGTGTTTCCGCCCTCGGGCGAGAACGACCGCGCCCGCGCCCGCTACGAGGCCGCGCGGGCCTCGCTCGCGGCGGCCGGCTCCGCCCCGCCCGCGCGCTGGTCCGCCCGCGCGCCCTACGACACCTCGCAGGCCAAGGCCGTGTGCCGCGACCTCCTCGCCGGGCCCGACCGGCCGAGCGCGCTCGTCTGCGGCAACGACGTGATCGCCCAGGGCGCCATCTCGGCGGCGACCGCGCTCGGGCTGCCGATCCCCGCGGCACTGTCCATCGTGGGGATCGGCGACTTCCCGGGCTCCGCCGACACCGTTCCGCCGCTTTCCACCGTGGCCATTCCCGCCCGGCAGATCGGCGCGCGCGCGGGACGCCACCTGGTGGAATGCCTGGCCGACGGTCCGCGGGCGGAGATCTTGCGCGAACGCTTCCCCGTGGAGCTGCGGCAGCGCGGGACCACCGCGCCCCCCGGCCCCGCCTGACCGGCTCCGCTTGCTCCCGCCCGCGTCTGCGCTAACGATCGGGGCGCACGTCGCCGCATCCATCCAGGGATCCCCCGCCATGACCCGTATCGCCGCCCTCGCCCTCGCCGTCCTGCTGACCGCCCCCGCCGCGGCGCAGACCAACCTCACCGTGGCCAACTGGCTGCCGCCCTCGCATCCGCTCGTGGCGGAAGTGATCCAACCCATGACCGAAAGCATCGCGGAGGCCACGGGCGGGGCGGTCACGGCCACGATCCTGCCCGCCCCGCTCGGGCCGCCGCCCGCGCATTTCGACTTCGCGGTGAACGGCGTGGCCGACATCACCTTCGGCGTGCAGGGCTACAATCCGGGACGCTTCCGCACCACCGCCCTGGCGGAGCTTCCGTTCCTCGGCGACAGCGCGGAGGCGATCTCGGTCGCCTACTGGCGCACCTTCGACGCGATGCTGCGCGACGCGGGCGAATACGACGACGTCCATGTGCTCGCCGTCTTCGCCCACGGCCCGGGCGAGGTCTTCGTCAAGGACGGCGACCTGTCGGGGCCGGACGCGCTCGACGGGCTGAAGCTGCGCGTGGGCGGCGGCATCGTCCACGAGGTCGTCTCCGCCCTCGGCGCCGTGCCGGTGGAAGGCCCCTCCTCGGAAGCCTATCAGCTCCTGAGCCAGGGCGTCGCCGACGGCATCCTGTTTCCCTACGAGTCGGTGAACTTCTTCGGCCTGATCCCGCAGCTCTCGCAGGGGCTCGCGGTCCCGGGCGGGCTCTACAACACCTCGTTCTTCATCGTGATGAACCGCGCCAGGTGGGAGGCACTTTCGCCCGAGCAACAGGCCGCCATCGACGGCGTGACCGGCGAGGCGCTGGCCCGCCGCGCGGGGCGGATGTGGGACCGCGCCGACGCGGCGGGCCGCGCGGCGATGGAGGGGACGCTCGCGATCGCCCCCGCCTCCCCCGAACAGGTCGCCGCATGGACGGCGGCGCTGACCCCGCTCGTCAACGCCAAGCTGGCGGAGGTGGATGAGGCCGGGGTGGACGCCGACGCGGCCTTCGCGATGCTGCGCGCCGAGATCGAGGCGGAATCGTCCGAATGAGCGCGGCGGACGCGACGGCCCGCCCGGACTGGCCCCGCCGCCTGCTGGCCGGTCTCTGCGCGATCCTGCTCGCCGCGATGATGGCGCTGACCGTGGCGGACGTGACGGGGCGCTATCTCCTCGCGCGCCCCGTGACCGGCGCGACCGAACTGACCGAGCTTCTCCTCGTGGCGGTGATCTTCGCGGGATTGCCGGCGGTCGCGCTCGACGACGGGCATGTCGCCGTGGATCTCGTCACCGCCCGCCTGCCCGACCGCGTGCAGCCCTGGCGCCGCGCCGCCATCTCGCTCGTCACCGTCGGCCTGCTCGCCGTGGTGGCGTGGCGGCTCTGGCTCCATGCCGGGCAGATCGCGGGCTACGGCGCGGTGACCAACGCGCTGCGCCTGCCGGTGGCGCCGGCGGCGCGGCTCGCCGCGCTCGCCACCGCCGCTTCGGTGCCGATCACCCTCGCCGTCGCGCTGCGCGACCTCCGCCGGGCCCGTTGAGCGACGATGGAGGTTCTCGCCGCCTGGCCCGTCGGCATGGCCGTCCTTCTCGCGCTCCTCCTCCTGGGGCTGCCCATCGCCATCGCGCTGACCCTGGTCGGCCTTTTCGGGACGGCCTCGGTGATCGGCTGGACCCCGGCGCTGGCGCTTCTGTCCACGACCTTCTTCGAGGGAGGCCGCACCTATTCGCTCTCCGTGCTGCCGCTGTTCCTGATGATGGGGAACTTCGTGGTGCAATCCGGCATCGCCCGGGATCTCTACGACGCGGCCCATGCCTGGCTGCGCCACCGGCGCGGCGGGCTCGCCATGGCGACGGTGGTCGCCTGCGGCGGCTTCTCCTCGGTCTGCGGCTCCTCCATGGCGACGGCGGCCACGATGGCGCGGATCGCCCTGCCCTCCATGCGCCGCTTCGGCTATCCCGACGACCTCGCCACCGCCTCGATCGCGGCGGGCGGCACGCTGGGCATCCTGATCCCGCCTTCCGTGATCCTCGTCTTCTACGGCATCCTCACGCAGCAGGATATCGGCAAGCTCTTTGTGGCGGGCCTGCTGCCCGGCCTTCTGGGCGTCCTGGGCTATGCCGCCGCGGTGGCGGTCCGGGTGCGGCTCGGCGGCGGCGCGCGGCGGACGGAGCCGAAGCTGCCGCTGGCCGCGCGTTTCCGCGCGCTCCGGGGCACGCTCGGCGCGATGCTCCTCTTCGCCTTCGTGATGGGCGGCATCTATCTGGGCGTCTTCACCCCGACCGAGAGCGCGGGCATGGGCGCGGCGGGCGCGTTCCTCCTTGTCCTGCTGTCCGGGCGCTTTTCCTTCGCCGGGACGCTCGCCACGCTGTTCGACACGGCGAAGACCACGGCGATGATGTTCTTCATCCTGTTCGGGGCGCTGACCTTCACGAACTACGTCAACCTGTCGGGCATGGCAGCCGACATACAGGCGCTGCTCGCCGTTCTCGGGGAAAGCCCCCTCGCCACGATCCTCGCGATTCTCGCGATCTACCTCCTGCTCGGCTGCATGCTGGAGGGATTGTCGATGATCACGCTGACGGTGCCGATCTTCTACCCGGTCGTCGCCGCGCAGGGCTTCGACCTGATCTGGTTCGGCATCTTCGTCGTTGTGGTGACGGAGATCAGTTACATCACGCCGCCTGTCGGAATGAACGCTTTCGTGCTGCGCTCCGTGGTGCGCGACGTGCCTCTCGGCACGATTTTCCGCGGGCTCGTGCTCTTCGTCGCGATGGACGTTCTGCGCGTGGCGCTCCTGATCTGGGTGCCGGGGATCGCGCTCTGGCTGCCGGCACAGATGTAACCGGACAGGGCGGGATTTGACTGCGGTCAAGTCAGCCCGGCCTCCCTCCGTCCGCCTTGACCGCAGTCAAGACAAACGGGGGTAGATGAGCCTTCGGCCGTGCATGGGGGCTGCGCGGCCTGCCATTAGCCAAGCGGCACGCTCGGCACGATCGCACCGGGGCGCGGCGTGCGGCAAAAAGGACTTGCCGAATCCGCCCGACCCGTGCCTATTTACGCAAAACAGCCGAAACGACGCTTCAAAGCGTAACGGCACGAGGCGGAGAAACACGAATGGACGGCAAGGGCGACCCGACCCCCCTATCCGCGGACGCGCCCCCGGCATCCGATACGGATGCGACCGGGACGGCCCGGCGTGGCGGCGAGCGGATCGACCACGTCGTGGGCCGCCATGCCGCGGCCCTTTCGGCGCAGCTGCAGGAGCATCGCGCCCGGCTGTTCCCGCCGACCTCCCGCAAGGAACTGCGCCGCTTCACCTCGGGCGAGGTTGCGGACCTGCTCGGCGTGAAGGACGCCTATCTGCGCAAGCTGCATCTCGACGGGCGCGGCCCGAACCCGGAGGTTCGGACCGGCGGACGGCGGTACTACACGGCCGCCGACATCCGCGCGCTGCGCCTGATGCTGGAGGACGGGACGCGGGCGCCGGGCAGCTACCTGCCGGGCCGCCGCCGCCATCCCGACGGGACGGAGGACCATTGCCAGGTCATCTGCGTGATCAACTTCAAGGGCGGCTCCGCCAAGACCACGACCTCGGCGCATCTGGCGCAGAAGATGGCGCTCGACGGCTACCGCGTCCTCGCCGTGGATCTCGATCCGCAGGCGAGCCTTTCGGCGCTGCACGGCTACCAGCCGGAATTCGACCTGCTCGACGGCGGCACGCTCTACGACGCGATCCGCTACGACGACCCGGTGCCGATCCGCGATCTGATCCAGCCCACCTATTTCGACGGGCTGGACCTCATTCCCGGCAATCTCGACCTGATGGATTTCGAGCACGACACGCCGGCGGCCATCGTACGGCGCGACGAGAACCCGTTCTTCACCCGCATCGCCGCCGCCCTCGCGCAGGTGGAGGGCGATTACGACGCGGTGATCATCGACTGCCCGCCGCAGCTCGGCTTCATCTCCATGGCCGCGCTTTCGGCGGCGACGGCCGTGCTGGTCACGATCCACCCGCAGATGCTCGACGTGATGTCGATGTGCCAGTTCCTCCTAATGACGTCGAACCTGCTCGGCGTGGTGGCGGAGGCGGGCGGCAACATGGAATACGACTGGCTGCGCTACCTCGTGACCCGGTACGAGCCGGGCGACGGGCCGCAGAACCAGATGGTCGGGTTCATGCGCTCGATCTTCGGGGACCACGTCTTGAACAACACCGTGCTCAAGAGCACGGCTATATCGGATGCGGGAATCACGAAGCAGACGCTCTACGAGGTGGAGCGGACGCAATTCACCCGCTCCACCTACGAGCGCGCGCGGGAAAGCCTCGACGCGGTCAATTCTGAAATCGAGGGTCTCGTGCAGTCGGCCTGGGGCCGGAAGGTCCCGTCGTGACGGGGCAGGGGCCATGCGTCAGGGAGGTGCCGGAATGGCGCGAAAGAACCTTCTCCAGGGCTTGACCACAGTCAAGCCGGCGGCGGACGAGGGCGAGGCGGCCCCGCCGCGGCGCACCAGCGGCGCCATCGGCGCGGTCGGCCGCTCCTTCGCGCAGATGCGCGAGAACGCGGTGGTCGAGGTGCCCCCCGACATGATCGACGCGGCCGGCCTCGCCGACCGCCTGGGCGAGGACGCGGAGCAGGACGCGCTCACGCGGTCGATCGAGGAATACGGCCAGCAGGTGCCCGTCCTCCTGCGCCATTCGCCCAATGTCGAGGGCCGCTACGAGATCGTCTACGGCCGCCGCCGCGTGGCCGCGCTGCACGCGCTGCGCCGGCCGGTCCGAGCGATGGTGCGCGACCTGCCGGACCGCTCGCTGATCGTGGCGCAGGGGCAGGAGAACACGGCCCGCAAGAACCTGTCCTTCATCGAGCTGGCCAACTTCGCGCGGCAGATGCGCGACATGGGCTTCGAGCGGAAGGTGATCCAGGACGCGCTGCACCTGCACGAGGCGGTTGTCTCCAAGATGCTGACCGTGGCCGACCGGGTGCCGGCGGAACTGATCACCGCGATCGGCGACGCGCCCCGGACGGGGCGGGACCGCTGGGTGGCCTTTTCCAAGGCCGTTTCGGGGCACGAGGACAAAGCCCTCGCGGCGGTGAGGGCGGCGCGGACGGCGGACGCGGACAGCGATGCGCGGTTCGAGGCGGCTCTGGCCACGACGCGCAGCCCCGCACCGAAAAAGGATGCCGCCCGCGCGGAATGGGGCAGCGTCCGGCAAACCACGCGAGGCACCACGATCTCGCTCGACGGAGACCGGGCCTTCGCGGACTGGCTCCTCGCGCGGATGGACGAGCTGCACCGGGACTGGCGCGACCAGACCGGGACGGACGAAGAAAGCAACCGGAGCAAGGAGGAATAGCCGGAAAGAAGAAGCCCCCCGAAACGCACGTCCCGAGAGGCCTCCAAGTCTGACACCTTGAAGCTATGGGACCGCTTGACCGCAGTCAAGCACCCGCGATTCCGGCGGCCGGTTTTTTGCGGCTTCAAGACATCATGACACACAGAACCAACGCCCCGGGGCGGCCGGTCCCGCATGCGGCGGAGCTGCGCTGGCGGCTTCTCGACGATCTCGCGGCGGCGCGGGAGGATTGGGGCCTGAAGGATCGCACGCTCGCCGTATTGCGCGCGTTGCTCGGATTCCTGCCGAAAGGGGAGGGGCGGCGGCTGACGGTGTTCCCGTCGAACCGCACGCTCTCGGAACGGCTGATGGGGATGCCCGAAAGCACGCTGCGCCGCCATCTGGCGCGGCTGGTGGAAACGGGACTGATCCGCCGGCGATCCTCGCCCAATGGCAAGCGCTACCGGATCGCGGCGGATTTGGCCTTCGGCTTCGATCTCGCGCCCGTCTTCGCCGCGGCCTCGACCATCAGCGTCCAGGCGCAGGCCGCGCGGGACAGGGCCACGCGGCTCCGGGCGCTTCGTGCGCGCATCCGGGCGGCGCTCGCGCAATGCGCCCCCGCACCCGAACGATGCGAGGACGTTCTGCGTCTTCTTCGCCGCAAGGTCCCACTCGAGCGGCTGGAGGCGGAGCTGCGTGCGCTGGAACCTGCGCTGCCGCCCGAAACGGATGTCGGTGCCGCCCGAAACGGATGCGCTACAGAACCCGATACAGAATCCGATAGCGAAGCTGACGCAGCGGTAGCGCAGGCCGCAATCGAGGACGTGGGGAGGATGCTGGGTCGCCCGATCGCCAGCCTCGCCGATCTGCGGGAGGCCGGCGAGGACGTCGCCCATGCGCTGTCGGTCCATTCGGCCTGGACCTATGCCCGTCAGGCACGGGGGCTGGTCTGGGCGGTAATGGCCCTGGCCTATCTGGCCCCGCGGTCGCCGCGGCTGCGCTGTCCGGACCGTTACTTCCAGACGCTCGTGCGGCGGGCCGGGACCGGAGGGTTCGACCTTCTGGCGGCGTTGCGACGCGAGCGGGTCGGGTTCGCATGAGGACGATCCCGGTCGTGAGGGCGGGGTTGACTGTCCGGGCGCGGCGCTCTCGTATAGCGCGAAAACGGGGGACAGGATGACGGTAACGCTGCTCAGGAACGCGCGGATCGTGGACGGAACGGCGCCGGAGCCGACCGAGCCGATGGGGATCGTGATCGAGGGCGACACGATCCGCGAGGTCGGGCCGAACGTCTCCGCCGGGGCGGACGCGGTCGTCGATCTCGACGGGCTGACGGTGATGCCGGGGCTGGTGGATTGCCACGTTCACGTCATCGCCACCACCGCCGATCTGGGGTCGAACGCGGCGCTGCCGGCCTCGCTCGTCGCGGCGCGGGCGAGCCTTCTGATGCGCGGCATGCTGATGCGCGGCTTCACCACGGTGCGCGATCTGGGCGGGGCCGACCGGGGGCTGCAGCTCGCCGTGGAGGAGGGGGCGTTCCTCGGACCGCGGCTGGTGATCTGCGGCAAGGCGCTGTCGCAAACGGGCGGGCATACCGATTACCGGGGGCCGTACGACAATCGCGACGCAAGCTGGTACGCGGGGAGCCTCGGCGCGATGGGCCGCAACTGCGACGGCGTGCCGGAGGTCCAGCGCGCGGTGCGCGAGGAGCTCAAGAACGGGGCGCAATTCGTCAAGGCGATGGCCGATGGCGGCGTGTCCTCTCCCTCGGATCCGGTGGGCTACCTCGTCTTCTCCGTGGACGAGCTGAAGGCCATGGTCGAGATCGCCCGGGGTTTCGGCACCTACGCGACGGGGCACCTTTATTCCGACGCGGCGATCCTACGGGCGCTCGATTGCGGTTTCGAATGCATCGAGCATGGCAACCTGATGTCGGACAGCACGATCGAGCGGGTCGCGCGGGAGGGCATCCCGGTCGTGCCGACCAACATCACCTACGACGTGCTGGCACGCTCCGGGGCGGAGTTCGGCCTGCCGGCGGAATCGGTGGCCAAGATCGCCGATGTGCGCGAGGCGGGACTGGAGCGGCTGGAGAAGATGCACCGGGCGGGCGTGCTGATGGGCTACGGCTCCGACCTGCTGGGGGGCATGCAGACCGAGCAATCCGGCGAGTTCCCGCTGCGCGGCCGCTACATCCCCGCCGACGCGGTGATCCGCTCGGCCACGGTGGACGCGGCGCGGGTATTGCGGATGGAAGGCAGGATCGGCGCCATCGCCCCCGGCGCCTTCGCCGACGTGATCGCGGTCGCGGGCAACCCGCTCGAGGACCTCGACGTGCTGACGGGGCAGGGGGCCCGCATGCCGTTCATCATGAAGGACGGCGCGGTCGTGAAGAAGGAGACGGCGCTGTGAGCCTGCGGGATTACAGCGCGCTGAGCTTCGACGTCTACGGCACGCTGATCGACTGGGAAAGCGGGATGCTGGCGGGGCTTCGTCCCCTGACCGACCGGCTGGAAACGGAGATGTCGGACGACGCGGTGCTGGAAATGCATGCCCGCCACGAAAGCGGGGCGCAGGCCTGGACGCCTGCGCGGCGCTATCGCGACCTGCTCGCCACGGTCTACCGGCGTTGCGCGGAGGAGCTGGCCCTCGTCGTCGACTGGGAGGAATGCGCGCGCTACGGAGCGAGCGTGCCGGACTGGCCGGCCTTTCCCGATAGTGCCGACGCTCTGGCCTACCTCAAGCAGCATTACCGCATGATCGTGCTGTCGAATGTCGACAACCGGAGCTTCGCCGGATCCGCCGAGAGGCTCGGCATCGACTGGGACGGGGTGTTCACCGCCGAGGACGTGGGCAGCTACAAACCGGCGCAGCGGAACTTCGACTACCTTCTGGAGCGCATCGCCGCCATGGGCCTTGCCAAGGGCGAGCTTCTGCACACGGCGGAAAGCATGTTCCACGACCATGTCCGCGCGCGGGCCAACGGGCTCGACAATGCGTGGATCCATCGCCGTCATGCCAAGGAAGGCTTCGGCGCGACGATGGATCCGGGCCAGTTGGCGGAGACGACCTTCCGCTTCGACTCGATGGCGGAACTGGCGTCGGCGCACGAACGCGGCGACGTCTGAGACGACGATCCTCCGGCACGAACCGTCCGCAAGCGACGGGGCGCCGCAATCACGACCAACAGGGGTAAGACCATGAAAACGCTTGCAACCGCCGCCGCGACGGCCGCCCTTCTGACCGGGGCCGCCGGGGCGCAGACGAACTTCATCGCCAACAGCTTCTACGACGGCGCCGTGCCGATGTCGGGGGCGGGCTACATCGAATGGGCCGAACTAGTGGAGGAGCTTTCGGGCGGGGATCTCGTGCCGGAGGTCTATACTGGCACCGTCCTGCTCGCGCCGCGCGCCTCGCTGCAGGGCATTCAGGACAACGTCGTGCAGGTCGCCCATGCCACCGCCGTCTACACGCCCGCGGAGATGCCGGTGGCGAACGCGGTGCAGGAGCTGGGCTTCGCCTATTCCGACCCGGTGGCGGCGATCTTCGCGGCGGCGGACTTCTCGATGACGAACGAGACGCAGCTCCAGGAATGGTCGGATCTCGGCGTGGTCTATCTCGGCGCCTACGCGACGCCGGCCTACGTGCTGATGTGCGCCTCGCCGGTGCGCACCCTCGACGAGATGCGGGGCAAGCGCATCCGCACCGCGGGCTCCGCCGTTTCGGTCTGGGTGGAGGAGGCGGGCGGCATCCCCGTCAACGTCCCCTCGAGCGAGATGTATACCGGGCTCGAGCGCGGCACGCTCGACTGCGCGACGAACTCGCCCTCCGACCTCGTGGACCGCTCGCTGCTGGAGGTGGCGGAGCACACGACGCTGCTGTCGACGGGCATGTACTGGGCCGGGCCGCAATGGGGCTACAACCCGGACTTCTGGGCCGGGCTCACGCCGGAGCAGCGCGCGGTCCTGATGGAGGCCTCGGCCCGGTCCATGGCGCGCATGGTGATCGCCTACAACGAGAAGGTCGCGGGCGGGCTCGAAGCGACCAAGGCGGCGGGCGGCAACGTCTACGAGCCGGAGGCCGATCTGGCCGGGCATGTGGCCGAGTTCCGCGACCGCACCTCCCGCGCCGCGGCGGAAAGGGCGGAGAGCGAATACGGGATCGAGGACGGCGACGCGCTGATCACCGCGTTCGAGGCCACGATGACGAAATGGACCGACCTGCTCGCGGAGGTGGACACCACGGACGAGGACGCGCTGACGGAGCTCGCCATGCGGGAGATCTATTCCAAGCTTGACCCCGCCGCCTACGGCGTCGAGTGAGATCGGGCGGGCCCGTCCGTCGGGCCCGCACCCGCCGCAAGGGATCCCCGAGATGGATGTCGCCCTGAAAGCCGTCCGCTGGCTCAACATCGCGAGCGCCGCGCTGGCCTGCTTCGTCATGGTGCTGATGATGGGGCACATCACGCTCGACGTGGGCGTGCGGTACTTCCTGAACGGCCAGATCGTCGGCACGCTGGAATGGGTGTCGTTCTACTACATGGTGGCGCTGGTGTTCCTGGCCCTCGGCTTCGTGGAGTACCGGAACGAGAACATCCGCGTGGATCTCTTCGCGCAGATGATGCCGCGGGGGGCGCAGCTCGCGCTTTACGTGTTTGCCTGTCTGCTCGGGCTCGTGTTCTTCGGGATGCTGACGTGGCAATCGTTCTGGGACGCGATGAGGGCCACCGCGCGGGGGGAGGAGGCGATGAGCAACTTCCGTTTCCTGATCTGGCCCGCCCGCTGGGCGCTGCCCGCGGGCTTCGCGGGGGTGTTCCTCGCGGTGCTGGCGAACCTGCTGAAGGCGCTGGCCACGCGGCGGGCGCTTTGACGGGATCCGGGGGGAGGGGCGGGCGATGAGCAATCTCGGAATCGGCGTCGCGGGCGTAGCGATCGCGCTTCTCCTGATCGCGCTCCGCGTGCCGATCGGGCTGGTCCTCGGGCTCGTCTCGATCGCGGGGATCGGGGTGATGTTCAACATGGGCGTGGCCTGGGGCATGATCTCGGCCACGCCCTTCGATTATGTCGGCCAGTGGGAGCTGTCGGCCGCGCCGATGTTCCTTCTGATGGGGTTCGTCTGCTCCTCGACGGACATGACGCGCGGTCTGTTCCTCGCGCTCAGGTTGTATCTCGCGCGACTGCCGGGCGGACTTGCCGTCACCTCGGTGGGGGCCTGTGCGTTCTTCGCCGCCGCCTCCGGCTCCTCCGTGGCGACGGCCTCCGCCATGTCGCGGATGGCGGTGCCGGAGATGCTCGACAACGGCTACGACCGGGGCCTCGCCACCGGGACGATCGCGGCGTCGGGGACGCTCGGCTCGCTGATCCCGCCCTCGGTGCTCCTGATCCTCTACGGGGTCTACGCGCAGGTCTCGGTGGGGCAGCTCTTCATGGCGGGGTTCCTGCCGGGGCTGCTGTCGGCGCTGATCTACATGGCGATGATCGTGGTGCGGGTGAAGCTGAACCCCGCGCTGGCCGGGGGGAACGTGCCCATCAATCCGACCGATGCGGAGCGGCGCGAGGCGTTCCGCGACGTCTGGCCCCTGCCCACGCTGATCCTCGTGGTGCTTGGCGGCATCTTCACGGGCGTGTTCTCGCCCACGGAGGCCGGCGCGCTCGGCGCCTTCGCGGCGCTTCTGATCGCGCTCGTGCGGCGTCGGCTCACCCGCCGGGCGCTGACCGAGGCGGTGACGCAGGCGGTGACGGCCACGGCGTCGATCTTCCTGATCCTGATCGGCTCGCTGTTCTTCACCCGCTTCCTCGCGCTGTCGGGCGTGCCGCGGGCCTTCGCGGACGCGATCCTGTCGGTCTCGACCGAGACGTGGTGGATCCTCCTTGCGGTGTCGGTGATCTTTCTCGTCCTCGGCATGCTGATCGATTCGATCGGGCTCCTGCTCCTGACGCTGCCGATCCTGGTGCCGCTGGTGGGGGAGGCGGACATCAACCCCGTCTGGTTCGGGATCATCGTGATCAAGCTGCTGGAGATCGGGCTGATCACGCCGCCGATCGGGCTCAACGTCTACATGATCAACGGGGCGCTCAACAATCGCGTGACGCTGCCCGAGATCTTCCGCGGCATCTCCTGGTTCCTGGCGATGGACGTGCTGACGCTGGTGATCCTGATCGCGTTCCCGATCATCACGCTCTGGTTGCCCTCGCTGGCCTATTGACGCGCCGGGGACGGGCCGGGACGCCACGGGCGCGATCTGCGGTCGCGCCGCACCACCTGCCGCAAAAGTGAAGTGGTCCCCCTGCGTGATCGAACGCTGTTGTTGCATTTAAAAGGGGGGGCACCGTCCTGATATCGGGAGCGAGCCGGCGCCGCGACGGCCCATTGCGAGGTAAGACCATGAAACGTTTCCTGATCCGGGCCGCCGTCGCGGTCGCCCTGACCGCCGGCCCCTTCGCCGCCTTCGCGCAGGAGGCCGGGACGATGGCGGCGCGGACCGAGACGAACGGCATGGTGGGCACGGTCGAGCAGGTCTCGAACCATGTGGGCGAGATGGATGTGGAGGTGACCTCGGGCACGTTCGAGGTGGACGACGTGCTTCGCTTCGAGCCCTACCAGCAGATCGAGGAGATGTTCCTGCGCGACGACGTGGTCTATCTGATGCGGCACGGCCCGACCGACTGGTCCAAGCTCGACCGGAAGGACGTGGCGCCCTCGGACTGCGCCAACCAGCGCGTGCTGAGCGAACGGGGCGCGGAGGACATGCGCAACTTCGGCACGCTTCTGGCCGCCAACGACGTCCTGCCGTCGCGGGTGATCGTGAGCCAGTGGTGCCGCAACCAGCAGACGCTGGAGTACCTCCTCGAAGGGATCGGCCGGGTCGCCCCGGGGGCCGCCGCCGACCTGCCGGTGCGGACCGACGCGGACCTGAACCTGCTCCTGTCGCTGCAGGGGGCGAAGAACACCGGGGCGCTCGGCCGGTTCATCTCGGAATGGGACGGCGACCCGGAGCGCGAGGGGCCGCTCCTGATGATCAGCCATTACACGAATATCGAGGAGCTGACGCAGTTCCGGGTCTTCGAGGGCGAGATCCTCGTGCTCGACCCGAAGCGCGACAACCAGGTGCTGGGCTATATCCGCCTGCGCTCGGCGGAGCCCGATGTGGGCCACTTCTCCGACGCGCTGGCCTCGCCGCTGCTGGACGAGGCCGCCGCGCTCGACATGGTGGACCGCTACTACCAGGCGCTGAGCGAGAACGACGTGGAGATGCTGACCAACGTGCTCTCGGACCGCTGGGTGCTGCATGGCGGCACCGCGTCCGAACCGGTCCAGAACGTCGACGACTTCCTCGCGAGGATCGCGCGATACACCAGCGCGCTGGCCGATGTGCGCTTCGAGACGGACGATGTCCATCTCGCCGACGACGTGATCACCGTGCGGGGCACGATCCGGGGCCGCCATGTCGGCACGCTGATGGATGTCCCCGCGACCGGCCGGGACGTCGCGTTCGGCGTGATGGCCGTGCACCGGATCGAGGAGGGCGAGATCGTCGAGAGCTGGGAGATGGCCGATCGGGCCTCGCTGATGCGGCAGATCTCCGGCGACGAGTGAGGCCCGGCCTTCGGGCGGCGCCGTGGACGGTTTGCGCTGTCCGTGCGGCGCCGGTTGAGCGGAGACCCGGGTCACCCGCGCGGGGTTACGGTCGGAACTCCTGCCTCCGTCGTCACCCGCTCTCGAACTGTTCGCATCAGCGCGGGGGCAGCGGACGGAGTGCGGACCGCGATGATCGCCATGGGCCTGGATGGCGTTCGGAAAACCCGCCCGAGGACGATCGCTCGCGTCTCGGGATTCTTCGGAGCGGATCGTCGGAGCCGGCGATGGCCGGTGGCGGGATGGGTCGCCGACGATGACGGCGGCGGCGACCCGGCCGATCGGATCAGGCCGCGCGCACCCAATCCCAGGCGGCGGCATCCTCGTCGGCGTCGAAGGTCCGCATCTCGAAGGGCAGCATCGTCGCGGCCATGCCCGCCATCGCAGTCATCCATTTCGGTGCCCCGACGACCGCATAGCGGCGCAGGTGTCCGATCGCGTTCATCTTGGTTCCCCAGAGCCCGCCCTTGGTCAGGATCTCCGGATCGAACCCTTCCCAGTCCACGAAGCGCACCAGCAGGTTGATCCGGGTCTCGCCTGTCATCCGTGCCGTCAACGGTTCCATCACCGCATCGATGTCGCCCTGGGTGATCGTGCCGTCGATCTCGTAGGCGATCACCCCGTCCGCGCCGTCCGACAGCAGCCTGATGCCACGGCCGGCGCCCTTTGCCTTGTCCGACCGCAGGTCGCGCACGAAGGCCTCGGCCTCGGCCACCTGGGACGCGCGGAAGCTGCGCATCTCGATCATCGGCAGGATCACGTCGGCCCCGCGGAGGATGGCGGCGAAGGCCTGCAGGTCGCTCACGACCGCCATGCGCGCGATCTTCGCCCACTTCGTCATCAGGCCGAACTCGAAGCGCGCGTCCGCGGCCATCGCGTCCGCGGTGATGTCGGTCCAGTCCTCGGCCCGCACGATCAGGCCGAGCGGGCCGTCGCCTTCCAGCGCGGGCGTGAGCGCGCGCTCCATCTCCGCGATGTCGCCCTTCTCCACGACGCCCTTCAGCGTCAGCTCCCAGACGTTCGTCTCGATCTCTTTCACGGTCAGCATCGGTCGCTCCTTTCGATCCGTTATCTTGCCTGCGGGCATCGTGCCCGGCGCGGAATGTCCTCGCGGCGCGCGCTGGCCCGCAGCATGCGGCGGTATTCCTCGGGGTTGGACAACGCGACGCTGCCGGGCGGCAGCCCCAGCATCCGGTCCATGAACGCGCCCTCGGCCGCCATCCTGCCGTCGAGCGTCGCGGTCGCGCCGTCGAGGTCGCCCGCCTCGGTCGCGCGGATCGCCGCCTCGACCACGTTCCGCCGGCCCTGCGACAGCGCGAGGATCGCCTCCACCACGAGGTCCGCCGCGGGCACGTCGAAGCGCCCTTCCGCGATCCCGTCGGCCACCATCCCCTCGAGGACGGGCCGCACGGCGGCGGCGGAGGCGGCCTGGATACGGTGGAACAGCATGTCGTTGCCCGGCCGCCGCAGCGCGTCGAGGACGAAGCGGGTCGTCGGTACCTGCTTGGCCTTCCACCGGATCGCGCCGGCGAGAAAGGCGTTCAGCCGCACGAGCGCGTCGCCCGAGGATGTCGCCCGTGCCGCCTCCGCCGAAGCCACGGCCTCGCGCGTGAACCGATCCACGACGCCGTCGAGCAGATCCTCCTTGGCGGCGAAGTGGTGGTAGAAGCCGCCCTTGGAGATGCCGGCGCTCTCGATCACATCGGCGATCGTTACCGCATCCCAACCCCGTGCGAAGAACAGCGTCTGCGCCGCGTCGAGGATCGCCGCGCGACGGGCTTCGGGCGCCATGCGCTGGCGACGGGATGTGTCGGATCCGTGCTCGACTGTTCCAACCTTCCGCATCCGCGTGTCCTTTACCAACCGGTGGTCGGTATGTAGAGGAAGGGCGGGCGAGCCGTCAAGGCGATGGATCCTCGCCGGTTTCAGGGCCGCATCGCGGTGGAGGAAGGAGAGGCGGATGCATACGCGCCGGGCGACGATCGCGCTTCTGGCCGGCGCCGGTCTTGCCGGCTGCGGCGCGCGTGGCCGGCTCGGCGTCGCCGCGCGCCCCGCGAACGACGGCCGGACGCAGACGCTTCTTGTCGCGACGACCCGCAGCGCCGACCCCGTTCCGCTGGCCTACGGCCCGGACAGAGCCAAAACGCTCGACGCGGCCCGGCTCGTCGTGTCAATCCCGCCCGGCCACCGGGTCGGCGCCATCGAATGGCCGCCGGGCCCCATGCCCGACCCGGCCCGGCACTTCGCGCTCATCGGCGCGCAAATGCTGGACGGGGCCGATGCCATCGTCCGCGCCGCCGCGACGCACGCCCGGGCCGGGGGCGACGCCGAGGCCGTGCTGTTCGTGCACGGCTACAACAACACCTTCGCCGAAGGGGTCTATCGCCACGCGCAGATCGCCTGGGATTATGGCCTCGAAGGGCCGCAGATTCACTTCGCCTGGGCCTCGGCCGGCCATCCGCTCGGCTACGCCTACGATCGCGACAGCGCGCTCGTCGCCCGCGACGCGCTGGCCGACCTCATATTGCGCCTTCTGGCCGACGGCCGGACCCGGCTGACCGTCGCGGGGCATTCCATGGGCTGGTTCCTCGTCATGGAAGCCCTGCGGCAGATCGCGCTCATGGGGCGGCGCGCCATGCTCGACCGCCTTGCCGGCGTGGCCCTGATCTCGCCCGACATCGACCTCGACCTGTTCCTCGCACAGGCGGCGATCCTTTCGCCCCTGCCGCAGCCGTTCGCCGTCGCCGTCGCGCGCAACGACCGCCTGCTCGGCCTGTCGTCGCGCCTCGCCCGCGGCGGCACGCGCCTGGGAAGCGTGGCCGACCTCGAGCGGCTCGGCGACCTCGGCCTCTACGTCATCGACCTGACCGGCCTCCGGGGCGGCAACGGCAACCATTTCCTCCCCGGCACTTCGCCCGCCGCCATCGCGCTGATGCGAGGGCTGCGCGGGGCCGGGGATGCGCCGGTGCCGGACATCGGCCTCGGCCCTGTGCGTATCACGCTGGGCCTCGACGGATTGCAGATCGCGGGGCGGTGAGGCGGCGGGCGAACTGCATCGTCGTGGACCCGGCGGGCATGCGGCCGCAATCCGGGCTGACGAAGGATTCGCTCTCGGCGCCCCCGGCTTTTTCGGGCGGCGCGGGCCGGACGCCCCGCCCACACCGCGCCACCCCCGCGACCCGCTCGTCGCACGCGCTGCTTTCGCGGATTCCGCGATGAATTTGTTGCAAATCGCGAAAAACCGATGTTTTTGTCCGGGGCCGGACCCGGAACACCGGGCCTCGCACTCAAGATGCGGTTCGTAGGGAGGACGACATGATCAATCTCAGGCAGACGACAAGCGGTATCGCCTTTGTCGCGGCCGCGGTGCTTTCCGCAAGCACGGCGCTCGCGCAGGAAGAAACGGCGCAGCTCGACAGCCAGTACACGGATGCGGACGGCGACCTCGTCGCGGACGCCCCCGAGGACGACGGAGCGTTGCAGAATCCGGACACGCTGGTCTTCGCTTACACGCCGGTCGAGGATCCGGCGATCTACGAGGACATCTGGACCCCCTTCATCGATCACCTCGAGGAGGTCACCGGCAAGGACGTACAGTTCTTCGCGGTGCAGTCGAACTCGGCCGAAGTCGAGGCGATGCGTTCGGGCCGCCTGCACATCGCCGGCTTCTCGACCGGTCCGACGCCCTTCGCGGTGAACCTCGCGGGGGCGGTGCCGTTCGCGATCATGGGCGCCGACGACGGACAGTTCGGCTATACGCTGCAGGTCTACACGCAGGCCGACAGCGACATCCAGGAGATGCCGGACCTCGCCGGCAAGCGGGTGGCGCATACCTCCCCCACGTCGAACTCGGGCAATCAGGCGCCGCGCGCGCTGTTCCCCGATCTCGGCGTGGTTCCGGACGAGGATTACGAGGTCGTCTATTCCGGCAGCCACGACCAGTCGATGCTGGGCGTCGTCGCGGGGGACTACGACGCGGCGCCGGTGGCGTCCGAGGTGGTCGACCGGATGGCCGAGCGGGGCCTCTACGATCCCGAGGAGGTCCGCATCGTCTGGGAAAGCGAGCCGTTCCCGACGACTTCCTACGCCTACGCGCACGACCTCGCGCCCGAGTTGAAGGAGAAGATCGAGGAGGCGTTCTTCAGCTTCGACTTCGAGGGGACCGCGCTCGGCGAGGAATTCACCGGCGTCAGCAAGTTCATCCCGGTCACCTATCAGGATCAGTGGAGGGTCATCCGTCAGATTCAGCGGGCGAACGGAGTGCAGTACACGCCCGAAGGCCTCGCGGCCGAGTGACGTCGCAGCGACAGGGGCCGGCGCATCGCCGCCGGCCCCGGCAGGGAGAGCCCGCATGTTGAAGATCACCGACCTGGTCAAGCGCTACGGCGGCGGCGACCCGGTCCTGAAAGACCTCGACCTGACGATCGAGGGCGAGAGCGTCGTGTCGATCATCGGCTCGTCCGGGGCGGGCAAGTCGACGCTGCTCCGCTGCATCAACCGGCTCGTCGAACCCACCTCGGGCAGCATCGTGCTGAACGGAACCGAGCTGACGAAGCTGCGCGGCCGCGAGCTGCGCGCGGCGCGGCGCAAGATCGGCATGGTCTTCCAGGGCTTCAACCTCGTTGACCGCCTGACGGTGATGGAGAACGTCCAGTCCGGGCGGCTCGGATACATTTCGTTGTGGGCGGCGGTGATGCGGCGCTACCCCAAGAAGGACATCCGCCGCGCCTACGAGCTGATGGAGCGTGTCGGCATCGCACAATACGCCAACACCCGGGCCGACCAGCTGTCCGGTGGCGAACGCCAAAGGGTCGGCGTCGTGCGCGCGCTGATGCAGGAGCCCGAGATCCTGCTCGCCGACGAGCCCACGGCCTCGCTCGACCCCAAGACGTCCGAGCAGATCATGGGTCTTCTGCGGGACCTCGCGAGCGAGCTGAAGCTGCCGGTCCTGATCAACATCCACAACGTGACCGAAGCCAAGGAATACACCGACCGGATCGTCGGCATGCGCTACGGCCGGATCATCTTCGACGACCTGCCTGCCGCGCTGGACCAGGAGGCGATGGACCGAATTTATTCCGGCAGTCCCCATGTCGACCGCGGCGCCGAATTGCGGGAAGCGTCATGACCTCCCGACCCGACACGTGGCGGCGGCCGCCCTTCATCGCGAACCCCGTCGTGCGATGGGCCGTCTACCTCGGCGTGCTGGCCTACTTCGCCTGGGTCGTCGCGACGATGCCCATCGACTGGACGCGCGCCGCGCAGGGGATCGAGCGGGCGGGACGCATCTTCGGCGGGGCCTTTCCGCCGAGCTACGAGCGCAGCGGGCTCCTGATCGACGGATTCCTCGAAAGCCTGAAGATCGCGATCCTCGCCACCGCGGGGGGCGTCGCGCTGTCGATCCCCATCGCCTTCATGTCGGCACGCAACATCGCGCCGCTGCCGGTCTTCTACCTCGGACGGGCGATCATCATCGTCGCGCGCAGCTTTCACCCGGTGATCGTGGCCATCATCTTCGTGAAGGCCGTCGGGTTCGGGCCCTTCGCGGGCGTGCTGACGCTGGTGGTCTACTCCGTCGGGTTCGTCGCCAAGATGCTGGCCGAGCGGATCGAGGAGATCGACTTCGGGCAGGTCGAGGCGATGCGGGCCGCGGGCGCGCCTTACGCCTCGACGCTGATCTACGCCATATTTCCGCAGATAATGCCGCGCCAGATCGGCTTGACGATCTACCAGCTCGACTCGAACCTGCGCGCTTCGGCGGTGGTGGGGATCGTGGGCGCCGGTGGCATCGGGGCCACGCTCGCCAATGCCTTCGGGCGTTACGACTACGACTTCGCCCTCGCCATCACCATCGTCATCGTCGGCGTGATCCTGATCTCGGAAGGGGTCAGCGGGCAGATACGGAAGCGTCTGGCATGAGCAGCATCGCCGAACAGTTCGGCCGGGAGGACTGGTCCCGGCACACGCCGAAACAGAAGGCCCGGCGCTTCGCGATCTTCGCCCTGTCCGCGCTGGCGATACTCTGGGCCCTCGGCTCGATCGAGATCATCTGGCCGTGGGTCTGGGGCGCGCCCGGTCAGATGGGCGACCTTTTCGGGCGGATGTATCCACCGGATCCGACGAACCTCGGAACCATCCTTCGCGTATTGCTGGAAACGGTGAACATCGCCACCTTCGCCACCGCGCTGGCGGTCGTCATGTCCCTGCCGGTGGCCTACATCGCCGCGCAGAACACCACGCCGAACCGGGCGACGCTCTGGCTCGGGCGGCTGATCCTCGTTACCTCGCGGTCGGTGAACACGATCATCTGGGCGCTTCTGTTCGTCGCCATCTTCGGGCCCGGCATCGTGGCGGGGATCGTGGCGATCATGTTCCGGTCGATCGGTTTCGTCGGAAAGCTTCTGGGCGAGGCCATCGAGGAGATCGACACGAGGCCGGTCGAGGCGCTCGAGGCCACCGGGGCGTCCCGCTTCAAGATCATCGTCTATGCCATCGTGCCGCAGGTGATGCCGACATTCTGGGCGGTCTCGATCCTACGCTGGGACATCAACCTTCGCGAGTCGACGGTCCTCGGCCTCGTCGGCGCCGGGGGCATCGGGATCATCCTCCAGGGCGCGATCGACACCTTCAACTGGCCCGAGGCGGCGACGGTGCTGCTTTCGATCCTCGCGCTTGTCGTGCTCGGCGAAATCGTCTCGGCCTTTCTTCGTCGCCGCATCCTTTGACCGACACTCGTGCCGTCGAGGCCCGCGCCGCGTTCGAGGCGTATCTCCGCGTGCGGCACCGCCTGCCGTCGGTCGAATTCGGAACGGACTGGAGGACGGCGGCGACGCTCGACGAGATAGCTGCTCCGTTCGACCTGATCCTGTTCGACGCTTATGGCGTGCTGAACGTCGGAGAGACCGCGATCGAGGGGGCGGCCGAGCGGATCGCGGACCTGCGCGCGGCGGGGAAGTCGGTTGCGGTGGTGTCGAACTCCGCCGCCTACCCGAAGCGGCGGATGATGTCACGATACGAGCGGCTGGGGTTCGACTTCACGCCGGAGGAAGTCGTCACCAGCCGGGAAACGCTGCTTTCACACCTTGCGGACATGCCCCCCCGCCGATGGGGTGCGATGCTGAATGATGCGAACGGCACCGAGGAGCTGGACGGGCTGGACATAGCCTTCTTGGGCGACGAATGCGGGCCTTATGCGGAGGCCGAGGGCTTCCTGCTGATCGGCTCGGACGGCTGGACCGAGCATCGGCAGGACCTGCTCGAAGCGTCGTTGCGGCGCGACCCGAGACCGGTCCTTGTCGGCAACCCAGACCTCGTGGCGCCGCGGGAGACCGGCCTGTCGACCGAGCCGGGCTCCTTCGCCCATCGCATCGCGGATGCGGCCGAAGTCGTGCCGATCTTCTTCGGCAAGCCTTTCGCCGGCATATACGATCTCCTGCTCGGCCGCCTTGCGACGCCTCCTGCGCCGGAACGTGTGCTCATGGTGGGCGATACGCTCCACACCGACATCCTCGGTGGCCGTCAGATGGGTTTCGCGACAACCCTGGTGACGGGCCACGGTGCGCTTGTCGGTCTTGACGTGGAAGAGGTCATACGCCGCGCGAACATTGTGCCCGATTTCGTCATCCCGCGAATCTGAAAGGATGTTCTGAGACGAATCCGAAATCGACCTCGATACGATCGCTCGTGACAAGCGAACCGGCCTCGCCTCGAGCATCGCACCGCCGGGTCCGACGCCTTGGACGGCTGGATCGTGGCCCTCGCGACGCCATGGCCCGATCCGTTCGGCGCTTGGACAGGGCGGTCGGAGCGCGGGGCAGCCTCCGCCTATCTCCGTCATCAACAACTCGACCGTATATCGAACGGCATCATCCACCACGTCACGGCCTTCAGCCACGATCCCGGGCACGGTGGCCCAAACGAGTAGGCGCGAGATCGCGACCATCGCATCCTGCACCAGGGTGGCGGACCGCTCGTCGGAATATCTTCTCAGTCCTTCCGAACGAAAGAGGGGGCGCTCAGCGCGAGGTCGTGGTTGGCCGTCGCGGCCTCGATCCGGTCCGAGCCGAGCCACCGCTCACGTCTCGGCTCCCGCCCGCGCCCTCCGCAGAAGCGCCATCCGTCGCTCGAACGCGTCCGACATGACGGCCTCGCCCTCTGCCTGGAAAGGAGGCAGCGTTTCGGCATGCCAGCAGGCCGCCATGTGATCCCCCTCCCGGAACGTGTCGAGCGGCGGCGAGGCGGCGAGGCAGGTCTCGGTCGCGTGGGGGCAGCGCGAGGCGAAGGCGCAGCCGGGGATGGGCTCGAAGGGGCCGGGCGGGCTCCCTTCGATGTCCGGCCCGCTCCCGGACCCGCGACGGCCGCCGAGGCTGGGTGTCGCCGCGAGCAGCATCCGCGTGTAGGGATGGGACGGGCGCTCGAACACCGCCTCGACCGATCCCGTCTCGACGAGACGGCCGGCATAGAGCACGCCCACCCGGTCGGAGATGTGGCGCACCACCGACATGTCGTGGGAGATGAACAGGTAGGAGACGCCAAGCTCGGCGCGCAGCCGGGCGAGCAGGTTGAGCACCTGCGCCTGGATCGACACGTCGAGCGCCGAGACCGCCTCGTCGCAGACGATCAGCGCGGGCTCCACGGCCAGGGCGCGGGCGATCGCGATGCGCTGACGCTGGCCGCCCGAGAACTCATGCGGATAGCGCCCCTTGTGGTGCGGGGCGAGACCCACGATCCGGAGCAGTTCGTCCACGCGGGCCTCGACGGCATGGCCCTCGCGCAGCCGGTGCAGGCGGATCGGCTCGGCCAGAACCTCGCCCACGCGGACGCGCGGATCGAGCGAGCTGAACGGGTCCTGGAAGATGATCTGCATGTGCCGGCGCAGCTTGCGCAGGTCCGCCGCGGAAAGGCCGGTGATGTCCCGGCCGCCGAACAGGATCTCTCCGGAATCGGGTTCGAGCAACCGCAGGATCGTTCGGCCGATGGTCGACTTGCCCGACCCGCTCTCGCCGACCAGTCCGAAGATCTCGCCCTGTCCGATCCGGAAACTGACATCGGTGACGACGCGGGCCCGCCGGCCCGACCGCAGCAGTCCCGCCTTGCCGGCAAAGGTCTTGCAAAGGTTCCGGACCTCGAGGGTCGGGGTCGTCTTCATGCGACCGTCTCCTCGAGCGGCGCGCGCCAGCAGGCGGCGCGGTGCCCGTCATCGCCGACCCGGTCCAGGGGCGGCCGTTCGGCGCGGCACTTATCGACCGCGAAGGGGCAGCGCGGCGCGAAACGGCACCCCTCGGGCATGCTGCCGGGCGCGGGGACCTGTCCGCGGATCGCGGCGAGATCTCGACCCTTGTCCCCGGAGCGCGGCAACGCCGCGAACAGCGCGAGCGTGTAGGGATGCTGCGGATCCTCGAAGATCGCGTCCCGGGTGCCTTCCTCGACGATGCGGCCGGCGTAGATCACGGCGATCCGGTCGGCAATCTCGGACACCACGGCAAGATCGTGGGTGATGAACAGCACCGAAGTCTCCATCTCGTGGCGCAACTCGTCCACGAGGCGGAGGATCTGGTTCTGGATCGTCACGTCGAGCGCCGTCGTCGGCTCGTCCGCGATCAGCAGGCGCGGGCGGCAGACCAGCGCCATCGCGATCATCACGCGTTGACGCAGCCCTCCCGAAAGCTGGTGGGGATATTGCGCGAACCGCGCCTCGGGCGCGGGGACCTGCACGCGCCGCAGCATGGCCAGCGCGGCCTCGCGGGCCTCGGACGCGCTCATGCGGCGATGCTGGCGCAACGGCTCCATGATCTGCTCGCCGGCGGTCAGGACCGGGTTGAGCGAGGTCATCGGCTCCTGAAAGATCATCGCCATCTCGTCGCCGCGCAGCGCCTCGCGCTGACGCTCAGGAAGCGACAACAGATCCCGGCCCGCGAAGTCGAAGCGATCGGCGGAGATTTCGGCGGTTCCGGGCGTCAGGCCCATTGTCGCCAAGGCGGTGAGGCTCTTGCCGGAGCCGCTTTCGCCAACGACGCAGACCAACTCCCCGGCCCGGACGGTAAGGTCGAGCCCGTCGAGGATCGGAACGCCTCCGAAGGCGACCGACAGGCCGCGGATCGTCAGAACGTCCCGTGCCCCCGCCGGGGGTTCGGGAGGCTTCGCCGACCCGGCCGCGCCCGACGGTTCATTTGTCTTCATCGGCAAGTTCACCGTTGACAACACCTTCCATGGTTAAGGCATAGTTTGGTTGTTGAAACGGTTCAATCGCTATTGAACCCGTTTAGTAAACCAGTTTTGTTCGGGTACGACCCGACAGGAGGACGAAGTGGCGCGCCAGCTACTGGGCCGGATCACGAGCCTGCTTCCCATCCTGATCGGGGTGTCGGTCGTGGTGTTCCTGCTGGTCCGGCTCATCCCCGGGGACCCGGTCGTGGCGCTTCTGGGGATGGAGGCAACGCCCGAGGCGATCGCCGCCCTGCGGGAACGCTACAAGCTCGACGATCCCTGGGCGGTCCAGTACCTTGCCTGGATGGGCAGCCTGCTGACCGGGGATCTGGGGCGCTCGGTGCAGAGCGGGCGCGAGGTGCTTCCGCTGCTCATGGACGCGCTGCTGCCGACCCTGTGGCTCGCGCTCGCCGCGACGGTCGTTTCGCTCGCCATCGCCATCCCCACCGGCGTGATCGCGGCCACGCGGCGCGACACGGGCGCCGACATGCTCGCGTCGCTGCTGTCGCTGTTCGGGCTGTCGATGCCCAGCTTCTGGATCGGCGTGCTGCTGATCCTGCTGTTCTCGATCCATCTCCCGATCCTGCCCGCCTCGGGCTACGTCGCGCCGAGCGAAGATTTCGGCCGTTTCCTGCTGCACCTGATCCTGCCGGCGATCACGCTGGGCACCGCGCTGGCGGCGGCGATCATGCGGATGACGCGCGCCACCATGCTCGAAGTGCTGGAGGCCGATTACGTGCGCACCGCGCGGGCCAAGGGGCTTCCGCGCCGCAAGGTGATCTGGAAGCACGCCTACCGCAACGCGCAGATCCCGATCATTACCCTGATCGGCATCCAGTTCGGACAGGTGCTGGGCGGCGTCGTCATCACCGAGACGATCTTTTCCTGGCCCGGGATCGGCAAGCTGACGGTGGATGCGATCTTCGCGCGCGACTACCCGGTGGTGCAAGGGGCGGTGCTGCTGACGGCCGGGCTGTTCGTGCTGATCAATCTCGCGACCGACATCCTTTATACGATCGTCGATCCGCGGATGCGCCTGTCGTGAGCGCGGCGGCCGCATCCCCCGCCGCCGCCCGGCTCCCGCCGCTGCTCGTCAGTCCCCGCGCGCTGCTTGGCGGCGGGCTGGTCCTTCTTGCGATCCTGGCCGCGATCCTCGCGCCGGTGCTCACCCCCTACGGCCCGAACGAGACCGACTTCCTCGCCGTGCTGCAAGGCCCCGGCCTCGCGCATCCGTTCGGAACCGACGAGCTGGGCCGGGACATCCTGACGCGCGTCCTGTACGGCGCGCGCGTCTCGCTCTCGGTCGGGCTGGTCAGCGTCCTGGCCTCGCTGGTCGCGGGCGCACTGATCGGCAGCTTCGCGGGCTACGCGTCGGGCTGGACCGATACGATCCTCATGCGTCTGATGGACGTGATCTTCGCCTTTCCGAGCGTGCTGCTCGCCCTGGCGATCGCCGCCGTGCTGGGGCCCAGCCTCGGCAACGCGATCCTGGCCATCGCGGTCGTCAACCTGCCGGTCTTCGCCCGCATCGCCCGGGCCCAGACGATGGTGGTCTGCTCGCTGGATTTCGTGGAGGCACGCCGCGCCCTGGGCTTCGGGGCCGGCAACATCCTCTTCCGTACCATCCTGCCCAACATCGCCGCGCCGCTGATGGTGCAGGGGTCGCTGCTCTTCGCGGCGGCGATCATCACCGAGTCCTACCTTTCCTTCCTGGGACTCGGGGCTCAACCGCCGACCGCGACCTGGGGCAACATGTTGCGTGACGCGATCGGCTTCCTCGAGCTTGCGCCCTGGATGGCATGGTTCTCGGGGCTAGCGATCTTCCTCACGGTCCTGGGGTTCAACGTGCTCGGCGATGCCCTGCGCGACGCCTTCGACCCCCGAACAGCCTGAAACGACCAACCGACAGGGAGCAAGACAGATGAAGAGAAGAACCATTCTCGCCGCGATCGCGATCGCCGGCGGGGCCACCGCGTTCACACCGGCGCTCGCGCAGGATGACGCGGCCCTCGACGTGGCGATCGTGTCGGACCCGGTGACGCTGGACCCGGCGCTCATGGCCTCGTTCTTCGAGCTGGCGGTGCAGTACAACATCTTCGAGCCGCTGCTGCACACGACGCCGGACCTCGAGATCGAGCCGGGCCTTGCCTCCTACGAGATGCCCGACGAGACGACCTACGTGCTCACCCTTCGGGAGGGGCTGACATTTCACGACGGCACGGCACTCGACGCGGAGGCGGTGAAGGCGAATTTCGATCGTTACATGGACCCCGAAACGGGCTCGCCGCGCGCGAGCGAACTCGGTCCGCTCGAGAGCGTGGAGGTGACGGGCCCGCTGGAGGTGACGCTGAAACTCGCCGATCCTTACGCCCCCTTCCTGCAGGTGCTGGCCAACCGGGCGGGCATGATGGTCTCGCCCACCGCGGTCGAAGAGCTCGGCGCGGATTTCGCGACCCGGGCCGTCGGGGCCGGTCCCTACAAGGTCGTCGACTGGACCAAGAACTCCGAACTGGAACTCGAGGCGTTCGATGCGTACTGGCGCGGCGCGCCCGCGATCGACCGGGTGGTCTTCCGCCCCATTCCCGACGAGACCGTGCGCATCAACAACCTGCGATCGGGCACGGTGGAGCTGATCGACGAGGTGGCGCCGCAACTGGTGCCGCAGGTCGAGGGCGACGCCTCGCTGAAACTGAAGAAAAGCCCCGGTCTCGGCTTCAACGCCTTTTCCTTCAACACGACGGCCGCGCCGTTCGACGATCCGCAGGTCCGGCGCGCCTTCTCGATGGCGGTCGATCCGCAGGTCGTCATGCAGGCCGCCTATTTCGGGGCCGCTTCCCCCGCCGCGGGCGCGATCCCGCCGTCGATCGGCTGGGCCTACGACGACAGCCTGGAAGCGCCGCGCGCCGACCCGGAGGGAGCCAGGGCGCTACTCGAGGAGGCTGGCATCGACGCGCCCGTGAGCATCGAGATCACCGTCACCAATTCACCGATCTATGTCCGGATCGCCCAGATCCTGCAGTCGCAGGCGAACGAGGCGGGGTTCGACGTGTCGATCAACCAGATCGACTCGACCAGCCTGATCACGGTGCTGCGGGAGCGGACCTCGGATCTCACCATGTCGCCGTGGTCCGGCCGGTCCGATCCCGACGGCAACATGTACAACTACTTCACCATCGACGGCCCCAACAACTTCCCCGGCTGGAAAAACGAGGAGGTCGACCGCCTGCTCAAGGACGCCCGGACCGAGACCGATCAGACCGCGCGCGCCGAGCTCTACGCGCAGGCACAGCGCATCATCGCCGACGAGGCGCCGCTGCTGTTCCTCGTGTTCCCGGAGAAGCTGCAGGCGTCGGTGGCAGACCTGGACTGGACGCAATGGCCCGACGGCGCGTTCCGGCTGCAATTCGCCACGATGGAGTGACGCCGGCCGCGGGCCCTGCGCCCGCAACCGCACGATACGCCCCGGGGGCCGCCGGCGCCCGGGGTCTTTTCCCACAACGAGCGAGGAAGACGCGACCATGACCAAGAATGTGCTGCTGGTCGGCGAGAGCTGGATCACCAGCGAGACTCACTTCAAGGGCTTCGACAATTTCTCGAGCGCGCATTATCACACCGGCGCCGAGCCGTTCCTCGATGCCGTGCGGGGGGAGGAGTTCGACGTCACCTACATGCCCTCCCACGAGGCGGTCACCGACCTGCCCTTCGACCGGGCGGGGCTCGACCGGTGGGACGTGATCCTGATCTCCGACATCGGGGCGAACTCGCTGCTGCTGCCGCCGGATGTCTTCCTGCGCAGCGAGCGTCGGCCGAACCGCCTGAAGCTCCTGCGCGACTGGACTCATGACGGCGGCGGGCTGATGATGGTCGGCGGATACCTGACCTTCCAGGGCATCGACGGCAGCGGACGCTGGCACCGCACCCCGGTCGAGGATGCGCTGCCCGTGACCTGCCTGCCCTACGACGACCGGATCGAGGCACCCGAGGGCATCGTCCCCGAAATCGCCGGCGACGCCGCCCATCCGATCCTGGAGGGGGTGCCGGGCGACTGGCCGTTCATCCTCGGGGCCAACGAGATCGTGGCCCGCGACGGCGCCGAGGTTCTGGTCCGCCTGCCCGAGGCGGAGGGCGGTCACCCCCTGCTGGTGACCGGCGAGTACGGCAAGGGCCGCTCCATCGCCTGGGCCTCGGATATGGCGCCGCACTGGCTGCCGCCCGAGTTCCTGGCCTGGGGCGGCTACCGCACGATCTGGCTGAACATGCTGCGCTGGCTCGCCCGGACCTGAGCGGGGCAGGGCGGGCCCGGCCCCGCCCGCCCATTCGGGCCGGCGACCCTAGGCAACCACCTTTCGCGCCAGGGCGCGGCGGGGGTTGTCGACCATCAGCATCCGTAGCTCCGTGTCCGACAGGCCGTTCCGCGCGAGCCGGGGCAGCACGTGACGAGAGACGTGGGCGTAACCGTTCCCGCCGTGCCGCGTCAGCATCATCTTCAGGAACACGTCCTGCGACAGCAGGATCCCCTCGCCGAACCCGCCTGCGAACAAATCGGCGATGGCCGCGCAGGTCTGCTCGTCCGAGGGGCACTGCACCTGCTGGTCGTCGTACCAGAAGTCCATTCCCATCATGTCGTATTCGAGGAACGCGCCCCGACGGGCCAGCGCGCGCAGGTAGTCGGGGTCGTCGAAGCTCGGGTTCATATGGCACAGGATGGTCCGGTTCGCGGGCTGGCCCCGGCTCTCGACCTCGTCGAGCACCTCGTGGGCGAGCCGTTCCCAACCTGGCAGGTGGACCATCAGCGGCAGGCCGGTCCGGGCGGCCGCCCGCGCGGCGCCGCGGAGCGATCGGCGCTCGACGTCGGTGAACTGCGCCGACACCCCGATCTCGCCGACGAGGCCGATGCGGATGCCCGTTTCGCCCACGCCGGTCTCGGCCTCGGCGACGATTTCCGCGGCGATGTCCTCCTCGGACATGCTGTCGAGATGCGGCGGATGCGAGGAGTGGAGGTAATAGCCCGCGCCCATCACGATGTTCAGCCCGGTGGATCGCGCGATGCGCGCCAGCGCTTCCGGGTCGCGCCCGATGCCGCGGCAGGTCGGATCGACCACGGTGCGCCCGCCCCCGGCGGCGAACAGGCCAAGCTCCTCGACCGCCGCGCCCTCGTCGGTCAGGGCGCAGTTGTCCCGGCAGGCGAAGGGATCCGCGCGCAGCATCCACAGCATGTCGGGCGTCACGGCCCGGTCGCGGATGGGCGAGGCGAAGCGGGGGTCGGTGCCGCGCCACCAGCAGGTGACGTCGTTGAGGATATGCTCGTGCATCAGCGTCGGCCCGAGCGCCTCCAGCGGCACGGGGCCGAGCACGGTCATCACGTCGGGTGCGAGGGCGTGGCTCATGCGGGTTCCTCGTAGGGGGCGTGGTGGAAAGCGATCTCCAGCTCGGTCACGCGGGCGAAGATGTCCGTCAGACGGTCGAGGTCGGCCTCGCGCCCATAGCGGTCCACGGCGTCCTTCAGCCAGCGGGCCTGGGCGGCGAAGGTCTCCTCGGCGTGAAGCGCGACCCAGGCCCGCAGGTCGGGATCGGCAATCGGCGCCCCGGCCGCGCGGACGCACCAGTTCCAGTACATCCATTCGGCCGCGAACATGGCGGTGACGATCTCGAGAAAGCTGCCCTCCTCGGCCAACCGTAGCATCCCGTCGCGGAAGGCGGCCGCCTGCGGCGGCAAAGCGGCGTCGGCCGACAGGCCGCGCGCGGCAAGGCGGGTCTCGAAATAGGGCACCTGCTCGTCGGCCAGCGCGGCCAGCACGCCGATCAGGTGCCGGCGCGTCGCGATGTCCGGAGCGCGCGCCACGGCGAAGGCAAAGATGGCTATGGCCGTGTCGACGAACGCCCCCTCGTAGACAAGGTAGCGGTCGAACACGTCACGGGGCAGGGCGTCGGCCTCGATCTGCGTGACGAAGCGATGCGAGAGCATGGCCTCCAGCTCCGGCGCGCAGCGTTCGAGAATGCGGTCGGACAGCGCCACCTCAATCGCCCGTGGCGGGCCGGGCGGCCTCGACGAAGGCGCGGACGCGGTCCGGATCGACCGGGTTCCACCAGACGCCGCCCTCCTTCAGCGACGAGGCCACGATGACCGCGTCCGCCGGCCCGAGGATCGCCGCCACGTTTTCGGGCGTGACGCCGGAGCCGACCAGCACCGGCAGGGCCGTGGCGGCGGCCACGGCCTCGATCTCGTCGGTCGTGGCGGAATCGCCGGTGCGCTGGCCGGTGGCGATCACGGCGTCGGCGTCGAAGAACTCCAGGTCGCGCGTGAGCTCGCCCACCGTCCGGTCGGCGGTGATCGCATGGCTGCCGTGCTTGACGTGGGCGTCGGCGAAGACGCGAATGCCCTCCGCGCGCAGCAGGCTGCGGTAGCGCATCGCCTCGGCGGCGCGGCCCTCCATGAAACCCTCATTGGCGACGTAGGCATTGGCCCACTGGTTGACGCGGATGAAGGCCGCATCGGCCGCCCGCGCCACGGCGAAGGCCGGGATCGGCGCGTTGGCCAGAACGTTGACGCCAAGCGGCACGTCGAAGCGACGCCGGAGGCGGTCCGCGACCACCGCCAGGAAGCCCGTGGTCTCCGGCCCGATATCCTCGGGCTTGGAGAAAGGGATGTCGCCGTGGTTCTCGACCATGAGGCCGTGCATGCCGTTCGACACCAGTGCCTCGGCGTCGCGCAGGCAGGTCTCGTAGATCGCCTCCATGGACTCGCCGCGATAGCGCGGGCTGCCCGGGAAGGGCGGGCAGTGGATCATGCCGATCAGGGCCTTGGGCCGGCCGAAGATGGCCTGGATGGCGTCGCCACCCGTGGCGGAGATGGACTGGGTCATGTCAGGTCTTTCGTCGGAACGAGAAGTTGGCGGTGAAGATCCGCGTATTCAGCCAGATCGCCACCAGGATGATCGTGCCGGTGACGATCTCCGTGAAGAACGGCGAGATGTGCATCAGGATGAGCCCGTTGCCGATCACCGCGATGGTCAGCGTGCCCAGCACGGTGCCCAGCAGCGAGCCGCGCCCGCCGAACAGCGAGGTGCCGCCAAGCACCACGGCGGCGATCACCTGAAGCTCGAACCCGACCGCGGCGTTCGACGAGCCCGAGCCCAGCCGCGCGGCGATCAGCAGTCCCGCCGCCGCGGAGGCGATTCCCGTCAGCATGTAGACCGAGGCGATGGTCCACTTCGCGGGCATGCCCACGCGGCGCGCGGCCTCGGGGTTCGAGCCGACCGCCACCACCCGCCGGCCGTAGATCTGCCGGCTCAGGACCAGCGCGCCCACGCCCGCCACGCCGAGCGCGATCAGCGCGGGCACGGGAATATCGAGGATCGTGCCGCGTCCCAGCCAGAAGAAGCCCGGCGCGTCCCGGATCGGGATGGAATAGCCCTGCGTCATGTAGAGGGCCGCGCCCCGCAGGATCGACAGGCCGGCCAGCGTCACGATAAAGGCCGGGATGCCCTGATAGGCCACGAACCAGCCCTGCGTCAGCCCGATCGCCGCGCCCAGCAGGAGCATTCCCGCGACCACCAGCGGCCAGGGCACGCCCGCCGCCAGGATCAAGGCGGCCGAGGCGTTGATCAGCGCCACCTGCGAACCGACGCTCAGGTCGATGCCGGCGGTGATGATCACGAAGGTCATCGCCACGGCGACCACGAGGATGGGCGCCGCCTGCCGCAGGATGTTGAGAAGGTTGCCGGGGGTCAGGAAGACGTCCGTCGCCACCGAGAAGAACAGCACGCAGAGCAGGAAGAATGCCGCGATCGACAGCACCTGCGCCTTTTCGGTCAGGAAGTCGGCAAAAGCCGATCCGGCCCCGCGCTCGGTATAGGTCACGCTCAAATCGCTTCTCCCTTTCCGACGATCAGCGTCACGAGTTCCGAGAGCTGCGTCCTGGCGGTCTCGCGTTCGGCGATCTTCGTGCCCTCGTACATGACGGCGATCTTGTCGCAGACCTCGAACAAATCCTGCAGCCGGTGGGTGATGAGGATGACCGAGACGCCGCGCGCCTTGACCCGGTTGATGAGGCGCAGCACCGCCTCCACCTCGGCCACGGCCAGCGCCGAGGTCGGCTCGTCCATGATCAGGAGCCGCGGCTCGAAAGAGGCGGCGCGGGCGATGGCGATCGCCTGTCGCTGACCCCCGGAGAGCTGCGCGACCTTCGCGCCCAGGTTGGGAATGCGGATGTCGAGGTCATCCAGCATCCGGCGCGCGCGCTCCTTCATCCGGCGGTTGTCGAGAAAGGAGAAGCGCGTGGCCTCGCGGCCGAGGAACAGGTTGCCCATGACGTCGATGTGGTCGCACAGGCTCAGATCCTGGAACACCATCTCGATGTGGTGCGCGCGCGCGTCGTTGGGCCTTGTGAAGCGCACCGGCTCGCCATCCACGGCGATGGTGCCCGCATCGGCCACGTAGGTGCCCGAGATGATCTTCGTCAGGGTCGATTTGCCGGCGGCGTTGTCGCCGATCAGGCCCACGCATTCGCCGGGCATGACGTCCAGGTCGACACCGCGCAAGGCCTCGATCGATCCGAAACTCTTGCGGATGCCGCGCAGCGAGATACGCGGCGCGGCGGTGTCGCCGGAGGGCGCGGAGCCCTCCGGCGCGATGTTGCGGGCAGCCAGAGCCATTACTCGAAGATGCTCCGGAACTCGTCCACGTTCTCGCTGGTGACGATGGTCACCGGGACCGAGACGTTCGGTTCCGTCGATCCGCCCGTGGCCAGGTCGTCCAGGATCCCGATCGCGGTGCTGCCCATCTCGCGCGGGTCCTGCTGGATCACCGCCTGCACGTAGCCTGCGTCGATTCCGTCGATGGCCTGCTGCGTCAGATCCCAGCCGAACACCTTGATGTCCTCCTGCCGGCCCTGGCTCTCGACGGCGGCGATCGCGCTCAGAAGCGCCGGCTCGCCCGTGGCATAGATCGCGTCGAGGTCGGGGTTGGCGGTGATCAGGTTCTCGGCCGCCGCCAGCGCGAGGTCTTGTACGTTCTGCCCGTCCACCACGGTCGCCATCTCGACACCCTCGGCGCCCTCGATCGCGTCGGTGAAGCCCTGCTGGCGGATGTTCTGGATCGTCGAATTCAGCGCGCCGACGATGCCGATCTTCGCCGTTCCGCCCATTTCCTCGTTCATGTGCTCGACGAAGTATTCACCCATCATCGCGCCCGCCTGGGCGTTGTCGACGCCAACCTGCGCGGCATGCGGACCCTCGGGAAGCACCGCGTCGATGCCGACCACGGAGATGCCCGCCTCGGCCGCCTGCTCGACCGCGGACATGATGCCGTTCGTGTCGATGGCCACCACGGCGATGCCGTCCACGCCCTGCTGGATGTAGGTCTCGATCGCACTGTCCTGGGCGGCCGGGTCGTTGTTGGCGTTGAAGATCACCAGCTCGTCGCCGAGCTCGTCGGCCTTGGCCTGCGCGCCCTCGTTCATCAGGTTGAAGAACAACGCCTGCTGGTTGATCTGCACGAGCGCGTAGGTCTCGGCGGAGGCCGCCGTGCCGAGGCCGGCGAGCGCCGTCGCCGCCATCAGGGCGGTCTTGAAGGTCTTCGTCATGATCGTGTCTCCTTGTTGGTTGGTTCGATGGTTTCTTGCCGTGGCTCGATGCGCCGGACCGAAGCGCGTTCGGTCAGGTGCACCGGCAGCCGCCGGATCTCCGTCCGGATGGCGGGATCGGTCCAGTCGCCCCGCAGCAGCAGGTCCACCGCGCATTGGCCGAGCCGCTCGACCGGCTGGGTGATGGCGGTGATCGCCGGGGCGAACAGGTGCAACGGGCGGACGTC
Source organism: uncultured Jannaschia sp. (assembly GCF_947494025.1). Classification (GTDB taxonomy): domain Bacteria; phylum Pseudomonadota; class Alphaproteobacteria; order Rhodobacterales; family Rhodobacteraceae; genus Jannaschia. The sequence continues at coordinate 97,796 of NZ_CANLTQ010000008.1, forward strand.
GTCGAAGCTGATGATCGAGACGTCATCGGGCACCCGGACGCCGCGCTCGCGGAAAATCTCGAGCACGCCGACACACAGCTCGTCGGAGCCGACGAAGAGCGCGGTCTCACCACGCCGCCGTTCCAAAAAGCGCAGCGCCAGCTCGCGGCCGGACGTGCGGGTATGGGAATCGGCGTAGACCGAGACGGGGGCGATGCCGTGCATGCCCTCGCGCAGGCCGTCCAGTCGCGCGACCGTGCCGGGCAGGTCGGCGCGTCCGCCAATGTAGCCGACCCGGCGATGCCCCGTCGTCCAGAGGTGCCGGCCCGCCAGCTCCCCACCTTGACGGTTGTCGCAAAGCACGCAGGGCGCGTTCGCGGAGACTCCCTCGTCCAGGACCACGATCCGCGACAACCGGCCCAGATGGCGCAGCACCTCGTCATCGGGAACGTGGTCGGTCACGAGGATCAGCCCGTCGACCATGTTGCGTCCGGCGGCCTCGACCGCCGCGGCCTCCCGGTCGGGGCGGTTCATGGTGGCGTGAAGGGTGACCATCTGCCCCGATTCCTCGGCCCGCGATGCGATGGCCGCGGCAAGGCGCGAAAAGAACGGATTCGCGATGTCGGGCAGGATCAGCGCGATGCTGTCGGACCGTCCCAGGCTCAGCCGTCGCGCATGGGGGTTGGGTGTGTAATCCAGCCGCGTCACGGCGGCGTCGATGCGCCCGCGCGTATTTGCCGGCAGATCCAGGTTGCCGTTCAGGTACCGGGAAACCGTCGCCACCGACACACTGGCATGCCGCGCAACATCCTTGAGGCTATGTCGTACCTTTGTCACACGCGGTCCCGTTGACAGGCTTGGAGGTTTAGTAAACCAATTAACAAGACGAATATCGTGGCGAGTCAATCACCATTATCGATTACGGAAGGTTCCGGCGAAGCGGGACCGGCATCAGGCACTGGACGGAACATGCGGGCATTCGTGATCGGCAACGTCACTCTGGACGAGATCTTTGCGGTCGAGAACCTCCCGCAGGAGGGCGCATCGATCTTCGGAACCCACCGCCATGCGGATCTGGGAGGCAAGGGCGCGAACCAGGCCGTGATGCTGGCTCGGTGCGGTCTGCCGGTTCGATTGCGGGCGGCCGTCGGCGTCGATCCCGCGGCCGATATCGTCCGCTCCCGTCTGGCGGCCGAACCCGTCGAAGCGGATTTGTATCGGATGGCGTCGGCCGCGACGGATCGTTCGATCATTCTGTCCGACGCGGCGGGGATGAACGTCATTGTCACCACCACGGACTGCGCTCGGGCGCTGCGCCCGGCGGACGCGCTCGAGGGGCTGGACGGTGCCGGGGCAGGCGATCTGATGGTCCTTCAGGGGAACCTGACGCAGGACGCCACGAAGGCGCTGATCCAGGCCGGCCGCGCCCGCGGAATGCGCATCGCCCTGAATCCGTCCCCGATCGAGCGCTGGATGTCGGATGTGCTGTCAGGCGTGGATTTCGCGTTCGTGAACGAAGCCGAGGCGGAGTTCATGACGGGAACTCGGGGTGAAGCGGCGGTGACCGCGATGCGCGGTGCGGGTGCCGCCGCCGTTGTTCTGACATCGGGCGAACGCGGCGCCCTTCTGGGATACGGCGGCGACATCGCACATGTGCCGGCGCGGCGGACTGAAATCGCGGACACGACCGGGGCGGGAGACACGTTCCAGTCCGTGGCGCTCGCCTCGGCCCTGCGGCGGGGCGGCCCGCTTTCAGCCGAGGACCTGGAGCTGGCCGCTGTCGCCGCTTCGCTCACCGTTTCCCGGTTCGGATCGGTTTCCGCGATGCCGACGATCGAAGAGATGGGCGCGATCCTGGACCTTTCACTCGCGGCCGGTCAGGCTTCCTGAATGCCCGGTGATGTCGAACTGTCGATGACGGGGCGACCTACAGCGAGGGAGGGGTTCGCGGTCATCCATGGCGTCGGTCCGCGCGCGCTTCGGAACGACGATTGTGGCAACCGGACGCCGGACCGCACCGGCATTGAACACATCAAACGGACCGAGGCGGCGCCAGAAGCAGGCAAGCCACTTCGTCTTTCCGATTGGACAGAGGCAGATGAGCCGTGACAGGAAGATCCCGGCCGGGGCCCTCTGCCACGAGCCGAAGCTGGTCGACGCCCATCAAGGATCGGTCTTGTGAACGATTTCGATGTCATCGTCGCTCTTCTTGGCGGTGCCACCCTCGTTCTGGGCCTCGTCTCGCGCTGGCTGGAGCGCACGCCCTTTCCACCGACGCTGCTCGCGCTTGTTCTCGGCATCCTGGCCGGTCCGCAGGTTTTCGGCCTGATCGATCTCGAGGCGACGGGGCAGCGGGCCGATGTGATGGAAAAGGCGGCCCGCCTGACGCTGGGCGTGGGGCTCATGGGGGTCGCGCTGCGCATCCCGCGCGATTATCCGCGGCGCCGCTGGCGCGAGATGCTCCTGCTCGTCGGCCTCGGCATGATCGCCATGTGGGTTGTCAGCGCTGCGCTGGTCTATCTCATCCTGGGCCTGCCCGTCTGGCTCGCGGCCCTGATCGGCGCCATCGTCACGCCCACCGATCCCGTCGCGGCCAGCCCTATGGTCACGAGCGAGGAGGCGCGCGAGAACATCCCCGAACCCATCCGTCATGCCATCTCCTTCGAGTCCGGGGCCAATGACGGACTTGCCTATCTCTTCGTGTTTCTCCCGCTGGTTCTGGTGGCGCCCCCGGCCGGAATTTCGTTCGCTCACTGGTTCACCACTATCCTGCTGTGGCAGGTCGGCATCGCCACGATCACCGGCCTGACGCTTGGCTGGATCGCGGCGCGCTCGTTGCAGGTGGCCGAAAGTCTCGGCGCGATCGGCAAGGATTGGCGGCTGGTCTATACCGTGGCCCTGGCGCTTCTGGCGGTGGGGGCCGGGCGGTTGCTTCACAGCGACGAGGTGCTTCTGGTCTTCGCGGCCGGTGCCATGTTCACACAGGTCATCGGCGGCGACGACCGGCGCAACGAGGAACATGGGCAGGAGGCGGTGAACCGCTTCTTCGCGATCCCGATCTTCGTCCTTCTGGGCAGCGCGCTGCCCTGGGCGGGCTGGATCGAACTCGGCCTTGCCGGGCCGCTGTTGGCTCTGGCGATCCTGCTGCTGCGCCGCCCGCCTGCGTTGCTTCTTTTGCGCCCGCTGCTGCGCGATGTCCGGACCGTTCCCCAGGCGCTGTTCATGGGTTGGTTCGGTCCCGTCGCGGTGGCGGCGATCTATTATGCCTCCCTGATGGAGCACGAGACCGGCGAGCCGGTCATCTGGCACGCCGTCACCCTGGTGATCGCCGGCTCGGTCCTGGCGCACGGATTGTCCGGTGCCGTCCTGACGCGGGCGCTCGGACGACACGACGAAAAGGAATAGTTGCGTGGTTCGAGCATCCCTTGCAGAGATTCGCGAGGGCGTTGTCACCTGGACGACCCGCCGTGCGCGACATGGCCGCCTTCCGTGCGTTTGGGCCGATGTCGGCACACCTCAAGCGGCCGCCTCGGTGTTGTCCGGGTCGACCGACCAAGCGTCCCTGGTGGCCTCGAACCCCTCCCAGGCGACGTAGGGGGCAATGAGGAGGGCGGCGACGGGGTCCGCCCACCACCATCCGTGCGTCTGCGTCAGGACGAGCCCGATCAGGACCACCACCGTTTGATACTGGCAGATCAGCGTGTCCTTGGCGTCGTATCTCAGGGCGGGCGACTCAAGCCGCTTGGCGTAGCGGAACTTGCCCCAGGCCAGGAACGGATTGACCACGAGGGAGGTGAGAAGGATCGCGATCCCCCACCAAGAGAAGTCGGGCGCCTCCCGCGAGACGAAAGCCGAGACCGCCTCGTAGAGAATGGCCGCCACGACGATCCAGAACGCTGCCGCGACGACCGAAAGGGCGACTTTCTTGCGCTTGAGAACCGTGCGTCGGTCGGCGCCCCTTTCTTCGGCCCGCAAGCGCCAGATCAGTGTGCCGGCGGAGGTCGCCTCGACGGTGCTGTCGAGTCCCCAACTGATCAGCGCGGCGCTGCCGGTAAGGAGGCCCGCGGTCACCGAGACGACGACTTCCAAGATGTTGTAGAGGAGACTGGCGATCTCGACACGCAGACCCCGCCTCAAGTCGGTCTTCCGGTCGTTCCGTTCTTCGGCCATGGCACGCTTCTCCCGCGACGCGGTCTTCGGGTAACGCGGCCGATGCCCCGGATGTTCAGGCGCGGAAGATCGAAAATCGGGCGAATGGAACACGGCAACGGCGGAACCATCCTGCCTTCGTTGTCGCGTGATTTACGGTGAATTGCCCTGATTTGCTGATGGCGGTTTCCGGGCGTGACCGAAATGGCCGTTCGTCGAAACGCGGTCTCGGGAGGGGCGGGGGTCACCCGCCAGCCGGGCCATGATCGCCTCCAGCAAGATCGGTGCGCGACGAGCCGTATGCCTTGCGGACCCCGACATGATGTCAGGTGTCGTCACCGACCACGGCGCCAGCCGCGCCGCGGTTCCCGCGGTGGGCACCGATTGAAGCATTCCCGCTTAGGCTTGACGACCCCCGGCCGCTCCGTTTGGGTGGCGCGTGATGTTGCGATCCGAACGGAATTCGGTGCAGCCTTGCCGGCCGCTCGAAGGGACGACCGGACGTTTTCGGCCCATTCGGCCAAGAGGGAGAACAGATCATCATGAAGACGCATTTCATTTCACTGGCCGTCGCCGCCGTGACCGCCGCCGGCGCCGCACAGGCGCAGGATCAGGTCGTGGACACGAGCAACGTGAACCAGGAGCTGATCCAGACCGACGAGAGCTACTCGATCGCCACGGTGGTGAAGGTCGACGGCATCGCGTGGTTCGACCGCATGCGCGACGGCGTGCAGCAGTTCGGCGAAGACACCGGCCACGACACCTGGATGGTGGGCCCGTCCTCGGCGGACGCGGCGGCGCAGGTGCAGCTGGTCGAGAACCTGATCGCCCAGGGCGTCGACGCCATCGCGATCGTGCCGTTTTCGGTCGAGGCGGTGGAGCCGGTGCTCCAGAAGGCGCGCGACCGCGGCATCGTGGTGATCAGCCACGAGGCGTCGAACATCCAGAACGTCGACTACGACATCGAGGCGTTCGACAACCTCGCATACGGCGCCAAGCTGATGGACGAGCTCGCCGCGCAGATGGGCGAGAGCGGCCAGTACGTCGCCACCGTCGGCAGCTTGACCTCGAAATCGCAGAACGAGTGGATCGACGGCGCGATCGCGCGGCAGGAGGAAGCCTATCCCGACATGGAAATGGTGACCGAGCGGCTCGAGACCTACGACGACGCCAACACCGACTACACCAAGCTCAAGGAGGCGCTGACCGCGCATCCCGACATCGCGGGCATCGTGGGCGGCCCGATGCCGACCTCGGCGGGCGCGGGGCGTCTGATTGCGGAAAGCGGCCTGCAGGGGCAGCTGCACTTCGCGGGCACCGGCCTGCCCTCGGTGGCGGGCGAGTACATCGCCAACGGCGACATCGAGTACATCCAGTTCTGGGATCCGGCTGTCGCGGGTTACGCCATGAACATGCTCGCCGTGGCGGCGCTCGAAGGGCGCGACGACCAGATCGGCGCGGGCCTCAACCTCGGCCTCGAAGGCTACGAAGACCTGCAGGAGGCCGGCGAGGACCGTCAGAACGTACTCTACGGTGCGGGTTGGGTCGGCGTGACCTCCGAGAACATGGACCAGTACAACTTCTGATCCTGCCGCGGACACGCGGGCGCCGGCGCGATGCCGCGCGCCCCGCGTGTCCCGACGCTTCCCCCGAATTCACGAGGCCCCTCATGGCATCGCCACCACTGATCGAGCTTCGGGGCATCTCGAAGCGGTTCGGCGGCGTTCGCGCCTTGGACGACGTCACCATGTCCATCGACCGCGCCGAGATCCGTTGCCTCGCCGGAGAGAACGGATCCGGCAAGTCCACGCTGATCAAGATCGTCTCGGGGGTCTACCAGCCCGACGCGGGCGAGATCCGGATCGACGGAAAGCCGACGGGCCGGCTCGATCCGGCGGCCTCGATCGCGCACGGCGTGCAGGTCATTTATCAGGACCTGTCGCTGTTCCCGACACTCAGCGTAGTCGAGAACCTGTTCCTGAACACCTTCCTGCGCGAGAAACGCGGCACGGTCGACTGGCGCCGGGGCCGCACGATGGCCCGCGAGGTACTCGAACGACTGGACGTCAAGCTCGACCTCGACGCCAGCGTCGAGACGCTGCCCGCCGCCGGTCGCCAGATCGTCGCCATTGCCCGCGCGGTGCTGGCCGACGCGCGCCTCATCATCATGGACGAGCCCACGACCGCGCTGACCGGCCGCGAGGTGGAGCGGATGTTCCGCATCGTGCGCGACCTGCAGGCGCAGGGGATCGCGGTGCTTTTCGTCAGCCACAAGATGCGCGAGATGCTCGAGATCAGCGAGGCGCTGACCGTTTTCCGGAACGGCAAGAAGGTCGAGGAAGGCCCGATCTCGGAGTTCGACGAGCGCAAGATCACCCGCGCCATGACCGGGCGCGACCTGAATACCGGGCATGTCGAAGCGCCCGTCATCGCCGCCGGGACCACCCCGCGCCTGCGGCTGAGAGACGTGAGCGTGGGCAAGCAGGTGCATGACGTGTCGCTGGACATCATGCCGGGCGAAGTCGTGGGCCTGTCGGGCCTGATCGGGGCGGGGCGGACGTCGCTGGTGAAGGCGATCTTCGGCCTGCGTCGCGATGTGTCCGGCACGATGGAGATCGACGGCGCGCCGCTCGCGCCCGCGTCCGTGTCCGACGCTATCAAGAAGGGCGTGGCCTACGTTCCCGAGGATCGGCTGTCCGAAGGGCTCTTCCTCAGCCGGTCGATCCGCGACAACGCGATCTCCGCGGCAATGGATCGCTACGCGCCTCGCCTGTGGCTCGACAGCGCCCGGACGCGGTCCGAGACCGAGGCGATGTTCAATGACATGCAGATCAGCGCGCCGGGTACGGAAGCCGCGGTCTCGACGCTCTCGGGCGGCAACCAGCAGCGCGTGGTGATCGGACGTTGGCTGATGACCGGCGCGAAGCTTCTCATGCTCAACGGCCCGACCGTGGGCGTAGACGTGGGTTCGAAGGAGCAGATCCACGCGCTTATCCATGGCCTGACCCGCGACAAGGGCCTCGCCGTGATCATGATCTCCGACGACATTCCCGAGCTTGTCGCGAACTGCAACCGCGTACTGACGATGGCCGACGGTCGTCTGACCGGGGAGCTGTCGGGCGGTGCCCTGACCGAAGACGCGCTCGAGACCGCGCTGGCCGGCGCGACCCGGAAGGAAACCGCATGAAACTTTTCGGCAGCGCCGACGCCATCATCGCGCTGATCCTCGTGGCCGCGATGGTGCTGATCGGCCTCATCAACCCCGCATTCTGGCAATTGTCGAACATCTTCAGTCTGCTGAAGTCCAACGTCGTCATCGGCCTGATGGCTCTCGGGGTGCTGCTGGTGATGATCTCGGGCGGCATCGACGTGTCGTTCACCGCCTTCGCGGTCGCCGGCATGTACCTCGTCGTCCGCACGATGGTCGCGCTCGACTACGACGGGGTGATCCTGCCGTTCCTCGCGGCCACGCTGATCGGCGGGCTCCTCGGGCTGATAAACGCGGGTATCATCCACAAATTCAACATGATACCGCTGATCGTGACGTTGGGCACGGCGTCTGTGGTGCGTGGCCTCGTGCTGGGGTTCGTGGGCACCTCGAACGTCAACATCAACCAGATGCCCGACGCGCTGATCGCCTTCGGCCGCACGGACATCCTGACGCTCGAGCGCGCGAACGGCGCGACCTTCGGGCTGACGGCGATGATCGTGATCTACGTCGCGGCGGCGATAGGCATCCACCTTCTGCTGACCCGCACCATGATCGGGCGCTCGGTCTATGCCTATGGCGCCGACGCCGAGGCTGCCAAGCGCGTGGGCTTCAACACCGGGCGCACGATGATCTTCGTCTATTGCACCGCCGGGGCGCTCGCGGGGTTCGCGGGGCTGCTGCACTCGTCGATGATCTGGCTCGCCAACCCGCGCGACTTCGTGGGCCTCGAACTCGACGTGATCGCGGCGGTGGTGCTGGGCGGCGCGTCGATCTTCGGCGGCCGAGGCACGGTTCTGGGGACCGTGCTGGGGGTTTTCATCCTCGTGATGATCCAGAACTCGCTGATCCTCATGGGCATCGACACGACGTGGCAGCGCGTGGTCGTGGGCGGCATGCTGATCGCCGCGGTGGCGGTGACGGCGCTGCGCGACCGCCGCGCGCCGGTCTGAATCGGGAGGATCCTACATGAGCCGGACCAACACCGCGGAAACCAGTGGCGGCAGCCTCAAAGGAAGCCTCCTGCGCGCGGGCGGGCACACCAACGTGCAGCTGGGCGTCATCTGTCTCCTGATCCTTGCCGTGATGACGGCTTTGCGCCCGCAGATGTTCCTGTCGTCCTACAACTTCGAATCCATGGCCTTCTTCATGCCCGAGCTGGGCATCCTGTCGGTGGCGATGATGATCGCCATGCTGACGGGCGGGATCGACCTGTCGATCATTGGCGTGGCGAATCTCGCCGGCATTACCGCCGGAACCGTGTTCGGCTATCTCGCGGGCGAGGCCGGGGCGGGGTCGCTGGGCGTCGCACCCGTGATCCTCGGCGTCGGCCTGGGCCTTCTGATCGGCGTCCTGGCGGGGCTCCTGAACGGGCTCTTGATCTCGGGGCTGAAGATCACGCCGATCCTGGCCACGCTCGGCACGGGCCAGGTCTTCATCGGTCTCTGCCTCGTGCTGACCGGCGGACCGGCCATCGTGGGCTTTCCGCCCGCGTGGAACTGGCTGGGCAACGGAAAGATCGCCGCGATTCCGGTGCCGCTGGTGCTGTTCGTGGTGCTGTGCGTCGCGCTGTCGTTGCTGCTCTCGCGCACGTCTTTCGGCCTGCGGCTCAAGATGATCGGCACCAATCCCAAGGCCGCGATCTACACGGGGATCGAGCGCGGGCGCATGATCATGTGGTCCTACATGCTGACAGGGGGTCTGGCTGCCATGGCCGGTATCCTGTTGTCGGCACGCACCAACGCGGCCAAGTCCGATTATGGCGCGTCCTACCTGCTGCAGGCGGTGCTGATCGCCGTGCTGGGCGGCACCAACCCGGCCGGCGGCAAGGGCAACGTGCTGGGCGTTGCGCTGGCGGTGATCTCGCTCACGCTGCTGTCCTCGGGCTTTCAGATGATGCGGGTTTCGAACCACCTGATCGACTTCGTCTGGGGCGCATTCCTGATTGCCGTGATCGCCATCAATTCCTTCCGCGGCAGGAAAGCACGATGAGCATGTCCGTTTCCATCCCGCTCACCCCCGACGCCTTCGGGCCGGCCAGGCGCGTCGTCGCACAGGGCGGCGCATTCACGGTTACCGCATGGCGCACCGGTCTTGGCGTCGAGATGCTGCGGATCGCCAACGGACGCGGCCATGTCGAGGTGTTGCCCTTCATGGGGCAGATGGTCTGGGACGCGGTTTTCGACGGTGTGCGCCTGACGATGGAAAGTGCGTTTCCCGAGCCGCGACCCGCGACCTCGATCGTCGAAACATACGGCTGCCTGGCCTACCATAGCGGCCTGCTGCGGAACGGCTGTCCGGGACCGGAAGACGACCATCCGTTGCACGGAGAGATGCCGTGCAAGCGCATGGGCAGCGCGCGGATCGAGTTCGACACCGACGCGGAGGGCGGGCCGGTGGTGCGCGTCGCGGGCCACGTGGATCACACGCTGGGCTTCGGTCCGAACTACCGGGCGCGGCCCTCGGTCACCGTCGGAACCGGCACGACCATCGCCATGAGCATGGAGGTCGAAAACCGTTCGGCCCTGTCGATGGAGCTTATGTACATGGCGCACGTCAACTTCGCCTTCGTGGCCGACGGCGTGATCCACCAGGCCGCGCCCTTCACCCCGGAGCGGACGCGGGTGCGGTCCTCGGTGCCCGCGCACGTCACGCCGACCGACGACTACCGCGCCTTCCTGAAGGAGCTGGCCGAGCACCCCGAAGCGGGTCGCAGGCTCGACCGACCCGGGCAATGGGATCCCGAGCAGGTGATCTACGTGGACGCCCCGGGGACCGACAAGGACGGGTTGACGCATGCGATGCTCGAACGCCCCGCGGGCGACGGCTTCGCGATGAGCTACGCGCCGTCCGAGTTCCCGCGCCTCGCACGCTGGATCCTGCATGGCGCCGACGCGACCGTGGCCGCCTTCGCGCTGCCCGCGACCTGCGAGCCCGAGGGCTATCTTGCCGAGAAGGCCAAGGGCAACATCGCGACCCTCGCGTCGGGCGAGACGCGCGGCTTCACCGCGCACTTCGGTTACGTCACCCCCGACGAGGCCGCGGCACTTTCGGGACAGATCGCCGCCCTCGGCGGTCAGGACAAGGACTAAGCACATGACCGATCGCATTGCCGTCGTCGGATCGAACATGGTCGATCTCGTCACTTATGTGGAACGCATGCCGAACCGCGGCGAAACGCTCGAGGCGCCGGATTTTGCGCAGGGCTTCGGGGGCAAGGGCGCCAACCAGGCCGTCGCGGCCGCCCGCCTCGGCGCGAAGGTTTCGATCGTCACCTGCGTCGGCGACGACCTTTTCGGACCGCGCACCCGGCAAAACCTGGTCGATAACGGCATCGACGTAACCCATGTCCGCACGGTCGCGGGCACGCCCTCGGGGGTTGCCCCGATTTTCGTGGAGCCTGACGGCGAGAACGCGATCCTGATCGTGAAGGGGGCCAACGGGCATTTGTCCGGCGCGGACATCGCCGCCGCCGCCGAAACACTCAAGGACTGCGACGCGATCCTGATGCAGCTCGAAGTACCGCTTCAGACGGTCTACGAAGCTGTCGCTTTCGGTGCGGAACACGGGATTCAGACGATCCTGAACCCGGCGCCGGCCGATCCCGACCTGGACCTGTCCAAGCTCGCCGGTCTCGACTGGTTCTGCCCGAACGAAAGCGAGCTGGCGCTGCTGTCGGGCATGCCCACCGAAACCGACGACGCGGTGCTCGCCGCCGCGCGGTCACTGATCGCGCGCGGTATCCGCAACGTGATCGTGACCCTGGGCGGTCGCGGCGCGCGGCTTATCACGGCCGACGACGTGATTCAGATCGCGCCGGTGCGCGTCGATCCGGTGGACACGACCGGGGCGGGCGACGCCTTCATCGGCAGCTTCGCGCGGTTCCTGTCCGGCGGCGCCGCGCCCGAACAGGCGCTGATCCGCGCCGCGCGCTATGCCGCGCACTCGATCACCGGGCGCGGCACGCAATCGAGCTATACCGATGCGGCCGGGTTCGAGGCTTTCTGCCGCGAGCTCGCGGAGGATTAGCCGTGGCCGCGCCGACGTTTCTTGGCATCGACGTGGGCACCGGCAGCGCCCGCGCCGGCCTGTTCGACACCTCGGGCGCGCTTCTCGGGTGCGGGTCCGTGCCGATCGCGACCCACCGCCCGCGCGAGACCTTCGCCCAGCAGGCCAGCGCCGACATCTGGCGCGCGGTGGTCGCCGCCGTACGAGCCGCACGCGCCGAGGCGGGCGACATCGACGTCGCCGCGCTCGCTTTCGACGCGACCTGTTCGCTGGTGGTTTCCGGCCCGGACGGGGCGGTGTCGGTGGATCCCGACGGGGCGCCGGAGCAGGACGTCGTGCTATGGATGGATCATCGCGCCGTGGGCGAGGCGCATGAGATCAACGGCATCGGAGGCGAGCCGCTGGCCCGCGTGGGCGGGGCGATCTCGCCCGAGATGCAAATGCCCAAGCTCCTGTGGCTCAAGCGAAACCTGCCGGAGGCGTGGCGCATGGCCACGGCCTTCCGCGACCTGCCGGACTGGCTTGTGCATCGCGCCACCGGCACCGACGCGCGCTCGGTCAATTCGCTGGTCTGCAAGTGGGGCTACTTGGGCGAGCGGGGCCTGTCGGGCGAGGGCTGGGACGACGGATACCTGTCGGCGATCGGTCTTGCCGACCTTGCCGAGGATGGCCACGCCCGCCTTGGCACCGATCTGATTCTGCCGGGACGTTCGGCCGGCACGCTCTCCGAGGCTGCGGCGGACGAGCTGGACCTCGCGCCCGGTCTGCCGGTCGCGGCGGGGATGATCGACGCCTATGCAGGAGCGCTCGGCACGCTCGGCGCGCAGTGCGAGGGCGACGCCTCCCGCGGCGAGCGGCTCGCGCTGATCGCCGGCACGTCGGCGTGTCACATCGTCGAGACCGACAGCAGCGCCTTCGTGCCCGGCATCTGGGGTCCGTATCCGCAGGTGCTCACGCCCGGGCGCATCGCGCTCGAAGCCGGGCAGTCGGCAGCGGGGGCGCTGCTCGACGCCGTGATCGCGCGGCACGGCGCATCGGCGGGCATGACCGGCGGGGCTTCCGGCGCCGCGGTGGCCCTGTCGGAACGGCTGGACGCGCTGGCGCCCAAAGGCGGCCTTGCCCGCGCCGAGCTGACCCGGGCACGCCACGTGCAGCCGGACTTCCACGGCAACCGTGCGCCGCTGGCCGATCCCGAAAGGCGTGGCATGATCACGGGCCTGACGCTCGAGACCGGAATGGACGACCTCGCGCTCGACTATCTTGCCGCGATCCAATCGCTCGCTTACGGCACCCGCGCGATTCTGGACGCGATGGCGGCGCAGGGGCTGAGCGTATCCGATATCGTGATGAGCGGCGGCCTTGCGACGAACGCGGATTACGTCGCCGCCCATGCCGACGCGACCGGCTGCCGCGTGCTGGTGCCCGAGGGTGAAGAACCCGTGCTGCGCGGCGTGGCCACCGCCGCCGCCGTCGCTGCGGGCGCGTTCGGGACCTTGACCGAGGGCGCGGCGGCAATGGCCGGCCCCGCCCGCGCGGTGCATCCCAGCCCGGCCGCGCGCGCCTACCACGACCGGAAATACGCGGTCTTCACCGCCATGCAGGCGCATTTCGACAACGTCCGTCGCCTGATGGCCGGAGAGGGCGAACCCGAGATGGCCACGGGCGGCAGAGAAACGTGACTAAGTTGCACGGCGTTATTGAGTAACTCTGACTGCCGACGATTCACGTTGCGAATTCTTGCGGTCAGACGGGGTGGATGAGCAAGCCTCCGAAAGGAAGGCTGCCCGGCGGCAAAGGCTCGGAACGCGACGCTGCGCGCCACGAAACACTACGGCCGCGCGGTCTGAAAGCGCTGGATCGGATCCCACGTCCGGCGCCGTGTCGAGACGAAGATGCGATGCCTCGGAGCACTTGACGGCTGCATCGCCGCAAGAGAGCCAGACCGCCGAAATCCACATCCGCGGCGCGCTCATGAACCGCTTCTCAGCCCGCGGCACCGCAGAGATCGTTCGCTTGGCCTGACATCAGCGGGGCAAGAAGATGTCATCCCTCAGCCGTGGGTCCTGCAACAACGCCGGGATAGAGACGAAATTCTACAGAGTTTCTCCGCTCGAATGCCCGACACCATGCACGTGGTGACCTGCCACGGGTTTTCATTCCAGCCGCGACCGAAGGCCGGTTGGTGTTTACGCCGATCGGCGCAGGGTGAGCAATCGTCCGTTGCACGGAGCGTTCGACTGGCGCAGTGGGGCGGGCGATTTCGGTAATTAGGACTCACACATCATCAGCCGGGGTCTGGTAGTCCAAGGCCAAATGCGGGCGCTTGGTGTTGTCGTCGGCAGCCCGGGCCGCGATTCACGACACGGGCGTGAGCCAGGTTCCGGGACATGGTGTCATTGTGCAGTTCAACCCGCATCCGACCGTGGAAGCTCTCCACAAAGCCGTTTTGCACGGGCTTCCCCGGCGCGATGTGGTGCCATCCGATCCGGTGCTCGGAGCACCATCGCAGGTTGGCGTTCCTGGTCAGTTCGGTCCCGTTGTCGCTGACAACCATGGCAGGCTTTCCGCGACACGCCATTCGGCGCTCCGAGATCGATCTATCCGGAATCGCCGCCAGGCTTGCGGCGCAACAGGACGAAGAGCCGCCGATAACCGAACCGCCGACGTTCGTTGGCTAGTTCCCGCAACCGTCCGCGCAGCACGCTGTCCGACGTACGCTGCGCCAGGTCGCGGATCATCTTGCGATCCGCCCCGGCGATCCGGCACGCCCGTCGTTCCGAGAGCCCGCGCGGGGACCTCAGGTGCGCGACCGCCCCGCGCTTTACGGCAGGCGTCACCACTTTTTTGAAACCAGCTCGGCGAGATCGAGCATCTGTTCGGCCAGCAACTTCTTCGGCTTCGCGTTCTCGTCTTCGAGATCATTCAGCCGCTTGGCTTCTGATACCGTCATTCCGCCGAATTTGGCCTTCCAGTTGTTGAAAGTACCTTCCGACATGCCGTGCTTGCGGCACAAGCTAGTGCACTCCGCACCAGCCTCAGGCTCGCTCAAGATACCGATGATCGCTCATCGGTGAATCTCGTTCGCTTCATTGTCCGTCCTCGAATTGGACCGGAGAACTATACTGGGAACTGGGGGAGTCGGCCTAATCAGCGGCCTGGTTTTACGGCGTCGTTGGTGACGTTGTCGTCGACGAACTTGACGCCTTGGACGACGAGAGGCAACCGGTCTGCGCCCGAGAGGCGGCGCCACGATTTCGAGACCGCACGGATCAGGGTAAAGACCATCAGCTTCGCCGTCTTCTGCGACAGCGCGCCCTTGGTGCGGGCGGTCCTGTGCCGGACGGTGGTGAAGACGCTCTCGATCATTGCCCGGCAGTGCATTTGCGAGGCAAATATCACGAAAGGGGGGTGGCCGTGCGCAAGTGGCCCCAGTGCTTGGCGGGGCGTCGTAGGAGGCCGAGAGCGCCTCGCGATCCTTCATCAGGCATGCCACGGCCTTCCGATACCTCACGCCATACTTCTCAGTGCAGACCTCCATGGCGGCTTCGGCGGCGGCGCGGGTTTCGGCCTGACAGATGTCGCGCAGGTCGGACTTCACCGCAGGGTGGATCGACTTGCGCACCGTGCTGAGCACGTTCGCTGTCCCGGGCTCCGCCCGTTCGAGGCTGGATCGGTCCACTGGACCGACCCCGGGACGCCTCTCACTCCGGCACCGCTGATGACGGGTATCGGGCCAAGGCTCATCCACGGCCATCTAGAAAGCCGAGCGCGGCGTCGCCGTCGCGGTCTCCGGGGCGACGGCCAGGCCGCGGCCCTTGATGTCGGCGATCAGCTCGCGTTCCGTTGACCGGCAGGGGGGTTTGCCCGCGAACCCCGAGAGGGGGCTCTGCGCGTCCTCACGCATGCCCGACCGGAAGCCGATGAGTTCTTTCTTCCCCTTCGGCGTCGCCCCGATCAGCGCGAGCCTGCATTCGGCTGCGGGCTCCATTCTGGCCTGGAGGAAGACCCCGTCCGCTCAGACGCAGACGTAGCGCCGGGCCGACAGGTCGCGACGCTGCCGGCGCTCGAAGTCCTGCTGCCAACCAGCCGTCAGCCGCGAGATCGCGCCGGACAAGAGGTTCGGTACGTCCGGGCCCAGGAGCGTGGCCAAGCTCCTTGAACGTCGCCCGTGGAGATGCCGCGCAGGTAGAGCCCCGGCGGTGCATTGAGTCTACGCGACCGCCGCGCCCACCGGGCCCTCTCGACCGGATCCTCTATGCGGGCTTGGACCTTCGGTCGTCGGACCTCAAGCGCGCCGATCCCGGTGTGTATCGTCCGCTCGGGCCGTGACCGCGCCGGACCCGGCGGCGACCGTCCGGCAGGCGCTCCGCGGCGAACTGATCCAGGAAAGCCTCGACTTCGGCTTCCAACGCAGATGCAAGCATCCGGCGCGCGCCCTCCCGCGCAATCCCGGTCAGCGGGTCCTCGACCCCGTCTGGCTGGCGTAGCGTGACGATGCCGGTATCTTCCTTTATGGCATATCGCTCCCTTCGGAGGTTCTGGCAGGCTTCAATCGCCCGCCTCGACGCACCGCCCTCTC
Source organism: uncultured Jannaschia sp. (assembly GCF_947494025.1). GTDB lineage: Bacteria > Pseudomonadota > Alphaproteobacteria > Rhodobacterales > Rhodobacteraceae > Jannaschia. Next base: position 113,719 of record NZ_CANLTQ010000008.1, read on the forward strand.
AGATCGCATCACCCATCTTCGGCGATAGCTCTTGCCACGATGGAGATCGGCGCAACCGTGTGCCCGTGTCATTGTCTAACCGTCGCAGCACCGGCATCGCAGTCCCTGCGCCGTGGACCAGCACCTTGCGCAGGTACTTCGAACCGCGCGTCGTGAAACGGAGCACGCTTCAAGCCGGAAGAGGCTGATGATGTCCCATAAGGTGCACGTCGCCGAGAGACTCCGCGGAACTCGGATTGCGCGTCACGCTGTGGATCGCCCCGGATCGCGCTTCGCGTCGCCCAGCCACACCGCCATCGCCGCCGTCCGGTCGGGCGCCGCATGATGCACCATGTGGCCGGCCCCGCGCTCGATCCAGAGATCCACGGGGACATCCGCGTGCCGTCGGACGTGGTCCGCGAGACGCACCGACTGCTCCACTGCATCCACTACGAGGTCTTCCGCACCCGCCATGACGGCCAACGGGACCCGCAATTGCTCCACGCGTCCGATCAGGGACGCGGCCTCGCGCCGCATCGCGGCCCCCTCCTCCGCGGTGGCGCCGAGTTGCCCGGGGCGGCAGACGAGCCCCGGCGGCATGGCCTCCCGGTAACCCGCCGGTACGGGGCGCGGGGCGAACATGCCTTTCAGCGTGGCCGACAGCGTGATCCGCGCGAGCGGCGGCGACACGGTGTGGCGGAGGACGTCACCCACGATCGGTGCGGCCGCGGGCGCGACCAGGGCCACGTCAAGGCGCGGGGTCGGGTAGAAGTACCCTCCCAGCAACCCCAGGCCGCTCATCCCCTCGGGCGCGTCGAGCGCCCAGGCCAGCGCCACGAGCGTGGCCCAGGAATGTCCCATCACCACCGGGCGGACAACGTTCATCCGGCGGCAGGCCTCCCTCAGCAGCGTCGCCTGCGCGCGCGCATCCCCCCTTGCGCCACGGGGGCGCTCCGAATGCCCGAAGCCCGGGCGGTCGAACACGACGACGCGGCGCTCGGCGGCCAACCGTCCCACCACGCCGCTTGCGAGCCAGTCGCCGCCCGCCACGAGGTTGCCATGCAAGAGCACGATCGGAGGTCCGCCGGCATGCACCGGCTCTGCGGGGCCGAACTCCATGACGTGCAGGGCGATGCCGTCCACGACGATCCGGCGCCCGTACGGCGGATACCGGGCTTCGGCCCGTCGCGCGGCCACGTTGTTGGCGAGCGCGAGCGCGCCGAAGGCCGCGACGGTGCCGGCGGCGATCGTGAGGATCGACGGACGGCGGGAGTTCGGTGAAGACATGGCGGGATTCCCCTGATGGCGTGAACAGGTCGGACTGCATCCCACGGAGCAGGAACAGCGATGAGGGTTCAACGCGTCGCGCCGTACAAGTTCCAACTGGATCGGCAATCATACCAGACTTCCCGCACGCGACGCGTCGCGTCGGGATGGCCTGCCCCCTGAAAAGTGGTCCTCCCCGAAGTGGGCCATTGAGCCGGATGGAGGATGAAGGAATGGGACATAAGACCTGCCCCCTTCCCCCGGCCCGGGTTCGGCGGCCCGTTTTTATCCGGATTGTCGCTCGCATCTCATCCTGATCGACGCACATCGCCTGCAGGCCGCGCATTGGCCGGAGCCGGTGTTTGAAGACGGCATGATCGCCCGCCATCCTTCGATCACCCCGATGCTTCGACAACGTGCGCGTCAACGTAACGAAGCCGCCTCCGGCAAGGCTGCGGATTCCGACAGGCGGAACCGGCCGAAAATCGGCCGGTGATCCGACGCGATCGAGGCCAGCGGGCTGTCCACGACATGACTCTCGACGAGTTCGGTGTCGTCCGACCACGCGAAGCGGTCGAGGCGCAGGAAAGGACGTCCCGCCGGGAAGCTTGGGCCGGGGCTCGCCGTTCGCATGGCGGGCTGGAGCGGTTCGAGCCCGCGCGTCGCGGTCCGTTCGTTGAAGTCCCCCGCCATCACCGTCGGGCAGGGCGGCATCCCGTCGAGCTTTTGCCGAAGGAAGTGCAGCTGCGCGCGACGGTTGCGGCGGATCAGACCGAGATGGACGCCGACGAGCCGGAACCGGAGGCCCGCCAGCCCGAGGGTCGCGATGACGGCCCCGCGCGGCTCGAGCGCGGGTAGATCGAAGCGCTGGATGTCCTCGATCACGGCCTCCGGCGGGACGAGCACGGCGATCCCGTGCCAGCCGATCCCGTGCCCCGAGGCAGACAAATCCAGAAATTCGTAGCCCGCGATCCGGCGGTCCGGCGTCGGGAGGGCGGACCGCCGGGGATGGAGGCGGAAATCGGCTTCCTGGAGCACCACCACATCGGCACCCAACTGGCCAATCACCTCGGTCGTGCGTGCCGTCCGCCGCCGCAAATCCTGACCCAGGCCCTTGCACACGTTCCAGCTGGCGATCGTCACCTCGCCGGGCATGCCGCCGCTCATCGCGCCGCCTCGTTCAGTTCGACGGGACGGTGGGGCGTCCCGGTTACGTCGTTCGGCCGCCGTTCGCCGTCGCGGCCGCTCCGGATGGGCTCCGGCATCCCGCGCGGTCCACTCGTCATGGTCACCTCCTCGTCTTCATCACGTTGCTCTCATGGATTTGTCCGCCGCTCCGGTCCTGACCAAGCGACGACCGGCTGCCGTCACAGAGGCGCCCCCGTCGCCCAATCCTCGTCCCATTGCTCTCGCAGAGCGGCGTAGAGCGCAGGCGAGGTGCTGAACACGCCGCTTTCGAAGTTCAGATCGGCACTGAGGACGTCGAGGTTGAAGCTGCTGACAGAGGACCAGGCCCCGTCCACCAGCGCGAGCTTGGCGTGGATCATGCCGGCCGTGTATTGCCGCACCTCCACGCCACGACGGATCAGGGCATGCGCGAAGCGCCGCCCGATCATGTCGACCGGACGGTGATCGCTGCGCGCGGGCATCAGGATACGGACCTTCGCGCCATTTTCCACGCCCGAGATCAGGGCCTGCCAGAGCTTGCGGTTCGGAACCAGGTAGGGCGTCGTCAGCAGGACCGAGGATCGCGCCTGCGCGATTCTTTCGGGAAGCGTGCTCCGGAGATCGGCTTGTGGCTCCAGGTCCGGCCCGCCGAGCGCATAGGTCCAGCCTTCCTGTGCCCCTCGGACGGAGGTCGCGTGCGTATCCGGCGTTCGGTCATGCGCCAGGCGTGAAACCCGCTCGAACTCCGCCACGATCGCCGGCGGAAGCGGTCCGCCGACCCTGATCATCGTATCGCGCCAACGCGACATCCAGTCTGCGTAGCAGGAGCCGCCAACCATCAGGCGGCTCTCGTCGCAGATCAGCGTCTTGCGGTGAAGACGAGGCGCCCTGCGGACCGGATTGCGCACGAAATCCCGCAGGGCGTTGAACATGGTGATGTGGCCCCCGCTTCGGACCAGGGCTCGCCCGCTGTCGCTGTCGGTCAGCCCGCGGCTGCCGAACCCGTCCGCCAGAACGCGCACGACGACGCCTTGCCGCGCTTTCGCCGCAAGCAGGTCGAGAAGCCTGCGCCCGATGCCGTATGGATCGAAAATATACTGTTCGAGGCGGATGCTCGACCGGGCGTTGTCGCATTGCTCCAGCACGGCGTTCCAGACGGCCTGGTTGTCCTGAAACAGCTTCCAGTCGGGCTCGGCAGGCGTCCAGTGCGCCGTGTGTTCCTGTCTTCTGCGGTCATCGAGCATGGGGGTTGAACACATCCGGCGGAGAGTTGTTCATCGAATCGGAAGGACACCGAGGCGCCCCATCGAGCACGCGACGTTGAAGGCGGCATATGGATTCCTTTCCGGGCAACCGGATGCCGACGTCGGACCTGCGCCGCGATCCTGCATCATTCGCCGGGACACTGTCGGGATCTTGAGCGAGGCCGCGCGTCAGGCGTTCACGGAGCAGATCGCGTGATCGGTGTAGCTCCGTTGACCGAGATCGATCGACGCCTTGGAACAACTTCGGGCGGGTCGCTGTTGAAACACCGTGCGCGGGCAGGAAATGTCCCGCAGATACAAATCGAAGCGGTTTCTGGCCGCGTTGCGATGACCGGTCACGGAGGTCACTCCGGCGGGTCGGGCTTTGGTGGCGGCGATGGCCGCGAGCCGGGGCATGTGTCGTGACGAGGGGAAGCTTCGAATGGCGCAGGGAGAGCGGGATGAGCCAACGCAGAGCTGTGCAGCCGGTTGTCGCTGCATCCCGGCATGACCCTGTCCGCTGCAAACAATCCGAGGCTGCGGCCGCGACCCGGTCGCGCCCGCAGGTGCCAAAGGATCGGACCTCCCCGGCCAGGAGGCCGCGATCCGTCGCCGCCCGTTTCTCGGGACGGGCCCCAACGAACAGATGGAGACTATCATGACGATCAAGCACACGCTTCTGTCCGCCGCTGCTTCCGCCGCCCTTCTGGCCGCGCCCGCGAATGCCCAGCTCTTCGGTGACGAAGTCGGCACAGATTACGACTACGACACGTTCAACACGGGCTTCAATGAGACTGGCTATTACGACGCGCTCGACAGCGATAGCGACTCGTTCCTGAACGAGGGCGAGTTCGCGACCGGCCTTTACAACGACTACGATCGCGACAACGACCGCATGGTGTCCGAAGAAGAGTTCGGCGTGGGCACCGAGCGCTACCGCGGTGGCGACTACGAAGCCAGTTTTGCCGATTATGACGCGGACACCGACGGTTTTCTCAACCAGGAGGAGTTCGGCCAGTTCTACGGCTCGGATTACACCGGCTATTACAGCGACCTCGACACGGACGGTGACGCGCAGCTGAGCCGGGATGAATATTCCACCGGCATGTACAACGCGGCCGACCTCGACCGCGATCAGGTCGTGACCGTCGAGGAAGAGGGCTTCTTCGAGGGCTGGTTCGACGGCGACGACATCGAGGCGGAGATTCAGGAAGTCGGCGACGTCTACGAAGATTGAGCCGGCGAAATCGCCATCCGGCGGTTTTTCCGATAGGAACCTCACGAGAAGGGCGGCGCGCCGCCCTTCTCGCTTCCCCTTGCGACATCGGCCGACGAAAGGCTCTTCGATGTCTCCGTGATCGTCGAAGGACGTGTTCTCGATACAGACAACGCAGCCGGTCCGGCGACCGGACCTCTTGCGATCCGACGATCCACGAGCGGAACCGCCGCCGGCGTCCGTTCCGTGTCAGCCAGACGGCCGCTCGATGCCTGCGCGGCTGCGAAATGCGGCCTGACGGCCCCCATCGAAAGGAACACATCCATGAAACTTTCCCTGCTCGCGCTTCTGGCCTCCACGGTTCCGGCACTGGCCCAGCCCCAGAACCAGGTCGATACGATCCATACCGGCGAGGTCGTCGTCTCGGTCCTCGAGATCGCGACCGGCCTCGATACACCCTGGGGTCTGGCGTTCCTGCCCGACGGCCGGATGCTCGTGACCGAGCTGCCCGGCGACCTCGTCCTCGTCAGTCCCGACGGCACGGTGTCCGAACCGATCGAGGGCACGCCCTCGGTCTTCGCCCAAGGGCAGGGCGGCCTCATGGATGTGGCCCTTCATCCTGACTTCGCGGAGAACCGGCTCGTCTATCTCTCCTTCGCGGAGCCGGGCGAAGACGCGACCGCCGGCACCTCGCTGGGACGCGGACGGCTTTCGGAGGATGCGACGCGCATCGAGGATTGGGAAGTCATCTTCCGCCAGGAGCCCAAGGTCGAGGGTCCGAACCATTTCGGCAACCGCATTGCCTTCGACGGCGCCGGCCACGTCTTCCTCGCACTGGGCGAGCGATTCCAGTTCGGCCCCGCGCAGGATCTGTCGAACACGATGGGTACGACCGTTCGGCTGAACCTTGACGGCACAATCCCCCAGGACAATCCGTTTGTCGGGCAGGACGGCGAGGACGCGATCTGGTCCTACGGACACCGCAATATCGAGTCCGCCATCTGGAACAGCGAAGCGGAGCAGCTTTGGGTCGTGGAGATGGGCCCGCTAGGTGGGGACGAGCTCAATTTCGTCGAACCCGGCGCCAATTACGGATGGCCGGTCGTGAGCTGGGGCATCAACTACGACGGCACCGACATTCCCAACCCGCCGGAATATCCCGAATTCGCGGACGCGGCTCATCATTGGAGCCCCGTGCGCTCGCCCGCGGGCATGATCCTTTATACCGGCGATCTGTTCCCCGACTGGCAGGGCGACATCCTCTTCGGGGCGCTTTCGGCCGGCGGCGTCGAACGCGTCGATATGGAGAACGGCGCGGTCGCGGGCACCCAGTTCCTTCCGCTCAACACGCGCATCCGTGAGGTGGTGGAGGGGCCGGACGGCGCGATCTACCTGTTGACGAACGTCAGGGGCGAAGCGGCGGGATCCGTCTGGCGCCTGGAGCCCTTCGAGGTGCAGCCTCCTTCCGCCGACGGCGATCGCAGCGGCTCCGGTGCCTCGGACTGAGGTGTTCAATCCCGCGAACGCCCGATCGCCTTGGCGGCCACGTCGCCCGGGCGCGACCGGTCCTGCCACCCGTCTGGTCCCCCTGTTGGAGCAGGGTGAGTATCCCGGCATAGCGCAGTGAGGAGTGCGACAATGGAAAGCCACACAAGACCGGTCAGCGGCCTGCAGATGCGATGGGAGGAGGCCGGGACCGGCTTTCCCGTCGTGTTCATCCACGGGATCCCCACGTCTCCGGCGTTGTGGCGCCACGTCGTCCCGAGGATCGGGAATGCCCGTTGCCTGGCCTGGGAGATGGTCGGCTACGGAGCCTCGATCCCGCAAGGGGAAGGGCGGGACATCTCGGTCGCCCGTCAGGCCGAGTATCTGGTGGACTGGCTAGGAGAGCTGGGGATCGAACGGGCGATCCTCGCCGGTCATGATCTTGGGGGCGGCGTGGCGCAGATCGCGGCGGTTCGCCACCCGAAGCTCTGCGCCGGACTCTTCCTGACCAACGCCATCGGCTACGATTCCTGGCCCATTCCGAGCGTCAAGGCGATGCAGAAAGGGCATGCGCTCGTGAAACGGATGCCGGAGGCATTCCTGCGCCTGACCATGACGAGTCTCTATCGCCGCGGGCATGACGACCCGAGCGAGGCCCGTGCAGCCTTCGACGTGCATTGGCCGCATTATCGGCGAAACGGTGCGGGTCGGGCACTGGCCCGACAGGTCGCGGCGTTGGACGTGAACGACACGCTCGCCGTCGCCGACGCACTTCCGACGCTTTCGATCCCGGCGCGACTTGTCTGGGGCACTGCGGATCGGTTCCAGAAGATCGAGTACGGCGAGCGCTTCGCGCGCGACCTGAACGCACCGCTCACCCGAGTGGAGGGAGGCAAGCACTTCACGCCGGAGGATCACCCCCGGGAAATCGCCGCGGCCCTGAACGATCTCCTGCGGGAAGTGGGGAAGCGCGCGAACGGCGCGTCACGGTCCGACCGCGAGAAAGGGGAGCCGGAGATCGCGCGGGGCCGGGCGGATCTGGCTTCCTTGCCGGAAATCATGCCCGACGAGGCCGGTCCGGATGTGGAGGCGATCTACGAGGACATTCAGGCCGTCCTGCGCGTCCCCTTCGTCAACTTCCTGTTCCGGGTGCTGGCCAACGATCCGGCCTATCTCAAACAGGCCTGGGACCATCTTCGACCGATCGCCCGCACGCGGAAGTTCGAGGATGCCGCCGCGGATTTGCGGTCACTGGTGCGCTCCGCCGCGCCACCGCGCCGCGACGGGACAGACTGGGCCAGCCTCGGCGATCTTGGCCCGGCCCGGGATTTCACGGAGTCGATCGACTACGTCCTTCCCAAACTGCTCCTGGTCGCGTCGATCCTGAGCGAAACGCGACAAGCTGACGGGCTCGACATTGCCGTGGAACCCACGATCCCGCTGGGGATCGCCGATGGAACGAGAAAGATTCCGATGGTCGATCCCGGGACAGCTGGTGATGAATTGCGCGTCCTGTTCGATGATATTCGCGACCATCACGGGCATCCGAAGGTGGCCACCTACTTCCGCTCGCTGGGGCAAGAGCCGGAGCTGTTGAAAGCACTTTGGGGCAAGCTGCGTCCCCGTGTGGATGACGCCGACTACGCCGCCACCCGGACGGATCTGGTCAACGCGTCCGAAATGCTGGCGCTGAACCTGCCGGCTCTGGACTTCACCGCGCCTGAATCGCTCAAGCCGGCGCTCGCCTTTTTTCGGCGAAAGCTGATCCCCGACCTGATGCTCGACGTGCACATGGCACGCAGCATATTGAGTGACGGAGCCGCAGAGCGGCGGAACCGGTTCGAGTCGACGGAAGCTTCTGCCGGCAACGGTCACGAGGACCTGAGGTGATGTTCAGGCGCTGAAACCGAAATACCAGACCGTGAAGGGCACGCCCAAAAGAAGGATCAGCGAGAGCACGACCAGCGCACCGTCGCGGGTCAGAAGTCCTGCCGCGAAGAGCGCGATCACGGCGGAGGCGATGGAACCCGATGTCGGAATGATCTCCATGAACGGCATGAAGAGCGTCAGCGCCAGAATCGCGACGAGCGGCAGCCAGAGCCACGGCCGGTGAAAGAGAAACGTGAGCCGCGCCTGGAGAAATCTTTCGACGAAACCGACCGGCTTTCGAAGCCATGCGATGCCCTTGCAGAGCTTGGCGGTGGACATCCGGCGACTGGTAATGAACCCCGGCAGCCAGACGCAGTCGCGACCGATGATCATCTGCACGACCAGGATGAAGACGATGACCGCGACCGTTGCCGTGATGCCGGGTATCGCGCTCGCGGGAGAGGAGGAAATCAGAGAGAAAACCAGCATCAGGGACGCGAAAGATCTGTGCCCCAGCGTTTCGATTACCTCTCGAACCTCGATGCTTTCGCCGTGAGCCGATGCCTCGAGGCGATCCAGAACGTCACTCAGCGCGCGTGTTCGTTTCTCTGCCATGAATGCCTCGAACTTCGATATTCCCGCCGGATCGACCCGGCATTGGTAGAGAACTCCCGTTTGACGGGTGACTGCGCCTTACTCCACCGAGGTCATGCCACCGAACGATTTCGGCGGCACCGAGGGCGTCGAAGCGGTCCATGAAAGCGATGCGTGGATTCCTTCGGTATGGCGGCCCGGGCCTCTTGCCATGCCACGCCCGCGAAACGCATTGAGACGGGGCACATCCAAGCGTCGATCCTGCTGCGGGCGTGGTATCCGGTCAAGCGGTTCTAGGACGATGAAGAGGCGCGACGATCCCGGTATCTCCTTCGAAGGCGAATGACCCCCTTCGAAGGTTTCGGCATGCTTGATCGCCCGCCTTGATACGCCGTCTTCTCGGTCCGCATCACCCAACTAGTCTGCCGGGACGATCACGGCGTCGGGGTTGTTCGCGTCAACCGCGGCATCGTCAACCGTCGCATCGTCGCCGCCAAGCGCACCAAACAGCCAAAGGAGAAGCAACAGGGCCACGAGCGCCGCCACCGCGATGCCGATCCATTTGCCGATCCCTCCGGAGGATTTCTTTCCAGTATCCTGGACCTTCGGATTGCGGAAATCCCCGGGATTCTTAGCCATGATATTCTCCAGTTGTGAATGCGAGCCGTAAGGGATCGGGCTCATGAGTACGCATCCACAACAACCGGCTCGTGCGATTGTTCCTTTTCCAGGAGCCTGACCCGGTCGGCCGGTAACAATGTTTAGCAGGACGGCCGGAACAATCGCGATCGAAGCGAATTGGACCGGCACCTGATCCGAGCGGACAGGAATACAGGGAGGCGGAGGAATCCACGACATGAGTGATCCAACCCCGCCGCAGCGCGATGACGCGACCGAGACAATCCCGGTCGCGCAGGAACGTCTGAAGGTCTCCAAGCATGAGACCGAGCGTCTCGTCG
>NZ_CANLTQ010000009.1 GCF_947494025.1 uncultured Jannaschia sp.
CGGCGGCCCCATGGCCGGCCCTGCCGAGCGAGCAGCCTGAAAACAAGGACAGGCGACAACTCCTTTGACAAATACCGTCGCCGAGCTTCTCGGACTTCTTGCCATGCACGACATGGTTCAGCTCGGCGACCAGATGCTCGAGCCGCTCGACGATCTGCTTCAGGTCGACGGCTTCCGCCTTCAGGACCGCGTTCGCAGCCAGCAGATTTGCGTGCTCCCGCAGGAGGTCGGCGATGATATCGCGCTGGCCCTCGGGCAGGCTCGACAGGTCGATCTTGGCGGCGGGCATGCTGCGAAGATACCCCGAACCAACTAGAAAGAAACGCGGTTTCGACTGCGGAGAGTCATTCCGCCGCAGCCGGTTTCCGGGCTTCCAGCGCCCGAACCTTGCGCCAGTCCAAGCCCGAGAACAGGGCCTCGAACTGCGCCCGGTTTAGTGTCATCACGCCGTCCCCGATCGTGGGCCACGCGAAGGTCGTCTCTTCCAAGCGCTTGTAGGCCATCACCAGCCCCCGTCCCGTCCCAGAACAGGATCTTCAGTCGATCCGCCCGCTTGGCCTGGAAGACGAACACCGTGCCGGTGATCGGGTCTTCCTTCAGAGCCGACTGGACCAGGGCCGCCAGCCCGTCATGCCCCTTTCGGAAGTCCACCGGCTGCGTCGCCACCAGGATGCGCATCTTGTGCGACGGCAGCATCACGAGGGCTCGACAAGGGCACGGGCGATCTCGGCGACGCGTGCGGCCGGGGTCGAAGCATCGAGATGGACCACGACCTCGCCGATGCCGATCCGGATCTCGGCCGGCGTACGAGTGGCTTCGGCGCCACGAACGGGAGGCTCGGCGTCACGCACGACCAGCGGCGCGAAGACCGCCTCGAGCGCATCGTCCTCCGGCACCGGTAGAACCAGATCGCCGTTCTTCGCCTGGCGCCGCCAAGCAGACAGCTGGTTGGGCTGGACCCCGAACCGCGCGGCGACATCCTTCACCGTGGCCCCCGCCCACAGGGTCTCCGCGACGGCCTGCGCCTTCACCTCGTCCAGCCAGCGCCGATGCCCCGACGCATGGATCTCCACACCCAGCGATCTGAGAAACGCATTCGTAGAACACATTGCGAAAAGCACTCCCTGCCTCATCACAGGGATGCATTCGCAACTCGTCAGACCAGCCGGAAGGCGGGGCTTAGCCGCCGCTTACGCAAGGAACCGGTCCAACAGCGTAGCGGATTCCGTGTCCTGTGCGAGGACCGGGCCAGCCGCCAGAGCCGCTGCTGCGAGGAGAAGCCGTTTCATTGAGGCCTTCGTCTTTCAAGCTGGGTCCAGACTACGCTGAAATACCACGATCCTTCGTTGCGAAGGCACCTGTTCCATTGTCACGCTAAGTGATCAGGTTCATCAGCTCATCGTACCCATCGATCTTTTCGTAGCGCACGTCGTCCACGACATCGTCAAAGAACTGGCTTGCGCATTCGATGCGCTGTCGTTCACCGGGCCGCAAGTCCTCGTCCTGCATTGATCCCTTCGTCTCCGCGACGAAATAGATATGCTTGGTTCCAGCGTCTCGGTTATCCAAGGCGATGGCCCAGTCGGGGTTATAGTCGCCGCCAGGCGTCGGAATGACGAAGCCCCGTGGGAGCTTGGCATAGACGACAACCCGGTCCTCGCCTTCCAGCTTAGCCGCGAACGCAAGCTCCGTATCGGAATCCGTCACGACGTGATCGAAAACGGACCGCGACGATTCAAGCGTTCGGGCCATGTCGACGGTCGGCTGATCCGACGTAAAAATTGCGGCGTCGTGGATCTCCATAGTCTTGTCATAGCGCAGCCGTTCGATGGCGAGGCGAACCTTCTCGGCCCTGATCAAATCGGCAGCCTTCTTGATGAATGTCTCGGGGTTCTGGCCAAACATGGCGAAGGTCTGCCCTTTAATTCTCTTGAGGATCGACCCCGTAGTCTGGCGAGTTAGACGCGTCTCGCCTGCTAGGCGGCCGACGAGGTCGTAGCGGATTGTGCTCCCGACGCTCGCAACCAGCTCGGTCGCGGCACGGTCCAGCTTGAAGCTTTGTCCCGAGCGCACCGCATCGGCGTCGAGCGTCTGTTTCTGTGCACCGCCCGTAACGACAACTTGCTGCTTAGGCACGCTCAAGTCTTTGTCGAGCCGACGGATGGCGGCCTCGATCAGCGCGGCGGTGTCGAAGGCGGTGAAGTAGACGGCCTTGCGGTTGATCCGGCCCCATAATTCCTGGAACGCTGCTTTGTCGAAGTTCTCGCGGCGCAGCCGGGGCGTGACCGTCGTACGACCGTTACCGACGATTTTCGCGGCCTGTGACGGATCGAAGACCGTGTCCACGAGGGCCAGAAGACCTTCTTGGATCGGGGCGAGGTCGTCTGGCATGGTAGCGAGTAGGCCTTTCTCCTTATGTTGATGATAGGACGGTTCGATACGATCGGCATCGTCAACGTAGCCCGCTCGGACAAGCCAGCGGTGCAGCTTGCGTGCCATCGCCTCGTCGACCGTGATGTCACCATCCTCGGTCTTGATTACCTTGCCGGTAAAGAAGGCCTCGTTCGCCTCCAGAGGACGCCCTTTCAGCGCTTCGCGCATCTCGTCCTGAAGCGCCTTGGCGAAATCCTCGTAGCTCTCGGACGCGACGACAGTCAGCAGATTAATATCGTGGACGTTCGGGCCGTCCATCCGGCTGCCGTCCTTATCAACGGAAATGCGTAGGCCGCGCCCGACCTCCTGGCGCTTACCAACCTCGTTGTCCGAGTGCTTAAGTGTGCAGATCTGAAAGACGTTCGGGTTATCCCAGCCTTCGCGCAGGGCGGAGTGTGAAAAAATGAAGCGTACGGGCTCGTCCAGCGACAACAGGCGGCCCTTGTTCTTCAGGATCAGGTCGTAAGAGTCGGATCCCTTCGCCTCCCCTGCTTCGTCACCTCGACCGTGAACGTCAGGATCGCTTAGACGTCCCGTCTTCTTGTCGACGGAGAAGTAGCCCTCGTGAACGGCGGTCGCCGCATCGCGCTGAACATAACGATGCCAGGCCTCATCGGTCGCGTCGAGTTCGCCCAATTCGTCGACCGCAGCTTGATACTCCTCATCGAACATCCGGGCATACTCGCCCGCCGTCGCGTCCCCGTCCTCGCTGTAGAGGCGGTACTTCGCAACCTCATCGATGAAGAATAGCGATAGGACCTTAATCCCGCGGTCGTGGAGCTGGCGCTCGCGCTCGAAATGGGCGCGGATCGTCTCGCGGATCTGGATGCGGCGGACGGCGCTTTGGTCCTCGGTGCCATTGATCTCGCCCAACTGAATGCGGTCCCGGGTCGTGAAGGACAGCCAGCCCTCCCCTGCATGCATGTCCTCGATCAGCAGGCCCTCGTACTGGTCGAGCCCGCCCGACATCTCGTACAGGTTCGATCCCTTCTCGACCCAGCGGGATATGCGGCGCGGCTCGCCGCCCTTCTTGGCGACCTCCATGTGAAGCCGCGCGCGCGGGGCTTGACTGCCGCGCCGCTCGAACGCCTCCAGCACCATGTAGCCGGTGGTGCCGCCCAGGCCCTTCGAAGTCACGCCGCGCACCATGATCCGCTTCACGAGCTTGGCGTTGTAGGCGTCGAGCGCGTCGAGACGGTGGACGAGGTCGTGCCGTGTCTTGTGCGTTGCGGAGTAGCGCAGCGCGACGGGTGCCTTGAATAGGCCGAGCGCTGCTTTGACCTTCGGGCCATCCAACCGCTGCGGCTCGTCCAGGATCAGGATCGGCCGGTTTGCAGCGATTACGTCGATGGGGCGTCGGGAGCCGAACTTGTCGGGCGTGTCAAAGATGACCCGTCCGCCGCCGGCCTTCTTGCCTTCTCTCGCCTTCTTCGCGGCGTCCACGTCGCCGGTGAAGGCCTGGCTGTTGATGATCATGCAGTGCAGACCGCGATCCTCGGAGAAGGTCGTCAGCTGCTCCAGCCGGCTGGAGTTGTAGATGAACCGGCGAACCTTGTGGCCGTACTTGCCCTGGAAGTGCGCCTCGGTGTCTTGGAACGTGTTGAACACGCCTTCTCGAATGGCAATCGAGGGGACAACGATGATGAATTTTGACCAGCCGTAATCGCGGTGCAGGCGGTACATCGTGTCGATGTAGACGTAGGTCTTGCCAGTTCCCGTCTCCATCTCGACGTCGAGGTTAATGGGTGCCGCGTCCGTGCGGGTCAGCGTCTCGGAGGGCGGCAGGAGGGCCTTGGCCTGGATGGAACGGATGTTGGCGAGCAGCTGGTCGTCCTTCAGCGCCACGGGGGCGTTGCGGGTGCCGGTGAACAGCTCGGCCTGGGTGGAAGCCTGCGCGCCGGGGTCGATCATATAGGCCGGCCCCGGATCGCGGGGCTGGCCTTCGAAGCAGGCGACGACCGCCTCGGCGGCGCGGTCCTGATGGGGGAGCGTCTTGAACTGCTGGACGGTGTCGCTCATCGGATCACAGCACCCGCAGCGTGGTGTCGGGGGCGAGCTGCTGGAAGCGGCTGGCCACGTTCTCCTTAGTGGCGTCGTCCACGAAGCCGTCGTCGCGGAAGACGACGCGCAGGGGCTTGAGGGCGGCGAGCGCGGCGGCGAGGTTCACGTCTACGTCGCGGGCGAAGCAGGCGATCAGGGCCGCGCGCTCGGCAGTGTCATCGGGCGCGTCGACCAACAGGACGTCTCGGCCCTCTACGCGATCGCGGCGCACCGGCAGGGTGATGTCCACGCCCCAGGCGAGCAGTGCGCCGAACAGCAGGTCCTCGTCCGTGCGGCCGTCCTTGATGTGCGAGGTCAGACCGTCGAGCAGGTCAGCCCGTTTGGCGTCGTCCGTGGCGACGGCGGCGGCGTCCGCTACGGTTAGGCGGGTGTCGTGAAAGTTGGAGTCGTCGATGCGGAAGGCACGAAAGCCGACGTCGAGCGAGTCCTTGGCATCGGGGTGGTCGGTGAGGATCTTATGCCCGGCGCGGCGGATGCGTTCGCGCGATAAGGCCGCGATGCTCGGGTACTCGCCATATGCTGGGTTCTTCTCATCGATGTCTTCTGGCCATTGGATCATAACAAATGGTCTGTGCTCGCCGTCCTTGACGGATTGCTTGATAATGGCATGAGCTGTCGATGATGACCCGGCGAAAAAGTCCATGACCATATCGCCGTCATCAGTGACGAACTCGATGACCTTCTGAAGAACCTCTTCGTCCTTCGGAAAATCGAAGACGGTTCCGTCCATCAACGTTCGTAGCCGCTTCGACGCAGCGCGACCGTCTTGGTAGAACACGCTATAGGGAACTTCGTCCTCACGGTCGGCAAGGTAGGCCTTGATGCAGGGGACGCTGTCTTCCGTTTCTCCGAAATGCACTCGCTCGTCCGCGATCCATTCCTGCATCTTTTCCGGATCGGCTGTCATCCATCCGCGCGAGGGAACTTTGACAGGTCTACGCGTGTCGGGATGCAGCACCTCATACTTCGGGCCACCGCCGCCAGGCCACGAAATATTGTCCGGAAAGTATATTCCGCGTCTATCAATGTGAGAATAGTGCTTGTGCCGCTTGGCGGGATGTCCATCATCCAAGCCCTTAAACCAGTCCTTCAGTCCTTGGGTTGATGCTTTAAAGTCGTCACCGTGCGCGCGCCGCAGCTTCTTTGCCTGCGAATAAATCGCGTCGAGGCCGTCCTTGCGCTGACGCCAAGTCGTATCGTCCGCGCGCAGACTTTCGACGCTTTTCGCGTAGCAGACTATGTATTCATGCGATGTCGAGATCAGCCGGGAATCGTTTTTCTTCCGCCAGCCCAGACCAAATCCGAAACCGCGTTTTCCTGACCGAATATGGTGTCGAGCATTCCGCGCATTCTGGAGTGCTCTCCTTCATCAATACTTACAAAAATCACCCCATCATCTCGCAGCAGCGACCGCGCCAGCTTCAGGCGCGGAGCCATCATGCTTAGCCAGTCCGAGTGGAAGCGCCCGTTGGCCTCCGTGTTCGCGACCAGCCGCCCCTCCTCGTCGGCCTGCCCCGACGCCTCCAACTCCTCGCCCGCCGAGCGGCGGAAGTCGTCGCGGTAGATGAAGTCCTTGCCCGTGTTGTAGGGCGGGTCGATGTAGATCATCTTCACCTTCCCCAAATACGTCTCCTGAAGGATCTTCAGCGCCTCCAAGTTGTCGCCCTCGATGAACAGGTTCCGCGTGGTGTCGAAGTCCACGCTGTCCTCGCGCACCGGGCGCAGCGTCTTGGTGGTCGGCGTGTTGGCCAGCAGCATCGCCTGCCGCTTGCCCGGCCAGTCGAGCCGGTAGCGCTCTGTCGGCCCCTCCACGAGGTGATCCGATAGCGCTTGGCGCAGGAGGTCGAAGTCGATATGCGGCCCCTCACCGTCCGGCCCCTCGGTCACGACCTCGGGGACAAGCTCCGCGATCCGCTCCGCGTTCTGGCGGGCGAGGTCGGGCGTGGCCGGGTCCAGCTTCTTGATCGGATCCATCTTCTGCCCGTCTGTGCCGTCCATCATGCATCCTTCATCTGCGTGAGCGCGGCCAGGCGCCGCTGCGCCTCCCGCAATTCCCTGTTCAACTCGACCTGCCGCGCAAAGCTCGTCTCACGCCTCACGCAACCCGCCATCCTATCCACCTTCCGCCGCTCGACCATTGCGGCCGCGACCCGTTCGGCCTGATCGCGCAAACTTTCTCCCGTTCGGTGCGGATGGGGCCAGAGCGACCGTAGCAGGCCGGCATAGAGGCTGCCCAGATGCGTTGCGGGGGGAAGCGGCACGCGCGGCCCGTCTTCCGGCTGCCATTCCTGCCGGACATGGGGTCCGACTACCATGCGGGAGGCATCGCTTTCGTCCTGGCGTTTGTAAGCCACTGCCATCGCCGCTTCGGCCCCGCGGCGCAACTCGAACAGCGTGTGCCGCGGCAGGGCGGCATCGATATGGGCCAAGACCTTGTCGTCGAGCCGGTCGCCCTTGAGCGCGACCTCCAGCACGACGATCTCCTCGACCCCGTCACCGAGAGCGAGATTGATTGACCGCTCGAACAGCTTGTGCGTCCAGGTGATGCGCTCGACCTGGTCGGCATAAAGCGCGCGGATCGTCTTACCGCCACCCGCCTGCGCGAAGAGGCGGTCGCGTGGTACCCTCTGGTCGAACCGCGCCCCCTGTGGCCAAGCGAAGAGGCCCGTCATGCCGCGTCGCGGACCACCACGAAGGCGATCAGCTCAAAATCGTCCAGCCCCGCCACGTCGCCCACGAGCGCCGTAGTCGGCCCGTCTCCGAAGAGTGAATCCACGTCCCGACCCGCCTTGGTTTCTACCATCGAGCGCACGGCGTCGCCCAGCAGGTCTGAATAAGTCGTCATCTCACGTCCGTCCTGCGTCTCTTCGTTGAACGGGCGGAAGAGGTTGGGATCGGGCTCGGTCCTGTTCTTGGCCGCTCCGCGCAGTAGGTCGAGGACACGCTTGGAGTCGGTGTGTCGGACATGCGCCGTACCGTTCATGCGGACGTAGACAAGGTAGTACGGGTGCAACCGGTTGTGCGAGGCCAGCTGATCGCCGGCCTGAAGGTTGCGCAGACAAAAGATTGCGCCCGGCGGCATGCTCGCCGTAGTCGTCACGATCGCATGCATACCCAACGGAGCATTGTCGAGCGAGCCGTGCTCTCGAACCCAGGATACGAGGTCCATGCGGAAGTCGTTCAGCCCAAGGTCTGTGATCGACACACCTTGACGGACATCTTCCGGCTCGATCACCTCGTCCTGCAAGCGGCGCAGTTGCTCGCGCCGGTAGACCATGATGATCGAGTGGGTTGTCGTCGCCCGTCGCGGTCATGTCGGCGATGACCATCCGGTTCTCCACCCGGTCCTTGAGATTGATGTAATCGTCGAGCGAGATATCCGGCCAATAATTCACCAGCTGGATCCGCTCGTTGGGCGACCCGATCCGATCGACGCGGCCGAAGCGCTGAATGATCCGAACCGGATTCCAGTGGATGTCGTAATTTACAACGACGTCGCAATCTTGAAGGTTCTGCCCCTCGGAAATGCAATCGGTTGCGATCAGCACGTCCACGCGACGGTCTTCGTTCGGCATCAAAAGGTCAGCGCGCTTCGAGCCAGGGCTGAACAGGGTGAGGACGTCGTTGAATGCGAAACCCGTGCCTAGCGTCGTACGCGGGTTACCCGACCCCGTAACGCAGGCCGCGTGGCGCCCGTCGCGGCCATGGATCGTCTGACCGAGTTCCCGGTAAAGATACTCGGCCGTATCGGCGAACGCCGTAAATATCAGCACCTTTCGATTGCCGTCGTTGAGCGGCGCTTTCGCTTTCGCTGCGACGTAGTCGAGCGCGTGCTGTAGCTTCGTGTCGTGCGTCGGCGTCACGTGCGCAACGTCTGTCAGCAACGCGTCGAGGAGTGCCACGTCGGCTTCAAGCTCGCGCTTATAGGTAACGAGATCCAGATCGGCGAAGGCAATCTCGACGTCACCTCGCTGTAGGCTCGTGCCGATGGAGGGCAAGTTGTCCTCATCCTCCATTTCCGTGACGGTGACGCCGCCGTTCCCGCTGCGTTCGAACGCGGCAATCGCGTCGAGCGTGTTGCAATGCTGGTCGACCAACTTCTGCAAGGTGATACAGAACGCAGCAACGGAGCTTTCAAGACGCTTAAGCAAGTTGACTCGCATCAGCGACTTGATCGACGCTTCCCGGTCTTGGTGACGCAGACGGTTGGTAGCCGTGCGCGTATCGTAGCGCTCTTCGTAGGCTGCCACTCTGCTTGGCAGCACGTAGGTCAGCGGCGCATAGACTGCGAGTGTAAGGTCCGAAAGCCGCTCGTAGATGTCATTGAAGTCAGGGACGTCGTCGCGCTCGGTCAACGCGCAGCGGAAGGATTGCGGCGGTAGCCTGTCGGGGAACCGTCCGATCTCGGTTGTGTCGTAGTGGGTCGTGATATGCCGTCGCGATCGGGCAATCGTCACAGCGTCCAGCAACTCGAAAAAGTCGAAGTCGAGCCGCGCTTGGATGGCGTCCGGCGTACGCTCCTCGACGGGGAGGTCTTGCCATTCATTGAAAGCCCGTTGGGCCCGACGAATCGTCTCCTCGACGCTTTGCGCGCTCTTCAGCTTGCTTGTCAGCTGACCGGAGTCGCCCTCGTAGGCAAGCGCCAGTTGGTTACGTAGGTCTGAGAAGCGGTTGTTGACCGGCGTGGCCGAGAGCATCAGCACTTTCGTGCGCACGCCCGCTCGAATGACCTTGTTAAGAAGTGCACGGTAGCGCGTTCCTGTCTCGCCGTCGTCCTGAGTCGCATTGTCATTGCGGAAATTATGCGACTCGTCGATCACAACGAGATCGTAGTTGCCCCAGTTGACTTGGTTGAGCGGCATTCCCATCGACTCACCGCCCGTGCGCAGCAGATCCGTATGCGCAAGCACGTCGTAGCGCAGCCGGTCCTCATGGAGGATGTTAGTGGTCAAGTTGCGATTATAGGTCCGCCAGTTCTCTGAGAGCTTTTTGGGGCAAAGGACGAGGACGGACTTGTTGCGCAGTTCGTAGTATTTTATCACTGCAAGCGCCGTGAGCGTCTTCCCCAAGCCGACGCTGTCGGCGAGGATGCAACCGTTGAACGTCTCCAGCTTGTTGATGAGGCCGACCACAGCATCCTGCTGAAACTTATAAAGCGTGCTCCAGACTTTTGTGTCGCGGTAGCCTGTCCTATCATTGGGCAGGGTGTCTTCGCTCACTTCGTCGAGAAACGTTCCGAATATGAACGCCAAGATGAGGTGGTAGATGCGCGACGGCGAGTTCTCCGCATAGGTCGCCTCGATCTGACGACAGAGGGCTTCAGTAACGTCCTCTAATCGAGCTTGATCGCTCCAGAGTTGATCGAAGACTTGACAGTACCGCTCGCCAGGAGCGCGGTCGATCGACTTGTTGATCATGCTCAGCCCGCCATCGGGTTCATAGCCCAAGTCGGAGGCCGTAAAGCCTGATAGATTCGTGTATGTTGTAAATTCGTCGGTCCTCTCTAGGGATAGGAACCCGGGTACGTTCCCACCTGCGACGTTCGCTTTGAACCGCGCAGAAGACCTGATCCATTGTGCACACTCCTGCGCCGTCGCCCGCGCCGTCATGCGGTTGCGCAAGCGAATTTCGAAAGGTGTGCCCGTGAGATCACGTGGACGCATGGTCGGGGGAATGATGAACTGACGATGTGGTGGCGCGGCCCCGACTCCGTCCGTGACAAATGATGGACCCGGAAAGATGAAGTCGAAGCGGTCAATTTGCTCGAGCTTTACCCGTAAAGCTTCGAAGGCGTATATGGAGAAGGAAGGGGCAACGCAGCGGACATGATCGCCTTGCTGTAAAGTGGCAGCTAAATCGTCACCGAAAAGTACCGAGACGTTATCGATTACATCCAAAAAACGTGCCTCCGGGATTCTTCGACCGCGACAAGCTCACATTGCCTTAGTGAAAGTTAACGCGATCTTAATCCTCGTTGAGAATGAAGATGCGGGCACGAATACTGCGATGCTAAGATTGACTACCGTCTGTTTGCTTCTCTACTAGCACGGCAAATCCGAGTCGACCGAGCCTTCACGAAGCACGCAGAGCGTATTGACCATCGCCATCTGCTCGACGGTGGAACACTTCGCCTCCAGCAACCGCGGCGAAGCGAAAACCAGGGCCAGCGCCTTGGCACGTGAGACGGCGACGTTGATGCGGTTCAGCGACAGCAAGAACTCAAGCCCGCGCGGCAAGTCGTCACCTGAAGACGCGGTCATCGAAACGAGGCAGACCGCCGCCTCCTGTCCCTGAAACTTGTCGACTGTGCCGACGCGGATGGCGTTGGGCAGCACCGCGCGCAGCGCATTTACCTGCAGGTTGTAGGGGGCGACGACGACGATGTCCTCGGGCTGCATCGGCCGGGCCGTTCCCCTTCGGTCCGTATAGGTCCCTTTAAGCAGCCTCAGCGCAGCGTCGCGGATCACCTCGACCTCTTCCAGCGCCGTCTGCGCGTTCCCGATGTGCGCGACCGGGACAAGATGCGCGCCGGCTTCGGGTAAGCCGTTCAGGCATCTCCGTCCCCACGACCTCGACCGTATCTCGCAGCTGGGCAATCAGGCCAGTCATGTGTTGATGCGTCACAGCGTTGTCTTCCGGACGCTGTTCGGTCTTAACAATCCGCCCATCCTCGAAGGAGAGAGAAAAAGTTGGCTCGTCTCCTGCTCCCACGAACGTCTCGGCATGCGCACTCAGTTCGTTCATTAAGGAGCTAGGCAACAGGACGCATTGGAAAGCGCTCGCGACGACTTCGAGCAAACCGAGATCCTCGAGCAGCAGCGCAGTGTAGCTATCGAGGACCAGAGGCCGCGTGGTCGCGCCCGCCGTCAGCACGGCCCGCTCGCTGGCTCGCTCCGCCGCCGTCCCGTCCGAGGCGTGGACCGTACGACCCCGGGCTGCGCCGCAAGGTCGCTCCGGCGCAGCGCAACCGTGGGAACCTGCCTGCGGACTTGCCGCGAACCGAGCAGATCGTCGAACCGAACAGCTTCGAATGCCCGTGTGGCTGCGGGCAGATGCACAGGATCGGCGAGGATCGGAGCGTCTCGACATCGTGCCCGCGCAACTGCGGGTGATCGCCAACATCCGCCCGAAATATGCGTGTCGCATCTGCACCGACGGCGTTACGCAGGGCGAGCCATCGTGCGCCATCGGTTCGAGAACGATGGCGAGCGCGCCTGCATCCCTCATCGAAGGCGGCCTGCCACCGAGGGAGCCATTGCCCATGTGCTGGTCAGCAAGTATGCCAACCATCTTCCATTGTATCGCCAGAGCCAGATCCTCGCCCGGTCGGGCGTCAATATCCACCGCAGCACGCTGGCGGACTGGGTCGGTGTCGCTGGCTTCCATCTGCGGCCCGTCGTTGACCGGCTGGCCGAACATCTGAAATCCTCCGGCAAACTCTTCATGGACGAGACCACGGCGCCAGTGCTGGACCCGGGGCGGGGAAGAACGAAAACGGGCTACCTGTGGGCCCTCGCGCGCGACGATCGCGGCTGGGGCGGTGATGATCCACCCGGGGTGGTCTTCTTCCACACGCCAGATCGCGGCGGGCAGAACGCCGAGAGGGTCTTGCGCGGCTTCGACAGCACGCTGCAACTCGATGGCTATACCGGCTACAACCGCCTTACGCGCCCCTCCCGGAAAAGCGGAGGTTCGATCCGCATGGCCCACTGCTGGGCGCATGCACGACGCAAGCTGAAGGAGGTCTTCGATCGCGACGGCTCCGAGATCGCCGCCGAGGGCCTGCGGCGCATCGCCGAGTTCTACGCCGTAGAGACCGACATCCTGGGCATCGACCCGGGCCAGCGCCTGTCGGCACGAAAGGTGAGGACCGCACCTCTGGTCGCCGCCTTCGGCGAGTGGCTCCAGGAGCAGCGCCTGCGCGTCTCGGCCAAGTCCCGTCTGGGGGAAAAGCTCGCTTGTATCCACCGCCATTGGGACGGCCTTCAGACCTTCCTCCATGACGGCCGCGTTGAAATCGACTCCAACGGCGTCGAGAACCTCATCCGGCCGATCGCCTTGAACCGGAAGAATGTGCTCTTCGCGGGTCACGATGAGGGCGGCAAGGCATGGGGCCGCATCGCGTCGCTGATCGAAACGGCGAAGATCAACGGGGTCGAACCCTTCGCCTACCTCAAGGCGACCCTCGAGGCGATCGCCAACGGTCACCCCCACTCCGCGATCGACGAACTCCTCCCCTGGAACTTCAAGCACACAAGCTGAAACGCCGTGGGGCGCAGCCGCCGCTTACACTAAAGCACCGGCAGCGATGGCTTTGACATGTTTGGAAAGAGCCCTTTCAAGGTGGGGCTTCGTCGCGTCGGTGTCCTCCGAGGGCGCCGGACTCTTGGCGATTGCGGAGGGACGCCATTCCCTGCTCGACGACGCCGATGCGGTGGAGGTCCGCGACACCCTAATAGATTGGCTCGTCGTCCGGCTGTGATCGCTCGACCGCTGACGAGGGTATTCGTCTCGAAAACTCGTTGCGTACTTACCGTGCGGAGTGGGGTCGTGATGTTGATAGCG
The DNA here is from genome assembly GCF_947494025.1 of uncultured Jannaschia sp. Taxonomy (GTDB): domain Bacteria; phylum Pseudomonadota; class Alphaproteobacteria; order Rhodobacterales; family Rhodobacteraceae; genus Jannaschia. Next base: position 13,060 of record NZ_CANLTQ010000009.1, read on the forward strand.
CTACAACAGCCAGCTTTTGGCAGACCCCGTGCGGTTCAGAAGATTGCTTGCAGGCAGAAGTGAATCAGAGGGGCAAGGGATGGATGATGGCGCGGGGCCGGCCGGCTTCCTCCCAGAGGTAGGCCAGTGTGACGGGCAGACGGAAGCGCCGGGGGCCGGAGGCACCGGGGTTCAGCCAGAGTACGCCAGCAGTCTCGTCGATGCTGGGCTTGTGGGAATGCCCCGAGATCACGACGTCCCACCTCTCGGCCTCTGGATCGGCCTGCAAGGCTTTGCGATCGTGGATCATGTGAATGCGCAAGCCTCCGACCGAAAGGCTTACCGTCTCCGGCAGGGCCTTGGCCCAGTCGCCGCGGTCGATATTGCCGCGGATCGCCGTCACCGGGGCAATGCGCGCCAGCGACTCGAGGTGGCCGGGATTGCCGATATCACCCGCATGAAGAATGCAGTCGACGCCTTCGAGAGCCTCCAGAGCCTCGGAGCGTAGCAGTCCGTGGGTGTCGGAGATAACGCCGATCCGTTCCTTGGGGGATGGCTGGCTGAACATTTGAATGGGTGTAGATCCTGTTCCTGCAAAGAGGGTGCCGCAGCGTCATCGTGACAAGCGAAAGTCAAGCCTAGGCAGCTTTGTCCACGGTGACCGTTATCACTTTGGTCATTTCTTGATACAATTCGCAGCGAAGGTCCGAACCGACCCGTCGTCCGCGGATACTGCGAGGTGGCTGGACGACCGCATCGTTCGGAGGAGGGCTTCGTCAGGCATTGCAGGTCCTTCATCAGGGCGCTGGAGGCGAATTGTGATGCGTCCGCCTGAACGTTTCGCCAGCCCGTTGCGCATGGATCGGGTCCAATCCGATCCACGCGCCGCACGCCACCCCCCTCTGTCAGGAGAGTTGTCGCCCGCTCTTGCACTGAAAGTGCCGACCTTCGCGCCAAGACAAGGCCTGCCGCGCGGCACGCCTACACGCGCATCGCCGATGTCCTGCGAAATGGGATCGCGACTGGCGCTCTTGAGGAGGGTCGCGTGCTTCTCGAGGGACCGCTCGCGGAAATCTTCGGCGCTAGCCGCAGCCCGGTGCGGCAAGCCCTTCGACTGCTTGAGCGCGAGGGACTGCTCCATGCCTTCGATGGCCGTGGCCTGCTCGTCGGGCGCGCGCGGGATCCGGTTCGGATCCCGGTTACACGGGGAATGTTCCCGTCGTTGACCGACCACGCGGAGATAACCGGTCCCCGCATGCCGGCCTAGCAGGAATTCTGGTACGCGTTCGAGCGCGAGATCATTTTGCGATCCCTCTACGGGACCGGTGTGCTAAACGAGCTTGCCCTGTCCCGGCATTTCGACGTTGGACGCACCGTTGCCCGCGATCTCCTCCTGCACGCGCAGGAAGTTGGCATCGTATCGCGAGACCGACGGTCGCGTTGGTCCGTCGTCGCGTTCGACGACGACCGGTTTGACGACCTCTACCACTTGAGGTTGATGCTGGAGCCGGCGGCATTGCGGATGGCGGCGGACCGCATCCCGCGGGCAGGTATTGCCGAAATGATCGATCGCTGCGGGAGGCTGCTCGCCGGGGACGAGGACGACGCGCGCCTCGCGATGGACCGGCTCGAATACGACCTCCACGTCGACTGCATTGGCCATGCCCGGAACGTCGAGCTGCCGCGCGCTTTGAAGATTTCGAACTGCATGCTCTATGCGGGAAAGCATATCCAAGCGGCGGTCGGCCGGGAGGGTGATCCGGTCCCTTCCATGGTGCGGGAGCATCGCGACATCCTCGTGGCTCTTGCCGTCGGGGCAATCGAAGATGCCGCCTCCGCATTAGTCCACCATCTTGAGATGTCACGTGGACGGTCTGAAATCAGGCTCCGCAAGTTTCTTGAGAGCAATCCTTGCTACGAAGTTGATTACGTTTCGGCTTAATGTGTGTCCGAGGCTTTGCTTGCCGGAAGCTCGTCGATGACACCCATCGAGAGTCCACCAACGTAACCGGGCGGAATATCCACGTCTGCCCTGAGCCGCTACCACACCGTTGATAGAGTGCCCCCCGTGTCACGGACAGGTTGGAAATACTTGTTCGGAGATATGCGGCCTGGGCGTACGGTCCGGAGCGAGCCGGCGTTTTGGACGGTCCTATGCTTTGTGACCCGCTGAAAGGCGCCTGATGGCGCCGCCGCGCTAATCGTCCTCTGATTTGGTATTCGTTGAGGGGGCGCTGCGGCAGCTTGTCCGTCACCAGACTGTCGTTGCTGGATCAGGTGGTGGTCTGCCCCCAGAAAAGTGGTCCTCCCTGAAGTAGGCTTTCAAGCCAGATGGAGGACGAAGGAATGGGACAGAAGAAACACCAGCCGGAGGAGATCGTCGCGAAGCTTCGGCAGGTCGACGTGTTGGTATCGCAGGGCCGATCGGTGGCCGAGGCGGTGCGGTCGATCGGGGTGACGCAGTTCACCTATTACCGCTGGCGCAAAGAGTTCGGTGGGCTGAAGATCGACCCGGTGAAGCGCCTCAAGGAGCTTGAGAAAGAGAACGAGCGGCTACGGAAGGCGGTGTCCGATATCACGCTCGAGAAGCTGATCCTCCGGGAGGCCGCCTCGGGAACCGAAGGTCTGCGTCAGCAAAACTTCTGAGCCCCGCCCGTCGCCGAGCCTGTGTCGATCATGTCAGGCAAAAGTTCTCCGTTTCGGAGTCTGTCGCGTACTTGGACAGCATCGCTCTACCCAGCGGAAGATGCCGCGGGGCCGTCCCGACGATGATGCTCTGACGGTGGACATCATCGCGCTCGCAGCCCAATACGGGCGCTACGGCTACCGCCGGATCGCGGCTCTTCTTCGGGATGCGGGCTGGGCCGTGAATGTGAAGCGTGTCGAGCAGATATGGCGGCGGGAGGGGCTGAAGGTGCCCTCGAGACAACCCAAGAAGGGCCGGCTCTGGCTGAACGACGGATCGTGCATCCGTCTGCGGCCGGAGCGGCCGAACCACGTTTGGTCCTACGACTTCGTCGAGAGCCGGACGCACGACGGGAGGAAGTTCCGAATGCTCAACGTCGTCGACGAATTCACCCGAGAGTGCCTGGCGATCAGGATCGACAGGAAGCTCAATTCGACCGCGGTGGTCGATGCCCTGACGGACCTGTTCATCCTGCGCGGCGTGCCCGGCCACGTTCGCTCAGATAACGGGCGAGAGTTCATCGCCAAGGCGGTGCGGGATTGAATCGACGCCGTGGGCGCGAAGACGGCGTTCATCGAACCGGGGAGTCCTTGGGAGAACGGGTATTGCGAGAGCTTCAACTCGAAGCTCCGTGACGAGCTGTTGAACGGCGAGATCTTCTACTCGCTGGCCGAGGCCCGCGTGGTGATCGAGGTGTGGAAGGTTCACTACAATACAGCGCGGCCTCACTCATCGCTGGGCTATCGACCACCAGCTCCCGAGGCCATTCACTGGCCGTCCTGTGACGGCGGATCATCCCCACCTCAATAAACGATCTTGGCGCCGAGACCCGTCATGCACTAAGACTGAAACCGGACCGCTCGATAGGGGCAGGCCAGGAGGCCAACGGCGCTGGGATCGACGCTTGCAAAGGCATAACGTAGATCCCTCAGGCGTTGTAGCTATTTATCAACAAGCCCGAATTACCGCCTTCGCCGCGAACATAACGAAGTAGATCCTCCATGATCGGCACGTATCTCTCGCGTTTCCTTTTGAAAGCTTTGCTCGGAAGAGACCTGTCGATAAAGTCACAGCGGACCGCATCGAAGGCACCCAAAAGCTTGTTGCCTAGTGGATCATGATCGACGAGCAGGGCGTGAGGCTCAATTCGTCGATAACGGAATATCCCGGCAGCCAATAGATTAGTGTAATAAAATCTCGTATATTCTGTTCCCACCTCTCTTTGTATTTCGACAACGATACGCTGCCCGATGCAATCAATATCTTTTCGCGATAGAAGTTGCGGAGCAGTCTCGGATCGGGAGATAAGAAGGGCGAGGCACGCAATCTCGCGATTCCACTTCCAAGGTGTAGGATTGCTATCGAGGATTGCACGCAAGATCCGTTGCTCTATTTCCGGCCGTATCGCTGTTCGGGCCAAGCCTTGATAAAGCAATGTCCAGTTTGCCGCTGTCTGAGCGAATGGATGAGTGCCTATTTGCCCCGCATGGTTCTCGATGCAGTCCAGAAGCCATTCGGAGACTACCGACGGGCAGCGTCGGAACTGCCAAGTCAGGAACTGAAGTGCCGCGTTATTGGACTCAGCGTGCATCGGTCCGTCTTCGAGACGCTGTCGGGTCACGGCGAGGGCCCTCGCGACTACCCGATCTAGATCCCATGCCGCCAAGTTGGGCAAACCGATTGGCAACAAACCGTCACTGGAAACGCAGTAGTTGCCATGAGGCCGCGCCATCGCCTTCTGGGCTAACGTCTCCCAGTTGGGCGAACTGCTCTCCTGCGCCTCTGCCAGTAGGTTAATCATGCCGGGGCCCCTGTTCGACGCCTCCCATGGCTCCAACCCGCAGCTCAACACGAGCCGGTCGGGAATCGCGGGAGGCGGCGTAGCGAGGGAAGCGATGATGTCGTCCCAGTCGCGTGGGTCATCGTCAGCGTTGTCCCAATCCACTTGAAAACTTCGCGACATCGCAGAGGCATCCAAGACAATCTTTGCCCGACCCGCGGCAGGCTTCTGTTCGACCCAGACTGAAACAGGGATGTCGCACGTCGGGGCCATGTCCAAGGTGACGGTGGCCTTGCGCGGATGGGCCTCGGCGTCCTTGCGCAGGTAGATTGAGACGTCAACGACGCCCTTCGGGATCGCGAGCTTAGCTGGCTGCGGGCTGCGATAGATGCGCCCTGCCTCCAGTGTCTCGGTCTCGTCGATCAAGTCGTAATTCGTGGCTCCGGTCTTCCCGAAGACGATGGTCGAGATGCGGGGTAGGAAGTCATAATATACCGGATCGCCATTCGCCATGCGCTGCGCCGCGACCAGAGCGCCTCGTGCCACGGCATCGGGCAGGAGTGTCGTGTCGATGTTGAGGCCCCGGGTACGGGCAAGCGCTCTGACTTCCGCACATACACGGCCTTCGGTAACGGTTTCGAAGAATACCTCTGCGCAATCCGACAGGTCGACGACCCTTTCTGTCGGATTCAGAGCCGACGCCGGCAGCACGGGGGCGTCGATCACCTCCCAGCCCCCCTTGTCGAGCCGAACGATCTCTGGCTCATGCTGCATCCCGAACGCAACGCGGCCGATGGTGCGAGTCTGAGTCCGGTGCGCCGTTCGGGCTGAATAGCCATCCGCGCCAATTGCCGCCTGGCGCGCCAGCGTAACCAGTCCCCGCAATCCCGCGCTACCTTCCAAGATCGTCGCGAGGGCCTTGCGTTCCGGCGTCAGGATGCCGCCTCGAGAACCAGCGGACCGGATACGCAATTTCTGGATCGACAGCCCTGACGAGACGTGGGAGACTATCCCGATAATGCATTCGTCTTGGATCAGACCAGCATCTATCGCATGGAGCGCCGCAAGGACCGTGCGCCAGACGAGTGTAGGCGTTCCGCACCGGGCTCTTGCCATCCCGTTCAGCAGCCGTTCCTGCATCGCCTCGATGGTGTCCGGGCTGTCCTCAATAGCCAGAACTGTATGATTGGCGCGCCTGGCGAAATCGGCGAAAGCGGCGGCAAGATGCGCTGTTTCTCCTCCGCGCCCCTCCAGTAAGTCCCGTACCGAGCGCCGTCGGGACACGTCACCGATCTGGCCCCAGCCGCCGCCCTTTCCGTGGGGCGCGAGATCGGCGGGCTGCCCACCGATCCAGAGCGCGGTCCTGCCCTCTCCGATCTGCACGACCGACGTCAGCGGTCCTGCCGACCCCACATGTATTCGGTCGATCACCGCATCCTCACCCGGTATCGTCGTCCAATTGCGCGCGACGTGATCGCGCCAGCCATTGACGTCCAGCCCCGCCGCTTTCTTCATGCCAGAGCACCGTAGAACTCGCTGCGAACGAAGGCACGGACCGCTTCCAGTCCTTCGGCCAGCGCCGGCCCCGATGCGCCGAGCGCGATCCCGGTCACGCGGCCACGCTGCCCGTTGGCTGACAGCGTCTCGGGCGTATCGTGGGCAGGGGTCAGGATCAGACCGTTGCGCAGAGACTCTAAGGTCGCCAGCACCTGTAACTGATCGAGCAGCGCCGCAGCCTCTGCAACACCGTTGGTCAAATCAATTCGATTCATAGCGTGCGGCGTCCAGATTGGCACCCGTTGTGGAACCTCGTTCCGGGCCGGGTCGGTGATCCGCATGGCGACATGTGCCCGCGCCGCCGTCAGTAGCGCGCCGGGTCCTTCCGGTCGGGCTTGGATCTCAACGATCCTCCCGGTTTGCCTTAGCCAGAACACGGCGATGGGGCGATCCTGATTGAACCATCGGCCCGTGACGGCCTCGGCGCGCCAGTCGATCGGGGACTGCGCGACCAGCTGCGCTTCGTCCAACTCGTCGACGGCCAGCGTGACGGCGAGCACGGCAAAGTCGGTCCAGGTCTGGGCCTGCCACGCCCATAGATCGTCGATGATCCGTTCGCGTTGAAGCAAGAGCACCCAACAATCGTGAACGCGTCGATAGCCCGGATCCTGCGACAGCACGTAGTTCGGCGTCACCCCCGGTTCGGCCACCGAGATTCCCATCTCGGCCAGCGTGTCCGCCAGTGCACGGCACGTCTTCCGGAAAGCCTCGACCAGCGCATAGCGCGCGCTTTGGGTGGCGTGCGGGTGCTCGCGCATCCATTCACGGGCGACGTCGGCGGCTAGGCGGGCATAGGCATGCAGCACGCGATTTTCCAGCGTGTCAAAGTTCTCCTTGCGCACCGTCGCCAAGATGCGTTGCCCGGCCCCGGCCCGCTCGGCGACGGTGCGTCCCGGCTGGCGGCTCAGCCATACCATCGAGGCGCGATCCATCTCACGCACGCGGTCCAGCGGTGTCAGCTCGCGGTGGCGCCGAAGCACGCGACGGATGCGCGCTTGCAGCTCCTTCAGGACGGGCCGGATCTCACGCGCTTGCCGCACGATCTCGGCCATGCGCGGATCGGCCTCGTTCTCGGCCCGCTTCCAGGCGGCACGCAGGCGGGGCCAGACATCGGCCGGATCGTCCAGCGCCCCTTCCAGCTCCTGGATGCGGGCTAGTACCTCGTTCATGCGACGCAGGGCATCCGCGCCGCGGATCTCCGCATCGTCCTTCGGCTCCTGTCCCTTGCGGGGCCGTACCGGAAAGCCGACCCGGTCCGGCTGCACATCGCTCTCGCGCTTGGGATACGGAAAGAGCGCAAGGGATCTTTTCTCCCCCCGCACTGATCCCTCCATCAGAAGGACGTGCTTCGCCGTCGCGTCCGCCGACTTGTCGTAGGTTCCGACCAGGCAGTCGTTCGGCTCGAACGGGCGATCTTCAGGAATGGACCGCGCCGACCAGGGCCGGGACAATCGCCGCATCAGCGCATCACCCCGCTCCAGACGAACTGGCCGATTTCTTCCGAAGCCTGCACCGAGTCCCCTATCGCCTGCCCCAGCGCATCGTCACCCAGCTCGGTCTCGACGAAACCGCGCAGCCGGTCGAACTGCGGCCCAGCCGTTTCCACATCGACACCGCGCAGCTTCGGAAGAAGGCGCATCTCGACCTGGTCGGCCAGCGCGTCGGTAATCGGTCGGGCTCCTTCAGCCTGCGGGTAATTGGCGACATAGGCCATGATCGCCCGACCCAGACGATGACCGATCGGGCGCTTCATTTCGCGCATGATCTCGACCATTGTTCCCACGCCGTCCCGAACGCGCGCCTCGCGTTCGACGCCCGAAACAGGCCGCACCCATCCCTGCCACTGGGCGCGGGACAGAGCCTGCAGGGGTGGAACGCTCCCCGCCGGATGCGACGTCTGGATCGCGCGGGGCGCGGCGAAGCGCAGGACGTTCGCGCGATCGACTACCTTATCGGAGAGCGACTGCGTGCTCTCATCCTCGTTCATCGTGCCGGCGAAGAGCAGGTTGTAGCCGGGAAAGATCCGCGGCGGATTCACGAGCTTCGGGATCTCCAGCTCGATCTCGGCGTCTTTGCGCTCGTTTTCGTCGCCGACCGCGCCGGGGGCCGGCCGGCTCTCAAGACGGCTCAGGAAGTCCGAGAAATAGTATTCCACCCGCGCTAGGTTCATCTCGTCAAGCAGGATCATCATCATGCGATCCCGCACCGCGTACTCGTTGTTCTGCTCGTCCAGCGCCCAGAGCGCGCGAGCCATGTCGGTGGGGCGGAACTTGCCTTCGATGTAATTGTAGAAGCCCATCAGATCCTGCGGGCTGTCCCATCTCGGCTGCACCGGCACCTGCAAGAAGCCGATCCCCATACCGGCAGCGTATTGCCGGGGAAGCTGGCTCTTCCCGGTGCCAGAGATCCCTGCGAGCACCGCCATCTGCGTGCTCTCGTTCACCTTCATCGCGGTGTGGAAGGCGCGCAGCGTGCGCACCGGATAGTGCAGGCCTTTTGCCGCCAGCCGTTGTTCGACGCGGTGGAGCGCATCGGTTTCGGGAATGCGGTCGGACTCGGGCCAATCGATCATCTGACGAATGACGGGGGGCTTCTCGCGCAACTCCCGCAGCTTGTCGTCCCGGTCGTCGGCGTCCCCAGTGAGTGAGTCCATGCCCCTCGTATCCGCTTCGGCCTTTTCAATTTCGCCACGCAGATAGGCCAGTCGGGCCTCCAACGTGCTTCGCGTCTCTCCGATCGCTTCCAGTTCCCCCTGTCTGCGTTTTAGGTCGATGTTCTCGGCGGCGGTCAGGGCTTCGACGCGGGCATGTTCGGTCAGCGCATCGGCCAGCGCACTACGTTCGGCGATCCGGCGCGCGTCAATGTCGGCCAGATCGTCCGCCCGCGATGCGATTCGCCCATCCAGCCGGGCGGCGTCGGATTCGAGCATGCGTCCGCGGTCTTCCAGATTGGCCACGCGCGCCTCGGCCTCTTCCAGCCGCCGCAGCTGATCGCGCATTCCTTCGACCTTCTGCGCGATCGACTCGTGCTCGCCTTTCAGCGTGTCGATACGACCGACCAAATCTTCGGCCTTCTCCAGCCGGGCCTTAATATCGAGATATTCGTTGCGCAGCGGTACGATCTCGGCGTCGAGGGCCAGCTTTTCGGTTGCCGCATCCTCGATCTCCTCGCGCAGGGCCTGAACCTCCTGGCGTTTGTTCTCCAGGGTGTTCCACTCGGCAAGAAGATCATGCCGTTGTTTTCGCAGCGCATCGACCTCGGCACCTATGTCGGCGACGACCGCCATCGCCTCGCGCCGTTTTGCCAGTTCCTCCTCTAGATCATCCATCAAGCGGCGCTTCTCATCAAGTCGAGCGTCGTAGACGGACAGTTCCTCAATGGGACCGGCAGCGGCGTTCGCGCGGTCGTGGCGGATCGCCAGCGCTGTTTGAACGACGGCCAGAAGCGCCAGGACGCCGACAGCGGCGAAGACCAGAAGGGTGTTGTCGGTGATCATTCCACGGCCTCCAGTGCGGACGCTTCTTCCATGGTCTGCTCAGTCAAAGCGTCGTCTTCGGTTCCGGGCACGGACACTGGCTCGGTCGCGGATTGCTGTGTTACCGCATCCGCTATCAGCTCACGCTGCGCGGAAAGCTCGGAAGCGGCCTCGGCCAGTTCGCGTTCGCGTTCGGTCAGCGTCGCCTCGGCCTCGGCAATCCGCTGGACGAGTTCGGCACGGTCCTGCTCTGCCGCGTCGCGATCGGTCTGCGCCGCCGTCACCGCGCTTTCCAAAGAGGCCAACACTTCTTGTGCTGCCGCTGCTGCCGATTCCGCGCCTCCGACGGTCTCGACGAGTTCGGCACGCCGCGCGTCGAGTTGCCCGATCTGTTCGCGTAGGGCAGAGGCCTGCCCGGTCAGCGCCGTCAGATCCTCTTGCGCGCCATTCCTTTCGCTCAGCGCCCCGGCGGTTTCACTCTTTAGCGCCGCCACGGTCTCGCGCGCTGCCATCGCCGCCGCTTCGGCGCCGTCGACTAGCTCGGCAAGTTCGGCCCGCCGAGTGCCCAGCTGACCGATCTGTTCGCGCAGGGCAGCCGCGCGCCCGGCAAGCGCCGCGACGTCTTCCCGCGCGCTGTCGAGTTCCCCCTGCGCCTCGACTGCCTCGGCCCGGGCTGTGTCGGCCTGCGCGCGCAGTTCCGGTAGGGCGTTTTCCAATGCAGTCTGCCGCGCCTGCAGGTTCTCGGCCTGCGCCGTCATCCGTTCGACCTCGCTGCGGAGGGCGATCACGTTGGCGATCCCGATCTCGGCGCCTTCGATCTGCGCGCGCAAGGAGGCGAGACGCGTCGTGAGTCCGGCCTGTTCCTCGCGGGCCATTTCTAGCTCGGTTTTGCGTTCAGCAAGCTGCGCCTGAACCGTCGCCAGCCTGTCCTGCGCTGCGGTTTCGCGCGCGGTGGCATCCGCTGCGGCAGCCCTGCCGGCCGCGATTTCGACCTGCATCATGCTGCGGCGTTCTTCCAGTTCGGCGAGTTCGGTTTGCAGCCCTGCTACGGTGGTTTTCATTGTGCCGGCACGCTCAGTCTCCGCGGCGAGGGCCTTTCGCACAGTTTCCAGCTCCTGCGTCGTCTGACCCAGACTGTTGCGCGCCGCGGTCAGGTCGGTGCGCTGGCTTTCCAGCGACCCCTCCAGCCGGTCCTCCTCGGCCCGCAAGTTCTCGACCTGTCGCGCGCGTGCTTCCAGATCGCGCGTCTGCGGACCCAGATCGGCGACTTGCGTGCGAAGCGCGTCACGCGTTTCGGTCAGCTGCCGATTGCTGTTTGTGATCTGTTCGTTCTGCGCAATGGTCTCTGCATTTTCCTCGGTCAGGGTCACGATATCCGTTTCGAGCGACGCGATTTGGGTCTCTAGATCGCGTCGGCGGGAGGCCATCTCGGTCATCTCTTTCGACGCGGCACGGGCTTCGGCAATCATCGCGAGGGCCTCATTTCGATCCGCGTCTAGGTCTTGCAGCTCTTCCCGTGCGGCCTCGACTCGGGCCAGCGCGTCCGTTTCCCGCTGTTGCGCACTGTCGCGGGCCAGCTCGCGCTCACGCAGCTTCGCGGCAAGATCGGCCTCGGCATTGCGGAGTTGGGCGATCTGGGAGCGCGTCGCGACAGCCGCGTCGCGTGCCGCGTCCCGCTCCGACAACGCCGTAGCCAGCTGCGACTGCAAATGCGGCAGGTCGCTTCGAATGCGGCCGTAATCCCGATCTAGCGAATTGATCTGAAAAACGAGGTAGCCTGACACCGCCAACGCGAGAAGCGCCAGCCCCAGTGCCAGATAGGTGTTCCGGCTCGACCTACGCGAGGTCCCGTTCGACGACATCAATGCATCCCTCCATGTCTTGTGCCAGTTCGTCGACCCAGAAGCGGCGCACCCGCCAGCCCGCAGACTTCAATTGATGGTCGCGCCATATGTCCGATGTCTTGCGCCGCCCGTCCTGAGTTTGGTGCCAGCGGCGTCCGTCCACCTCGAGATCGAGCTTCACGCCATCCTTTCCGAACAGCGCGAAGTCGAGCCTGCGGCCCGCAATCTCGTGCTGTGGATGAGGATCGAGCCCGCGCGCCTTCAGGGCGTGATAGACGCGCCGCTCCCAGTCGCTGTCGAACACGCCCTCGCCGCTGCGCACCCGTGGTTCGGTCGCTCGCGCGGCGAGGCTCGCCAGCGCTTTCGACCGGCCCGACCGCGCGAATTCCAGATCGCCGAAGATCATCGCGACGGCCCGTGCGCGCGATATGGCGACATTCAGCCGCCGCGTGTTCTTCTGAAAGAAGGTCAGCCCCGATTGCGGACTACGCGGGCCGATGCAGGGCGAGAAGAGGATCAGGTCCCGCTCCTGCCCCTGGAAACCGTCCACGGTCCCGATCTTCAGTTCCGCCGCGACGCGCTTGTGCTGAGGGATCTTTGCAGCCGCCTGTTCCAATGCCATCACCTGCGCACGGAACGGCGTGATGACACCGATGCTGCCCTCGTAGCCCTGCTCTTCAAGCAGCAGCTGCAGATGCGCGACAACGGCTGCGACCTCGGCCGGATTGACGTTGCTGTTCTGCGCGAGCGCCGGTGCAGGCACGTCCTGCCATGCCAGTCCGGGCTTTGCGTTCTTGGGAACGACTAGGCCGGCGGGGTCATAGGACGTCTGAAGTTGACCGCTATAGAAGTAGTCGCTGATGTAATCGACGATGGGCCCGGCCGAGCGATACTGGTGGCGCAATGCGACCCGCGGGGCGTTCGGCACCCGCGCAGCGAAGTCGAAGAGCGACCGTTTGCTCTGTGCGAACCGCGCCATCTTTGTCAGCGGCAGGTCTTGCGCCTGCATCAGGTTGCGGTCCTGCGCCTGGCCCAATTGTGCGATGAAGGACAGCTGCTGGTCGTCGCCCACCACGACCGCGCGCTTGGCACGGGCGAAGAGCGGAATGGCCGTAGCGATGTCGCACTGGCTGGCCTCATCGAAGATCACCAAGTCGAATAGCCCGTCCTCCAGCGGGATACGTTTCGGCGTTCCTAGGATCGATGCGAGCCAAAGCGGACGGTGCGACAGGACGGCCGAGGCCAGATCGAATGGCAGGTGCCCTTTACCGTCGCTGAAGCTCCAGTCATCATGGATCTGGGCGATGCTACGGCGTCGATCGTCGGTAAGGAAGGTGCGCCCTGCCATCGTCGCAGGAAGCAACGTCTTGACTAGCGTCTGCGCCTTTTCACCAAGCGCGATGGGATCGCCTGCATCTGGCAGCCCGTCCCGCTCCTGCCGCGCCTGCTTCAACCGTTTGCGCAGCTCGACCAAACTGGGCGCGGCGGGAGAGCCATTCTTGGAGGACAGGATGTCTTGGCGACGGAGCGTCAGAATGCGAAGGATGGCAGCAAGTGCCGCCCTCAGACGCGATTGCCGCTGCTCAGGTACCTCCACGATCTCTTCCGCGCGCCCGCGAGACTCGCGGAACGCGATGCGCTCCAGCAAATCGCCAATCTCGCATTCCAGAACGGCGCGACGTCGCATTCCGTCAATCGCATTACCTCGGTCGCACGCCAATACCGTCAAATCGGACAGCGCCAGATCGTCGATTTCACCGCGTCCGGGACCGTCCTGGGTAAGGAGCGCTTTCAACGTCTCGGCAAAACCGACATCCACGTCGTCGTCGGGCTTGAGCGTACGGATTGCAAACGGTGCATCGGGTGCGAGCGCGCTGAGCCGATCCTCGACCGCGTCCAGCGCCTGATGGTTCTTCGACGCGACGAGAACGCTGCCACCCGAGAGCAGCACGGAGGCAGCCAGGGAGACGATGGCTTGGCTTTTGCCCGTTCCGGGCGGCCCGGTCACGACCGACAGGCGCGCGTGGCAGGCGTTGCGGACGGCATCGGTTTGTTCTGCATTCAACGGGCCGACATTGATTGCCGGAACATCCGGCACGTCGCTTTGAGGATCCAACCCGAAGATCGGCGCCAGCGCGGTCCGCGCGACCCGCTCCGTTGGCCATTCCGCGATCGCGTCGAGATCGCGCGCGGCGCCTGCAGTAAAACTCGAATCCGTTGGCAGGAAAAGCGCGGCCGCGTCGAAAAGCCCGGTCGAGGATATGTCGAGCCGCGAAGCCAGGTCATGGCCGGTCAGACGACCCCGGATCTGGGAGGCAACGGCATCCTTCAGCTTCGCCAAGAAGTCCGGAGCGCGCAGGCCGACCTCCCTTTCGGTGTCAAACAGAGCCTGCAGTGCCGAGCGGTTCCAGCCTGTCAGTCCTGCCGCGCTGCGCAACCAGTCGGGGTTCACCAGAACGTCGTCGGCATCGACATGCAGGACCAGATTGGTCTCGCGCCGCTCCCACGACGCCGATAGCAGCCCCACCGGTTGGAACGTGGGCATCCCCCGGCTGCGGGTGACGGCAAGCGGCCAGCCGATGGCCAGCGCGTTCTCGTTGCCCTCGCGCCGCACGATGGCCTCGCGGAAGGAAGCAGGCAGGGCATCGAGCGCGACAGTCAGCGTCAGCGTTTCGCCCTCCGCCGGCGCGACCGGTCCACGACCTGAAACCAGCGTCCACTCTACTCCATGTTTGTCAGCAACCTGCGTCGTCGCCCCACGCGGATCGGCGCGCAGAGCCGACCGCCAATAGCGCAGCACAGCTCGGTGATCGAGGCGCCGACGGTCCTCGTCCTCTACGATATCGGGAATGGCATTCACTTGCCGGCAGCAGTGCTGGAAATGGGCCGGAGAGGCCACCAATTCTTCGGATTGCACGTCCTGCAACCGGTATTCGAACTGCAGCGGCGTCGTTGTTATTCTGCCCGGCAGACGCGTAACAGCCCGCCACTTACCATCGTGTGCTTTCTCGATCCGACCGTCTCGAAGAAGTTCGTTTAGTTCGGCGAGCGCAGCGAGCCGTTTGTCGTGCGAGAACCCGGCTCCGGTCAGAACAAGCAATTCCTCAGTTGTACGGCCGCGCGGAAAGCTTTCTATCGTCCGATACACCAGAGACATCTAGTTCGTTAACTCCAGACCGGAGGACCGCTCCCTCCACTTGCATTTGCAAATCGCTTTTTTAACCCAATTATATCTCAACACTATAGAGTTAAGAACTCGTCAATCATAATCGGCTTTCGACCCGGAATGTTTGGACATCGAGCATGCGATGATCCATACAAACGATCCCTTATAGTATCACCGCTTCCGTTTCATGCTCAGGACTACTCCTCCGCTAAAGCGCAGAGCGTATTAACCATCGCCATCTGCTCAACAGTGCTGCACTTCGCCTCGAGCAATCGCGGCGAGGCGAAGACCAAAGCCAGCGCCTTGGCCCGCGAGACGGCGACGTTGATGCGGTTCAGCGACAGCAGGAACTCGAGCCCGCGCGGCAGGTCGTCGCCCGAGGAGGCGGTCATCGACACGAGACAGACCGCCGCCTCCTGTCCCTGGAACTTGTCGACCGTACCGACCCGGATGGCGGCGGGCAGCGCCGCGCGCAGGGCGTTGACCTGCAGGTTGTAGGGGGCGACGACGACGATGTCCTCGGGTTGCATTGGCCGGGTCGTCCCGTCGCGGTCGGTATAGGCGCCTTCGAGGAGCCTCAGCGCAGCGTCGCGGATCGCCTCGACCTCCTCCGGCGCCGTCTGCGCGTTCCCGTTGTGCGCAACCGGGACAAGATGTGCGCCGGCTTCGGGTAATCCGTTCACCCCCGCGATCCGTTGTCGCGCGGTGTCGGGGTGGCTCTCCAACGTGCCGGCATAAACCTGCTCGGAGATGAAGGCACAGACGTCCGGGTGCATCCGCCGGGTGACGGGCAGGAAGATACCCCGGTCGGGTGCCACGACTGGCGCGTCGCCCTGCAGCCAATCGAGACAGGAGCGGTCGGAGGGCGCGGGGTGCGCTCCCTGCACCACCTGCGGTAGCTGTCGCGGATCGCCCACGAGCACGACGTTGCGTGCCGCCGTCGCCATTGCGAGGAGGTTCGCGAGCCCGACCTGCCCCGCCTCGTCGACGAAGAGGTGGTCGAAGGCTTGGCGGTTCTCCTCGCGTGCGAAGAAGTACACCGTACCGCCGACCACGTCGGCCCCCGCGAGGGCGGGATCGTCGTTGCTTCGGGCCCGGCGGACCGGGCACTCCTCGGGATAGGTGTCCTCGCTCAGCTTGTGGGCGACGGCGAAATCCGGATCGTTCCAGTCGTGCGCGGCGATTACCCCCATCAGAACGTTGCGGATCGCCTCATGGCTCGTGGAGGCGACGGCCACCCGCTTGCCCGCACGGATTAGCGCCAAGATCGCATGCGCCGTGACGTAGGTCTTGCCGGTGCCGGGCGGCCCCTGGATCGGCAGCACGGTGTCGTCCATGTCGAGCACGGCGTCGATCGTGCCTTCGACCGGGTCGCGGTCCCCCAGCACCGTCGTGCGAGATCCCGAGCGGAAGCGTGGCGCTGCCCGGGACAAAAGGTCGTCGATTGCGCGGAATGCTTTCGGGCCGCATTGGTCGTCGATAGTGGCGTGAATGGCGGCCTGGATGACTTTGGTGGTGAGCGGGGCTTCGGGGTGCAGGGCTGTGACGGTCCCGAGCAGGTCCGCCTTGGCCTCGCCGATCTTCAGAACCACCTCACGTGTCGCATGGTCGATCTCGTCGAGGCCGGCAGAGACCGCAAACCCGTCCTCGCCGTAACCGACATTGGGCCGACCACCAGCCTTCAGCCGCGTTTCCTGGGGCGGAAAGCGGTAGCGTTGCGTCACGGACTGCTTCACAGGCTCGAGGCCACCGACTGGCTCGAGCCCACCAAGCGCGTCGACGCTGTCGATCAATTCGTCAGTCTCGCGGCCCAAGCTGTCGTGGATCGACCACCAGACCGGCTTGTCCTCGCGCCAGTGATACTGCGCGAGGTCGAAGAGCAGACGCTGTCGATCCTCGGGCAACCCGGCTTCGGCAAGCTTCGCGCGCAGCGCTTCGGCCGCCTCGTCGGCGCCGGCCTCCTGCTCGGTTGCCGCTTCCGCCACGCGGGGCCAGGGCATGTCCGGGCGGATCGAGACGAGCCAGTCGCGCAGTTCCTCGGTCGAGACGCAGTCGACCTCGTTGTAGGCGCGGATCTCCTCGAGGATTGTCGCGTCGCCCGACGCGCGCCAGTCTTCGTAGGCCACGACCGAGCCGCCCGAAGTCGTGACCCCGCCGTCGCGGCCGCCACGGTAGAAGGCTTCCATCGACTTGATCGAGTAATTCCGCTCCGAGGCGACGAGACCGCCGCGCACTACGGCGTAAAGGTCGACGAAGCGCCGCTCGCGCAGGAGCCGGTCGAGGAACGCTTCACCGATGCCGTACTTGGCGGTAATCCGCTTCAGCGCCGTCACCTCGTATGGGGCATAATGGTAGATGCGGGCGTCGGGATAATCCGCGAGCCGGGCCCGGAACCAGTCGAAGAGATTGCCGAGCGCCGTCGCCTCCGCCCCGTGGTCGTGCGCCCAGAACGCGGTAAAGGCGCCGTCGGCCCAGATGCCGTGCAGGTATTCGAGACCGCCCTCATAATACGGGTCGCCCTCGATATCGTAGAACACGTCGCCGGGTGCGGGCTCAGGCAGTAGGTCGAAGCCCCGTCCCGCTTCCGCGGGGCGCAATTCGTAGGCCGGCACCCCGTCCTTCCGGGCATGCTGCAGCCGCGCCTGCGCCACGAGCTTTGCGAGCGTCGGTGCGGCCAGGCGGCGGACGGGCTCGTTGCGCTCCGCCAGCGCCGCCATCGTCGTGACCCCGGCCGCCGCAAGCTTGCCGATCTGGCCCGCCGTGATCCCCGCGACGTTGTAGAGACTGTCCTCGGCGTCCCAGACGGATTGGCAATGATCCTGCCAGCGGCAGAGCGTGCAGGCCGGCCCACGCCGCGGTGCGGTCTCCGGGCGTTCCGCAACGAAGGCTTCGAGCCGCTGCCGCGCCCGCCGGGCATAGGCGGCGTAGTCCGCGAGGCGGAAGGTCGCCCGTGTACCGTCGCCGAGTTCCACATGCGCGCGCTCGGGCGCCACGCCCTGCAGCTCGGCGAGGAGGTCGGAATAGAGCACGAGTTGCAGCACGTGCTTCGGGTCGGGCCGTCGCTTCAGCTTGGTGTCGGTGACCTCGTAGCTCCAGCTTCCGAGTGCCGAGGGCTGCTCGACCCGCTCGAGGAAGTCCGACCACCCGCCCCAGGCCCCACCGGCCAGCGCTGCCTGAAAGATCACGTCCGGGCCGTCCTCAAGGGCCGACCGCGTTTGGACGATGCCCGTCGCGAGGCTCAGGCCGTCCCGCGCGATCTCGACGACGCGCTTGCCGCTCCCTTTCAAGGCTTCGAGATGAGCGACCTCGTGCGCGTCACCTTGGGCCTGCAGGAGCCGCGCTTCGGCGTCGTCGGCCCGAGGCTCCGGCCCCCGGCCTTCGAGGCGCTCAAGATCGAGCGTGGTGGCATGGGCGCAGCCGGTGAACCGCATCAGGTCCGACGCCGAGAACAGGTAGCTGCCGTCGATCCGCTGCATGGCCGGTCTCATCTTCGCACGTTGACGCAGCCCGTCCTAGATCGAAGACGTCAACGAGACGTTGCGCGAAGAGCAGTTGGGGAAGAAGGTTCTTAACTCGCGATCCGTATCACGGAGGCCGAAAGCCACAGAACCGAGAGACGGCATGCCTCTGCTCGACAGACTCGCGCGTTTCCTCGGCGTGCTTGCGGGCGTCCTCTTGGTCGTCGTGATCCTCGTTGCCAGCTTTTTCCATGTCGTCATCTACGGCTTCGTGACCCTGCTCTCGATCGGCTGGCTCCTGTTCATCGTGTGGTTGTTTCTCTGAGGCCGATCGGCTTTCTGCCAGGCAGACCGCATCGCTCGCTGACCTTCACGTACGCTGGTGGCCTAAGCTTTGGTCGCGGCACCACATGAATTTGCCTCGGACGAAAGAATACGACTTGTCGGGCACAAAACATTACTATCTGACCCAGCGTCAAGTTCAGGAGATACAGCCATAATACGGACGGTCTGCAGACAGTGCCCTTCGGCGCCTGAACCCGTCCAAATTGGTTTGGCGCTGTTTCGATCTCCGGAGCCCGCCATGATCTCTCGTCTTTCAGCAGCACACAACGACCGCCCGATTATCTTCCGCGGTTCGATACCCGAGATAGCCTCGCATTCCTGCGAGCCTGATCTGGTATCTCGCCCTTCGATCGGACTGCTGCCTCGGTAACGCGTGTATCTACGTAAGAACCAGCTGCCCCTCCGACACGTCACAGGACCAGACCTCGGCTCGCCTAACTTCTCTCGAACTCACGTCTACAGTCATGTCTGCTATCTACCGTCACCGGCCCCGTTACGAGCCCTTCTGTCGGATGCTGCAGTTCCCTGCCACGACGGCTCCCGTCCGCCCGCTGAAGCGAAGACAGGAACGCTCGGCTAATGTACCTGTGAAAATCCTGCGCCCTGGAAAGACCTTTGTCGTGCCGGAGGGCTCTGTTGCGCAAATCGTTTGACGGACGGACTTTCCCTTCCCCCTTCCCCCTTCCCCCTTTCCCGTTTGACGTCAGCCGACGGGCTTCGTGACGGGGATGCCGGGCGCTGTGAAGCGGTTGAGGATGGCGATGCGGACTTGGAGCTCGGCGGTCTGACGGTCGAAGTCGCGGGACATGCGCCTTTGGCCGAGCAGTTTCGCTTCGCGGACCTTCGGTTCATGCAGCTCATCCTGGTCTCGACGCGGCTCCGTCGATGGGAGCCGGACCAGTTGCGCCAGAGCGTTCGGCCGAAGCGCTCGATGGCGCGCAGGGCCTCGTTCCTCGCTCCCGCCCCGGGGCTGTCCGTCTTCCAGGGCTTTGCGTTCCGGCGGGGCGGGATGATCGCTTCCGCTCCACGGTCTGCGATGGCGTCGCGGCGGGCGCGGCCATCGCAGGCGCCATCCACTGCCCGGCAGGGTCATGCGAAGCATGATCCCGAGAGGGGCGGTGACCGGGGCGACCGGCTCATCCGCGGGGATCTGCGACAGCGGGCCGGGCAGCATGGGCGCGTCGCCCACGCCGCTCCCGGTGATCTCGACCGCTCTGACGTCCATCGTCGCCTCGTCGACGGCGAGATGCACCTTGCACCAGACGCGCCGCCTGGCCCCGCCATGCTTGCGGGCATGCCATTCGCCTTCGCCCCGGACCTTGATGCCCGTGCTGTCCATTGCCCGGCAGGGCATCACGAAGTGATGTCCCGAAAGGCGACGGGCAGGTGCGGCGGCCCGCCCGAGCCCCGATAGGGCAGTTGCACGGCCAGCGTCTTCTGACGACGGCACAGCGTCGAGGAGTCCGGCACCGGCCAGGCGAGGCCCGCCGGCTTCAGCAGGCTCGCCACGAAGCCGGTCGTCTGCCTGAGTGGCAGCCCGAAGAGGACCTTGAGCCCTCTCGGGACATCACTGCGTGATGCCCTGCCGGGCAGTGGTCAGGCAGGCCTGGATCGCGGCGTCCGGGAAGGTTTGCCGACGGCCGCGCTTGCCCGAAGGCACTGCGTGCCACGCCGTGTCGGGATCGAACCAGACCGTGAGCGACCCGCGCTCACGCAGCGCAGCGTTGTCGCCGGTCCAGTTCAGGGTGCGGTAGCGGGTGGACGCAGGCCTGGACCTGCCGCCCGGCTATGCCGCTGGACCCGCAATGTGAATCCCGGGGCAGGCTTTGCGCAACAAGGCCATAATTCAGCCTTCCAGCAGGCAGGACGCCATCGTGCGCGCCAAGTTGTCGAGCAGCGCCGGATAGAGGCCCTTGCCCGTGGGAATCAGCGTGCCGAGCGGGTCGAGCACGGCGGTCCGGGCCTCGGTGCCCTCGATCAGTGTCCGCACGAGCCCGGCGCTGTATTGCGGCTCCGAGAAGACACACACCACGTCGTCCGCCAGAACCCGCTCGCGCAGGGCGGCGACGCCCGCGGCCGAGGGCGGCGACGCCTCGCTTGGCTGGATCGCGCCGCGGGCGGCGATGCGGAACCGTTCCTCGAACGCGCCATAGGCGTCGTGGAAGACCACGAAGCCGCGGCCGCGCACCGGCGCCACGATCTCTTCGATCCGGGCCGTGAGCTTGTCGAGCTCGGCGCGGCCGGCCTCGGCATTCGCCTCGTAGATCACCGCGTTCTCGGGATCGAGCGCGACCAGCGTCTCGCGGATCGTGTCGAGCCATGCCTTGCCGACCTGCGGATCGAGCCAGGCATGCAGGCGGGCGTGATCGTGGTCGTCGTCACGCCCGCCCTGGCCCTCGTGATCGTCCTGCTCCTCGTGGTCGTCGTGATCGCCGGCTTCCTCATGGTCGGCCGCCGCCGGCACCAGCGCCACGGAATGCGCATCCGGCGCAAGGGCCCCGATCGCGTCGTCGAGCCAGGGTTCGAGGTCCGGACCGATCCAGAACACGACCTCCGCGTTCTCGATCGTCCGGGCCTCGGAGGGCCGCAGGGCATGGCCGTGGGGGGATGCGGCGGGAGGCAGGATCAAAGCCGGCACATCGACCCCGTCCATGACCCGGGCGACAAGCGAGTGGACGGGTCCGATATCGGCCGCGACCCGAGGCACTTGCGCCGCAGCGGGCATGGACAGGAGCATCAACAGGAAAAGGGATCGGAGAAACATCGCGCACTCGGAGACGGTCGGGAACGGATCGGTTGTTAATTCCAATGTTATAACATATCAATCCCCCATGACACCGATCGGCTTCGAGCCCCACGACCATTCCGACTGCATCGACGCCGCGGTAAGCGCGGCGCATGCGCAATGCGACGTGAACGGGTTGCAACTGACTCCCATACGGCAGCGCGTGCTGGAGATCCTCCTGCGTCAGCATCGTGCCGTGGGGGCCTACGACATCCTCGCCGTGCTGCGCGCCGAGGGGCAGAAGGCGCAGCCGCCGGTGGCCTATCGCGCGCTCGACTTCCTCGTCAGCCACGGCTTCGCGCATCGGGTGGAGCGCCGCAACGCCTTCGTGGCCTGCTCCGTGCCCGGTCAGCGTCACGCGCCGGTCCTGCTGATCTGTCGGGGATGCGACGCAGTGGCGGAAACGCAGGCGGATCGCGACGACGCGCTCGGAAAGGCGACCGCGGAGGCCGGCTTCACGGTGGAACGCGCGGTCCTCGAGGCGGAGGGTCTCTGCCCGGCCTGCCGGACCGCCGCGGCGTGAGCCTGTTGTCGGTCGAAGGACTGGACGTCCGGCTGGGCCGGCGTCGCATCCTCCATGACGTAAGCCTCGCGATCCGGCCGGGCGAGATCGTGACCGTCGTCGGGCCGAACGGGTCCGGCAAGTCCACGCTGGTGCGGGCGCTGATCGGCGCGCTGCGCCCCAGCGCGGGCCGGGTCCGGCGCGATGCCGGGCTTCGGATCGGCTACGTCCCGCAGAAGCTCGCCGTGGACGCGACCCTGCCGATGACGGCGCGGCGGTTCCTCGGCCTGCCACGGGGGATCGGTAACGCGGCGGCGGCCGAGGCCCTCGCGGCGGCGGGCGTGCCCTCGGTCGGCGACATGCAGGTCGCGGACCTGTCGGGCGGACAGCTCCAGCGCGTGCTCCTCGCCCGCGCGCTCCTGTCCGAGCCGCAGCTGCTGATCCTCGACGAGCCGACGCAGGGGCTGGACCAGCCGGGCGCCGCCGCCTTCTACCGTCAGATCGAGGAGATCCGGTCGCGGAGCGGCTGCGCCGTGCTGATGGTCAGCCACGACCTCCATGTCGTCATGGCCGCCTCCGACCGGGTGATCTGTTTGAACGGCCATGTCTGCTGCCAGGGGCATCCCGAACAGGTCGCCTCCGCGCCCGAATACCGCGCGCTCTTCGGGTCGGGAACGCAGGGGGCGCTCGCGCTCTACCGGCACGAGCACGCCCATTCCCACGATCCCGCGCACCCGCATTGATAGCCGCTCTCGACAGCTTTCTGGTCCGCGCCGCACTCGGCGGGGCGGGCGTCGCGGTGGCGGCGGGGCCGCTCGGCTGCTTCGTGGTCTGGCGGCGGATGGCCTATTTCAGCGATGCGACGGCACATGCCGCGATCCTCGGCGTGGCGCTCGCATTGGCGCTCGACGCCCCGATTTTCGCAGGCGTCCTGCTCGTCGCGCTGGCCATGGGGGCGGCGATCGCGACGCTGGCGGGACGGGGCGCGGCGACGGACACGCTTCTCGGGGTGATGGCACATTCGGGGCTAGCCGCGGGGCTGGTGGCGGTGTCGTTCCTGCCGGACGTGCGGATCGACCTGATCAGCTTCCTGCTGGGCGACATTCTGGCGGTGAGAGCGGTGGATCTCGCACTCATCTGGGGTGGCGCCGCGGCGGTGCTCGGCGTGCTCGCTTGGCGATGGCGGGCCTTGCTGACGGCGACGCTCGGATCCGATCTGGCCCATGCAGCCGGGATCGACCCGGACCGGGAGCGGATGGTCCTGACGCTTTGCCTCGCGCTCGTCGTCGCGGTCGCGATCAAGGTGGTGGGGGTCCTGCTGATCGGGGCGCTGCTGATCGTTCCGGCGGCGGCGGCGCGGCGCTTCGCACGGACGCCGGAGTGGATGGCGGCCGGGGCCGTGGCGCTCGGGCTCGTTGCGGCGCTCGCGGGGGTGTGGCTGTCCTTCCGCTTCGACACGCCGACGGGGCCGAGCATCGTCTGCGTCGCGGCGGCGCTCTTCGCGGCGGCGAACCTGTTCGGTCGGCCGCGAGCCTGACGAGATGCGTGGGACGGGTATGGAATACGGGCGACCTTTCGGCCCCCCAAGGATAGCCGGCCGTCAGGGTGGGCCGCGCCGCGTCCGCAGGCCCTTCGCGGGATCGTAGCCGAGAAGGGCCAGACCGAAGAACGCGGCGAAACCCAAGATCACCCAAAGGAGCGGCCAGAGCGCGAGTTGGCCGTAAAGCGCGAAGCGGATCAGCTCGACCGCCTGCGTGAACGGGTTGACCGCGCAGATATCGCGCAGGAGGTCCGAGCTCTCGGCCATCTTCCACAGCGGATAGAGCGCGGTGGACAGGAAGAACATCGGAAAGATCACGAAGTTCATTACCCCCGCGAAGTTCTCCAGCTGCTTCACGGTGGAGGAGATCAGGAGCCCGAGCGCGCCGAGCATCAGCCCCGAGAGGATCAGCGCCGGGAACGCGGCGACGTAGCCCCGGAGCGGCATCTCGATCCCGAAGGCCGCCGCGATGGCGAGGAACACGTAGACCTGAAGGAGCGAGACGGCGACGCCCGCCGCCAGCTTGCAGAACAAAAGCCAGCCGCGCGGCAGGGGCGAGGTCAGCAAGAGCCGCATGGAGCCCATCTCCTGATCGTAGACGAGGCTCAGCGAGGATTGCATCCCGTTGAAGAGCTGGATCATGCCGCAGAGGCCGGGAACGATGTAGACCTCGTAGGTGATGTAGGTCTGGTAGGGCGGGATGATCGACAGCCCGAGCGCGGCGCGGAAGCCCGCGGCGAAGACCACGAGCCAGACGAGCGGACGCACGAGGGCGGACAGGAACCGTCCGCGCTGATGCACGAAGCGCTGCGCCTCGCGGAGGGTGATGGCGCGGAGCGCGGTCAGGTAGCCTTTCACGGCGCGCGCTCCACGCTCGGCGGCGCCCCGGCGGCGGTGATCGCCATGAAGGCGTCGGTCAGGCTGCTCGCGCCGGCCAGCGATCCGGCCGTCTCGCGCGCGAGGACCCGGCCGCGATGCAGCACGACCACGTCGTCGGCGGGCCGGATCTCGTCGACGAGATGGGTGGCCCAGAACACCGTCAGCCCACCCTCCGCCAGATCGTGGACGTGGCCGGTGATGGCCAGCCGGGCGGCAGTGTCGAGGCCGACGGTCGGCTCGTCGAGGAGCAGCACCTCCGGCTCGTGGACCAGCGCGCGGGCGATCTCCATGCGCCGCCGGTGACCGCCATTGAGCGCGCGGACCTTCTCCCCCGCCCGCTCGGCCATGTCGAGCCGGTCGAGTGCGGCGTCGATCCGCCGCTCCGCGTCGCGCCCCGACAGGCCGTGCAGCGCGGCGAAGTAGCTCATGTTGCGCGCCACGCTCATGTCGAGGTCGAGCGTCGATTGCTGGAATATGACGCCGATCTTGGACAGCGCGGCGCGCGGCGCGCGGGCCATGTCGTGTCCCGCCACCGCGATCCGGCCGCGCCGCGTGACGAGAAGGCGCGTGAGGAGCGCGAACAGCGTGGACTTGCCCGCGCCGTTGGGCCCGAGCAACGCGCAGAACCGTCCTGCCCCGACCTCGAAGCTCACGCCATCGAGCGCGGTCCGGGATCCGTAGGCATAGCTGACATCCTCGACGGAAAGCGCGGTTCTCATGGCGTCACCATGCGCGGAGGAAAAGTGGGCCGCAACGCGTCACGCGAGCGTGGCGGCCTGACCGCCGAGGTGCGGGATGCGGTCGGCAAGCCACTCCTCCGTCATCCCCGGGCGCCAGCACGCCGCCCCTGGCGGTCGAATAACAATCGAACACGTCGTCGCGGCCGGCAGCGCGCTGGGTGGCGGCCCAGAGCCAGCGCGCCACGGCCATGTCCGTCTTCTTGCCGGCCGGCGCGATCCGGGTGTCGCCGTTGCCGGCCTGTTTCCGGAACACGAGGTTGGAGCCCTGCTCGACGCCGAAGCCACGATCCCCGATCGTGTTCAGCGCCCAGCCGGCGGCCCCGATCTGCAAGGTCGCCGCCCGAAGTCCGGACATGTCCTGCGCCGGCGCGCGATGATGCCCATATCGGTCTCCCTTGCCCGTGGTCGCCGCCCTTCCAGGCGCGGCCCCGCGGTCATTCGGCGCGGCGGTTCACCTCGTTGAACGCCTGGTCGAGCTCGATGTCGTATTGCTGGCCGCCCTCGCAGATCACGTCGTCGAGGTCGTAGCCATCCGTTTCGGTCACCTCGATGTCGTCGGGGTCCATCTGGCAATTCATGTCTTCGAGAACCTCGGTGATCGTCGCGACGACCTCCTCGGATACCGCCTCCTGCGCCGTGGCGAAGGTCGGGACGAGGAGGGCGAGCGCGGCGAGCGGTGCGAGACGTCTGATCATGGCGGGGCCTTTCTACTGGATGTTGAAGGTGACGCTCTGGGCATCGCCGGTGGAGCCGGGGATGCGCAGCGTGTGGCTGCCGGGCTTGATGGCGATGAAGGAGATCTCGGCCGTGCCGGCGGCGTCGAATTCGAGGCTATCGACGGCCATCGGCCGGATCTCGATCTGGTCGATGACAATCTCGTTGATCCAGATCGCCCGGAAGAAGTCCGGCCCGGAAAGGGCAAGCTCCGCCGAGCCGTCGGCGGTGATCCGGAGCTTGTAGTAGGCGCCCGACTGGAGCGTGCGGTCCTCGCCCAGAGGCTCGCCCGAGGCCAGCGTGAGTTCGATGGGATCGCCCCGGTTGCACGACGCCAGAAGCCCCGCGAAGCCCAGATCGTCGCAGAGCGGTGCGGCGGCGGCGGGGCCCGCGAGGGTGAGCAGGAAGGCGGTCGCGATGCGTTTCATGGTGCCTCGTCTCATGTCTTCTCCCTTAATCCGTGACAGCCACGCCCCAGGGTTGCTGGCCCACCGGGATCGAGCGGACGACCTCCTCGGCCGCCACGTCGATCACGCTCACGTCGTTCGAGTTTCCGTTGGTGGTGATGAGGTACCGCTCGTCGGGGGTGAAGGCCATCTGCCAGACGCGCTGCCCGACGAGGAGGTAGTCGAGCACTTCGTCCGTCGCCCCGTCGATCACCGCCACCCGGTTCGCGGGGCCGAGCGCCACGAAAACGCGCGATCCGTCCTGTGTGACCTTCACGCCCACGGGCTGCAGCCATTCCGGAAGCACGCCCGCCACCTCGAAGCCGATTTTGCGGGCGATCTCCCCGGTGCCGTCCTCTCCGATCTCGATCACGCTGACCGTGCCGCCGATCTCGGAGGAGACGTAGAGCTTGGAGCCGTCGCCGGTATATTCGGCGTAGCGCGGACGCTGATCGACGAGGACGTTGTGGACGATCTCGTAGGTTTCCGTGTCGATGAAATGCGCCATGTTCGTCGTCTCCGACGTGTTGATGACGATGGCGGCGTCGGGGCTGATCGCCATGCCCTCGGGCTCCACGCCCACGGGGATCTCCTCGAGCACGGTGCGGGTCTCC
Organism: uncultured Jannaschia sp.; assembly: GCF_947494025.1. Classification (GTDB taxonomy): domain Bacteria; phylum Pseudomonadota; class Alphaproteobacteria; order Rhodobacterales; family Rhodobacteraceae; genus Jannaschia. The sequence goes on from NZ_CANLTQ010000009.1 coordinate 39,570, forward strand.
ACGTCCGTCACGGTGACGAGGTTGTCGTCCTCGTTGGCGATAAAGAGCGGGTTGCCGGACGGGTGGAGCACGAAGAGCTCGGGGTCGGGCCCCGAGGGTAGGGAGGGCAGCTCCTCGTAGGTCTCGGTGTCGAAGACCCGCACGAGGTTGTCGTCGGAGGCGCAGACATAGAGCCGCGTGCCGTCGGGCGAGAGCGTGATGCCGCGCGGCCGGTTGCCGGCGGCGAACTCTGCGAGCACTTCCCAGCTGTCGGTGTCGATCACGGTGACGGTGTTGCCGCGCTCGTTCGACACGAAGGCCTTTCCCGCGAGGGCGGGGCCGGCGAGGAGCGGCAGGATCAGGGCGGTGGCGGTGGCGAGCGTCTTCATTTCATTCCTCTGCAAAGGCCGTGCAGGCCGATTCCGGCGCGTCGATCCCCAGCGTGTCGAGCGGCGAGACCTGGTGCAAGAACCCCTCCTGCGGCGACACGCTCACGGTGATGCGCCCATCGTGAAGCAGCACCGGCTGGCGGAGCTGGCCGTTCCAGGCCCGCACCGTGACCGGCACGCCCTTGAACGCGGCGAGTTCGAAGGCGTCCGACAGCACGTAGTCGCGCACCTCCGCGATCCCGGCCGTCCCCGTCCGCGTTACCGCCTCGCCCAGCACGCGCAGCGCCAGCCAGGTGTCGTAATCGGCCTCCCGCACATAACGCCCGGCCTGCGCCTCGAAGCGCCGCTGGAACTGCGTGGCGCCCCAGGCCTCGTGCGCGGGGTGGAAGCTCGCCGGGCGCAGGCCCCCCGACCCCAGCACCGGCCGCGGCGTCCACAGGTGGAACGGCAGGTAGGGCGCGAACACGTCGGACGCGTCGGCGGCCACCACCACGTCGTGATCTCCGGCCCCCTGCATGAAGACCGGCAGCTGCCGCTGCACAAGCACGTGGCCGGTATCGGTGCGTCGCGCGCCGCCGGTATCCTCGAACAGCCGTTCCTCCACGATTTCCGCGCCGAACTTGGCGGCGGCCCGGCGGTAATCGTCGGCCAGCGCGAGGTCCGCGGGGTTCGAGCCGTGGACCAGCAGCCAGTCCGGCCAGCGTTTCCAGACCGCGAACTGCGCCACCGCGTCCGCCAGCATCGCGGCGCTCGGCGTGACGTGCAGCACGTTGGCGCGGCAATCGGCGTCGCGGAGCCGCGTGTCGCGCGCGCCGACGTTGTAGATCAGCGCCCGCTCGCCCGCCGCGTCGGCCAGCCGCAGAAGGTCGTCGGCGCGGGCGTGGATCGCGATATGGGCATGGCCCGCCGCGATCAGGTCCTCCAGCGCGGCCCCGGCCTCCTCGGGCGGCACGGCGCGGGTGGCGGTCTCGAAGCCGTGGCCGAGAAAGCTCCCCGTGGTCGCGTTGTCCTCCGTGGCGAGCGCGGCCCCCGCGAAGCCCAGATCGTCGGGCCGCGCCTCGAAGCGCGAGATCGGCGCCAGCGCGGGGTAGTCCACCCGCAGCACCGCCGCCCGCACCTCCACGGCCGCCGCCATATCCGCCCCGAAGAGCATCGCGAAGCCCAGGGCCAGCGCATGCGCCAGACGTTTCATCCTTCCTCCCCCGCCCCGGAAGGGCCGCGAACCCGACACAGAGGATGACAGACCGGCCAACGACGAAAACCGATACTTTCGGCGCATTGCAGGGGGCGGGGCCGGCGCTATCCTCGCGGCATGCCCGACCGACACATGCTCCGCGCCGCGCTTCTCGTCTGCCTGCCCCTCGCCGCGGCGGCGCAGCCCGCGACGGACCGGGAAGTTCCCGAAGGCGCGTCGGTCGCGTTCCTCGGGATCACGCTTGTCGATACATCGACGGAAGGCGACTATTTCGGCGCCCGGGAGGACGAGGCGGCGCGGATCGAACTGATCGAACGAGTGGTGCGCGACCGGTTCGAGGCCGAAGGGCCGCGCTTCGTCGACACCGCCCCCGTGGCAGAGGAACTCGGGCGGACGCGCAACCCCGCGCATTGCAACGGCTGCGAGGTCCGCATGGGTGGGAAGCTCGGCGCCGATCTCGTGCTGGTGGGGCAGGTGCAGAAGGTCTCGAACCTGATCCTCGCCATCGACCTGGCGCTGCGCGACGTGGCGACGGGCCGGTTCCTGCGCGGGCAATCCGTCGACATCCGCTCCAACACCGACGAGAGCTGGCGGCGCGGCGTCGACTACATCCTGAAATACAACGTCTTCGCGGAGTAGCCCATGCGACGCGCGGTCCCGGCCATCCTTCTTCTTTCGGCCCTGCTCCTCTCGACCGCCATGCCCGTCGCCGCGCAGGCCCAACGGGATCCGGCCTGGCCGGACATCCGCGCGGCGATGTGGGGCGGTACGGATCTCGGGGACGGCGCGCATCTGATCGCCATCGACAGCCCGGCGCGGACCATGAACGACCCCCGCACGCAGATCGCCGCCCGGATCCTCGCGCCCGAGGGCGACGCGCTGACCCGCGTGTCGCTGGTTCTGGACGAGAACCCGATGCCCGTCTCCGCCGTGTTCGACTTCGACGCGCCGCAACCCGGCTTCTTCTTCGACGTGACCGTACGGGTGAACGGACCGACGCCGCTGCATGTGGTGGCGGAGACGGCGACGGGCGCGGCTTTCGTGGCGGACACCTTCGTGAAGACCTCGGGCACCGGCGCCTGCGCCGCGCCGCCAGGCACCGACCCGGAGCTCGCCCTCGCGACGCTGGGCGATATGGAGCTCACAATCTCGCCGGTCGGCGGCGTTGGGGCGGACCCGATGCGGACGTTGCGGGCGATGGCCGCGGGGGAGCGGCAGGTGGATCTCGACATCATGCATCCGAGCCATTCGGGAATGCAGATGGACCAGATCTCCCTCCTGTTCATTCCGATGCGCTATGTCGAGACGCTGGAGCTCAACCTCGACGGGGCCGGTTTCGCAACCGTGACGGGCAGCATCTCGCTGTCCGAGAACCCGAGCCTTACCGTATCGGTGCCGGGCGGCGCGCAGGCCGTGGACGTGACGATGACAGATACGGACGGCACGACCACCCATGCGCGGGCGACGGTGGCGGGTTACTGAGCGCCGTCGCGGCGGTCGACCTAGCGTCCGCCCGGTCGCGGCTCCAGAACCTCCGTCGGGTAATCGTAGAACGCCCAGCCATCGGTCCCTTCGGGGAACCACATCACATCGACATAGCCGTATTCCATCGCGCGCTTGGCCGCATTCCACGACATCCAGCATTCCGCCAGGCAGAAGAACACGAGGGCGCGGTCCATGTCGCCGCCCGTGGCGGCGGTCAGCCCGTCGCGGAAATAGGCGTCGTTCAGCGGGGCCAGCGCACCGTAGCCGACATTCGGCATCCATGTCGCTCCGGGGATCGAACGCCGGGGCGGCTCCCGCCAGATCGTCCCGTCGGGCAGTCCCTCGGGCTTCGGCGGACGAGGAAGCACGTCGACGAAGACCGCCCCGCCGGCCCGCCAGATGGCATGCGCCGCCTCCGGCGACAGGACCCGCGCACCGGCGAGCGTTTCGGGCACCGGCGCGCGGTAGGCTTCGGTGCGGTAGCCCGCGGGTTCGGGAACGGCCAGGGCAGCGAACGGCCAGAGCAGCGCCAGCGCGATCCCGACACGGCGCATCAGCCGCTGTCCTTCGGCGCGTCCCCCATGTCGTTGATCAGAGGCACACCGGCGTCGCGCAGGAGCGCGTCGATTTCGTCCTGGTTGCGGCGGATCAGCGAGTTCAGCTCCCGCTGCCACACCTTCTCGCCCTGCCGCACGCCCATCGTGATGCGGAAGAACAGGCGCGGCGGCAGCGTCTCCTCCAGAAGCGGAATCACGGCGAGGTCGGGATGGTCGGACTTCACCAGCGGTCCGGCCAGCGGCCCCCAGACGAGCGCCGCGTCGATCTCGCCCGCGTCGAGGTCGTCGAGCATGTCGACAATGGGGGATTCCGCCCGACGGTCCACCACGAGGTTGTAGCCCCGCGCCTTCCCGATCAGGCCGTTGCGCACCATGTGCGTCGCCGGGGGCGAGCCGGCGACGACGCCGATCCGCAGATCCTGCAACGCCGGGTCGGACAGGGTGGTGACCCCGGCGAGCGGTCCGTCCTTTGGCACGACCAGCGTGTAGACCGAGGTCATGTAATGGTTGGTGTTGAGGACCATTTCGTGTCCCTGCGCGTAGCCCATCACCACGTCGCACGTTCCGGCCTGCAGCGTGTTCCGCACGAAACCGGTCGCCATCGGGTACCAGGTGTACTGGACCGGCCGCTCCAGCTTGGCCGCGAGGAGTTCGGCCAGGGCGTTCTCGTAGCCTTCGCCCGCCTCGTTCGACATCGGCACGTTGGCCGGGTCGGCGCAGACGCGGAAGGCCGTGTCGGAGACGAGATCCGAGGTTTGCGCCGGCGCTCCCGTTCCGAAGATCAGCAGCGCGGCAAGACAGGCGGCGGGGCGCCGGAGGTCAGCCAAGGCAGGCATTCTCCGCCTCGCGGATCGCGTCGGACTTGTCCTCCCTGTCGCCGGGGCGGCCGCGCGGGACGACGCCATCGCCGCGCGCGGCGAGATAGACATAGATGTCGTCGAGGTAGCACATCACGTTGGCGTTGTCGCCGAAGGCCGGCATCACCGAGTTGCCGGCCGCGCCGACATGCTTCCGGCCGTTCACGACCACGTCGTAGAAGTCGTAGTAATCCATGCGCACCGCCGAGTTCTTGATCGCGGGTGCGTAGCTCGACCCCTCGCCGTCGGGGCCGTGACAGACGTGGCACTCGGAATGGTAGCGGCGGAAGCCCGAATAGGTGAGCCAGTCCACCGTGCCGTCCTCCCCGACATGGAAGGTCGGCGTGTCCTCGGCCGTCCAGTAGCGGCCGTCTTCCTCGTAGGAGACGGCGAACTTGCTTTCGGCGCCCGCCGCCCCACCGGCATCGGCGTCCTGCCCGCCGGTCGCGTCCGGCTGCTCGATCTCGCCTTCGGGCGCCTCGGGATCGGCTTCCGGATCGGTCATTTCCACCTCGCCGTCCGTGTCGCCCTCGGCCGGGACCGGCGCGGTTGCCGCGCCTTCCACGGGGCCGCGCTCGGAGGTCTCCCCCTCCAGCCCGCAACCCGGCTCGGTATCCATGTCTTCAGGGCAATCCTCGCCCTCGGCCGTGTCTTCCGAATTCACGAGGTCTTCCGTCGAATCGTCGGTCCCGCTTTCGGTGCCGGTGGCGCCGATCTCCCGCGCCGTGTCCTCGGTCGCGTCGGTGCCGGTCGAGGTGGTGCCGGTCGCGGCGGCGCCGGAGGTGGGATCGGTCTCGCCCTCCATGCCTTCCGGCGAGGCCAGCGTCTTCGCATCGTCGCCTTCGGCCGCTTCGGGGGCGACCGGGGCCGTCGCCGCGCCCTCGATCGGGCCGCGCTCGGAGGCTTCGGCGCCGTCCATCTGGCAGCCGGGCTCGGTGTTCATGTCCTCGGGGCAATCGGCCTCGGAGGTGTGCTGCTCCGCCATCGCGAAGCCCGACAGGGCGAGCATCATCGCGCCAGCCGCCAGCAGTGTGAAACCGTTCGTTCGCATCGCTTTCATTCCTCCCTAAGCGAAGCGGCCGGCGCGCCCGTCCCGCGCGCCGGCCTCGTTCATCGCCCGATCACTCGGAATCGGGCAGCTTGAAGACGGTCAGCTGTCCGCCGAGCGCGGTGTAGTCGCTCAGCGCGGCATAGCCGCCCACGGCGCCCAGACCCTCGTTCGGGTTGGTCAGACCGGCCGCCAGGCCGATACCGGCCCAGCCGCCGACGCCGGAAAGGATGGCGACGTACTGCTCGCCGTCATGCTCGTAGGTCATGAAGTTTCCGATGATGCCGGAGGGGGTCTTGAACTTGTAGAGTTCCTCGCCCGTCTCGGCGCTCACCGCCTTCATGTAACCTTCCAGCGTGCCGTAGAAGACGACGTCGCCCGCGGTGGCCAGAGCCCCCGACCAGACCGAGAACTGTTCCGGAAGGGACCACTTCATCTCGCCGGTCGTCGCGTCCCATGCGATGAAGTTGCCCATGCCGCCGTGGCTGTCCGGCGCGGGATACATCGACAGGGTGGCGCCCACATAGGGCTGACCGGCGGTGTAGCTTACCCGGAACGGCTCGTAATCCATGCAGACGTGGTTGGTCGGCACGTAGAACAGGCCGGACTTGGGCGAGAACGCCGCGGGCTGCTGATCCTTGGAGCCGAGCGCGGCCGGACAAATGCCGGTCGAGTTCGTGTCTTCGCCGTTCTGTTCGGTCGAGTATTCGGCCACGACCTGCGGACGCCCGTACTGGTCGCTTTCCGGATCCATTTCAACATGGGTCGCCCAGTTGACCGCCGGGTCGAACTTTTCGGCCGAGAGCAGTTCGCCCGACTCACGGTCCATCGTGTAGACGAAGCCGTTGCGATCGAAGTTCACGAGCAGCTTGCGCATTTCTCCGTCGATCTCCTGATCGACGAGGATGTTCTCGTTCACGCCATCGTAGTCCCACTCGTCGTGCGGGGTCTTCTGGTAGAACCACTTGGCCATCCCGTCGTCCGGGTCGCGGGCCATGATGGTCATCGACCACCTGTTGTCGCCCGGCCGCTGCGCCGGGTTCCAGGTCGAGGGGTTGCCGGTCCCGTAATAGACGAGGTCGAGCTCGGGGTCGTAGCTGAACCAGCCCCAGGTCGTGCCGCCGCCGATCTGCCACTGGTCGCCCTCCCAGCTTTCGAGCGACGAATTCTCGCCGATCGGCTCGCCGAGATGCGTCGTGTTCTCGGGATCGACGAGCATTTCCTCGTCCGGACCTGTCGAGTAGGCCCGCCAGACCTGCTCGCCCGTCTCGATGTCGTAGGCGGTCAGGTGCCCGCGGACCCCGAACTCGCCGCCCGAGATGCCGACGAGCACCTTGTCCTTGACCACCATCGGGGTCGCGGTGATGCTCTCGCCCTTGGTGGGGTCGCCGTTGCTGACGGTCCACTTCACCTCGCCCGTCTGCGCGTCGAGCGCCACGAGGGTCGTGTCGGCCTGCGCGAGGAAGATCGTGTCGTTCCCGTAGGCGACGCCGCGATTGACGGTGTCGCAGCACATGATCGGAATGACATCGGGATCCTGCTGCGGCTCGTACTTCCACAGGATGCGCCCGTCCTCGTTCAGGTCGAGCGCGTAGACGGTGTTCGGGAACGGCGCGTGCACGTACATGATGTCGCCCACGACGAGGGGGCCGCCCTCGTGGCCGCGCAGGACGCCGGTCGAGAAGGACCAGGCCACCTGCAGATCGCCGACGTTGTCGGCATTGATCTGGTCGAGTTCGGAATAACGCTGGTTCTTGTAGTCTCCGGTCTGGATCACCCACTGCTTGGAATCATCGATGCCGGACATGACCGACTCGTTGGCGAAGGCGGAACCTGTCACGCCGATCCCGATCGCGGTCGTCAGTGTAAGTAGCTTTCTCATTACTCTCTCCCTATTGCCGACCGACCCGCCGACCGCCCCGCGACCACCTGTCGATCCATTGTGCCGGATGCGCTCGAGACGGCGCAGCCGGCGTCAACTCCCTTGCGAGGCTCTAGGAGCCCTCCTCCGACGACACCCCGTTCTCCGGGAACGTCGCGAGATACGCGATCACGTCCGCCCGATCCTCGTCCTTGCGCAGGCCCGGAAACGCCATCTTGGTGCCCGGCACGTGCGACTTCGGGTTGAGGAGGTAGGCGTCGAGCTCCTCGGGTGTCCAGGCCATGCCGTTCTCGCCGGCCTCCACCATCGCATCCGAATATTCGAAGTCCTCGCGGACGCCGGCGGTCCGGCCGATGACGCCGTTCAGGATCGGCCCGACCTTGGTCCGAGCGTCCGGTCCGACCGCGTGGCAGGCCATGCAGCGGCGGAACACGCGCTCTCCGGCCTCGGCGTCGCCCGTGATCTCGGCGTCCTGCGCGAAGGCCGCCCCGGCGGCCAGGGCCAGAAATCCGGCGGCGGCGAAAGTCTTGACGGTCATGTTGTCTCCCAGGGTCATGTTGTTAACGCCTCCTTCCGGAACCGCGTTCGGTTCATCGCCCGCCGCGGTGCAGACGCTCCGCGTGCCAGGCCACGTGATCCCCGGCGAAGGTGGATACGAAGTAATAGGAATGGTCGTAGCCGGCCTGCAGGCGCAAGTGGCCAGATTGCCGCTTTCGCGCCATCGCCGCGGCCAGCGCCTCCGGCATCAGCAGGTCGAGGAACTGGTCGTCGGCGCCCTGGTCCACGAGGATGTCGCCGTGCCAGCCCCGCTCCTCGATCAGGAGCGTGGTGTCGTGGTCGCTCCAGACGGCCTCGTCCTCGCCCAGATAGGCCGCGAACTGCTTGCGGCCCCAGTCGGAGCGCGTCGGATGCGCGATCGGCGCAAAGGCCGACAGCGAAGCATAGGCGTCGGGGTTCTTGATCGCGATGGTCATCGCGCCGTGGCCGCCCATGGAATGCCCGGTGATGCCGTGACGCCCCGTGTTCGGCACCTGCTCGTCCACGATCCCGCGCAGCTCGCGCGTGACGTAGTCGTACATGTTGAAGTTCGGCGCCCAGGGGTCGCATGTGGCATCCAGGTAGAAGCCCGCCCCCTGCCCGAGGTCGTAGGCCTCGTCGTTGGCGATGCTCTCGCCCCGCGGCGAGGTGTCGGGAAAGACGACGGCCAGACCCTGCTCGGCGGCATGGGCCTGAAAGCCGCCCTTCGCCATCGCATTCTCGTGGGTGCAGGTCAGGCCGGACAGGTACCACAGCACCGGCACCGGCCCGTCCGCCGCCTCTGGCGGCGTGAAGACGGCGAAGGTCATGTCGCAGCCGCAGGCGTCGGAAGCGTGGCGGTAGACCCCCTGCACCCCGCCGAAGCACCTGTTCTGCGAGACGACCTCCAACTCGGGCATCAGTAGATCACCACGCTGCGGATGCTTTCGCCGGCATGCATGAGGTCGAACCCCTTGTTGATGTCCGACAGCGGCATGGTGTGGGTGATCATCGGATCGATCTCGATCTTGCCGTCCATGTACCAGTCGACGATCCTGGGCACGTCCGTCCGGCCGCGCGCGCCGCCGAAGGCGGTGCCGCGCCAGACCCGTCCGGTGACGAGCTGGAACGGACGGGTGGCGATCTCCGCCCCTGCCGGGGCCACGCCGATGATGACGCTCTCGCCCCAGCCCTTGTGCGCGCTTTCGAGCGCGGTGCGCATGACGTTCACGTTGCCGGTCGCGTCGAAGGTATAGTCCGCGCCGCCGCCCGTGAGCTCGACAAGATGCGCGACGAGATCGCCATCGACCTCCTTCGGGTTGACGAAGTGGGTCATGCCGAACCGCTCGGCCATCTCCTTCTTGTCGTCGTTCAGGTCGACGCCGACGATCTGGTCCGCGCCCGCGAGGCGGAGCCCTTGGAGCACGTTGAGGCCGATGCCGCCCAGGCCGAAGACGATGGCGGTGGAGCCGATCTCGACCTTCGCGGTGTTGATCACCGCGCCGATGCCGGTGGTCACGCCGCAGCCGATGTAGCAAATCTTGTCGAACGGTGCGTCCTCGCGGACCTTGGCGAGCGCGATCTCGGGCAGAACCGTGTAGTTCGAGAAGGTGGAGCAGCCCATGTAATGCAGGATCGGGTCGCCATCGAGCGTCCTGAAGCGGGAGGTGCCGTCCGGCATCTTGCCCTGCCCCTGCGTCACACGGACTTTCTGGCAAAGGTTCGTCTTCGGGTTCAGGCAGTATTCGCATTCGCGGCATTCGGGCGTGTAGAGCGGGATGACATGGTCGCCCTTCTTCACGCTGGTCACGCCGGGGCCGACATCGACGACGACGCCCGCGCCCTCGTGGCCGAGGATCGCGGGAAACAGCCCCTCGGGATCCGCGCCGGACCGGGTGAACTCGTCCGTGTGGCAGATGCCGGTGGCCTTGATCTCCACCAGCACCTCGCCCGCCTTCGGACCTTCGAGCTCGACATCCATGACCTCGAGCGGCTTGCCCGCTTGGAGCGCGACGGCGGCTTTTGTACGCAAGTTTCCCTCCAAAATCCGGCGATTGCACCGGAATTCTTTTGTTCGTTCGGGGAAAGTATGAAACCCGGGTGGAGGCATGCCAACGCATACCTTGGTGGGTGTCGCCCCGGTGGACAGCCCCGCCCCCTCCCAGCACAGTCGCGAGTGGAAAGGATTCGAGATGCGCCTTGATACCGTTTCGATGGCGATTGCGGGGCTGATCCTCGCGACCGCCGCTCCGGCAGCCGACTTCGCCGACCCGGCCTGGCCTTGTGTGCAGCGCAAGGTGGAGCGCCTGTCGGTCGGCCTGATGTGGCCCGACCCGCCGCTGTCCGCGCCGGAGATGTCCGACGACACCGCGGCGGCGGTCGACGATCTCGTCGCGCGGCTGTCGCTGCGGCGCATTCCGGTCGAGGATCTGCCGCCCCGTGTCGAGGCCTTCACCAAGGCGCACGGGACCGACCGCACCCTGCTGGGCCATGTCTTCGCGCAGGTGTTCGACCGCCTCGCCCGCACCCGGTCGGAGGTGATGACGGGGATCGAGGATTATTCTCTCGACCAGATCGCGCTGTCCCGGCGCATCGACGCGGCGCGCGGGGAGATGGACACGCAGATGGCCCAGGACGCGCCGGATTTCGACCGGGTCGATGCGCTGGAAGAGCAGATCGACTGGGACCAGCGCATCTATACCGACCGTCAGCGCTCGCTGACCTATGTCTGCGAGACGCCGGTCCTGCTGGAAAAGCGGCTCTACGCCATCGCGCAGATGCTGGCGGCGGTGGCGGAGTAGCCGCCTATTCCCATTCGAGTTCCGTGAAGGCGACCGTGGCGTTGCGCGCATTGTAGGCATCGAAGAGTGCCCAGTCGTCGGCCTCGGACGCGGCGATGCGCTCCACCGCCTCCGCCATGCGCATCCCCGCCGCCAGCGCTGCCTCCGTATCGCCCGCGAGCGTTTCGAGATAGCGTCGCATCGGTTCCGCGCCCGCGGGCCAGTCGAGATACGGGCCGCCATGGCCGGGGACCACGCCGGCGAACTCCATCTCCGCCAGCGTGTCGAGCGCGTCCTGCCAGCCGCGCAGCGCGCCGTCGAGCGCGGGAATGTGGTCGTCAAAGACGAGATCGCCCGCGAAAAGCGTGCCGCTTCTCCGGTCGAGCACGGTGACGTCGGTTCCGCTATGCGCCATCGGCCAGGCTCGCAGATCCAGCACCCGGCCGCCCAGATCGACCGTCGCCATCCCGTCGACCGCGATGTCGGTGGCGACCGCGCCGCTGCCGATGACGGCCGCGGCGCCGAGCGTCGCCTCCAGGCTCTCGAGGTAGTTCGCCTGCCGGTCCGCCAGCGCCCGGTCGAGCGTGGCATGCCCGACGATTTCGGCCCCCGCCTCCGCGAAGAACGGCGCGGCGAGCGTGTGGTCGGGATGCACATGGGTCAGGATCAGGTAGCGCACCGGCAGGTCGGTTCGCGCCCGGATCGCGCGCCAGACGCCCTCGGCCACGCCGCGCGTTGTCCCGGCGTCGATCACGGCCACGGCTTCCGATCCGACGACGAAGCCGATATTGGCGACGTCGCCGCCATTCCCGGCCGCCGGCTCCGCCACCGCGCCCCGATGGACAAAGAGACCGGGCGCGGCCTCCGTGAAGGCGAGCGGCGCGGGAGCCTCGCGGCAGGCGGGCGGTGCCTTGGCGACGTGTTCCGCGGGCGGCACGTATTCCTGCGGCAGCGTCGTCTCGCAGGACGCGGCATCCCTTCCCGCGATACCGGGCAGGCGCGTTTCGCGGCAGATGTCCGGCGCGCCCGCAAGGCATAGCGTTACGACGGCTTCGAACATGGCGTCCCTCCCCGCTCCCTACGAAGGTGTGCGTATCACGGCGGGTCCAGATCTGTCATACTTCGCGACGCGCCGTACGTCACGGAAGGGAGACGCGTCATGAAAGCCCTCACCCTCGCCGCAATCTTTGCCGGCCTCGCGCTGCCCGTTTCGGCGCAGGACAATCCGATGACCGGGAGCGAGACCTGGGACATGATCTCCGGGGCGGTCCTGAGCGACGCGGACGCACCCGCCGACGGGGCTGCGCTCTTCGCGGTCGAAGCGCCCTACCGCGCCCACGACGCGGCGACCGTGCCGGTCGAGATCCGGCAGGTCGACGACGCGGCCGTGATCGAGCGGGCGACGATCGTCGTCGACGAGAACCCCGCCCCCGTGGCCGCCGAGATGACGTTCGGGGCGTCCATGCTGCCGCTCGACATGGAGCTGCGGGTCCGGGTCGACCGGTATTCGAACGTGCGGGTCATCGCCGAGACGGCGGACGGCGTCTACATGAACGGCCGGTTCGTGAAGGCCTCCGGCGGCTGCTCCGCGCCGGCAACGCGCGACCCGGAACTGGCGCTGGCCTCCATGGGACAGATGCAACTGCGCAGCTTCGACGCGACGACGGACCCGCCGGACGGACGCAGCGAGGCGCAGGTGATGATCCGGCACCCGAACTATTCCGGGCTCCAGCGCGACCAGATCACGCATCTCTTCATTCCGGCGCATTTCATCGACGAGCTGACCGTGTGGCAGGGCGACGAGATGCTGTTCACGATGACCGGCGGCATCTCGATCAGCGAGAACCCGGCCTTCCGCTTCCGCTACGACGACGACGGCTCGCCTGACCTGCGCATACGCGCGAAGGACACCGAAGGGAACGTGTTCGAGCAAAGCCTGCCGAAATCGACCGCGAGCTGAACGCTTCGCGCGGGCGGACCACGGTGGCGATACGGTCGGGTGGCGATCGGGCACGAGCCATCTCATCGTCGCCACCCGTTCGGGTCAGCGTCGATCGGAACGTGGAACTCTACCGACGATATCTTGGACATTCCCACACCGCCCGCCAAAACGCCGGGCAGCCCCGTCCGCCCCCAGGGCGGCGGCTGCCGTCTCGCTTCGTTTATGTCGGCCCCCTGACGCACTGACGCACCGACGCCTAACAGGGCTTTGCCGCGCGCGGAGGCAGGTAAGCTTGTGACGGCCCGACGCGTCAGAAGCAGCGGATCTCGGCCTCGGCCTGGGCGCGCCGAAGGTCGGCGACGATGCTGTCGGCCGCGGCCCCGCGGAAGACCGACATGCGCTCGCCGCCGGTCTGGCGCAGCGACAGGACCGTCTCCGCCTCGACATATGTCTCGTAGGGCAGGATCTCCGCGATCGTGTCGATGGAGCAGGCGCATTTCTCGAGCACATCGCGCCCCTGCCCGTTCGCGGCCATGCAGCCGAAGACGTAATCGGCCCGCGTGGCGGTCGGGAAGTCGTTGAACCGCGCCCCGATATCCTGTGCCGAGGCCGGAAGCGCGAGGAGGAGCGCGGCGGCGACGAGACGGCCCGTCATTCCAGGGGTTCCAGCGTGATGGTGGAGCTGTAGATCGGCGATTCGCCGTCGATGGCGGGCACGGTCGCGTCGAGCGAGGCGTACCAGCCCGGCACCCCCTCCGACATCGTCACGGTCAGTGCCATGCGCTCGAAGCCCTGCATTCGCGCCGCGTTCGGATCGCCCTCGAATGGATGGAGCGTCACGGTGCGCGCCTCCACCGTCTCGTCGCCGAACGCCACCTCCCGCATCTCGATCTCCGCCGGTTCGAACAGCGCGGCCTTGACGCGGTTGCGGATGTAGAAGCCGCTGCCGCCCGCCGTCTCGGCCATGTCGCGCACGACGGTTTCGACGAAATACATGATGATCGGGTTGCCGACGCTCGCGGGGAAGGTGCCGATCGCCTTGAACCGCTCGTCTTGCATGAAGCGCAGACGCGCCGCCTCGGGCTCGTCCCCCTCGAAGGTCAGCTCGATCTGCCCGGTGTCGCGCGCCTCCGCGTCGGGCATCAGGGCGCTTTCGACGGTGCGGTCGTAGACCAGCGTTTCGTCGCGCGGCAGGTCGTCGAGCGTGCCCGCCCGGAACAGCAGGTCGTAGGTCTCCTCTGCCCGGGTCATCCCCGTCTCCTGCGCGGCGCCGATACCGCCCGGCAGCATCGTCGCGGCGCAGATCGCCATCAGCAAACGCATGTCGTGTCTCCTTCGGACCCTCAGGCTCCGCGATGCCCGCGCGGGTGTCAAAGTCGACTTTCGTCGGGGGCTGCGTCCGCTCCGTCCGCACCGCCGCTGCGGACGATGGTGCGGCGCAGCCGGGCGAGGTCGACAGGCTTCGGCAGCACGGTGACGTTCTCCCGCGCGCCCTCCACGATCAGGGCCGGGCTCCGGTCGGCGGTGACGATGATCGCCGGGACGTCCTGTCCGGCGAAGTCGCGTACCGCGCGGATCGTCTCGAGCCCGTTATCCGTGCCGTCGAGCTGGTAGTCGACCAGCACGATATCGGGCGCCATCGCCGCGTCGCGGAGGAGGCCGAGCGCTTCGGCGGTGGAGGTCGCCGCGAAGACGCTCGCCCCCCAGCTCTCGAGCTTGCTCACGGTGGCGAAGAGGACGTCGGCGTCGTTCTCGACGACCAGGGCCAGCACGTCGAGCTCCCCCGTCTCGGACACGGCCGGCCTGCGGGCCGGCACCTCGCCCGCTTCCGCCCGCGTCATCTCGATGGAGAAGACCGAGCCCTCGCCTGGGCTCGACCGGACCTGAAGGTTGTGGCCGAGATGGCGGCAGGTCCGCTCGACGATGGAGAGGCCCAGACCGATCCCGGTATCGGGCGCCGCGTTGCCCGCCCGCGTGAACTCCTGGAAGATCCGGACCTGATCGGAGAGCGAGATGCCGACCCCGGTGTCCCAGACCTGCAACACCACCCGGTCGCCCCGCCGCCTGCACCCGACGAGGACGCGGCCCGTCTCGGTGTATTGCAGGGCGTTGACGACGAGGTTCTGGATCGAGCGCAGCAGGTAGCGCTGGTCGCTGCGCACCCAGACGCTGCTCGGCACGACGTCGAGGCGGATGTTCTTCTTCGCGGCGAGCGGCGCCTGATCCTCCGTCACCGCCTCCATCAGAGGGCCGAGGCAGACGTCCTGCGGCGTCAGCGCGGCGTCGGCGCTCTCCAGTCGCGAGATGTCGAGGAGCGCGTGGAGCAGCGTCTCGACCGACGTGAACGTGTCCTGCAGACGCGTGACCATGCTCGCGAGGTCGCCACCGCGCGACATGTCCTCCAGCGTGGAGATCAGGAGCTTGGCGGCGTTGATCGGCTGCAGGAGGTCGTGGCTCGCCGCGGCGAGGAACCGGGTCTTGGACGAAACCGCCGCCTCCGCGGCCTCCTTGGCGACGCGCAGTTCGTCCTTGACCCGGCTTTGCAGGCGGGACTGCTCCGTCAGGCGGCGGTTCGCCTCGGTCAGGTCGCGGGTGCGCGCCTCCACCTCCTTCTCGAGCACCTCGGTCGCCCGGTGCTCGAGCGTGACGTCGGTGATGTCGACGAGGAAGCCGCGATCGGGGAGCAGATGCACATGCAGGTCCAGCACCCACCCCCCGGCATGGCGGAGCCGGGCGCGCAGGCCCGACCGGCGGCGCAGCTTCAGCGGCCAGCCGTCGATCCCCTCGAGCTCCATCGCCGCGATCAGACCCTTCTCGCGCAGAAAGGTCAGGACGTCGGCAAAGGGCGTCCCGGTCCGCACCAGCCGCGCCGGCAGGCCGAGCAGGTCGCGGAACCGGTCGTTGTGGATCGCTAGACCGCCCGCACGCGAGAAGGTGGCAATGCCGATGGCCATGTTGTCGAAGGCCGCTTGCAGGTAATGCGCCTGCATGTCGATCAGCGCGTCCTTTTCCAGCCGGTTGGCGCGGACAATGCCGGTAATCTCGGTCAGGAGGATCACCAGCGAGCTCGCGGAGGTGCGCTGCCGGCTGAACTGGAACCAGCGATCGCCGCTGAGTTCGACGACGAAGGTCGCAAGATCGCCGCCGTCGTCGGCACGCACGCCGTCGCGTCCCTCGCGGCCGACGAGGTGGTCGCTGCCTGCCGCGAGATCGAGATAGGTCTCGAGCGGCAGGCCCGGCACGATCCGCCCGGAAATGTCGGGCAGGAGCCGGGCGAAGAGGTCGTTGCACACGTGCAGGCGCCCGTCCTCGAAGAGCGCGAAGCCCCCGTCGAGGACCGACAGCGCGTCGGCGAGGTTTTTCTGGGTTCGCGCCCGGTCGAAGCGGAGCGTCTCGAGTTCGCTCGAGGCGCGCTCGAGGTCACGGGTCTTGGCCCAGACCTGCCCCTGCAAGGCCATCGCCGACTGGAACGCGGCATAGGCAGAGGTCGAGACCTCGTGCTGGCGGCCCGCGCGCCGGATCAGCGCCGCGATGATCCGCGCCTGTCGTTCGATCTGGACCTCGGGCGGTTCCGTCGGATCGATCAATGCAGCGCTCGCTCCCCTGGCGGAAAGAAGGCGACGCCGACGAAGGTCTGGTTCACGTGCACGCCGCAATGCTGCTCGCCATAGGTGTTGAACCCCACGACCCCGGCCCGGGCGATGATCGCGGAGGCGGCCTCGGTCATCCGCTTTTCCTCGATCTCGAGCCGGCGGAGATAGCAATCGAAGCCGAGGATCAGCTCGGGTCGCCGCCCGGACGCGTCGCGCACGGCGAGCCCATCCTCGAGCGTGCGCAGGATCTCCGCCCCCCGGCCAAGCGTCAGGACGAGGCCGTCGTCGATGGCCGACAGGAAGGCGAGGGCCTGGTCGTCCCGCACGGACCCGATGGCGCGGACATGATAGAGCGCGTTGGTCCGCACCAGGACCGGGTTCTCCGCGAAGACCCGCGGCGACAGCGCCTCGACCGGGCAGCCGACGAGGCGGGCGTATTCCTGCGCGGCGGGCGCGCCGTTCAGCTCCCGCACGATGCGCTCTTCGGGGATCGCGTCGGTCACCACCATCTGCTTTCCGGTCGGCAGGAAGTGGTCGAAGCCCAGGCCGGCGAAGTCGTGGTCCGTCTCCAGGACGAGCAGCAGCGCCGCGCATTCGTGGAACCGGCCGCCATGCAGCACGCGGGTATCGCGAAACGCCCCGGCATCGCCCGCGGAGCCGCCGAAGACCGGCATGTCGGGGAGCGCGGCCGTGAGGGTCGCGGCCAGGAGGTCTTCCTGCTTCGATAATCCGTCCGCGAAGGTGAGCGCGAGACGGCGCCACCCCGCCGTCCGCCGGAACTGGGCGTCGAGACGCCGCGCCTCCCTCGCGATCGCCTCGATGCACAGCGGGGCGAGCGGGCGGATCAGCAGCGAGGCACAGTGGAAATGCGCGCGCGGAAAGGCCACCACGAGCAGGGCGCCGGCCTCGTAGCCGTCGGGCGTGATCTGTCCGGCGGTGGTGCACCCGAAGACCGGCACGCCCGCGAACCGTTCCGTCAGGGCGGCGGCGAGCGCGTCCAGGTCGAGCCCGTCATGCGGAAAGACCAGAAGGAAGCACAGCCCCGACGGCTCGATTTCCGCGGCGATCTCCGCCACCGCCTCCCGCGCGCCTCCGGCACGGGACACCGCGATGCGAAGGCCGGACGCGGTTCCCGGACGCGTCATCGGCTCAATGGGTCAGGAAGTTGCGGGCTTCCGCCTGTTCCGGACGGTCGCGATCGGCCAGCGTCGCGCTTTCCATGAGAAGCGCGGCCTGCGTCCGGTTCTGCACGTCCAGACGGCGCAGGATCGCCGTGATGTGCGCCTTCACCGTCGCCTCCGCGAGCGAGAGCTCGTAGGCAATCTGCTTGTTCGGCATCCCCGCGCAGATCAGCTTCATGATCCGCGCCTGCTGCGGCGTCAGATCCGCGATCCTGCGCGCGACCTGCTGCGCGGGCGTGCGGGCGCATTCGGGTTTCCGACCGGCAAGGCTCCGGTATTCCATGGGCAAATAACGCCGTCCCGCCCGGACCTCCCGCAGGGCAGTCTGCAGCACCCCGATCGAGACGTCCTTCGGCACGAACCCCGCCGCGCCCGCCTCCATCAGCGAGGCGACGATCTCGGGCGAGGTCATCGCCGAGTTTATCAGGATCGGCACCGGGTCGGACGCCGCCTTGAGGCGCAGGAACCCGCTGATCCCCGTCACGTCGGGCAACTTGAGGTCCAGAACGATCAGACCCGGCGCGAAGCCGGATCTCAATACGTCGAGGCCGGCTTCGAGCGTGGTCGCCGTCCGGATGGTGCTGTCCGCGAAGACCCGCGTCAGAGCCGAGACGAGCGCGTCGCAGTAGAGCGGATGATCGTCGATCACCAACGCGGTTCCGACCCGGCCCGCGCGGCTCCCTGCCGACTGAACGTTCATCGCCGGTCCTCCCTTGCGGAAGGTTAGCAACGAAATCGACGGCAAGACAACACCCCGCGACGATGCGTCGTCGCGGCCGGCCATGCGACCCGATCGCGCCCCCGAGCGGTTCAGGCCGGCTCGGGCCTCTTCGACTTGGCCACATGCGTCGCGATCGCGTCCATCAACGGCGGCGACAGACAATCGTAGGGCTCCAGTCCGAGATACCCGAGACGGCCGCGCACCTTGTCCATCCGCTCCGGCGGCACGCCCCCCGTCTCGATGATCGACGACACGAAGGCGGCGAATTCCGGCGGCGCCCAGCCCGAGTCCGACGACAATTCCACATGCACGAAGTCGAGGCCGTGGAACGGATGGTCCTCGCTCTCAATCCGTCCGTACATGTGCACGCCGCATTCCCGGCAGGCATGGCGCTGGATGGCCGCCGTCGGATCGACGACGTGCAGCTTATCCCCATGCGCCGTCACCTCCACCTTGTCGCGGGAGACGACCGCGACCTGCGAGAAGTCCGCGCCCTCGGGCTTCCAGCACTTGGAGCAGCCGCAGACATGGTTGTGCGCGACCTGACCGCCGATCGTCACCTCCACCTTGTCGGTCGCGCAGTGACATTCGAGCGTTCCGCCCGCGAAGCCCGGCCGCGCGGTGCCGAGCCCGTTGTCCACATCCGGGTGGATGCGGACGTCGCTATAGGACGGTTTCGCCGGAGACGCGGCAGCATTGCTTCCTCCGCCGAACAAGGATGACAGCAAACTCATTACAACTCCCCCCTGACACAGAACGCCGGAGGCCGAGCCTTGCCCGACGTCGCCGCCAGCGTGCCCCGCCAAAGGCGCCGCGGCAATCCGTCCGTTGGTCTAGGGTCGAGCCCTCAGGGGAGCCGCACGTTCAGCCCGGCGTCGAACAGGAAGACCACGCCCAGGATCACCGCTAGGACGCTGCCCACCAGCAAGCCCCGGCCCCGCGGGGAGAACGTCTCATGCTGTGCCGGAACGATCAGGAGGAGCCCGAGGAGCGCCGCCGCGGCCGCGAAGCCCGCGAACGGAATGAGCGCCACCGAGAGCAGCATCGCCGCCGGCACGGCGGCGCTGCGCGGGAGCGAACCGCGCACCGGCTCCCCGGTGACGTGCCGCGTCAGCAGGAGCTTCACGACCGACGCGGCGATGACGAGCGCCATCGCCGTGGCGATCGTGCGCGGGAACACGGCCGCCTCCGGGTTCAGGCCCGCGCTCTGGACCAGCACGACCGCCGCGACGGCGCCGAAGGCCGCCAAGCCCACGAGATCCCAAGTCACCATCCGCCCCCCGGCACGCGGCCGGTCGAAGATGCCGGCAGGGGTGGCGTCGTCGCTGCGCCCCGCGATCCGCCGGATCTGCGGCCAGAACGGATACAGGAAGCTCAGCAATGTCAGCGCGATGATGACGAGCGAGATCGGTCGGCCGAAGAACTGACCCCAAAGGTCGCCGATGGCGCTGCCAATGGTCCAGCTCTGCACGAAGCCCTGCTCCGCGATGCTGCCGAGGATCAGCCCGAGCACGATGGGCGACGCGCCGAAGCCCCGCTTCGCGGCCAGCCATCCGACGACGCCCAGGACAATCATGATGTAGATGTCGGAGACGCTGTTGCGGATGGCGAAGGTCCCGATCACCGTCATGAAGGCCACGACCGGGACGAGGGCGGCCTTGGGCGCCTTCAGGATCGCGCCATAGGCGAAGCGGCCGATCAGCAGGCCGACGGGCAGCATCAGGACCGTCGCGAGCAGCAGGCCGAAGATGAAGGTGTAGACGATGTCGGCGCTGCCCTGGAACAGGGTCGGGCCGGTGCGCACGCCCTGCACCAGAAGCGCGCCGAGGATCACCGCGTCGGGCGGCGTGCCGGGAATGCCAAGCACCAGCGTCGGGATGAACCCGCCGCCCACGGTCGCGTTGTTGGCGGATTCGGTGGCGACGATCCCGCCGGGGTTGCCCTCCCCGTACTTCTCCGCACCGCGTCCGTTCCGCCGCGCCTCGGAATAGGCCACCAGACCGGCGATGGAGCCGCCCGCGCCGGGCAGCGCGCCGACCATCGTTCCGATGACCGAGGAGCGCAGGACGTTCACGCCGTTGCGCATCAGGATCCGCGCCGCCTCCGGAAGGCGGAAGCCGCGCATGCCGCCGCCCGCCTCGTCGAGATGGCGGTCGGGCGTGGCGACGAGGTCGATCAGGACGGGGATGCAGTAGAGCCCGATCAGCGCCGAGACGGTCTCCACCCCGCCGAGCAGCACCCGCGAGCCGAAGGTGAACCGCACCTCCGCGCTGGTTTCCGACACGCCGATCGTGGCGATCAGGAGCCCGAAGCAGGCGCCGATCACGCCCTTGAGGAAGTCCCCCGTCGAGAGCGCGGCGATCAGCGACAGGCCGAATACCGCGAGCCAGAAATATTCGACCGGCCCGAAGGCCAGCGCGGCCCGCGCCAGCGGCGGAGCAAGGAACAGGAGCGCCAGCGCGCCGATCAGCCCGCCGATTACCGAGCTCAGGCACGCGATCGTGACGGCGAGGTCACCGTCGCCACGCTTGGCCATCGGGTAGCCGTCGAAGGTCGTGGCGATGGCCGAGGGCGTGCCGGGCGTGTTGAGCAGGATCGCCGCGTAGGCGCCGCCGTAGATCGCCCCGGTATAGATCGCGCCCATCAGGATGAGCGCGCTGTCGGGCGACATGGTGAAGGTCAGCGGCACGAGAACGGCGACCGCCATGGTCGCCGTCAAGCCGGGGATGGAGCCGATGATCGTCCCCGCGGCCACGCCGAGAAGCGCCAGCATCAGGTTGAACGGCGAGATGGCGTTCGCCATGAAGTCCAGCAACACAATTCCTCGCGTCGAGAGGGCGGGGCGTGCCGCGGCCCGCCCCGGGGGTCAGGTCACTCGATGATGCCGGCCGTGCGGGCGGCGGGGAGATACTCCTCCGCCTTCTCGGCCATGAAGGCATCCATCTCCGCGCCGTAGGGCACGTCGGCCATCGCGAAGCCGCCGTCGATCATCTTCTGCTGGAACTCGGGATCGGCGTTGATCGCGGCGATCGCGTCCGAGACCTGCTGCTTGATCTCCTCCGGCGCATCCTTCGGCACGGCGATGCCGCGATAGGCGCCGGAAACGAGGTCGTAGCCCAACTCTTTGAAGGTCGGGACGTCCGGAAAGGCGGGGTGCCGTTCCTCCATCGCGACGGCGAGCATCCGCACCTCGTCGCCCTGCGCGCTGCCGACGGTCGTGTAGCCCCATTCCGCGGTCACCTGTCCGCCGAGCAGAGCGGTCACGGCCGAGCCGGTGCCGTCGAAGGCGACGTAGGTCGTCTCGATCCCGGCCATCTCGTCGAACTGCAACTGCGCGAGGTGGTTCGCCGAGCCCTTGCCGGAGCCCGAGAAGATCACCTGTTTCGGATTGGCCTTCGCCTGCTCGATCAACTGGTCGAGGGTCTCGATTTCGCTGTCGGCCCGCACGAGGATCGCGTCGGGCGTGTAGTGGAACCAGTAGACCGCGGCGAGATCCTCGGTCTCGAAGCCGACATTGCCCTGCTTCGGCTTGACGATGATGTGGGGCAGGTTGACGCCCATGATGACCGAGCCGTCCTCCGCCATCGAATTGAGCTGCGCCCAGCCGACCGCGCCGCCGCCGCCGGGCTGGTAAGAGACGACCAGCTGCTCGCCGAAGTGGTCCTGGAAGTAGGGTTGCTGGAGCCGCGCCGTGATATCGGATTCGCCGCCCGGCCCGAACGGGATGATGTAGTCGACACTGCCGGACGGGAAGTCCTGCGCGTGGGCCACGCCGACCGCGAGGATGGCGGCGGCCGCGTGCGTGAGGATGGTGCGTATCATGGTATCTCTCCCTTTCTCCCTGTCCGCCGCACGTCCGCGCGGACCGATCGCTCCGTCACCTTGGGAAAAACGCGCCCGGATGACCACGGGTTTCTTGGATCACGCTTCCGAAAGCTCCCGGTAGAGCGCGGCGTATTCCTCGGCCGAGCGGTCCCAGCCCACGGGCTGGCGCATGGCGTTGCGCTGCATCCGGCGCCAGACCTCCGGCTGGGCGTGGAGCGCGCAGAGCCGCGCGAGGGCGCGGCCGAGCGCGTCGGACGTGATCGGGAACACCTGCAGTCCCGTGGCCACGCCCGCTCGCAGACCGGCCGGCGTGGCCGGGATCACCGTATCGGCAAGCCCGCCGGTCAGCGTGACGACCGGGATCGTGCCGTGCAGCAACCCGTAAAGCTGTGTCAGGCCGCAGGGCTCGAACCGGGACGGCACGAGGATCGCGTCGCCCCCGGCGACCAGCATCCGCGACAGCGCCTCGTCGTAGCCCAGACGCACGGCGACGTTCGGATCCCCGGCCGCGCGCTCGAAGGCCAGCTCCAGATCGGCCGCGCCGCTGCCCAGAAGCGCGAGCTGGCCGCCGTTCTCGAGGAGCGCGGGGAGCGCCTCCAGAAGCAGGTCGAGCCCTTTCTGCTCCGTCATGCGGGAGACGACGACGCAGAGCGGCCCCGTCGCCTCCGGCAGGTCCATCTCGGCGCGGATGCGGGCCTTGTGCCTCGCCTTGCCGGAGGCGAGGCGGAAGGGGGGCGCCCAGTCCGCGAGGTCGACGCCGTTCAGGATGCCCGAAAGACGGTCCTGCCGGGCCCTGAGCACGCCGTCGAGGCCCATCCCGAACTCCGGCGTCAGGAGCTCCGCCGCGTAGGTCGGGCTGACCGTGGTGATCCGGTCGGCCCAGACCAGCCCGGCCTTGAGCGCGCCGATCTGCCCCCAGTACTCGAAGCCTTCGGGCGTCATCCCGGACCGGGGCAAGCCGAGCGCGTCGAGGCGATCGACGGGCACGAGGCCCTGGAACGCGACGTTGTGGATGGTCTGCACGATGCCCGCCGGGGCGTCGGGAAAGCGGTCGCGCAGATAGACGGGGGCGAGCCCGGCCTGCCAGTCGTGGCAATGCAGGATGTCGGGCCGCCAGCCATCGGCCCCCCGTGCCGCGATCTCCGCCGCCGCAAGGCACAGGGCGGCGAAGCGTTCCGGATTGTCGGGCCAGTCCCGCCCGTCCGGGCCGAGATAGATCTGTCCCGGCCGGTCGAAGAGATGCGGCGCATCGAGGACGAGAAGATCGAGCGCATCCGTCCGAGCTGCAAGCACGCAGGCCGGCCCGCCGAAGAGCGCGTCCGACCGCCAGACCGCCCGCGCCTTCCCGATCCCCGCCATCACCTGCGGATAGCCCGGCAGCAGGGTCCGCATCCGAAGGCCGAGCGGGCGGAGTGCCCCGGGCAGCGCGCCGGCCACGTCGGCGAGCCCGCCGGTCTTGACCAACGGGGCGCATTCGGAGGCGACGGACAGGATCTCCGTCATCCGGCGCGCCGGTCCAGCATGGACTGGGTGATCAGCGTCACGCCCGCCTCGGTGACGCGGAACCACCTGCGGTCCTCCTCCGGATCTTCTCCGACGACGAGGCCTTCGGGAATGACGACCCCCCGGTCGACCACGCAATCGGTCAGCCGCGCCGAACGCTGCACCACCACGTCGGGAAGCGCGACCACGCGGGTCAGGGCGGCGTAGGAATTGGTGTGGACGCGCGTAAAGAGCAGCGACTCGCGCACCTCCGTTCCCGAGATGATGCAGCCGCCCGACACCATCGAGGAAATGGCAAGGCCGCGGCGGCATTCCTCGTCGTGGATGAACTTCGCGGGCGGGACGGATTCCGAATAGGTCCAGATCGGCCAGTTCGTGTCCCACAGGTCGAGGTCGGGATTGAAGTCGGTCAGGTCGATATTCGCCTTCCAGTAGGCGTCCACCGTGCCGACGTCGCGCCAGTAGGCGGGGGCGTCGGGAGAATGTTTCACGCAGCTCTCGGAAAAGCGGTGCGCCATCGCCTTGCCGTTCTTCACGATGTACGGGATCAGGTCTCCGCCGAAATCATGCTTGCTGTCGGCGTCGTCGGCATCCTTCCGCAGCAGGTCGCGCAGGAAATCCCACCGGAACACGTAGATGCCCATCGAGGCGAGGGTGATGTCGGGATCGTCCGGCGTGCCCGGCGGATCGGCGGGCTTCTCGAGAAAGCTCGTGACCCGGTCGGTCTCGTCGATGGCCATGACCCCGAAGGCCGAGGCCTCGTGCCGCGGAACGGTAAGGCAGCCCACGGTCACGTCCGCGCCGCTCTCGACGTGCTGGCGCAGCATGACCTCGTAATCCATCTTGTAGATGTGGTCGCCGGCCAGCACCACAACGTAGTCCACGTCGTAGCTGTCGACGATGTCGATGTTCTGGAACACCGCGTCGGCCGTACCCCTGTACCAGTGCACCTCGTCCACGCGCTGCGAGGCGGGCAAGACGTCGAGATATTCGTTGCGCTCGGCCCGGAAGAAGTTCCAACCGCGCTGGCAGTGGCGGATCAGGCTGTGCGCCTTGTACTGCGTCGCGATGGCCATCTTGCGGATGCCGGAATTGAGCGCGTTGGACAGCGCGAAGTCCACGATCCGGGCCTTGCCCCCGAAAGGCACCGCGGGCTTGGCGCGGATGTCGGTCAGCTCCTTCAGGCGGCTCCCCCGTCCGCCGGCCAGAACGAACGCCATCGTGCGCGCCGTCAATCTTTGGGATGGTCCCATCTCGTCTCTCCCTCTTCGGGCCGCGGCCCGCTCCGGCTCCAGCTTGGCGCAGCGAAGCCCGCCGCGTCCACAATAGATGTCCCTCCGGGCGGTACGACCTTCGCATCGGACGCCTCGAGCCTGTGCCCTGCCGCACGGCGCGGCGGTTGAAACCGGCGGCCGGCGGGACGAGATCGGAAAGACGCGTCAGAAGGAGCTTCGGGCATGCGCCATTCCGTCCTCGACCTCGCGCCGGTGCCCGAAGGGGCCGATGCCGGCACCGCAATCGCCAACAGCGTCGACCTGGCACGACACGCCGAGCGATGGGGCTATGCCCGCTACTGGCTGGCCGAACACCACAACATGCCGGGCATCGCCTCGGCCGCGACCTCGGTCCTGATCGGCCACATCGCGGATGCCACGTCGCGCATCCGGGTCGGCGCGGGGGGCATCATGCTGCCGAACCACGCGCCGCTGGCCATCGCCGAGCAGTTCGGCACGCTCGCGACGATTCATCCGGACCGCATCGATCTCGGCCTCGGCCGCGCGCCCGGCGGCGACCTCGCCGTGGCCCGGGCGCTGCGGCGCGGGCTGGAGGCCGACCGCTTCCCGGAGGACGTGGTCGAGCTGATCGGCTATTTCGGCGACGCGCAGCCGGGCGCCCCCGTGCGAGCGCATCCCGGCGAGGGGACGCATGTGCCCATCTGGATCCTCGGCTCCAGCCTTTACGGCGCGCAGCTCGCGGCGCATTTGGGCCTGCCCTACGCTTTCGCCTCGCATTTCGCACCCGACGCGCTGGAGCAGGCGGTGGCGATCTACCGCGAGCGGTTCCAGCCCTCCGCGCAGCTCGACCGGCCGCGTTTCATGCTGGCCGCCAACGTCTTCGCCGCCGACACGGATGCCGAGGGGCGCCGTCTGCGGACCTCGATGCAACAGGCCTTCGCGCGCCTCCGCACCGGGCAGCCGGGCAAGCTGCCCGCGCCGGTGGACGACATCGAGGCCGCGATTGGGCAGGACATGACCCGCGCGGTCGATCACGCGCTGCGGATCTCGGCCGTGGGCTCGCCGGAAACGGTGCGGAGCCAGCTCGACGCGATGATCCGGCGCTACGCCCCCGACGAGCTGATCCTGACCGGACAAATCCACGACCACGCCGCCCGCCTGCGCTCCTTCGAGATCGCGGCGGAGGTGCTGGGCGATCTGGAGGCGGACGAAGCGGCCTGAGAGCGCCCGACCGGGACGGGCCGTGCGCAGAGGCGACCAAGGGCCGTCTGACAGCCTTCAGACAGGCCCGCCCCGGTCGTGGTACGGGCAGGCGACGCGATGGTCCGGCGCCTCCTCGACGAGCGGGGGGCGCGCCGTGGCGCAGTCGGGCCGCGCGATCGGGCAGCGTGTGCGGAAGACGCAGCCCGAGGGCGGGTTCAGGGGCGACGGCAGCTCGCCCTCCAGCACCGGGCGCGACCGCGCGCGTTCGCGCACCGGATCGGGGATCGGCACGGAGGCGATGAGTGCCCTGGTGTAGGGATGCCGCGGATCGGCGACGAGCGCGGCCGCCGGCGCCGTCTCCACGATGCGGCCGAGATACATGACCGCGATCCGGGTCGAGATGTGCCGAACCACGCTCAGATCGTGGGCGATGAAGAGCATCGACAGCCCCATGTCGCGCTGAAGCCCTGCCAGAAGGTTCACCACCTGCGCCTGCACGCTGACGTCGAGGGCACTGACCGGCTCGTCGCAGATCAGGAGTTCCGGCTTGGTGATGAGGGCGCGGGCGATGCCGATGCGCTGGCACTGGCCGCCGGAGAACTCGTGCGGATAACGGTTCACGAGGTTCGGCAGCAATCCGACCCGCTCCATCATCTCGCCGACGCGGGTCCGCCGTTCCTTCGCCGAAAGGTCGGTATGGGTGGCGAGCGGCTCGGCCACGATCTGGCCCACGTTCATTCGCGGGTTGAGCGCGGCGAGCGGATCCTGGAACACCATCTGCACCTCGCGGCCGAGCTTGCGTCGGCCGGCGGGGTCGAGCGCGGTGACGTCGCGCCCCTTCCACATCACGCGGCCCCCCGTCGCCGGAACCGTGCCGATCACCGCGCGGGCGAGCGTGGACTTGCCCGATCCGCTCTCCCCCACGAGGCCCAGCGTCTCGCCCCGCTGGAGCACGAGATCGGCCTTCGACACGGCCTGCAGCCCCGCGGGCTTCGTCCAGGGCCAGGCGCCGCGGGGCATGACCGGAAACGTCACGTCGAGCCCTTCGACGGACAAAAGCGGCGCGGTCACGACACTTCTTTCGGATCGGCCCAGCAGGCGCGGAGCCGGTCCTCTGCGTGCGGCACGAGCGGCGGCATCCGCACGCAGGTATCCCGCACGAGCGGACAGCGCGCCTGAAACGGGCAGCCCTCGGGCAGGTTCGACAGGTCCGGCGGGTCGCCCGGGATCGTCTCCAGCGCGTCCTGCGGCACGTCGAGGCGCGGTACCGCCGCCAGAAGCCCCGCCGTGTAGGGATGCGAGGGGTCCGCGAAGACCGCGTCGGTCGGGCCGGATTCCATCACCCGGCCGCCGTACATCACCATCGTGCGCTCGCAGGCCCCGGCCACGACGCCGAGATCGTGGGTAATGAGGATAATGGCCGTGTCGAACTCCCGGCGGATGTCGGCGAGCAGGTCCATGATCTGCGCTTGCACCGTCACGTCGAGCGCGGTCGTCGGCTCGTCCGCGATCAGGAGCGCGGGGCGGCACAGGAGCGCCATCGCGATCATGATCCGCTGCCGCATGCCGCCGGAGAATTCGTGCGGATACATCGCGAGCCGCCCCTCCGCGTCGGGAATGCGGACCGCCTCCAGCATCCGCGCGCTTTCCTGCAACGCCGCGCGCTTCGACAGGCCGCGATGCAGGGTCAGCACCTCGGCCATCTGCGTGCCCACGCGGAGATAGGGATTGAGGGAGGTCATCGGGTCCTGGAAGATCATCGCCATCCGCTCGGCCCGGAGCGTATTGAGCTTGCCTTCCGGCAGGCCGAGGATCTCCTGCCCTTCGAGCTTCGCGGACCCCGCCGCGCGCCCGTTCCGGGCCAGAAGCCCGAGGATCGCGAAGGCGAGTTGCGTCTTTCCGGATCCGCTTTCGCCCACGATGGCGAGCGTCTCGCCGCGCCGGAGGCCGAGCGAGATGCCGTTCACCGCATTCACGGTCCCGTCCGGCGTGTCGAAGGTCACGGTCAGGTCGGTCACGTCGAGCAACGCGGAGGTCGTGTCAGGCGCGGGCATCAGCGATCCTTCGGGTCGAGCGCGTCGCGCAGGCCGTCGCCGATGAAGAAGAAGGCGAAAAGCCCGGCCACGAAGAAGCCGAGCGGGAAGAGGAGTTGCCAAGAGGTGCCGTTGCGCATCTCCGCCGCGCCGTCGTTGATCAGCGCCCCCCAGGAGGTCAGGGGCTCCTGCACGCCGAGGCCGAGGAAGGAGATGAAACTCTCGTAGATGATCATCGAGGGCACGAGCAGCGTCGCGTAGACGATGATCACGCCAAGCAGGTTCGGCACGATGTGGCGCAGGATGATACGGAACGGATGCACGCCGGTGGCGATGGCGGCCTCCACGAACTCCTTGCCGCGGAGCGCCAGCGTCTGCCCCCGTGCGATCCGCGCCATGTCGAGCCAGGAGATGAGCCCGATGCCGACGAAGAGCATCAGGATCGAGCGGCCGAACACCACGAGGAGCAGGATCAGCACGAACATGTAGGGGATCGACATGAGCACGTCGACGACGCGCATCATCGCCCCGTCCACCCGACCGCCGAAATAGCCCGCCACCGAACCGTAGAGCGTGCCGACCACGACCGCGATGAGCGCGCCGACGATGCCGACCATGAGCGAGATCTGCGTGCCCTGCACCGTGCGCGCGAAAAGATCGCGTCCGAGCTGATCGGTGCCGAACCAGTGCCCCGTCTCGAGCGAGGGCCGGCCCATCGTCTCGACCGAGCCGAGCACGGCCCAGTCGATCTCCTCGTAATCCCAGGGCGCGATCCACGGGCCCAGGAGCGCGAAGGCCGCGATGAGGGCGAGCACGACGAGCCCCGCCACTGCGGCGCGGTTGCGGAAGAACCGGCGACGCGCATCGGCCCACAGGCTGCGCCCCTTCGGCGCGGTGGCGAGCGCGCTCGCATCGGAAAGGGTTGCGGTGCGCATCAGTACCGGATCTTCGGGTCGATCCACGCATAGGCGATGTCGACCAGGAGGTTGAACAGAATGGTGAGGGCGCCGAGCAGGACGGTGATGCCCATCATCACCCCGTAGTCGCGGTTGAGCGCGGAGGCCACGAAGAACTGCCCGATCCCGCCGGTGGAGAAGTAGATGTCGATCACCACGGAGCCGGTGATCATGCCGACGAAGGCCGGTCCGAGATAGGAGATCACCGGCAGGAGCGCGGGCTTCAGCGCGTGGCGCAGGATGATCCGCCGTCCGGGCAGGCCCTTGGCGCGCGCGGTGCGGATGAAGTTCGACGACAGCACCTCCAGCATCGAGGCGCGCGCGATTCGGGCGATGGAAGCCATGAAGCTGGTGCCGAGCGCCACGACCGGCATGATGACGAACTCCCACTGTCCGCCCTGCCAGCCGCCGCCGGGCAGCCAGCCGAGCCAGAGCGTGAAGATCAGCACGAGGATCGGCGCGAGCACGAAGTTCGGCAGGACCTGCGCGCCGATCGAGATGCCCACGGCGAGGTAGTCGAGCCAGGAATTCTGGCGGACCGCAGCGACGATCCCGAGCGTGCCGCCGACCAGGACGGCCAGCACGAAAGCCCAGAACCCGTAGGTCAGCGTCACCGGAAAGCCCTGTGCGATCAGGTCGTTCACGTCCTGGTCGCGGTAGACGAAGCTCGGCCCGAAATCGAAATCGCTGACGATGTTCCAGATATAGGTCCCGATCTGCGCCAGGAACGGCCGGTCGAGGCCGTATTCGCGCTCGAGATTGGCAAGGACCTGCGGCGGCACGCCCCGCTCGGTCGCGAAGGGCGAGCCGGGCGCGGCGTACATCAGCACGAAGGTCACGACCACGAGCAGGATCAGGACCGGGATCGCGACCAGAAGACGGCGGAGGATGAAGGCGAGCATGGCGGCCCGGGACGGGGCGATCCGGAGACCGCCCCTGCCCCGCTCACTCGCTGGCGGCCCGGTAGATGTCCTGGATGTACCAGTTGTTCTCGACGTTGTTCATCGGCCAGTTCCGGATGTCGGCGTCGAGCAGGAAGTTCTGCGTGTAGTGATAGATCGGGATGATCGCCATCTCGTCCGCGAGGATCTGCTCGACCTGGGTGTAGGCCTCGTTCGGGTCGTCCATCGTCCGGCTTTCGGTCATCAGCCGGTCCACCTCGGCGTTCGAGTACTTGCCGTCGTTCGAGCCGTGGGTCGTCGTCACGAGGTCGAGGAAAGTCGAGGCCTCGTTGTAGTCCCCGCACCAGCCCGACCGGGCGAGGTCGAAGTTCTGCTCGCCGCGGATGTCGATATAGGACTGCCACTCGTAATTGGACAGCGTGATGTTGACGCCCAGCGGCTTCCACATCTGCGCCGCCACCGTGGCGATCGCCTTGTGGCTGTCGGAGGTGTTGTAGATCAAGTCAAGATCAAGCGGATTGTCCGGCCCGTAGCCGGCCTCCGCCATCAGTTCCCGCGCCCGCTCCATGCGCTCGGACTGGCTCCAGGCGGCGTAGTCGATCTCCGGCATCTCGAACCCGGCCGTCGCTTCGTGCGCGAAGTTGTAGGCGGGGGACTGGCCGCCCTTCAGGACCTGATCGACGATCACCTCGCGGTTGAGCGCGTAGCTGAGGGCCTTGCGCACGTTGACGTCTTGCAACGCCGGGTTGCCGGACTCGCTGAAGTTGATCGCGTAGTAATAGCTGCAAAGCCGGGGCGTCGAGAACGTCTCGTCGGGATATTGCTCCAGCAGGTCGGGATAGGTGCCCGCCGGCAGGTCGTCCATCATGTCGAACTCGCCGGCTTCCCAGCGGGTGACGGACTGGTTGCGGTCGTTGATGATGTAGCCGGTGACCTCGGTGATGATCACCTCGTCGGCATTCCAGTATTCGGGGTTCTTCTCGAGCCGGAAATATTCGTTCACGGCAAGTTCGGCCAGGGTATAGGCGCCGTTGGAGACCATGTTCCCGGGGCTCGTCCAGTCGGAGCCGTGTTGCTCGATGGTCGTCTGCGGCGTCGGCATGAAGGTCGCGTAGGTCACGACCGCCGGAAAGAACGGCAATGGCTGCGTCAGGGTGACCTTCAGCGTGTGGTCGTCCACCGCCTCGACGCCCAGCGTCTCGGGCTCGGCCTCACCCGCGACGACCTCCGCCGCGCCTTCGATGGACGAAAGCTCCACGTACCAGGCATAGGGCGACGCCGTCTCCGGATCGGCCGCGCGGCGCCAGGCATACACGTAGTCGCTGGCCGTCACCGGCTCGCCGTTCGACCAGCGCGCGTCCTCGCGAAGCTTGAAGGTCCAGACGGTGTTGTTCTCGTTCGTCCATTCGGTCGCGCCCGCGGGGATGACGTTGCCGTCCGCGTCCTGCCGGGTAAGCCCCTCGAAGAGCTGCGCGATGATATGGCTACCCTGCACCTCCTCGTTGAGTTGCGGGTCGAGGGTCGGGAACTGATCGAGGAGCGAGTAGGAGAAGGTCTGGTCCTCGGCCAGCGTGTCGCCCTCGGCTATCTGCGCGGCGAAGGCCGTCGGGGCGAGCGGCGCGGTCAGAAGGAATGCGGTCGAAGCCAGAAGGGTGAAACGTTGCATCGTATGTCTTCCTGTTGGATCGCCGGGCCCGCTCTCGTTGTCGTCGGGACAAGCGGACGTGAGGGCGTCAGTCTTCGCTGCGGAGGGCCGATTGGCAAGGACGGATCTTCGGGCGTCGGGGGTCGCCCCGGGAAAGGGTCCGGCGCGGGGCGGCCCGCATCCCGGCGCCGCGAAACCGGGGTTCGCGAAGGCTGCCGCTGGGGATGGCGCTTGTCAGCGCCCCCTCGCGATGTCTTGATGATCCCACGACCGACGGTCGGGGCGCATAGCCGACGCGACAGAAACGGCATTCCTCGTCCGCGACAGCATCCGACAGGAGGATATCACCATGAACATGTTCGCCGGACTGGGCGGGGCCGCCCTCGTCCTTTGCCTCTCCGCCACGACCGTCGCCGCGCAAGAAACCTGGGTCATGGCCTCGGGCTATCCCGAGGACAGCTTTTTCACCAAGACGATCCGCCAGTTCATCGAGGAGGTGGAGACCGCCGCCGACGGCGAGCTCACGATCGACCTTCGCCCGAACGACGAACTCATCAAGCTCGACGCGATCCGCCGGGCCGTCCAGTCGGGTCAGGTGCAGCTGGGCGAGATCCGGTTCGGCGTCTACGGCAACGAAAGCCCGATGTACACGCTCGACAGCCTGCCCAACGTCGCCAGCGACTACGACGAGGCCGAAAAGCTGATGGAGGCGCAGAAGCCGTGGTTCGACGAGGCATTCGGAGACGACGGCATCCGGATCCTCACCTACATGCCGTGGCCGGGACAGGGCTTCTACACCAACTTCGAAGTGACCGACGGATCGCAGTTCGAGGACGTCAGACTGCGCATTTATTCGCCCGCCACGCAGCGCATGGGCGAGCTCCTGGGCTTCGAGGCGACGATCCTGCCCTTTGCGGAGGTTCCGCAGGCGTTCTCGACCGGCCTGATCGAGGCGCTCTTCACCTCCGGACAGACCGGGAACGACATCCAGGCCTGGGACTACGCCACGCATTTCACCTATACCGGGTCGATGCACAACAAGAACGCCATCATCGTGAACGAGCGCGCCCTGTCGCGCCTTTCGCCCGAATTGCAGGAGGCGATCGTGACGGCGGGCAAGAACGCGACCGAGACCGCGTGGGAGCTGAGCCGGCAGGCGGGCGAGGAGACGATAGCTGCGCTTGAGGAGAAGGGCATGTCCGTCTCCGAAGCCTCGCCGGAGCTGCAGACCAAGCTCGACGCGATCGGCGAACAGATGCTCGAGGAGTTCCGCGCCGAAGCCTCCGAGTCCGAGATCGCCGTCCTCGACGCGTATCTCGCCTCCAAGTGACGCGACCGCGGCGGCCGGTCCGGCCGCCGTCCTCGATCCCCGCACCTTACGAAAGGGCGCCGCAATGCTCCGCAAGGCTCTGCACGGCCTCTACCTCGCCTGCGGCTACGCGGCCGCCGTGTTTCTCGCGGGGATCGCCGTGGCGACGCTCTGCCAGATCGTCGCCCGGCAATTGGGCATGGCGGTCGAGACGACGGAGCTTTCGGGCTTCTTCCTCGCCGCCTCCACCTTCCTCGCCCTGGCCTATACGTTCGTGAACGGCGGCCATGTCCGCATCACGCTCATCGGACAGCTCTTCCCGGGGGGCCGCAACCGGTGGGTGGAGCTGTGGTGCTGCGCAATCGGCGCGGCTATCACCGGCTATGCGGCCTGGCAGATGACGCTTTTCACGCTGGAAAGCCGCAGCTTCGGCGATTTGAGTCCCGGAATGCTCGGCATGCCGCTCTGGATTCCCCAGAGCGCGGTGGCCTTCGGGCTCGCCGTGATGTGTCTGGGCATCCTCGAACAGGCGACGCTCGTCTGGCGGGGCGGACAGGCCGGCTACGAGACCAACATCGACAGCACGGCCGAATGATGGAGACGGTCACCCTCGCCAGCGTCGCGCTCCTCCTTTGCCTCCTCGTCCTGCTGGGCAGCGGAGTGTGGATCGCGCTCTCGCTCCTTTCTGCAGCGGTCGTCATCTTCGCGTGGTTCACGCCGATCGCGCCCGGCTCGATCCTGTCCTCGACCATGTGGGACGCGAGCTGGAACTGGGCGCTGACCGCGCTGCCGCTCTTCATCTGGATGGGCGAGATCCTGATGCGGTCGGGCCTGTCGACCAACCTCTTTCGCGGCCTGTCGCCGTGGGTCGGATGGCTTCCGGGTGGCCTCCTGCACGTCAACATCGTGGGCTGCGGGGTGATGGCGGCGGTGTCCGGATCCTCCGCGGTGACCTGCGCCACCGTGGGACGGATGACGATTCCGGAACTCCGCCGCGGCGGCTACGACCGATCGATGATGGTGGGCTCGCTCGCCGGGGCGGGCACGTTCGGCCTGCTGATCCCGCCCTCGATCATCATGATCGTCTACGGCGTGGTGGCGCAGCAATCGGTAGCCCGACTCTTCGTCGCGGGGATCGTGCCGGGGATGCTCCTGATCCTTCTCTTCTCGGGCTATATCGCCCTCTGGTCATGGCTGAACCCGGACCGCCAGGGGGATCCGGTGCCCCGGGCGACGTTCGGGGAGAAGATCCGCGCCTCGAAGGACCTTCTGCCTGTGGTCGGCCTCATCGTCGCGATCATCGGCTCGATCTATCAGGGGTTCGCCACGCCGACCGAGGCGGCCTCCATCGGCATCGTCGGCGCGATCCTCCTCGCGGCGCTGAACGGAACGCTGAGCCGGGCGATGTTCATGGACAGCCTGCTTTCGGCCACGCGCATCTCCTGCATGATCTCGTTCATCATCGCGACCGCGGCCTGCCTTTCCATCGCCGTGGGCTTCGCGGACATTCCCCGGGTCGCCGCCGCCTGGGTGGAGGAGATGGAGCTGTCGCCCGTGGCGCTGATCGCGGTGCTGACCGTCTTCTTCCTGATCCTCGGCTGCTTCCTCGAGGGCATCTCCATTCTCGTCCTGTCGAGCTCGGTCGTCCTGCCGATGGTGGAGGCGGCGGGGATCGACCTGATCTGGTTCGGCATCTTCGCCGTCATCGTCATCGAATGCGCGCAGATCACGCCGCCGGTCGGCTTCAACCTGATCGTGCTGAAATCGATGACCGGGCGCGGTATCGGCGAGATTGCGCGGGACACGCTGCCGTTTCTCGGGTTGCTGCTCTTGTCGATCGTGGTGTTCATCGCGTTTCCCGGCCTCGTCACGTTCCTGCCGGACCTGATGTATCGCTGACCGGTTCTTCTAGAGCAGGTCCAGCGTTCCCTTCGCGACGAGGACGACCGACAGAAGCAGCAGCAGCGCCTTGATCGCCGTCCGGTAGGCTTCCTCCGGCAGGACCTCGACGATACGACGGCCGAGGAACGTTCCCCCGATCCCGGCCGCGACCAGCTGGGCCGTGGCGCCCCAGTCGAACCGGTCCAGCGCATCGATCACCCAGTAACCGGGCAACTTGGCGAGGTTGCCGGCGGTGAACGCGATGGCGATCGTACCGGCGAAGACCAGCTTCGGCAGGCGCTGCGGCAGGAGATAGGCCTGCGAAGGGGGGCCGCCGGAATGGGTGATGAAGCTGGTGATGCCGGTGATCGTCCCCCAGAAAAGGCCGGGCAACAGGCGGGCTTCCGTCGGCACGGTCACGGCGCGGTTCATCCAGTCCCGCGCTAGGAACCAGAACCCGATGGCCCCCGTCGCCAGAAGCAGCGCGGCCTCCGGCAGGATCGGCGTCAGGATCGTGGCCAGACCGACGCCGAAGAGCATCGACGGAATCAGGATCGCGAGGTTCCGCTTCGAATGATCCCGCCGGTAGAGCCAGACGCTGACCCAATCCGTCACGAGGTAGACCGGCAGCAGGGTCGCCGCGGCCTCCACCGGGCTCATCACCAGTGCCAGCATCGGCACCGCGACGGCCGCGGCAGAGGCGAGGCCGCCCTTGGAGGCGCCCACGACGATCGCGGCGAGGATCAGGAGAACCGGATGGTCCAAGGCGCGAAGTTCCGCCGGCCGGTCGCGCCGGGTCTCAGATCAGTTGCCGGACCGCCCGGTCGAAGGACCGCGGGGCCCGCCGCAGCCAGTCGAGGAAGGCGTTGGTCCACCAGCGGATGTCCTCTTCGAACACCCCCTGACGCAAATCCTCGTAACGCGCCTTGCGCTCTTCCAGCGGCATCCGCATCGCCTTGTCGATCGCCTGCGCGAACGCCCGCTTGTCGAACGGATTCACCATCAATGCGCCGTTCGCCATCTGCTCGGCGGCACCGGCAAAATGCGACAGGATGAGCACGCCGGGATTCTCGGGATCCTGCGCGGCGATGTATTCCTTCGCGACGAGGTTCATCCCGTCAGCGAGCGGCGTCACCAGCGCGACGTTCGCACGACGATAAAGGCCGGCGATGATGTCGCGGTCGATATGATGGCGGATGTAGCGGATCGGCGTCCAGTCGAGCTCCGCATGCTCGCCGTTCGTGGAGCCGGCGGTCCGCTCCAGCTCCTCGCGGATGTCCTGATAGGCGGAGACGTCCTCCCGGCTGACGGGCGCGATCTGGATGTAGGTCGGCTTCGGATCGTCGATCGCACGAAGACCGAGGTATTCACCGAAAGCCTCGAACCGCTGAACCAGACCTTTCGAGTAGTCGAGCCGGTCCACGCCCAACAGCAAGGGCGCACCTTCGGGGACCTGGAGATCGACGATGGGTGCCTCGGCCGCCGTTTTGGCGAAACTCTCCGCGTCGATGCCGATGGGAAAGCTGCGGACGGAGAAAATGCGGCCGTCGCGGATCCAGGATCCGTTGTTGAGGATCTGCGCCTGCGGATCGCGCCGCAGCACGTCCTGCGCGGCGGAAACGTCGCGCGACGTCTGAAGCCCCACGAGGTCGTGCGCGGCGAGCCATCCGCCGATCATGTCGACCTGCGGCAACGCCATGACATCCGAAAGGTTCGGAAAGGGAATGTGCAGGAACAGCCCGATCCGGTTGTCGACGCCGAGCTTGCGGAGCTCCTGCGCGACCATCAGGAAATGGTAGTCCTGAATCCAGATAAGGTCGTCCGGTTCGACGATCCCGGCGATGGCACGGGCGACGCGCGTATTGACGGTCGCGTAATCCTCGAAGTCCCGGCCATCGAGCGAAAGCAGATCCGAACGGTGATGGAAGAGCGGCCACAGGACCGAGTTCGAATAACCGAAGTAGAATCCCTTGTGCTCGCTCTCGGTGAGCGAGAACGTCGCGCGGTCGTAATCGCCGCTCCCGATCTGGGTCAGGCCATCATCGGCCTCCTCCGTCGGATTGGCCGAACCGATCCACAACCCCCCGGCCTCGGTCAGCGCCTCGTGGATCGCGAAGACCAAGCCTCCGGCCGGAACATCGTCGCCCTTTGGAAGCCTGTTGGAGACGACAAGGAGGCGCCCCCCGTTCTCTGCATCCTCAGGCAAGCCAACCTCCCAGAAGGTCCGCGAGATCCTCGGGCCGTTCAAGCCTGTGATCCGCGACCGTCTCCGCATGGCCCAGCTTGATCGCCAAACCGCCCCGTTTCTGCACGAGTTCGAGCGCCGGCTCATCGGTCAGGTCGTCACCGGCATAGATCGGCGTCTTGCCGCGGAAGGCGTCGGTGTCGAGCAACCGCTTCAGCGCGATATCTTTGCCCACGCCCTCCGGCTTGATCTCGTAGGCCATCAAGGCCGGTTGCAGGCGGAAGCCGTCCGCCGCCATAGCGAGGCTTTCCATGAACCGCATGGCGAGCGCGGAATGCTGCTCTGCCTGCCGGAAATGCAGAACGACGCCGGACGGCTTGTGCTCCACGAGGAATTCCGGGCGGAGCGCCGCGAAATCGTCGGCAAGGCGGCAGAGGCGGGAAACCATGCCGTGATCGATCTCGACCACGTCGACATGTTCGCCGCCCATGGCGCGCATTTCCGCGCCATGCGTGCCGATCAGCGCGCCCTTGAAGTCCGGCAGGAACGCTTCCAGCGTCGCGACGGAGCGTCCGGAGACGAGCGCCACGCGCCCATCGAGACGGGTCATCGCCCGGTCGAGGAGGTCGACGACCCGCGGCGGGACGACGACGCCGTCCGGCCGATCCGCGATGTCGACGAGCGTGCCGTCGAAATCGAGGAACAGAGCCGAATTGGAAGGGTCAGGCATCCTTATGTCGGAGCAATCGTCGGCCGTATCCGTTTGCACGCCCATGAACCCCGTCATCTGGTAGAATTCCAAAAAAGCCTCCCCCTCTTTGTTGGCTATTCGGCGGCGATGGCCATTGGAGCCGTATCCTGCCGCCGCGCCGCCTGCACGGCCAGGGTAGCATCAACGATACCGTCCTTCGACCCACAGTCATAACGCGTACCCGAGAAGCGGAACGCGTGAATCGACCCTGTCGCCGCAATCGCGTCGGTGATCTGGATCTCGCCGCCGGCGCCGCGCTCCGTGCGCGTCAACGCGTCGAACACGACGGGGGAAATTACGTAGCGGCCGACCGCGGCAAGGTTGGAGGGCGCGTCGGCCGGGGCCGGCTTTTCGACGAATCCGCGCGCCGCCAGCGTGCGAGCCGTTCCGTCGGCATCGTCGCAATCGAAAATGCCGTAGCTCGACACACGATCGGCCGGCACCCGCTGCGCCGCAATGAGGCTCTGCATCCGCTCCGGGTCGAAAGCCTCCGCCATCTCGCGCATGCAGGGCGCACCGAGGATGAGATCGTCGGGCAGGATCACGCCGACCGGCCCGTCGAGGACATGCGGCGCGGCGCAGTGGATCGCGTGGCCAAGGCCGAGCTGCTCCTCCTGCATGGTGAACACGACATCCACGCCTTCGGGCACGGAGCAGGCACGCACGGCTTCCAAAAGCTCATCCTTGCCCTTGGCCTCCAACTCGCCCTCGAGCTTCGGATCGGGGCGCAAATAGGCCTCGATCGCCGACTTCGCAGGATGGGACACGAACACCAGACGCTTCGCTCCGGCCGCCAGAGCTTCCTCGATGGCGAATTGCAGAAGCGGCGTGTCGTAGACCGGAAGCAATTCCTTTGGCGTGACCTTGGTCGCAGGAAGCATCCGGGTACCAAGACCCGCAACAGGAAAGACGACGGTGGAAATGCTGCGCATCGAATAATCCTCGAGATGTATAAAAGGTAAACAGTCCGACAACGTGCAGGGTTCCTATGAACGACCGGTATCTGTCCAGAAATTTTAACAATTTGCGTTAATCCGGATGCGCGTCGCCGCGCGTCAGCCCGCTTGTGCCAGGGCGTCTCGCACCGTCTCCAGGTCGCGCCGGAACAGCTCGGTCTCGGCCGCACGGCTCTTCTCGTCGGGCAGGCGCAGAAGGAAGCTCGGATGCACGGTCACCATCAACGGCCGGCCGTCGCGCGTCTCCTCCATCCGGCCCCGTCGCTTCAGGATACCCTTGCCGTCGCCGGTGAGCGAATGCAGCGCCGTCGCGCCGAGCGCCACGACGATCTTTGGGTCGACCGTCGTCAGCTCCTGTTCGAGCCACCAGCGGCAGGCGGAGATCTCGCCTCCGCCGGGCTTCTGGTGGATGCGGCGCTTGCCCTTCTGGACGAACTTGAAGTGCTTCACCGCATTCGTGACGTAGGCCGCCTCGCGGTCGATTCCGGCTTGCTCGACGATCTGATCGAAGAGCTGCCCGGCGGGACCGACAAAGGGCCGGCCCGCGATGTCCTCACGGTCGCCCGGCTGCTCGCCGACGAACATCAACGGCGCGTCCTCCGGCCCCTCGCCGAACACGGTCTGCGTGGCGGGACCGTAGAGCGGGCAACGGGTGCAGCCCCTGGCGTCGCGGGCGATGTCCTCCAGATCGGTCGCGGCGAAAAGGTCGGGTCCGGGTTGGGTGGCCATGGCGTCATCCTTCCGTCTGAGCGATTGCGGGGCCGGAAGGCTGGGCCCGGCGGCCCGCATCTCGGCCACGCGGGCCCGCGCGCCGGCGATCAGGGAGGGAATCGCCTGCGCCTCGGGAAGGTTCCGCCAGTACTTCTTCGGCATCTCCGCCCGCATGGCGTCCGGCTTCAGGCGTGCGGGATTGAAGATGCTGCTGTAATAGGTCGTCCAGAGCTGCTCGAGCGGGTCCGTGGCATTCGGTCGCGTCGCGGCGACGGCCTCCTTCGACAGGCATCCGCTGGCATAGGTCAGCGTCACCTCCGGCGTGACGATCCGCCAATCCATGTCGCCGAACCGGTCGACGAAGAAACCCGCGACTGGCTCCTCGATCCGATGCTCCGGCTCGAACCAGGCGGCGAAGGCGCGGCGTTCGCCCGAGCGTTCCGTATCCACCTCCAGCTCCTGAAAACGCACGAAGGCGTGCATCTTGTGGATGTCGCGGTGGATCGCCTTGGCGATGTCGCGGGCGCGCGCGACCTGCGGGTCAGCGCGGTTCGCCAGCAGTTCCGGCCGCCCCTGCACCCGCGTCAGAAGGGAATAGGCCAAACGCATCCCCTGCCCTGTCCGCTCCGGAATCAGGTCGCGGCTGAGTTCGAGGAACGCCTTGGTGACGGTGAGTGGTCGCGTCGCGTCCGGCAGGACGTCGTCAAACATCGCGTCGCTGTCGCCTTCGAGCGCCCAGTCCACCGCCTCGGGCGGCACATCTGCCGAAGCAAGCCGCCGCGCCACGTCCCGCCAGGCATCGAAGGTGCCGATGCGGGGAAGGCGCGGTGCGTACATCTCAGAAGAGTTCCATCTGCTTCGGCTTCACGAACCTAGACTTCAGATTCTCGGCGTCGAGCTTGGCGCCGGGATGATGGTCGCGCGTGGTGATAAAGGCACGCGACTGCTTTATCCGCCCGCCCATGCGGCGGATATCCTCGAGCCCGAGCGAAGCGGATTTCCGCGCCGCGACGATCCGGTCCACGATCTTCGTTCCGAAGCCCGGCACGCGCAGCAGAAGCTCCCTGGGGGCGCGGTTCACGTCCACCGGGAAACGGTCGCGGTTCGCGAGCGCCCAGGCGAGCTTCGGGTCGATGTCGAGATCCAGCATCCCCGTCCCGTCACGGCGAACGATCTCGTCCAGACCGA
Source organism: uncultured Jannaschia sp. (assembly GCF_947494025.1). GTDB lineage: Bacteria > Pseudomonadota > Alphaproteobacteria > Rhodobacterales > Rhodobacteraceae > Jannaschia. Next base: position 79,978 of record NZ_CANLTQ010000009.1, read on the forward strand.
AATCGTAGAACCGCAAAAGCCAGTCGGCCTGATAAAGCCGGTGCTCGCGCATCAGCGGTGGATCGACGAGCGGCAGGACGGCACTGCTGTCGGGGATGGGCGAAAAGGCGGAGTAATAGACCCGCTTGAGCCCGTAGGCGCCGTAGAGCCGGCTCGCTTGACCCAGGATCGTCGCGTCGTTCGCGGCATCGGCCCCGACGATCATCTGCGTCGACTGCCCCGCCGGGGCGAAGCGTCCACGCTTGCGGCCAGTATGCGACTTGTCGGCGTAGTCCTCGGTGGTCAGGCGCACCTTGCCCATCGCACCACGGATTTGCTCGGGGTCCTTTTCCGGCGCGAAAGCCTTTACGCTGGCATCGGTCGGCAGTTCCACGTTGATCGACAGGCGGTCGGCCACGAGGCCCGCGCGCAGGGTCAGCTCCGGCGCGGCGTCGGGGATCGTCTTGAGGTGGATATAGCCGCGGAACCCGCCGGCGCGCAGCTTCTCGGCGATGCGGACCATCTCCTCCATCGTGTAATCCGACGACTTCATGATGCCGGAGGACAGGAACAGCCCCTCGATGTAGTTCCGCCGGTAGAACTCGGTCGTCAGCCACACCACCTCGTCGACCGTGAAACGGGCGCGCTTCACGTTGCTGCTTACGCGATTCACGCAGTAGGCGCAGTCGTAGATGCAATGGTTGGTCATCAGGATCTTGAGGAGCGAGATGCATCGCCCGTCCGGCGCGTAGGCGTGACAGATACCCGAACCGGTGGTCGAGCCGAGTCCCGAACCGTCCTTCGAGTCGCGCTTCGTCGTACCCGACGAGGCGCAACTCGCATCGTATTTGGCGGCATCGGACAAAAGCGCGAGCTTGTCCCGGATCGACATCTTACCCATAGGTTCTGGATATGTTCCGAGCCGGGATTTTTCAAGGAATGCCGGGGGCGACAATTGACGCAGGGCGGCGGCGCGGCGCCGGGGGCCAATGCCGGGGCGCGTCGCGCGGGCGCGTTCCGTCGCCGGCGTCAGGAAATCACGGTGAACGGTGTCTCGAACCAGTGCTCCTCGAGATTGTCGCCATCGCCGATCCGGTCGATCACCGAAAAGAGGCCCGGCGCCGCGAGCGGGGTCAAGACGCCGTGCCACGTCCCGCGCCGGTAGTTCACCCCCTGTCCCGGATCCGCCACGAAAGCGCGCGGAGCACCTGGAATTCCGGCATCGTCGGGCGCGACGATCACCAGCCAGGGATTGCGGTGCATCGGCACGAAGGCCTGGCTGCCTGCGGGATGCCGCTCCACCATGTCGAGCCGGTAGGGCAGGTCGCGCGGCTGCGCGTCGAAGACGCTGATCCCCGCGCGGCCGTCGCCGAAGTCGAGGCGAGCGCGGTCGTGATGCCGGCCGCACATCCCCTGGTTGATGACCCTGTCGGGATCGCCCCGCGCTTCCAGCACCTCCCCGAAGGTCACGAAGGCCCCGGCGGTCAGCGGCTCGGTCCGGATCCGGCGGCTCACGACAGCATGTCCCGCAGGCGGTGCAGCGCGATGCGCTCGACCTGCCGGCAGGCCTCCGCGAACTCGCTCGCGCGGCTCTGGCCGATCCGCCGCTCGAACGCCGCGAGGATGCCCGCCTTGTCGTGGTCGCGCACCGCGATGATGAACGGAAAGCCGTGCCGCGCCACATACTCCGCGTTCAGCCGCTCGAAGGTCGTCCGCTCCGCGTCGGTCAACGCGTCGAGCCCGGCGCTCGACTGCTCGGAGGCGCTTTCCTCGGTCAGACGGCGGGCGGTGGCGAGCTTGCCGGCGAGGTCGGGATGGGCGGCGAGGACGGCCACCCGCTCTTCCTCCGTGGCGGCCCGGAACGCGCGGCAAAGCGCGTTGTGCAAGCCCACCGCCGTGTCGTGCGGCGGCCCGAGCTCGAGCCCGTGCGCCCGCTCCGCGATCCAGGGCGAATGTTCGAACACGCCGCCGAACCGCGCAACGAAGGCGTCGCGATCCATCTGCGACGGTCGCTCCCGCCGGACATGCGGATGGGTCGCGGCCCAGTGCGCGGCGATCTGTTCGCGCGTGGCGAACCAGACGTCGCCTTTGGCCTGCGCGTGCTCGACGAACCGCGCGAGCGCCTCCGCCCGGCCGGGCCGTCCGACGAGGCGGCAATGCAGGCCGACAGACATCATCCGTCCGCCCTCGGCGTGGAGCGTATCGAAGGTCGCGCGCAGGTAGTCGAAGAACTGTTCCGGCGCGTTGAACCCCTGCGGCGTGGCGAAGCGCATGTCGTTTGCGTCGAGCGTGTAGGGCACGATGAGCTGGTCCCGGTCGCCGACCTCGATCCAGTAGGGCAGGTCGTCGGCGTAGGTGTCGGCAAGGTAGGCGAACTGCCCGCTCTCGGCGGCGAGCCGGATCGTGTTGACCGAGGACCGTCCGCAATAGAAGCCGACGGGCGCCTCGCCCACCACCTCCGTATGCAGCCGGATGGCTTCGACGATGGCCGCGCGCTCCGCCGCTTCGGGCATGTCCCTGTGCTCGATCCAGCGCAGCCCGTGGCTCGCGATCTCCCAGTTCGCCTCCTTCATCGCCGCGACCTGCACCGGCGAGCGCGCCAGCGCCGTCGCGACGCCGTAGACCGTCACCGGCAGGTCGCGCAGCATCCGGTGCAGGCGCCAGAACCCGGCCCGCGCGCCGTATTCGTAGATCGACTCCATGTTGGCGTGCCGCTGCCCCGGCCAGGGCGCGGCTCCGACGATCTCCGACAGGAACGCCTCGGAGGCGGCGTCGCCGTGGAGGATGTTGTTCTCGCCCCCCTCCTCGTAATTCACCACGAGCTGCACCGCGATCCGCGCGCCCCCGGGCCAGTTCGCCTCGGGCGGGGTCGGGCCGTAGCCCTGCAGGTCACGGGGGTAACGGGTCATGGCGGGCTCCTCGGGGTCGCGTCGCCCCCTTTTCGCCATTTGCCGCCTTCCCCTGCAACCGGGGACGTCGCATCCTCCGGCCCGATCGCAAACGGAGGCGCGCATGGCCGGATACCTTACCACCCACGTTCTCGACACCGCGCAGGGTCATCCCGCCCATGGCATGTCCGTCGCGCTCTGGCGCGTGGCCGGCGAGGCGCGCGAGCTGCTTGCCGAGACGGTCACCAACGCGGATGGCCGCACCGACGCGCCGATCCTGCCGGAGCACGCGTTCCGCATCGGCAGCTACGAGCTCGTCTTTCAGGCAGGCGCGTACTTCCGCGCGCAGGGCTTCCGGGACGACCCGCTGTTCCTCGAGCGCATCCCGATCCGCTTCGGCATGAACGAGGCGGTCCATTATCACGTGCCGCTCCTGCTCTCCCCCTTCGGCTACTCGACCTATCGGGGCAGCTGACGCCTTGCCCGCCGCGGCACGGCACGCGACACTACGGCCGCCCCCCCCGATCCGAAGGAGCCGCGCATGTACGACCTTGCCATCATGTGGGACTGGCTCGCCTTCGCGGTCCGCTGGACGCATGTCATCGTCGCGATCGCCTGGATCGGGTCGTCCTTCTACTTCATCGCGCTCGACCTCGGCCTGAACCGCAACGTGCCCGGTCCCGCCGACGGGGAGGAATGGCAGGTTCATGGCGGCGGCTTCTACCACATCCAGAAATATCTCGTCGCGCCGGGCGCGATGCCCGACCACCTGACCTGGTTCAAATGGGAGAGCTACACGACCTGGCTCTCGGGCGCGGCCCTGCTGGCGGTGGTCTACTGGGCGGGGGCGGAGCTGTTCCTGATCGACCCGTCGAAGCTCGACCTCGCCGTGTGGCAAGCGGTGCTGCTCTCGGCAGCGTTCATCGCGGCGGGGTGGATCGGCTACGACCTTCTCTGCAAGTCGCCGCTGGCGTCGCGGCCGACGCTGGTGATGCTGATCCTTTTCGCAGGCATCGTCGCGGCAAGCTGGCTCCTGAATCAGGTCTTCACCGGCCGCGCCGCGCTCCTCCATCTGGGCGCGATGACGGCGACGATCATGACGGCCAACGTCTTCTTCATCATCATGCCGAACCAGCGGATCGTGGTGGACGACCTGAAGGCGGGCCGCATGCCCGACGCGAAATACGGCAAGATCGCCAAGCTGCGCTCCACCCACAACAACTACCTGACGCTGCCGGTCCTGTTCCTGATGTTGTCGAACCATTATCCGCTGGCCTTCGGCACGCAGCACGCCTGGATCATCGCGGCGTTGGTGTTCCTGCTCGGCGTGACGATCCGGCATTACTTCAACACCCTGCACGCGACCGGTTCGGGCCCGGTCTGGACCTGGGGCGCGACGGCGTTCCTGTTCGTGGTGATCGCCTGGCTCTCCACCGCATCGTCCTGGGACGGTGATTACGAAGCGCTGGAGGAGGCGGAGCTGTCGCCCTACCAGACGCGCTTCGTCGAGGCCGAAGGCTTCGATGAGGTGGCGGGCATCGTGCAGGGTCGCTGCTCCATGTGCCACGCACGGGAGCCGAACTGGGACGGCATCCGCTGGGCGCCGAAAGGCGTGCATCTGGAGACGCGGGCCGACATCGCCCACGAAGCGCGCTCGATCTACCTGCAGGCCGGCGTCAGCCACGCGATGCCGCCGGGCAACCTGACCGGGATCACGCCTGATGAGCGTGCCGCTATCGCGGCCTGGTATCGCGGCGCCGGGACGGAGGTCGCGCAGGCAGACTGAAGCGCTCCGACGACGTCCTCGCCCCGAGACGCATCGCCGAGAGAGCGGTCCCCTGATCGCGAGCGGGGCGGCCCCGGGGTCGCCGGCCTGACGGGGCACGTACGACGTGCCCCGTCAGGCCGCCGCCGGCGAGGACGACCCGCCGGCGAAGCTGCGGATCAGGACCGGCAGGCAGAGCGCCGCCGCAATCAGCGTCGTGACGAGATCCGGCGCCACGAAAAGAAGCGCCGCGACCGCCAGCAGCGCGCGTTCCCAGGCCCGGAGCGGCTGCGTCAGGTAGCCCGAGAACGCCGCCGAGAGCGCGGTGATCCCGAGCATCGCGCCCGACAGGGCAAGGACGAAGGACGGCCAGGTGAAGCCCTGCGTCACCAGAAGCAGCGAGGGCGAGAACACGAACACGAAAGGCACGAGCGCCTTGCCCATCGACAGGCGGAACGCGGTGTTGCCCGCCTTGAACGCGTTCGCCCCCGCGATCCCCGCCGCGGCATAGGCGGCAAGCGCGACGGGCGGCGTCACGTCGGCCAGCACGCCGTAGTAGAACACGAAGAAATGCGCCACGATCGGCTCCACCCCGAGCGCGCCGAGGATCGGCGCGGCGATGGCGATCATGATGAGATAGTTCGCGGTTGTCGGAATGCCGCAGCCCATCAGGATGCAGACCACCGCCGTCATCATCAGCGTGAAGAGCAGCGTCAGCGTGGCCACGTCCATCATGCCGAACGGAATGTAGGGCGCGACGGATTCGGCCCATCCCCCGGCGGTGGAGGTGACGAGGAACACGATCTTGAACCCGACCCCCGTCAGCGTCACCACGCCGATCACCACGCCCACCAGCGCGGCGGCCACCGTGACCGAGAGCGAGTACTTCGCGCCCATGACGAAGCCGTCGAAGATGTCCGTGGCGGTCGCGCGCGCGGCCTCGACCACGCCCCGCGCCATCAGGTTCTGAACCACCATCACGGCGATGCAGGCGGTGATGCCCCAGAACGCGGCGGAATAGGGCGTGCGTCCCGACAGCAGGACCCCGACCAATACCAGGAGCGGGATGATCGTGAGCCAGTTCGCTTTGAAGACCTTCCAGGCATCCGGCAGCTCCTCCTTCGTCAGACCGCGCAAGCCGAGGCGCTTGGCCTCCATGTGGACCTGCACCAGAACGCCGAAGAAGTGCATGAAGGCCGGCACCAGCGCCGCGGTCAGGATCGTCGTCAGCGGCACCTCAAGATATTCGATCATCAGGAACGCCACGGCCCCCATGACCGGCGGCGTGATCTGACCGCCGGTGGAGGACGCCGCCTCGACCGCGGCCGCGAAGTGCCGGCGGTAGCCGATCTTGATCATCGCCGGGATGGTGAGCGAGCCGGTCGTGACCGTGTTCGCGATGGAGGAGCCCGAGATCGAGCCCAGCATCGCCGAGGACAGGACCGAGACCTTGGCGGGTCCGCCCGCGTAGCGCCCGGCGAGCGCGGAGGCGAGGTCGATGAAGAGCTGGCCCAGCCCGATCCGCGTGGCGAGCACCCCGAACAGGACGAAGTGGAACACGTAGGTCGCGATCACGCCGAGCGCGGTGCCGTAGATGCCCTGGCTGGTGAGGTAGAGGTGGTTGACGAGGCTCGCCCAGGGTGCGCCCGGATGCTGCAGGATGCCGGGCATGGACTGGCCGAAATAGGCATAGGCCATGAACAGGATCGCGATGACCGGCAGCGGCCAGCCCATCGCCCGCCGCGTCGCCTCCAGCAGGCAGAGGATGAGGATCGTCCCCATCGCCACGTCCACGGCATTGGGGTTGCCCACCCGCATCGCCAGCGTGTCGAAGATCCAGGGCACGTACATCGCCGACACGACGCCGCCGACGAGAAAGGCCCAGTCGAGAAGCGGCAGGCCGAGCGGCTTCAGGACGCCGTGCTCGGCGGAATCGGGGGAGACGCGGCCCGAAAAGGCGAAGACCGCGAAGACGAGACCGAGCGTGAAGGCGAGGTGCAGGCCGTTATGCGTCGTCTGCTGCAGGATGCCGAAGCCGGCGGTGTAGTAGTGGAAGCAGGACAGGACGAAGAGCGCGACCGCGGAGGCGACGAGCACCGGACGCGTCAGGGGGCGGAAGCGGACCTCGCTGTCGAACTTCTCCTCAAGCGCTTTCTGCTCCGCCTCGGTCAGCGCGGCGGCGCCTTCGCTCGCGGCGACGCCGCCTGCCGGGCCGGCCTTCGGATCGTTCGTCATGTCCGTCACACTCCCCTTGGGTGGCGGGGCGATCCATCGCCGCCCCGTCCGATCGGTCAGCGACCCCGGACGGGGCCGCAGGTCAGGCCGTCACTCGAGCAGGCCGGCTTCGCGATAGAAGCGCTCCGCCCCGGGATGCAGGGGGATGCCGACGCCTTCGAGCGCGGTTTCCGCCGTGATCGAGGCGCCCTTGGCGTGGCCGCCGTCGAGCAGCGCGCGGGTGTTGTCGTTCCACAGCGCCTTGGTGATCTCGTAGATCAGCTCCTCGGGCTGGTCGGCGGAGGTGACCCATTGCGCGCCGACGCTGATCGTCGTGACGTCCTCTTCCTGCCCCTCGTAGGTGCCCGCGGGGATCAGGTCCTCCGCGAAGAACTCGTAGTTGCTCAGAATGCCCGAAGCCGCGTCGCCGTCGATGGGAATGACGCGGATGTCTTCCTGCGAGGCCAGCTCCGCGATGGCGCCGGCGGGGAAGCCGCCCACGAAGAAGAACGCGTCCATCGCGCCGTCGCGCATCCGGTCGGCGGCCTGGTCGGGCTTGAGGTACTCGGCCTCGACATCGTCTTCGCCGAGCCCGACGGATTCGAGGATGATGCGCGCGTCGACCAGCGTGCCGGAGCCCGGCTCGTCGAGCGAGACGCGCTTGCCGGCGAGGTCCGCCACGCTCTCGATCCCGCTGTCGGCCGAGGCGACGAGATGGATGGATTCCGGGTAAAGGTTCGCGATCGCACGCAACGACTCGACCGCCTCCTGCCCTTCCCAGATGCCGGTCCCGGTATAGGCCCAGCTCGCGACGTCGGACTGCGCGAAGCCGCTTTCGATCGTGCCGCCGGCGATGCCGTTCACGTTGGCGACCGAGCCGTTCGCAGACATCGCGGTGGCGATCAGGCCGGGCGCGCCGCAGGCGCCGCCCTCCTCGCAGGGACGGCTGCCCGGCGGGGCGGAGATGGCGTTCGCGATCAGACCGCCGATCGGGAAGTAGGTGCCCGACGTGCCGCCGGTGGCGATGCGGAAGAAGGAGGGCGCCTGCGCCGTGGCCGACCCTGCGATCAGGACCGCCGCCGCGAAGGTGCCCGCCGCCTTCAGGAAGGTGCGTTTCGTCTGTGTCATTCGGTATTTCTCCCGTTTGTGCGACCCAGCGTTGTTGAACCGGGCCGGGGATGCAAGAAGAGAACGCTGAATCAGGTCTCGGCGTGCGAGGACCGGGCCCAGAGGTTGATGTCGGCGTCGAGCGCGTGGTGGTCGATCTCGGCCAGCTCCTCCGGCGTGAATTCGAGATTTCCGACCGCGCCGACGCAATCGGTGATCTGCTCCGGCCGGCTCGCCCCGATCAGTGCCGTGGTGATCCCCTCGTCGCGGAGCACCCAAGCGATGGCCATCTGCGCCAGCGTCTGCCCGCGCCGCTCCGCCACGCCGTTCAGCGCCTGGATGCGCGCGACCGTCTCCTCGGTGATCTTCCCGGAATCGAGCGACTTGCCCTGCGCCGCGCGGCTGCCCTCGGGAATGCCCTTCAGGTACTTCGTCGTCAGCATCCCCTGCGCCAGCGGCGTGAATGCGATGGAGCCGACGCCAAGTTCCTGTAGCGTGTCCTTGACGCCATCCGTCTCGATCCAGCGGTTGAACATGTTGTAGGCGGGCTGATGGATCAGGCAGGGCGTGCCCATCTCCTCGAGGATGCGGACTGCCTCGCGGGTCGGGGCGTCGTTGTAGCTGCTGATCCCCACATAGAGCGCCCGGCCGGAGCGCACGATGTGGTCGAGCGCGCCCATCGTCTCCTCCAGCGGCGTATGCGGGTCGAAGCGGTGCGAGTAGAAAATGTCGACGTAGTCGAGCCCCATCCGCTTCAGCGACGCGTCGCAGGAGGAGATCAGGTACTTGCGCGACCCCATCTCGCCGTAGGGGCCGGACCACATCAGGTAACCGGCCTTCGACGAGATCACCATCTCGTCGCGGTGGCCGGCTAAGTCCGATTTCAGGATGCGCCCGAACGCGGCTTCCGCGCTGCCGCCCGGCGGGCCGTAATTGTTGGCGAGATCGAAATGCGTGATGCCGTGGTCGAAGGCCGTGCGCAGCATCGCGCGCTTGAGCGCGTCCGGCGTGTCGTCGCCGAAATTGTGCCACAGCCCCAGCGAGATCGCCGGCAGGAGCAGGCCCGACCGACCGCAGCGGCGATAGGGCATCGTGTCGTAGCGGGTCTCCGCGGGAGCATAGGTCATCTACAGATCCTTCAGGTCAACGAGCGCGCCGCGCTCCGATATCACGCGCGCCGCCAGCGCGCAGCCGGCGGCGATGGCCGCGGCCTCGTCCTGCCCGCCGAGGCGGGCCGACAGGTAGGCCGCGTTGAAGCTGTCGCCGGCGGCGGTCGAGTCCACCACCCGGGGAAGCGCCTCAGGCGTGACGCGCCCTGTCTTGCCGCCGTCGGCATGGAGGACCGGCCCGCCGCCGTTCTTGACCACGACCGTTCCCGCGCCCTGACCCAGATAGCGGTCGCGCGTGGCCTCCGGATCGGAATCGCCGAAATACCTCGCCTCGTCGTCATGGCTGGGCAGCGCGATGTCGCAGAGCGCGGCGGCCTCCGTGACCGCCTCGCACATCGCGTCCGTGCCGGGCCAGAGCCCCGGCCGGAGGTTCGGATCGAAGACGACCGTCGTTCCGGCCCCACGGACCCGGCGAAGCGCCTCCATCAGATGCGCCCGCCCCTCGCCCTCGAGGATCGCCAGCGTGATCCCGGAAAGGTAGACGAGATCGGCCCGCGCGAACGCCGCGTCGAGCCGCGACGGATCCTCCGCGAGCCGGCGCGCTGCCGATTGCCCGCGCCAGTAGGAGAAGCTGCGCTCCCCGTCCTTCAGGGAGATGAGATAGAGCCCGACCGTGCGCTCCGGGTCGCGGACGACGTGTTCCGCCCCGATCCTCGAGTCCCGAAGGAATGTCAGCAGTTTGTCCGACATCGCATCCGCGCCCAACGCGGTGACGTAATCGACCTGCCATTCGGGCCGCAGCCGCGCGAGGTACCAGGCGGTGTTGAACGTGTCGCCAGCATAGCCCAGCCGGTAGGTCCCCGGAGCGTCGAGCGGGGCCAGTTCGGCCATGCATTCCCCGACGGAAACGATCCTCATCCGCGTTCCCCCATATCGTGCGCTTTTCGGACTGTCATTCGCGACCGTGCCTCCCATACCCGCGCCCGTATCGCCAGAGGCGGGCCGAAGCCGCCGGAAACAGGGTGTCGTCACGTCGCTGCGACGTCATGATTTGACATCTGGTATTCTACCATATTACCGAGATGCAACACGGAGGCCGTTATTCGGTCGACGCGGCGAGGGGGGATACCGGTGGCACGACTCGATCCCGATCGTCTGTTCCCGACGGACGATCGTACGCGCGGCCTTGCGCGGGACTTCTACACCCGGATCAAGGAGCGGCCGATCGTCAGCCCGCACGGTCATTGCGACCCCGCCTGGTTCGCCGAGAACGCGCCCTTTCCCGATCCCGCACGTCTGTTCGTGACCCCGGACCATTACGTGTTTCGTATGCTGTTCTCGCAGGGTGTGCCGCTCGAAAGCCTCGGCATCGCCCGCCGCGACGGGGCGGAGGTCGAGACCGACGGCCGCGCGATCTGGCGGGTCTTCGCGTCGCACTGGCACCTGTTCCGCGCCACGCCCTCGCAAATGTGGGTGGAGCACGCGCTCGAGGACGTGTTCGGCTGGGAGGAGACGCTTTCGGCGGAGACGGCGGACGCGGCCTACGACCACATCGTCGCGAAGCTGGCCGATCCCGCCTTCCGGCCCCGCGCGCTCTACGACCGGTTCGGGATCGAGGTTCTGGCCACGACCGATTCCGCGCTCGACCCGCTTTCGCATCACAAGACGATCCGCGCCGCCGACTGGAACGGACGCATCGTTCCGACCTACCGCCCCGACGCGACCGTCGATCCCGAGGCGCAGGGCTTCGCCGCCAACGTCGCCCAGTTGGGCGAGATCACCGGCGAGGACACGACCACCTGGACCGGCTACCTCGCCGCGCACCGGAAGCGCCGGGCCGACTTCATCGCCCTCGGCGCCACCGCGACGGATCACGGCCACCCGACGGCGCGGACCGCCGATCTCCACGACCCGGCCGCGCTCTTTGCGCGCGTCCTGGGCGGCGCATCGGCGGAGGACGGCGAGGCGTTCCGCGCGCAGATGCTGACCGAGATGGCGCGGATGTCGCTCGAGGACGGGTTGGTCATGCAGATCCATGCCGGCGCGTCGCGCAACCATTCGCGGGCGATGCATGCATTGTTCGGCCCCGACAAGGGCTTCGACATTCCCGCACGCACCGATTACGTCGGCGCGCTGAAGCCGCTTCTGGACGCGCACGGCACCGATCCGCGGCTCCGCGTCATCCTCTTCACGCTGGACGAGACGGTCTACACGCGGGAGCTCGCGCCGATGGCGGGGGTCTATCCCTCACTGCTGCTCGGGCCTGCCTGGTGGTTCTTCGACAGCCCCGAGGGGATGCGTCGCTACCGCGAGGCGGTGACCGAGACCGCCGGCTTCTACAACACGGCCGGGTTCAACGACGACACCCGTGCCTTCTGCTCGATCCCCGCGCGCCACGACGTCGCACGCCGGGTCGACTGCGCCCATCTCGCCACCCTCGTCGCGACCGGACGACTGACCCGGCCGGACGCGGAGGAGGTGGCCGAAGACCTCGCCTACGGGCTCGCCAAGAAGGCCTACCGGCTCTGACACGACACCAAAGGGAGAACCAACACATGAAACCGACGAGAACCCTGATTACGGCCCTGCTGGCCAGCGCGGCGCTGACCGGCGCGGCGTTCGCGCAATGCGAGACGACCCTGCGCTCCTCCGACACCCACCCCGAGGGCTATCCCACGGTCGTGGCGGTCGAGCGGATGGGCGAGATGGTCGAGGAGCGCACCGACGGGCGCATCTGCATCGAGGTGTTCCACTCCGCACAGCTCGGAGAGGAGAAGGACACGATCGAGCAGACTCAGTTCGGCGTGATCGACCTCAACCGTGTCTCGCTGGGGCCGTTCAACAACATCGTCGAGGAGACGCAGGTCGTCTCGCTGCCCTACATCTTCCGCTCGGTCGAGCACATGCACAACGTCATGGACGGCCCGATCGGCGACGAGATCCTGGCCGCGTTCGAGGCGCACGATCTCGTCGGCCTGGCTTTCTACGACGGCGGCTCGCGCAGCTTCTACAATTCCGAGAAGCCGATCGAGTCGATGGAAGATCTGCAGGGCATGAAGTTCCGCGTCATGCAGTCCGACATTTTCGTCGACATGGTCTCCGCCCTCGGCGCGAACGCGACGCCGATGCCCTACGGCGAAGTCTATTCCTCGATCCAGACCGGCGTGATCGACGGCGCGGAGAACAACTGGCCCTCCTACGACAGCTCGGGCCATTTCGAGGTCGCGAAGTACTACACGCTGGACGAGCACCTCATCGTGCCCGAGGTTCTGGTGATGGCGAAGTCGAGCTGGGACCAGCTCTCGCCGGAAGATCAGGAGATCGTGCGCCAGGCCGCCAAGGACAGCGTTCCGGTCATGCGCGAGCTCTGGGCGGAACGTGAGGCCGAGTCCGAGCAGAAGGTCCGCGACGCCGGCGTCGAGATCGTGAGCGACATCGACAAGACGCCCTTCATCGAGGCGATGGTTCCGGTCTACGAGAAGCACGTGACGTCCGACAAGCTGAAGGATCTCGTCGAGCGCATCCAGGCGACCGAGTAATCCGACCGCATCCCCCGGCCGCGGCGCCGGGGGATGGCCCCACGCCGCGAAAGCATCCACCTTGTCCCCATCCGCTCTTCAAGGCGTCGCCCGCGCGACCGGCCTCCTGGCCCGCCTCGCGCTCTGGGTCGCGGCCATCGGGCTCGTCGCCATGACGGCGATGATCGCCTGTCAGGTGTTCTGGCGCTACGTCCTCAACGACAGCATCATCTGGACCGAGCCGGCCTCCGTCATGGTGATGGGCTGGTTCATCTTTCTGGGCGCTGCCGTGGGCATCCGCGAGGGCTACCATCTCAGCTTCGACGTGCTGCTCTACTTCCTTCCCGACAGCGTGGTGCCGTGGCTCCATTCGCTCTCCGACATCGCGGTGGGGACGTTCGGGCTCGGCATGATCTGGTACGGCACCGAACTCGCCGTGAAGACCGGCGGCAACACCATCCCGTCGCTCGGCATCTCGGGCGCGTTCGACTTTCTGCCCATCGTCGCGGGCGGCGTGCTCGTCGTCCTGTTCTCCGTCGAGCGGATCGCGCGCCGCGCGGCGGGGCTTGAAACGGCGCGCTTCGGCGAGGAGGCGGAGATCGACTGATGGAACTCTGGGTCCTGTTCGGAACGTTCACGTTCCTGCTCCTCATCGGCACGCCCGTCGCCTTCTGCCTCGGGGTGTCGAGCTTCGCGACGGTCGCCTATCTGGGCCTGCCGCCCGTGGTCGTGTTCCAGCGGCTCAATTCCGGCGTCAGCGTATTCGCGCTGATGGCGATCCCGTTCTTCATCTACGCGGGCGACTTGATGGTGCGCGGCGACATCGCCCGCCGTCTTGTGGCCCTCGCGGGGGCCTTCGTGGGGCATTTCCGCGGCGGCCTCGGTCAGGTGAACGTCCTGTCCTCGGTCATGTTCGGCGGCGTGTCGGGCTCGGCGGCGGCCGACGCCTCCGCGGTCGGCGGCCTGATGGTGCCGCAGATGAAGGCGCGCGGCTACGACGTGGACTACGCGGTCAACATCACCGTCGTCTCCTCGATCATCGCGCTGCTGCTGCCGCCGTCGCACAACATGATCATCTACTCCATCGCCGCGGGCGGGCGGATCTCCATCGCCGACCTGTTCACGGCGGGCATCCTGCCGGGCTTCCTGCTGGCGCTCGCGCTGATGATCGCCTCCTGGTACGTGGCCAAGCGGAAGGGCTACCCCGTGCAGGCGTTCCAGGGCTTCCGAATGATCGGCACGCTCTTCGTCGCCGCGGCGCCCGGCCTGATCCTCGTGGCGATCATCTTCGGCGGCGTCCGTTCGGGCGTCTTCACTGCCTCGGAATCGTCGAACATCGCCGTGATCTACGCGCTGTTCGTCACCTTCTTCGTCTACCGCACACTCAGCTTCGAAGACTTCAGGGCGGCCACCTTCGCGGCCGTGCGCACGACGGCGATGGTGCTGCTCGTCATCGGCTCGGCCGCGGCCTTCGGCTGGCTTCTGGCCTATACGCGGGTGCCGGCCTCCATGGTGGCGCTCCTGCAGGGGGTGTCGGACAACCCGATCGTCATCCTGCTCCTGCTGAACGTCGTTCTGCTGATCCTCGGCACGTTCATGGACATGTCGCCCCTGATCGTCATCACCACGCCGATCTTCCTCCCGGTCGCCACGGCGTTCGGCGTCGATCCGGTGCATTTCGGGGTGATCCTGATCCTGAACCTCGGCATCGGCCTGTGCACGCCGCCGGTGGGCGCGGTGCTGTTCGTGGGCTGCGCGGTGGGCCGCATCCCGATCTGGGACGCGGTCCGCACGATCTGGCCGTTCTACGGGGCCGCGGTCGCCGTGCTGCTGGCCGTCACCTACATCCCGGGGCTGTCGCTCTGGCTGCCGCAACTCTTCCGGTAACGAGGCCTCGCATGCCCCTCCCCGAAGTCGACGCCGATCCCGGCGTCCGCCGTCAGATCCTCGCCGACGCGCCCGAACTGATGGTCGTCGCGTTCCGCTTTCAGGACGGCGCCGAGGGCAAGCCTCACCATCACCCCCACGTGCAATCCACCTTCGTGCAGTCCGGCCGCTTCCGCTTCACCGTCGCGGGCGAGACGCGGGAGCTCGGCCCCGGCGACAGCCTCGTCGTGCCGCCCGACGCCGTGCATGGCTGCACCTGCCTCGAGGCGGGCACGCTCATCGACAACTTCACGCCCCGCCGCGACGACTTCCTCTGAAAGGCCATCCGATGCTCAGGACCGAAACCCGCTACGCGATCGACCCCGCCACCGCGAAGACGCTCGATACCGACGGGCTGCGCGCACATTTCCACGTGGGCGACCTCTTCGCGGAGGGCGAGGTCCGACTGGTCTACAGCCATTACGACCGCCTGATCCTCGGCAGCGCGGTGCCCACGGGCGGCACGCTCACCCTCGACAAGGTGGCCGAGACCGGCACCGACAGCATCCTCGACCGGCGCGAGATGGGCGTCCTGAACATCGACGAGACTGGGACGGTGTCGGTCGGCGGCGAGACGCACAGGGTCGGACGCGGCGAGATCCTTTATATCGGCATGGGGTCCGGCGCGATCGAGTTTTCCGGCGCCGGCCGCTTCTACATCCTGTCCGCGCCGGCGCACCGCGCCTGCCCGACCCGCCTCGTCACGGTGGAGCAGGCCCGGCGCGTCGAGCTCGGCTCCCGCGAGACGGCGAACGAGCGGGTCATCATCCAGTTCCTCCACCCGGAGGTGATCGACACCTGCCAGCTCGTCATGGGCTATACCCAGTTCCAGCCGGGCAGCGTGTGGAACACGATGCCCGCCCACCTGCACGACCGGCGGATGGAGGCGTATCTTTACTTCGACCTCGGTGCGGACCAGCGAGTCTTCCACTTCATGGGTGAGCCGGGGGAGACGCGCCACATCGT
This sequence comes from uncultured Jannaschia sp., assembly GCF_947494025.1. Taxonomy (GTDB): domain Bacteria; phylum Pseudomonadota; class Alphaproteobacteria; order Rhodobacterales; family Rhodobacteraceae; genus Jannaschia. The sequence goes on from NZ_CANLTQ010000009.1 coordinate 95,450, forward strand.
CGTGGCGAACGAGGAGGCGGTGATCTCGCCGCCCTGGTCGATCCATTGCGGCGCGGGCACGGGGGCCTACACGTTCTGCTGGGCGATGGCGGGCGACAACGTCGACTTCACCGACATGGACATGGTGGACATGGGAGCGTTGCGTTGAGCCCCTTCTCGCTCGACGGCCGGACGGCGCTGGTGACCGGCGCCAATACCGGGATCGGCCAGGCGATCGCCGTGGCGATGGGGAAGGCCGGCGCCGGCGTGATCTGCGCCGGGCGCTCCTCCTGCGCGGAAACGGCCGGCATGATCGAGGGCGCCGAGGAGATGGCGCTCGACTTCGCCGACCCGCTGGCGGCACGGGACATCTTCGCCGACCGTCGGATCGATATCCTCGTCAACAACGCGGGCATCATCCGTCGCGAGGACAGCGCCGAGTTCACCGAGGCCGACTGGGACGACGTGATGGACGTCAACCTGAAGGCCGTTTTCTTCACCTGCCAGGCCTTCGCCCGGGCCGCCCTGCCCCGCGGCACCGGCCGGATCGTCAACATCGCGTCGCTCCTGTCCTTCCAGGGCGGCATCCGCGTGCCGTCCTACACGGCGTCGAAGCACGGCGTCGCGGGCCTGACGAAGATCCTCGCCAACGAATGGGCGCCGAGGGGGATCGGCGTGAACGCCATCGCACCGGGCTACATCGCGACGAACAACACGCAGGCGTTGCGGGACGACCCCGAGCGCAGCCGGGCGATCCTCGACCGCATCCCCGCGGGCCGCTGGGGCGAGCCCGAGGACATCGCGCAGACCGCCGTGTTCCTTGCCTCTCCCGCCGCGCGCTATATCCACGGTGCGGTACTCAACGTCGACGGAGGCTGGCTTGCCCGATAACCTGACCCCTTCAGGCAACCCGCGGCCAGAGACAGGCATCGTCCATCTGGGCCTCGGCGCCTTCGCCCGCGCCTTCATGATGCCGTGGCTCGCGGAGGCCGGCGGCGACTGGGGCGTGATCGGCGTCAGCCTGCGCAGCCCCGGCGTCCGCGACGCCCTCGTGCCGCAGGGCTGCGTCTACCACGCCGTGGAGATGGCGCCCGACGGACCCGCGCCGCGCCTGATCGAGCACGTCCGCAACGTGCTGGTCGCGCCCGAGGATCCAGAGGCAGTGCTGGCCGCGATGGCGGAACCGGCCGTGCGCATCGTCTCGATCACCGTGACGGAGAAGGGCTATTGCCACGACCCGGCGACGGGCAAGCTGAACCCCGGCCACCCGGACATCGCGCACGACATCGTCAACGCCCTGCCCCGCAGCGCGCCGGGCTACCTCGTCCGCGCACTCGAACGGCGGCGGGCGGCGGGGACGCCCCCCTTCACGGTGCTGTCCTGCGACAACCTCCCCCATAACGGCGCGCTGACCCGGTCCGTCCTGATCGACCTCGCCCGCCGGATCGACCCCGCCTTGGCGGCGTGGATCGAGGCGGAGGTCGCCTGTCCCGCCACGATGGTGGACCGGATCGTCCCCGCCACGACCGAGGACGACATCGCCGAGGTCGCCCGCCTGACCGGGACCCGCGACGCCGCACCGGTCATGCACGAGCCGTTCCGGCAATGGGTGATCGAGGACGACTTCCGCGCCGGACGACCCGCGCTCGACCGTGTCGGCGTTCAGATGGTCAACGACGTGGCGCCCTTCGAGGCGATGAAGCTCCGGATGCTGAACGGCAGCCATTCCTCCATCGCCTATCTGGGCTACCTCGCCGGGCACGAACACGTTTCCGGAGCGGTGGCGGATCCGGCCATCGCGGGCTTCGTGCGGCGCTTCTGGTCGCAGGTGATCCCGACGCTGGAGACGCCGGAGGGCGTGGATCTCGCCGCCTATGCCGACGCCCTGATGGAGCGGTTCGCCAACCCCGCGATCCGGCACCGGACCTGGCAGATCGCAATGGACGGCAGCCAGAAGCTGCCGCAACGCCTCCTCGGCACGCTGCGCGACGCGCTCGACGCGGGCGGGGAGACCGACGCGCTCCTTCTGCCCGTGGCCGCGTGGATCCGCTACGTCTCCGGAACCGACGAGAACGGCGCGCCGATCGACGTACGCGACCCGCTGGCCGACCGCCTGCGCGAGGCGGCGAACGCGGATGATCCGGTCGGCGAAGTCCTCGCCATCCGGAACGTGTTCGACGCGGAGCTGGCGGCGCGCCTCGCGGACCCGCTGCGCGAGATCCACGCCGAACTGCGCCGCGACGGTGCGCGGGCCGGTGCGGCGGCGAGAGCCGGGTAGTCGGAGGGGGCATGTTGGCACGCGAAAGCGATTCGAGCCGCGCATCGACGGATGTTTGAGGACGGCGCCTACACGGCCCGGCCCGAGGAACTCGGCACACGCCGGACGAGCGCGGACGTCGTGTTCGACCACCTTTATCGGGAGATCGTCTCGCTCGACCTCCTGCCCGGCGCGAAGATGTCCGAGGTCGAGATCGCGCGCCGGTTTGGCGTGTCGCGTCAGCCGGTGCGCGACGCGTTCAGCCGGCTGGGCAATCTCGGCTACCTGACGGTCCGGCCGCAAAAGGCGACGGAGGTGCGCAGGTTCTCCACCCGCGCCATCGCCGCCGCCCGCTTCGTTCGCCTCGCGCTGGAACTGGAAGTCGTCCGCCGCTGTCACGCCCGCTGGTCCCGGGCGCAGGCGGCCCGCTTCGACGCGACGATGCGGGCGCAGGCGGATGCGGTCGCGCGCGACGACCGGGCGGCGTTCCTGATCCACGACCTTGAGTTCCACCTTCTCCTCTGCGAGCTGGGCGATGCCGCGCATGCCGCCGCTGCGATCACCGAAAACAAGGCGCAGGTTGATCGGCTTCGTCGGCTGAGCCACGAAGGGAAGGCGGAGATGTCGGAGCTTCTGGACGATCACCGCGCCCTTCTCGGCGCGCTCGGGGAGGAGCGGCCGGACGCGGCGGTTCAGGCGATGCGCCACCATCTCGGCCGCCTCGACCGGACGGTCGAACAGGCCCGTGCGCGCTACGACGCCTATTTCGAGGATTGACCGCCCAGCGCCGCCGTCGTCGCGTCGCGGACCGATCGAAGCGGGTGGCGCAGGATCGGCGGCCATGCCGCGACGCCGCGGCCGGGCGCGTAGCCCCACGCGCTCGCCCGCAAAGCCTGTCCGTCGGTCATGACGGGTGCGTCCGGGTAGTCGCGGTTGCCGTCGCGGGTCGCCTCGGCCCGCGGCGGCACGGCCGTGCCGCGATCGAGGAACGCGCCCAGCGCCGCACGGATCGCGTCCGGCCGGGCCACGACGTCCTCGTAGCGAAGCACGAGAATGGCGTGGAGGCGATCGATATCCGCCGCGACGATGTCGTGGGCGTCGAGCCAATGGTCGATCAGCGCGGGCGCCGGATCGTCCACCCATTTCGCCACCGCCGCCGCCACCGCCTCGGGATGCCGGATCACGACCACGAATTGCGACAGCGGAAAGAGCTGCTGCAGCAGACGCATCCGTGTGAGGTTCACCGGCGATTTCTCGACCCGCCACGCCGCGCCCTCGGGGAACCACGGATCCCAGTCGGCCGCGAGCCGCACGCGCGTTTCCAGCCGGTTCAGCGGATGCGCCTCCGTCAGGTGCTGCGCGGGATCGGTCGCGAAGCGCATCGGGGCCCCGGCGAGCGCGTCGTGCGCGATGGCGCCCTGCAGATAGACCCCCTCGTTCTCGGGCACCGGCGCGCCTTCGATTCCGGTGGCGCCCGGCACCCGCGCGGCCATGCGCGCGACGAGGCTTGTGCCCGACCGGTGCAACCCGCCGATAAAGAGATATCGTGTGGGACGCGCCATCATGCCTCGCTAACAACTATTAACCGTGCGCTTCGGGGTCTTTGCCCTACGGTGCGAATCAAACCCGCCCCACCCGGAGGACCAAGTCGGCGATCCGTCGCAGGAACTCGCTTTGCGACGGGGGGTTGTTCCTTCGGCTTTTGGGAAGTGTCCATGTATATTCTGCATATCGCATTGGGGGGATGCCTCACGTTTCCGACCGTCCGATACGGGATAACGGAGGATACGGGTGGGCATATCGCTTATCTCCTTGGCGCCGTCGCCGGGCAGGCGAAGCGCACGGATGTCGACCGTGTGGATATCGTCACGCGGGCCTTCGACGACCCCGAGCTTGGCACGGACCACGCCCATCCGGTGCAGACGATCGGCCCCAAATCCCGCATCCTCCGCCTCGTCACCGAAAATCGTCAGTACCTCGCTAAGGCGGCGCTGGCGGCGGAACGTCCGGCGCTGGAGCGGGCCTTCGCGGACCTGATCCGCCGGATGGGCCGCAAGCCCGACGTGATCCACGCGCATTTCTCCGACGCGGCGATGACGGTCCGCCCGACGGCCGCGCGGTACGGCATCCCGCTCGTTTACACGCCGCATTCCCTCGGCATCGACAAGCTCACTTGTCTGGCGGACGCCGACAGGGGGGAACTCGCCCATCGCATCGCCGAGGAGCGCGAAGCCCTCGGCGCGGCGGGCGCCGTGATCGTCTCCTCCCGCGACGAGGCGGAGCGGCAGGTGGAGGCCTATGACGTCGATGTCGCCGCCGGCGTGCATCGCGTCGCGCCCGGCATCCGTCTGCCGGACGCGCCCGCCGGGACAGCGGCGGCCTCCGCGCTCGTCGATCCGTACCTGACGGATCGAACGCGTCCGATGATCCTCGCGGTGGCTCGGCCCGTCGTCCGCAAGAACCTCATCGGCCTCCTGCGCGCCTATGCCGACCATCCGACGCTTCGGCACCGCGCGAACCTCGTGATCCTCGCTGGCCAGCGCGGCGACGGCATCACCCAGAACGCGGAAAGCCGGGCCGTGATCGACGCGCTCCTGCGGGAGGCCGGGCGGCCGGAGCTTGCCGGACGCGTGGCGCTTCCGCCCCGGCATGTGTGGAAGGTCGTTCCGCAACTCTACCGTCTGGCGGCGTCGCGCGGCGGTGTGTTCGTGAATCCTGCCCTGCACGAGCCCTTCGGCCTGACACTTCTCGAAGCGGCGCGGTGCGGCCTTCCGGTCGTGGCGACCCGCGAGGGCGGACCGTCCGACATCCTGGATACGATCGGTCACGGCACCCTCGTCGATCCGACCGACACGGCGGCCATCGGCGCGGCGATCGACGCGCTGATCTCCGACCGGACCGCGTGGCAGCGGGCCGCTTCCGCCGCGCGCCGCAACAGGCAGGCCTTCGACTGGAACCGCTGGGCGGACCGGGTGCAGCGCATCTATACCGAGTTCCACCGGCCGCGTCGCAGCTTCGCCCGACCCCGCCACCTCCTCGCCTGCGACATCGACGGCACCCTGACCGGCGACATGGACGGCGCGCACCGCTTCGGCGCTTGGGTCGCGCGGAACCGCCAGATCCCCTTCGCCGTCGCTACCGGCCGCTCCGTCGTCGAGGCGCGCAACGTGCTCCACGACTGGTCCCTGCCGGAGCCGGACATCTTCATCACCGCCGTCGGGACCGAACTACACCTGCGCAGGACGGACGGACGCTTCCGTCTGTGCCACGACTACGCCGCGCATCTGCACGACGGTTGGGACCGCGACGCCGCATGGCGGATCCTCTCCTCCTCCCATCTCGAGATGCAGCCGCCGGTCGAACAACGCCGCTGGAAACTCGCCTGCTATGGCTCACCGCGCGACGCCGAGCTTCTGCGGGAGCGTTTCCGTAGAAGCGGGGTCGCCGTCCGCATTGTGGCCTCGCACGGGAACCTGATCGACATCCTCGCGCCGAACGGGGGCAAGGCCGCGGCTGTCGCCGCGGCTGCGCAGCAGTTCGGTCTGGGCCTCGGCGATTGCATCACGGCGGGCGACAGCGGCAACGATTCCGACATGCTCGTCGCCGCAGGGCTCGGCATCCTCGTGGCGAACGCCCGGCCTGAGATGGCCACGCTCGATGGCGGCTCCATCTACCGGGCCGATGCGCCGCACGCGGCGGGCATCCTCGAGGGTTTGGCCTATCTCGGCCTCGTTCGGGAAGAGCCGAAGACCCGGCATGCAGGTGTGCCCGCGTGACGGCCCGTTTCGATCTTCGCTCCGACCGATCCGCCCCGATCGGCTATTTCGTCCACCATCAGGGCCGGGGCCATGCCGAGCGTTGCGCTGCACTGGTCGGAGCTCTGCCCCCGACCCGACCGGTGACGATCTTCTGCGCCCGCGACGACATCTTTCCCCCGCTGCCCCCCAATACGCGCATCGAACGCATCCCCTCGCTCTTCGAACCGACGGGGGAGGAGCGCCACGCCGACTGGATCGCGACACCCGAGACGCTGCATTGCGCGCCGATCGGCTGGCCGGGCATTCGAAATGCGATGGGCCGGATCGCCGGGTGGTTCGCCGAAACCGATCCCGCTCTGATGATCTGCGATGTGTCCGCCGAGGTGGCGCAGCTCGCCCGGATCTGCTCGGTGCCGCATGTGAAGATCGTCCAGCACGGTCTGCGCGACGATCCCGGCCACCGCGCGGCCTATGACGGGGCCGCAGGGCTCCTCGTGCCTTGCGACGAACGTCTCGCACAGGCGGACTGGACCCCGGCAATGCACGCGAAGGCCTGTTTCGCCGGGGGGCTCGGCGTGGCGACGTCCCGGCCCGACCGCGAGGCCGCCCGTGCGCGGCTCGGCGTGTTGCGAACGGCACGAGTGATCGTCGTGCTGTCCGGCGGCGGCGGCAGCGGCTTCGCCTCTGCGCCCATCGCGGTCGGCGCGCGCGCGATGCCGGACGCGCAGTGGATCACGGTCGGCACCGTCGCGCGGGACTGGCACGCCACGGAGCCGGCGAACCTGCGGCACGACGGCTGGGTCGAGAACGTGCCGGACTACCTGGCCGCGGCCGATCTCGTCGTCGCTTCGACCGGAAATACGACCTGCCACCGGATCCTCGCGGCCGGCTTGCCCTGGCTCGCCGTGCCGGAATGGCGCTACTTCGACGAACAGGTCGAAAAGGCGCGCGCCCTCGACGCGGCGGGCGTCGCCACCTGGGCGCCGCACATGCCCTCCTCGGCGCAGGCGTGGCGCCGGGCGCTTGCGCGAACCGCTGCCGGGCACGATCCGGCGCTGCAAGCCTCGATGCTTCGCCCGGACGCGGCCCGTCATGCCGCAAACTGGATCGAGGGCCTCTGCGCCCGTCTGCGCGCAAGCGCCCCCGAACCGTCGCGATACCCGGAGACCGAGATGACTGACCTATCCGTACTGACCCTTGCCCGCGGCCGCGCCGACCACCTGCGCAACATGATCCTTGGCCTGACCCGGCAGACGGTCGCGCCCCTCGAACTGGTCATCGCGGTGATGCAGGACGACCTTTACGACGACCTGCCCGAAACCCCGTTCCCGATCCGTCAGATCCGCATCACCGGAGACGAGCTCCCCCTTGCCCGCGCGCGCAACGCCGTCGCGGCGGCGGCCTCGGGCGAGGTGCTGGTCTTTCTCGACGTCGACTGCATCCCCGCGCCGACCCTTCTGGCCGACTACGCGGCGCAGACCCGTTCGGGCGACGGCCTCGCCATGGGCGAGGTTCTCTACCTGCCGGCGGGCGCCGCCGCTCCCGGCTGGACCACGGACACGTTCGAGGCGATCGCGGTCCGGCACTGTGACCGACAGGGACCGCCCGCCGACGCACGCAAGCGGTGCGACGACTACCGCTGCTTCTGGTCACTGACCTTCGCGATGCACCGCGACGACTGGGCGCGGTCCGGCGGGTTCGACGAGCGGTTCTCGGGCTACGGGGGCGAGGATACGGATTTCGGACGCACGCTGGCCGAGAAGGACATCCCGATCTGGTGGATCCGCGGCGCGCGCGCCTATCACCAGTACCACCCGCATTGCATGCCGCCGATCCACCACATTCCGTCGATCCTCCGCAACGCGGAGCTGTTCGCGGAGAAATGGGGGCACCGGACGATGGAGCACTGGCTCCACGCCTTCCGCATGCTGGGCCTGATCGCCGACACGCCCGAGGGTCTGCGCGTGCTGCGCGAGCCGTCCGAGGCGGATTTCGAACTCTGCCAGCAGACCGCCGACATGCCCTACGCCGCGACCGGGCGTGTCGTGCGACTACTGGAGGACCGGGCCCGGCTCGCCGCGGGACTGCCGCCCGAACATGCGCCCATGCAGGAGCGGCACGCCCGGATGACGCGCGACCAAGAGGGTCTGCTTACGCCGCCGTCGCGCGTCGCCGCCGAATGATGCGGATCGCGCTCGTCGCGCATGTCCGTCACCGGATCGCGCCGCCCTTCATGGGCGGGATGGAAGCCCATTCCTGGCACCTCGCCGATGCGCTCGCCCGGCGCGGCCACGACGTCACGCTATTCGCGAGCGGCGACAGTGCCGCGTGCGCGCCGCCGGGCGTCGCCGTCCATCCCGTCCTCGCGGAGCATTACGACCGGGATTTCCCGTGGCACGATTTCCACGGGACCGACATCCTGAACGATCACGTCGATACCGGCTTCGCCCGCGCGGCGGCCGCCCTGCGCGACGGCGCGTTCGACGTGATCCACAACAACTCGCTCCACCGCTTTCCGCCGCGCCTGGCCCGAGCCGAGCGTCTGCCGATGGTCACGTCGCTGCACATTCCGCCCTTTTCCGTGCTGCGCCGGGCGGTGCACGAGAGCGCCGCGCCCTGGTCGCGCTTCACCGTGACGTCCGAGATACAGCGCGCCCGCTGGTGGCCGGACGGCGCACCGGATGAGGCGGGCGTTCTGCACAACGGCATCGACCTCGCCCAGTGGCCCTTCGTGCCCGAGGGCGATGGCTCGGCGGTCTGGGTCGGGCGGATCACGCCGAACAAGGGCACCCATCTGGCGGTACAGGCCGCGCGCCTCGCCGGGGTGCCGCTGACGATCCATGGCACGATCGAGCATCGCGACTACTTCCGGAACGAGGTGCAGCCGTGGCTCGGCCCCGACATCCGCTACGGCGGGCATCTGTCAGGCCGAGAGCTGGCCGCCGCGCTGGGCACGGCCTCCGCGCTCCTCTTCACGCCGCTCTGGGACGAGCCGTTCGGGCTGGCCGCGATCGAGGCGATGGCCTGCGGCCTGCCGGTCGCCGCGGTCGAGATGGGCGCGGTGCGCGAGGTCATCGGACCAGCCGGCGCCTACGCGCCGCGCGACGACGCCGCGACGCTCGCCCGTGCGCTCGTCCGCGCCCTGACGATCCCCCGCAGGACGGGGCGCGACCGCGTCGAGCGGATGTTCTCGCTGGAGCGCATGATCGACAGCTGCGAGCGCGCCTACGGGGCCGCGCGATCCGGGCTTGCCGAGACGCGCCCGGAACGGCGCTTCACGCCGAGGGAATTGTCGATCGGCACCTACACCCCGCCGGAGATACGCGACAATCCGTCGCAGACGGCCCCGGAGCCGGGCATGACAGGTTCGCCCATATGGCATCACGACCCGACCCCATCCTTTCCCCAACATTCCATACGCCACCGATCCCGGATTCCGGAATCCTTTCAGGGGAGCGGCCCGAACGGATCGGGATGTGTCGTCACGTCACCCCGGACCAATGGGAGCGGTTGATCGCACATAGCAGCGGCTTTCGGGACGTGCCCGGAAAGACCGTTATCGCACACCGCAACGAGCCGTTGTCCGAGAGCCTCCTGCTTGCCGAGGGAATGATCGGGCGCCATGTCGCTTCCGCCGGCGAGGGGGCGACGCAACTCGTCGCCTTGCAGGTGCCCGGGGACTTCGTCGACCTGCACGGCTTTCCGATCGGCACCCTGGATCATGAGGTCCGCGCCGTGAGCGACGTCCGGATGGCCGTCTTTCCGCATGCGGCACTGGCCGAGCTGGTCCGGACCGACCCCGGCCTCACGATCGCGCTCTGGGGCATGACGATCATCGACGCGGCCATCCACCGCTATTGGTCGTTCCGCATCGGCGCCTTGCGCGGCATGGCCCGGGTCGCGAACTTCCTGGCCGAAATGGACATCCGCCTGCGGCAGGCGAACGCGGTCATCCGGTCGTCCTTCGACCTGCCGCTCACGCAGGCGCAGATCGGCGCGGCCTGCGGTATGACCTCCGTCCACGTCAATCGCGTGCTGCGCGACCTGCGCGAGACCGGCTGCTGCGTGATGCGGAACCGGCGGGTGTCGATACATGATCGTGACGCGCTGCAGCGCATCGGACAGTTCGACCCGACTTTCCTGCAACTCCACCGCCCCTGAGATGACGCCGCGCGACCGGCTTGGCACAGCCGCGCCGGCGCCGCATCCTCGGACCGTGCCCCAAACGGAATCCCCATGACCGATAGTCCCTACTTCATCCAGCGCGGTGGCCATCCGCCGCAGACGGACCTGCTCACCGACCGCGCGGTCTTCACCGAGGCCTATGCGGTGATCCCGCGCGGCACGATGCGCGACATCACGACGAGCGCGTTGCCGTTCTGGGACGACACCCGGCTTTGGGTGATCGCGCGACCGCTTTCGGGCTTCGCGGAAACGTTCAGCCACTACGTGATGGAGGTGGCCCCGGGCGGCGGCAGCGAGCGGCCCGAGCCGGACCGGGGGGCGGAGGGCGCGATCTTCGTCGTGGGCGGGACGGTCCGGCTTGCGATCGGCGGCGCGACGCATGCGCTCGGGGCTGGCGGCTACGCCTTTCTGCCCCCCGGTTGCGACTGGACGCTGCGCGCCACGGGCGACGAACCGGCAAGGTTCCACTGGATCCGCAAAGCCTACGAGGCGGTCGACGGCTTGCCCCACCCCGATCCGGTGGTGACAAGCGACGCCGCGGTCGCGCCCACGCCGATGCCCGACACCGACGGACGCTGGGCCACGACGCGCTTCGTCGACCCGGCCGACCTGCGCCACGACATGCACGTCACCATCGTCACCCTCCAGCCCGGTGCGGTGATCCCCTTCCCCGAAACGCACGTGATGGAGCACGGACTCTATGTGCTCGAGGGCAAGGCCGTGTACCGGCTCAACACGGACTGGGTGGAGGTGGAGGCCGGCGACTACATGTGGCTCCGCGCCTTTTGCCCGCAGGCCTGCTACGCGGGGGGGCCGGGACCGTTCCGCTACCTGCTCTACAAGGATGTCAACCGGCACATGACGCTTCCACGACGCGCCTGACGGGCCCGGTTGCGCGCGGCGCCCGCTCGTGACACGTTTCGCCATGTCGCCCGAGACGCTCCCCTCCTGGCCCGATGCGGCCCCCGATCTCATCGCCGTCGCCGCCGGTCGCGCGCCGGCCGAGACCGTGATCCGCGGCGGTCGCGTCGTGCTGGTCCAGACCCGCGAGGTTCTGGAGTGGGAGATCGCGATCGCGCGGGGCCGTTTCGCCTATGTCGGCCCGGATGCGAGCCATTGCGTCGGACCCGAGACGAAGGTGATCGACGCGGCCGGGCGTTACGTGGTCCCGGGACTTTGCGACGCGCACATGCACGTGGAAAGCGGGATGCTGACGCCCGCCGAGTTCTGCGCCGCCGTCCTGCCGCATGGCACGACCGCGATGTTCACCGATCCGCACGAGATCGCCAACGTGTTGGGCCTCGACGGCGTGCGGATGATGCACGACGAGGCGCGGATGCAGCCCTGTTCGATGTTCGTGCAGATGCCCTCCTGCGCGCCCTCCGCCCCCGGCCTCGAGACGACGGGCCACGAGATCACGCCGGACGACGTGGCCGAAGCGATGACCTGGCCGGGTATCGTCGGGCTGGGCGAAATGATGAACTTCCCCGGCGTCGTCGCGGGCGACGCGAAGATGCTGGCCGAGATGGCCGCGACCGCGCGGGCCGGGCGCACGATCGGCGGTCATTACGCCTCCCCCGATCTCGGCCCCGCCTTCCACGCCTATGCCGCGGGAGGGCCGGCCGACGACCACGAAGGCACCTGCGAGACCGACGCCGTCGCCCGGGTCCGGCAGGGGATGCGATCGATGATGCGGCTGGGCAGCGCCTGGTACGACGTCGCGACCCAGATCACCGCGGTGACGGAGCGCGGCCTCGACCCGCGCGGCTTCATCCTCTGTACCGACGATTGCATGGCCGGCACGCTGGTCCATGACGGCCACATGGACCGCGTCTACCGGCATGCGGTCGAATGCGGCTGCGATCCGCTGGTGGCGTTGCAGATGTGCACGATCAACACCGCCGCGCATTTCGGACTGGAGCGGGAGCTGGGCTCGATCGCGCCGGGCCGGCGGGCCGACCTGATCCTGACCGCGGATCTTCGCACGCTGCCCGTCGAGCGCGTGGTCGCGCTTGGACGGACGGTCGCGCGGGACGGCGAGATGGTCGCGGACTGCCCGCATTTCGACTGGCCGGACGCGGCACGGAACACGGTGCATCCGGGCAAGACGCTGACCGGATCCGATTTCGCCATCCCGGCGCCGGAAGGCGCAACCGAGGTGAGCGCCCGGGTCATCGGCGTGGTCGAGAACCAGGCGCCGACCAAGGCGCTCACGCGGAGGCTGCCGGTCCGCGAGGGGCTGGTCGAGGGCGCGGGCGCGACCTGTCAAATCGCGCTGGTGGAGCGGCATCGCGGCACCGGCGGCGTGACCAACGCCTTCGTGGAGGGATTCGGCTATTCGGGGCGGATGGCGATGGCTTCGACCGTCGCCCATGACAGCCACCACATGATCGTCGTCGGTACCTGCCGCGCGCAGATGGCGCTGGCCGCCAACCGCTTGGCGGAGATCGGCGGCGGCGTGACGCTCTGGTCCGAGGGTGAGGAGCGCGCCGCTATCCGCCTGCCCATCGCCGGCCTCATGTCCGACAGCCCGGCGGGGGATGTTGCGGACGCCGCGCGGGCGCTCGGCGCGGCGATGCGCGACGCGGGCTGCACGTTGAACAACGCCTTCATGCAGCATTCCCTGCTGGCCCTCGTCGTGATCCCGGAACTGAGGATCAGCGATCTGGGTCTGGTTGACGTCACCCGCTTTGCCCTGACTGACCTTATCGAGACCGCATGACCCGCAAGACCGCGATCCGCACGCCCGACCTTTCGGAACCCCGACGCTTCACCGACGGCGTCGCCGCCGTGGCCGAACTCTGTCGTCTCTACCGGGAGGCGACGGACTTTCTGCGCCACGCCTTCCACGCGGCGGTAACCGAAGGGATGCCGGATTGCCGCTATCGCGCCTTCTATCCGGAGGTCCGCATCGCCACGACGAGCTTCGCGCGCACCGACAGCCGCCTGTCCTTCGGCCATGTCGCCGAACCGGGGCAGTACGCCGCGACCATCACCCGGCCCGACCTGTTCGCGAACTACCTGACGCAGCAGCTCGACCTGCTGATGCGCTCGCACGACGTGCCCGTCACGGTCGGGCCGTCGCAGACGGCGATCCCCGTGCATTTCGCGGTTCTGAACGACGCGGACGTGACCGTGCCGCAGGACGGCGTGCTGCCGTTCCTGATGCGCGACGTGTTCGACGTGCCCGACCTCAACACCACGAACGACGCCATCGTGAACGGCGTGGGCTTCACCTACGAAGACGGCGCGCGACCGCTCGCGCCCTTCACCGCGCAACGGGTGGACTATTCGTTGGCCCGGCTCGCCCATTACACCGCGACCGACCCGTCCGATTTCCAGAACCACGTCCTGTTCACGAACTACCAGTTCTACGTGGAGGAATTCGTGGCCTATGCCCGCGCCGCGCTGCGCGACCCGGACTCGGGCTACCGCGAGCTGATCGGCCCCCTTGGTCAGCGGGTGACGCCCGACGACCCGGACGCGCCGATGGTCGACCCGCCGAAGATGCCGCAGATGCCGACCTACCACCTGACGCGCGACGACAGCCAGGGGATCACGCTCGTCAATATCGGCGTCGGTCCCTCCAACGCCAAGACGGCGACCGACCACATCGCCGTCCTGCGTCCGCATGTCTGGCTCATGGTGGGCCATTGCGCGGGGCTCCGGAACTCTCAGTCGCTGGGCGACTTCGTCCTCGCGCACGCCTATCTGCGGGAGGATCACGTCCTCGACGACGACCTTCCGGTCTGGGTACCGATCCCGGCTCTGGCGGAGGTGCAGGTCGCGCTGGAGGAAGCGGTGGAATCCGTCACCGCGCTGGAGGGTTACGAGCTCAAGCGCATCATGCGGACGGGCACGGTCGCCACGATCGACAACCGCAACTGGGAGCTGCGCGAGCAGGCCGGCCCGGTGCAACGCCTGTCGCAGTCGCGCGCCGTCGCCCTCGACATGGAAAGCGCGACCATCGCGGCCAACGGGTTCCGCTTCCGGGTGCCCTACGGCACCCTTCTCTGCGTCAGCGACAAGCCGCTCCACGGCGAGTTGAAGCTGCCGGGCATGGCCTCGTCCTTCTACCGGACCCAGGTCAGCCGGCACCTTCTGATCGGAATCAAGGCGATGGAATCGCTCCGCGAAATGCCGTTGGAGCGCTTGCACAGCCGGAAGTTGCGAAGTTTCGAGGAAACAGCCTTCCTTTAGGGCAATTTCTCATCGAATCGGCCGATTTGTCGTCGCTAATTCTTGTGAGCACACGATTTTCGGGTCTAGAGTCCCGCAACCAGTCACCAGCCCCCGGGGAGAAGAACCAGATGGCCAACAAACCGATGACGAAGACGCAACTCGTCGCCGCGCTTGCCGACAAGATGGAATCCGACAAGAAGACCGCGTCCTCGGCGCTGGACGCCCTGACCGACATCATCACCGAGGAGGTCTCCGGCGGCGGTGCCGTCACGCTCCCCGGCGTCGGCAAGATCATGTGCCGCGAGCGGCCCGAGCGCATGGTGCGCAACCCCGCCACGGGCGAGCAGTTCAAGAAGGATGCCGACAAGGTCGTGAAGATGACCATCGCGAAGGCGCTCAAGGAATCCGTGAACGGCTGAGCGATCCGCTTCCAGGCGATCTACCGGGGGCTGCCGATCGGGCGGCCCTTTTTTTGCCCGTGCTCCGAGCCTCGAATGGATTTCCGCGCCCTCCTCTACGGATTACTCTTCGCGCTGATGTGGTCCTCGGCCTTCAGCTTCGCGCGGATCATCGTGTCGGAAGCCCCGCCGATCCTCGCTCTCGTCCTGCGCTTCGGGATCGCAGGCGTCATCGGCGTGGGCGCCGCGTTGCTGATGGGGCAACGGATCCGGCTCTCCCGGGCGCAATGGCGAGCCGTCGTCGTCTTCGGCCTGTGTCAGAACGCGCTCTATCTCGGGCTGAACTTCGTCGCGATGCAGTGGATCGAGGCCTCGCTGGCCGCGATCATCGCCTCCTGCCTGCCGCTCACCGTCGCGCTGGCAAGCTGGATCCTGTTCGCGGAGCGCACGCGCTTGCTTGGTGTCGCGGGTCTCGTCGCGGGTGCGGTCGGCGTGATCCTCATCATGGGCACGCGTCTGCAAGGCGGGACAGACCTTCTGGGGGTCGTCTTCTGCCTCGTCGGACTGGTCGCGCTGACGGCGGCGACGCTGGCCGTGCGGGGCGCCTCGGCGGGGGGCAGCAACCTGCTGATGATCGTCGGCCTGCAGATGCTCGTGGGCTCCGCGGCGCTCCTCCCGGTCGGTCTGGCGCTCGAGACCTGGAACGTGACCTGGACCCCGCGTCTGGCGCTCGCCTTCACCTACACCACGCTGGTGCCGGGCCTGACCGCCACCTTCGTGTGGTTCCTTCTGGTCGGGCGGATCGGCGCGACCCCGGCCGCGACGTTCCATTTCCTCAATCCGTTCTTCGGGGTGCTGATCGCCTGGCTGCTGCTTGGCGAACGCCTGGGTCCGTCGGACGTGGTCGGCGTGATCATCATCACGCTCGGCATCCTCGCGGTTCAGATCTCTCGCCTGAACCGCGCCCGAACGCCGGGTCGGCCCGTCAGACCAGAAGGTCGTCCGCGATCCCGTCGAGAGTGACGTCGCGGATCACCGCGAACGTCCGGTCGTCGTGCACGAGGAAGACGTCGCCGCGCTGCTGGTAGGATTCCTCGATCAGGTCCGACAGGGTGCCGTCGAACCGCCGCAGCAGGAGCTCGTCCCGTCCGACCCCGAAATCGAGGACCGTATCCATGCCCTGACCCTGGCCCGGGTGAAAGACGAACGTATCCGCGCCGCGCCCGCCACGAAGCATGTCGCCGCCGCCATTTCCGATGATCATGTCGTGGCCATTGCCACCGAAAAGCGAGTCGGCGCCCGCGCCCCCGGAAAGCCGATCCGACTTGCTCCCGCCCTGCAGCACGTCGTCGCCGCTGCGACCGCGCAGGACGTCCTCGCCGGATCGCCCCTGGATCCGGTCATCCCCCTTGGTGCCGCGCAGGTTGTCGTCTGTCTTTCCGCCCTTGACCAGATTGAAGTCGGGTTCGGGTTCGGGTTCGGGTTCGGGTTCGGGTTCGGGTTCGGGTTCGGGTTCGGGTTCGGGTTCGGGTTCGGG
>NZ_CANLTQ010000010.1 GCF_947494025.1 uncultured Jannaschia sp.
TCGGCCGCAGCGACGCCGGCGAATACGCCCGCTTCGACTGGATCGAGATCGCAAAGGCCGACAGCGGCTCCGCGCCCTCCACGCCTTCCGCGCCCTCGGCCCCTTCCGCGCCCTCCACCCCTTCGACGCCGAACTCGGTGGATGCCGATCTGGTGGTCTTCGCCGGACAGTCGAACGGGGCGGGTCATTTCTACCGTCGCGGCGGCGACAGCACCGGCGGATCGCTCGGCAACGACGTCTTCGAGCGCGCGCTCGATGCGGAGACCGGCGACAACGTCACCGCCCTCAACGTCGCCGTCT
Source organism: uncultured Jannaschia sp. (assembly GCF_947494025.1). Lineage (GTDB taxonomy): Bacteria > Pseudomonadota > Alphaproteobacteria > Rhodobacterales > Rhodobacteraceae > Jannaschia. The sequence continues at coordinate 301 of NZ_CANLTQ010000010.1, forward strand.
CGGGCAGCGGATCGAACCAGTACGCCGATTCCCGTGATTACTGGTGGGATGTCGACCGCGACCGGCCGGGCCCCGAGCTCGAACGGGCGATGTCGATGATCCGGTCGGCCGAATCCTCGGGCCGCGACGTCGACGCCTTCATCTGGGCGCAGGGCGAGGACGATGCGCGTTCCGTCAACGACAACCGCAGCAACCTGTCGCAGGCCGTGAGCCGCTTCGACGAGGCGACGCGGGCGGTGTTCGACTACGTGCGCGACGAACTCGACGATCCGGATCTGCCAATCTTCATCCAGCAGCTCGGCGATTTCCCCGAGGATGGCGGCTGGCTCGACGGGCCTTCGGGCGCGCTCGACGCGATGCGTGACGCGCAGGGCCGGATCGTGAATTCGATGGACGACGTCTATCTCGGCGCGCGGACGACCGACGTGGACGATCACTACGACACGATCCACTTCAACAACGAAGGCTACGGCATCATCGCCGACCGCCTCGCCGACAGCGTGGCCGACGTCCTGGGCTGATCGTCACGACGACGCTACGAGAAGGGCCGGCCCCCACGGGGAGCCGGCCCTTTTTTGTTCGAAACCACGTGATTGCGAGCGGAGGACGCAGACGAGGCCCTCAATCCTCCTCGCCCTGCGGGACCTCGCGGACCTTGGAGCCGTACTTGTCGCGGCGGATGATGGTGCTGACCCGGTATTGCTTCAGTTGCCGGCTGTTGGAGAAGATGATGATCTCCCCGATGAGGCCCAGAGCGATGATCTGAATGCCGAGCACGATGGCCAGGACGCTGAAGATCAGGAGCGGACGGTCGGCCAGCGAGACGTCCATGAACAGCCGGCCGAGCACGAGCGCCACGGTGCCCAGAAGACCGACAAGGAAGACCGGCACGCCGATCGCGCCGAAGAAGCGCAGCGGGCGGTGCAGGAATTTCATCACCACGAAAAGCGCCATCGCATCGAAGAGCGCGCGCATGTGACCCACGGGGCGGAAGACGAAGCGGTCCTCCTGCGGCTCGGGCTCGGCGTGGCGCACGCGGGCCTCGATCACGCGGAAGCCGCGGCTCGCGGCGATGACGGGGATGAAGTGCTGCCGCACGCCGAAGCCGCCGACCTCCTCGAGCACGTCGCGACGGCTCAGGCGCACGCGGCAGAAGACGTCCGAGACCGAATGGCCGAAGAACAGCCGGAACGTCTTCTTCAGGAAGGACTGGCGCTTCGCGCTGATCGGCTGGACGTCGCGGTCGCAGACGACCATGTCGTTGTCCTCGATCGCCGCGAAAAGCTTCTCCAGCTCCTCCGGCGCGACCTCCGAACGGCCCGGAAGGGTCAGGACGAGGCGGCCGCGGGCGCGCTTGTAGGCAGTGCCAAGCTCGCCGTCCTCGCCGGTCCAGGGCCGGCGGGCGAAGACCTCGAGATTGGGCCAGTCCCGGGCCAGCGCCTTCAGGGCGGCCACGGTCGTCTCGCCGGAGGCATCGGCCATGCAGAGCACTTCGTAGCGCAGACCCATTCCATCGAGGACCGGACGGTACTTGGCCAGAACGGAGGCCGCGACCTCGAGATCGGGTACGGCGGCCACGACCGACAGATCGACCTCCGGCGCGATCCCGAAGGATTCGACGTTCGAGAGGGAGGAAACGGGCAGGACTGACGAGACCGACATTCGGGACGTCCTTTCTTCAGAAAAACTGTTCGGTTCTAAAATCACGTGCGTATTCGTCCGGATTCAGGGTTCGAGGCTCTTGTCGAACCGGGCCATGGAGAAGGTCTTGGTCTGGAATATGACCGCCACCACCACCCCGATCAGGAAAACGAAGACCGACAGCGAGGCGAGAAGCCCGAACACCGCCATCTCCACCACCAGATGACCGGAACCGTCGTGGAGCAGCACGAGGAACATCGCCGCGGCGACGAGGCAGGCGAAGGCGAAGCCGCTGAACGTGGTCACCGGCCGTCGGGCGAAGACCAGCAGCGACTTGATGGTGATCAGGTCGAGCACGACCTTGAAGATCCGCGACAGCCCGTATTTCGAGGCGCCGAACCGGCGGGCGTGGTGGCGCACCGGCACCTGCTCGATCCGCGCGCCGAGCGGGATCGTCATCGCCGGGATGAAGCGGTGCATGTCGGAATAAAGCGGCACGCGCTTGATCACGTCGGCCCGGTAGACCTTGAGCGAGCAGCCGTTGTCGCGGATCGGGATGCCGGTGACGCGGCCGATCAACCGGTTGGCGATCATCGAGGGCAGCTTGCGCGACAGCCACTTGTCCTGCCGCTTCTCGCGCCAGCCGACGACGAGGTCGTTGCCCTCCTCGAGCTTGGCGATCATCATCGGGATGTCGGCGGGATCGTTCTGCAGGTCGCCATCCATGGTGACGAGGTAGCGGCCACGCGCATGCTCGATCCCCGCGGTCATCGCCGCGGTCTGCCCGTAATTGCGCCGGAACCGCAGCACCGAGACGCGCGCATCCGCCGCCACGATGTCGCGCGCGCGTGCGATGGTCGCGTCCCGGCTGCCGTCGTCGACGAGCAGGATCTCGTAGGAGCGCCACATCGGCGTCAGCGCCTCCGTGATCGCCCGGTAGAGCGGCCAGACGCTCTCCTCCTCGTTGAAGACCGGCACGATCACCGAGATCTCGATTTCCGATCCGGGACAATCGTCATGGCGATACGTGTCGGGCATGCGGAGCTGAACTCCCTAGATAATAAGATCGAAGCAAACTTCCGCCGGGCGCTCGAAAGTGGCGTCGCGCCGACCTTGACTTCTTGAACTACTCTAATCGTCCCGGAGTCTAGCTTAACGTTAGCCCAAGGTTAACCCGCTGTGTTCAATATCCGATAATGAAATTTTAACGCTTCCCCATCTTAACTCTTGATCTATCGATGTCGCATCGTTGGTGTCCGCGTCGCGATGCCGGGGAAGTCCATGCCTCCGAATCGCTGCCGCCGTCCCGGATTCGGAGAGAAAAATCCATATCTTTCAATTCCTCGCGTTGAAGTGCCCCGTCCTGACGGCCGATCCGTGCCGTTCCTGCGGATACGGGGGAGGATTGTTGCCCGGGCCGGCGGGCTGCGGACGGCCCGGGACGGGCCCGATGATCCGGAGCGGCCACCCATGACACTTTTATGCCACATTTTGGCGAATCGCTTGGGTCTGTCTGACGTCGGGTCGGCGCGGTCCATGCGAGCGAATCGTGTCGTTCGTGGCGGGAATCGGCCGACCGGATCGCTGATTCCGGGGCGCCTGCGATGACCGGGACCGCCCCCCTCGGACCGGGGCCGCTCCTCGTCGATGCCCATGTCCACATCTATCCGCGCTTCGATCGCGCGGCGTTCCTTGACGCCGCGGCAGCGAACGTCCGCCGCGCCGCCGCCGCGCGGGGGCTCGACCCGGACACGCCCGGATGGCTGCTCCTGACCGAGACCGCCGCGGACCACGCCTTCGCCGAGCTCGCCGAACAGGCGGCGACGGAAACCGGCCCGGGCGGCTGGCGTCTCCGCCCGACCGGCGACCCGCTCTGCCTTCTGGCCCATCGCGACGGACAGGCGCCGCTGGGGCTCCTGGCCGGGCGGCAGATCGTCACCGAGGGCGGGCTCGAGGTGCTGGCTCTCGGCACCGGCGCGACCTTTCCCGACGGCGGAACGCTCGCAGATGCGCTGGCGCGGGTCGCGGCGGCCGGCGCGCTCGCCGTGCTGCCCTGGGGCTTCGGCAAGTGGCTCGGCGCGCGCGGCGCCCGGGTGCGGGCGGCGGTGGCGCGGGCCGCGCCCGGCACGCTGTTTCTGGGCGACAACGGCGGCCGCGCCGGCCCGCGGCCCCGGCTCCTCGCGGAAGCGGAGGCGGCGGGCCGCGTCGTCCTGCCCGGCTCGGACCCCCTGCCCCTGCCCGGTCAGGAGACGCGCGCGGGCGGCTTCGGCTTCGTGCTCGACGCCGCGCTCGACCCGGACCGCCCCGGCGCGAGCCTCAAGGCGCGGCTCGCCGCCCTCGCGACATCGCCGCCCGTCTATGGCAGGACCACGGGGGCCCTGCCCTTCGCGGGCAACCAGATTCGCATGCAACTGCGCAAACACGGGATATCGCCATGACCTCGAAGCCTCTGAAGGGGCTGGCCATCGCGCCGCAGCCGTTCTTCTCGCCGCGCGGCACGCCGCTCAGCGTTTATTACCGCTCGCTCGTGACCAGCGAGATGGGGATCGGGGTCGACCTGCTCACCTACGGCGAAGGGCAGGACGTGGTGATCCCCGGGGTGCGCATCGTCCGCATCCCGCGCATCCGTTTTCTCGAGCCGATCAAGATCGGCCCCTCGGCGGCGAAGCTCTTTCTTGACGTCTTCGTGATCCTCTGGACGCTCGGCCTGCTGATCCGCAACCGCTACGATTTCGTCCATGCCCACGAGGAAAGCATCTTCTTCAGCCGGTTCCTGAAGCCGATCTTCGGCTTCAAGCTCATCTACGACATGCATTCGAGCCTTCCCGAGCAGCTGACGAACTACAAGTTCACCACCTCGAAGCTGGTGATCGGCGCGTTCGAATGGCTGGAGAACACCTGCCTGAAGGCCTCCGACGCGGTGATCACCATCTGCCCCGAGCTCGCCCGTCACGCCGAGGCGCGGATGCCCGACCCGTCGCGGCACCTGCTGATCGAGAACTCGATCTTCGACCCGGTCCGCCTGAAGGACGCCCCGCCCCGCCCCGCCGACGCGCCGATGCCGGAGCTCGCCGAGGTGCCGTCGGACCGACCGATCGTCGTCTATGCCGGCACGTTCGAGGCCTATCAGGGGCTCGACATCCTGATCGAGGGCTTTGCGCAGGCCCGCGCCGCCTGCCCCGAGGCGTTCCTCCTGATGGTCGGCGGCAACCCCGCGCAGGTCGAGCGCTACCGCGCGCTCGCCCACGGGCACGGGCTGGAGGGGCATTGCCTCTTCACCGGCCGGGTCGAGCAGGTCCGCGCCAAGGCCTGCATGGCGCGCGCCGACATCCTGACCTCGCCGCGCAGCACCGGCTCGAACACGCCGCTCAAGATCTACGAGCTTCTCGACAGCGGCAAGCCGATCGTCGCCACCCGCATCCTGTCGCACACCCAGGTTCTCGACGAGGAGGTCTGCTTCATGGTCGACCCCACCCCCGCCTCCATGGCCGGGGGGCTTTCGGCCGCGCTCACCGACACGCCCCGTCGCGAGGGCGTGGTCGCCGCCGCCCGCGCGCTCTACCGCGAACGCTATTCGCGCCCGATCTACGAAGCCAAGATGCGCCGCCTGTTCGAGATCATCGGCCTGGGCGCGGGCCTCGCCCCGGCCCGGGATCCGGCGGCACGGACCGATCCCGCCCCGGCGACGCCGGCGGAGCCCCCGGTCCGGGCGGCGATGTCGCGATGAGCGCCGCCGACACCGCGAGCGCGGGCGGGGCCGCGCCGCGCGCCGCCCCCGTGGCCGCCGTGCGCGCCTACTGGCAGGAGCACGTCACCGACTGGCCGATCACCCGCGCCAGGCCCGGCACGCGCGACTTCTTCCGCGAGACGGCGGCCTACCGCTTCGAGAAGCTCGATTATCTCGACCGGATCGCGGGCTACGGCGACCATGCGGGCGAGGACGTGCTCGACATCGGCTGCGGGCTCGGCAACGACACCGCCCGCTTCGCCGCCGCCGGCGCCCGCGTCACCGGCCTCGACATCGCGCCCCGCGCCCTGGAGCTCGCGCGGGAGAACTTCGCGCAGCGCGGGCTCCAGGGGCGCTTCGTGCTGGGCGACGGCGAGGCGCTGGACTTCCCCGAGGCGAGCTTCGACTTCGTTTATTGCCACACGGTGCTGCATTTCACCCCGCATCCCGAACGCATGGTGGCCGAGATCCACCGCGTCCTGCGCCCCGGCGGCCGCGCGCTCCTGATGATGGTGAACCGCCGCTCCTGGATGCGGGCGCTGCACCGGGCGATGAAGGTGGAGATCGACCACCTGCACTCGCCGGTCTTCCACTGGTACGGCCCAGACCGGTTCCGCGCCATGCTCGACCGCTTCGACGAGGTCGACCTGCGCTTCGAGCGCTTTCCGGTCCGCACCCTCGTCCACAAGGGCGCCAAGGCGCGGATCTACAATTTGGCCTTCGTCGACCTCTTCAACGCCCTGCCCCGCCGGCTCACCGCACCCACGGGCCACCACATGCTGGCCTTCGTGCGGAAGGCCGCCTGATGCGGCGCGACCCGGACGCCTTCGCGGACGGCCCCTACGACCTCCTGGTCGTGGGCGGCGGCATCTACGGCGCCTGCGCCGCGGCCGACGCCGCCCGCCGGGGCCTCCGCGTCGCGCTGATCGAGCGGGACGATTTCGGCGGCGCCACCTCGCACAACTCGCTCAAGACGATCCATGGCGGCATCCGTTACATCCAGCATCTCGACATCGCCCGCCTGATGTCGTCCGCGCGCGAGCGGCGACACTGGATGGACCTCGCGCCCGAGCTGGTCGTGCCCCGGCAATTCGTGATTCCGCTCTACGGCCATGCCATGAAGGGGCCGGAGGCCTTCGGCGCCGCGGCGATGCTCTACAACGCGCTCACCGCCCGCATCCGACGCGGCCGGGTGCCCGCCGCCCGCGTCCTGTCGGTCCGCCGCGCGGCCGAACTCATGCCCGGCATCGACACGTCCGGCATGAGCGGCGGCGGCACCTGGCACGACGGGCAGATCCTCGACGCGAACCGCCTGCTGATGGCGTTCCTGCACGACGCCGCGGCGAACGGCGCGCAGGTCGCGAACTACGTCGCCGCCCGCGACCTGCTCGGGCCCGCCACCCGCGTCGAGGGCGTGCTGGCCGAGGATCGCGCGACCGGGCGGAGCTTCGAGATCCGCGCGCGCCTCACGCTGAACTGCGCCGGCGCGGGGGCCGCGGGCCTCGCGCGGCGGGCGCGGCACGAGCTTTCCGCCGCGTCCTTCTCGGGACTCGCGCGGGCGATGAACCTTGTGGTGGACCGCGACCTGACGGCGGGCGCGGCCTTCGGCGTCGTCAGCCGGCGCAAGTCCGATGCCGTGATCGACCGGGGCGGGCGGATGTTCTTCGTCGCCCCCTGGATGTCGCGCACCATGATCGGCACCGCGCACCTGCCCTTCGAGGGCGACCCGGAGACCTACCGCTTCGACGAGGGCGACCTGCAGGAATTCCTGGCCGAGGTGAACGAGGCCGCCCCCGCGCTCGGCCTCGCCCGCGCCGACGTGGCCTATTGCCATGCGGGCCTCACCCCCGCCGCGATCGACGACGACGCCAAAAGCGGCGTGGGCGGGAGCGGCGAGGTCCGGCGGCACAAGCGCGGCACGATCATCGACCACCGCGCGGCGGACGGGGTGGACGGGCTCGTCAGCGTGGTCAGCATCAAGTACACGACCGCCCGGCTGGTGGCCGAGCGCGTCGTGGACCACGCCGCCGCCCGGCTGGACCGCCCCGCCCCCGCCCCCGCGCCGCGCCCGCTGGCGGAGGCGACGCTCGTGGACGACCCCGCCGACGCGGACGCACTGGCCGCGCGCTGCCGGGAGGAGATCCGGGACGGCATGGCGCTGCATCTGGGCGACGTCGTGTTCCGCCGCACCCGCCTGGCCGAGACCGGCCGGATGACCGAACCCCTGCTCGACGCCGCCGCCCGCGCGATGGCCGGAGCCCTCGACTGGAACGAGGCCCGCCGCGACCGGGAACTGGCGGAGACGCGCGCCACCCTCGCCCGCCACCGCGGCCCCGCCGCCGCGGCCTGAGCGCGCCGCATCGTCCTGGCGGAAATGCCGGAGGCGCAGGTCGCGGCGGGCGACGTCCCGCAATCAGGTTGCGGAACAGCCAGCCCCGGCGTGCCGCCGCGCGGAACGAGGCCTAGAGCAGCCCCTGCCCCCGCGACCATTCGATCACCCGCCGGAACCCCTCGCGGTGATCGACCTTCGGCGCGTAGCCGAGCTTCTCGCGCGCCTTGGACAGGTCGAAGTCGCGGTTCTTGGTGAAGAAGGCCACGCGGCGGGGATGGAGCGGCGGCTCGATCCCGAGCGGCTTGCACAGCGCCTCGCAGAGCCGACCCGCATTCATCACCAGCCCCACCGGCACCCGCGCCCGCGGCGGCTTCACCCCGAGCAGCTCGGCGATGGTGCGCGCGAGCTCGTTCAGCGTGGGCTTCGACGGCCCGCCGATCAGGAACACCTCGCCCGCGCCCTCGGCCTTCTCGCCCGCGAGCAGGAAGCCCTCCACGAGGTCGTCGATATAGACGAAGTGGTAATGCGGTGTGCCGTCGCCGATCATCACGAAGCGGCCGCGCGCGATCGGGCGGATCATCTTCATGAACCGCGTGTCGCCCGGCCCGTAGATCCCGCAGGGGCGCACCACGGTCCAGGGCTGGCCGATCTCGTCGCCCACCCGGCGGGCGAGCAGCTCGCCCTCGAGCTTGGTCTCCTGGTAATCGTCGCCCGGCGAGAACTCGGTGGTCTCGTCGCCCGGCCCCCGCTTGACGTGCCCGTGCACCCCCATGGTCGAGGTATGCACGAAGCGGCGGCAGCCCGCGTCCCGCGCCGCGCGGATCAGCCGGTCGGTCGCGTCCACATGGACGGCCTCGAGCACCGCGCGCCCGCCGCCCACCTGCCGGAACACCGCGGCGACGTGGAACACCGTGTCGGCGCCCTCGACCGCGCGCGCGCAATCGGCCGCGTCGGTCAGGTCGCCCTCGAAGACCTCGACCTCCGGCGGCAGGTCCCGACGCGAGCCGCCGCGGCGCACGAAGGCCCGCACCCGCGCCCCTTCTGCGGCCAGACGGCGGGCCAGATGGCTGCCGGTGAACCCGCCCGCCCCGGTGACGAGAACCTGTCGGTCGCTCCAGAATCCGGCCATCGAATACGTCCTCTTCGCGCGCGAAATCCGGGGCGGAATCCGGCCCCGGAGATGGTTTCGGGCCTACAGGCATGGCTGCGGTCCCGCAAGTTTTCGCATGCGAAACGGTTTACGGAAGACCCCGCCCGCCGGTGTCGTTATCTTCACCCTTCGGCCCTATGGCCCCCATGAGGCGGTTGCGCTCCGCACGCGGGGCGCCGATCCTCCGCACGGGCGTGCGGGACCGCCCGGAGGTGACGGAATGCGCGACGCAGGGACTTCAGGCCGGTCCGACCCGGCCGACACGGCGGAGGCCCCGATCGGCGCCGAGTTCGAGGCCTTCGCCCCCGCAAGGCCCGGCTCGCGCCGTTGGACGTGGATCCGGATCGCGGCCTCCGTGGCGCTCATCGCCCTGATCCTGTGGCAGGCCGAGCTCGGCGCGGTGCTGGACGCGATGGCCGGTGTCGATCCGCGCTGGATCGCCCTCGCCCTCGGGCTGCAGCTCGTGGGCCCGGCGATCACCGCCCTGCGCTGGCGGGGGCTTCTCGCCGCGCGGGGGGTGACGCCGGGCTGGCCTTATCTGTGGGGCTCGATGCTGGTCTCGGGCTTTTTCCGGCAGTTCATGCCGACGATCATCGGCGGCGACGTGATCCGCGGCTACGACGCCTGGCGGGCCGGCGCCACGACCGGGCTGGCGGTGATGTCGCTGGTGCTCGACCGGCTGTTTGGGCTTCTGGCGCTGGCCACGCTGACGTTCGGCGGGGTGCTGCTGTCGGCCGAGATCTCGGCGCGCCTGCCCGGGATCGGGTTCTACGTCGCAGCCGTGTTCGTGGTGCTGGTGGCGCTGATCGCGCAGATCCTGCTGCCGTCGCGGCTGAGCCTGCGGCTCGGCGCGGCCGGGCTGGCGCGGCTGCCGGCGATGGTGCGGGGGCGGGTCGCGAAGATCGCCGAGGCGCTCGTCACCTACCGCGACGCAAGGGGCGTGCTCGCGCAGGCGCTGGCGCTGTCCTTCGTGCTCCAGCTCACCGTGATCACGTTCTACTGGTCGATCGGCCGCGCGCTCGGCCTGCCGGTGGATTACGCCAGCTTCTTCGTGATCGCGCCAGTGGCCATCTTCGTGATGATGCTGCCGATCAGCATCAACGGGATCGGCGTGCGCGAGGGCGTGTTCGTCTTTCTGCTGGGCCAGTGGGGCGTGGCGCCGGCCGAGGCGGTGGCGCTGGCCTGGATCGAATACGGCATCTTCCTCGTGTTCGGCCTGCTGGGCGGCGGGCTCTACGCGCTGCGCCGGCGCTGACGAACAAGATCGGAGAATAGCCGTGACCCGAGACCCCGAGACCCCGCATCGTCCCGAGAAGCAATACCTGATCGCCGAGCTCGCCGCCGAGGGCTCGGGCTACGCAAAGTACAAGGCCTTCTTCGTCGGCCGCCCGGGGTTCGGCGCGTTCCTGCGCTACGAGCTCGCCGTCACGCTCGCCGGTCCGATGCCCGGCGCGGCGGGCTACGCGCTGCGCGGCCGGCTTTTCCCCGGGCTCGTCGCGCGCGCGGGCCGGGGGGTCAATTTCGGCCGCAACCTGATCCTGCGCTGCCCGGCGCGGATCGTGCTCGGCGACCGGATCGCGATCGACGACAACTGCACCCTCGACGCGCGCGGCGTGGGGCCGGACGACCGCTTCGAGATCGGCGACGATACGCTCGTCGCGCGCGACGTGCTCCTCGTGGTCAAGAGCGGCGGGCTCAGGATCGGACGGAATTGCTCGATCGGGGCGCAATCGACGCTGAGCGGCACCAACGGGATCACGCTCGGCGACGACGTGCTGGTGGCCGGGCAATGCTATATCGGCGGCGGCCGCTACCTCACGGAGCTGGGCCGGGGGCCGATGGTGGCGCAGGGCCTCGTGAGCAAGGGGCCGACGGTGATCGGCTCGGATGTCTGGCTCGGCGCCGGCGTGCGCGTCCTCGACGGAGTCCGCGTGGGCGACGGCGCCATCGTGGGCGCGGGCGCGGTGGTCACGAAGGACGTGGCGCCCAACACGATCGTCGGCGGCATCCCCGCCCGCGAGATCGGCCGGCGGAGCTGAAACCTCCGACAACAAGATCGACATGCAGGCGAGATACGGAAAGGGCGGCCCCGCCCGCGGATAGAGATGTCCCCGCGCAGGGAACGGTCGGAGGCCACCCGACCTCACGGCGGAGGGGGGGGGCGATCACGTAATCCGGATCGACCCCATCGTCCGTCGCCTCAGATCGGCAACGCCGCGCAGGCGGCCGGATCGCCGGTCCCGCCCCCCTGCCAGCGCAGCGCGAAGACGCTGTCGCCGAACCGGGTCTCGATCGCGCGCCCGTTCGCCGCGAAGACCGGGCCGAGCGCCTGCATCGCGCCCTGCCGGAACCAGGAATTCTCGCTGGTCAGGAACAGGCCCTCGGGTACGCAGTCGAGGACCCGGGCCAGCGTCTCGGTCTCGCCGATCACCGGGCGTCCGGTGCGGGGGTCGATTGCGAACGACGTCTGGCTCGGCAGCTCGGTCAGCCGGCTCGGCCCGTAGAGGAGGTCGTAATCCCCGAGCTCCGCGATGGTCTGCAGTTCGCGCATCGTGATCCGGAACGGCAACTCGCTCCAGTCGCCGAGCGAGGCCGCCACGCCGTCCCAGTTCTCGTCGGGCAGCGGGCTGTTGGTGCGGCCGCGCAGCGCGTCGATGGAGCGCTCGAAGAAGGGGTTGGTCAGCGCCGCGAACAGGGCCGCGAGGACCAGCGCCGGCAGGACCAGCCGGCCCCGCGTCGGATCGACCTCGCGGGCGGCGCCCGCCGCCAGCCGGCCGAGGAGCGGCACGATCGCGGCGGCGGCGAGGCCCCATACCGCGAAGAAGAACGGCATCCCGTAGGACAGGTAGCGCTCCGTCTTCATGCCGCCGAAGGTCTGTCCGACGAGGATCGCCCCGAACACGACGAGGCAAAAGGAGGCCAGCCGCGCGTGCCGGCCCATCGCGACGATCGCCGCCAAGGGAAAGAGCGGCCAGAGCGTCGGGTACATGGTCACCAGGACGCCGTGGTAGAACATCACGTCGTTCTGCTTGTCGGCGAGCCAGAGCGGGGTCCAGCGATAGGTGTGCCACAACGTTCCCAGAACACCCGTCGCCTGCGCCAGCGCCGCGAGCGCGACCCCGAGCAGCGCGATCCCGGCCAGGATGGCCCGAGGATGGCGCCGGACGAGGATCGCGGGCAGCAGAAGCGCGCCGGCGAGCCAGACGAGGATGCCGGCCAGCCCGATTGCGGTGGTGATCTGCAGATAGAAGGCCACCGCGAGACACAGCGCCGCGCCCGCCGCCCAAAGGAGCCGGGTCCGCGGGGCGGTGGCGAGGGCCGCCTCGAAGGCCGCGATCGCGCCCAGGAGGAACGTGAAGCTGTGCCAGGAATAGAAGCGCAGCGTCTGCGCCTCGATGATCCCCTGCGGCCAGAACACCGCCAGAAGGCCCGCCCCGATCCCGGCCGCCCAGCCCGCCCGCGCCTGCAGCCACACGAACAGGACCGGCGCCGCGAGGATGCCCGGCGGGAGCGAGAACAGGCGTCCGATAAGGAGGCTGTCCCGCCCTGTCGCCTCGAAGAGCGCGGCGATCGCGAAGGTGAACCAGCCCGTGCGGGTGTATTCGCCGTCGAGGATCGCCGGCCGGCCGGTCTCGATCCAGCCCCGCGCGCCGAGCAAATGGTAGAGCTCGTCGAACTGCGCGGAGCTCGTCAGGAGACCCGTGCGGAAGACGAGCGCGAGAAGGCAAAGGCCGAGCGCCGTGGCCCAGAGGCCGGGGCCCGTGGCCGGGCGCCGCGCGGACCGGGAAGGGGTGGAGGTCACGTCGAAGCCGGAGATCTGGAAAACGCCATATGCCGACACTCTAAGAGATCGAATTACTTGCAAAAGACTTAAACCACGCCGGGAAGACGTGTCGGACAATACCCGAACGCTAGCGGCCGGAAGGTGACATTGCAACGCGCGCGGCGGGCGCCGCGCCGCCCGTCAGGGTCCGACCGAAAGCGAGGCGGGGGGCTCGGGCGCGTCGTCGGCCTCCGCCGACAGGAACCGGCCCAGCCCGTGAAGGCCCGGGACATTGTCGCACAGCACCTTCAGGAAGACGAGGATCGGCACCGCCATCAGCGCGCCGGGAATCGACCACAGGAACGACCAGAACGCCACCGCGACGAAGACCGCGACGGTGTTGATGCGGAGCCGTCGCCCGACCACCGTGGGGGTGACGAACTGCCCCTCGATGGCGGTGCAGGCGAAATAGGCGAGCGGCGGCAGGAGCGCCGCGCCGATCGTCTCGAAGGTCGCGAGCGAGACCACGGCGACGATCGCGATGCCCCCGAGCGCGCCGATATAGGGCAGGAAATTCACCACTGCGGCGAGCACGCCCCACAGAAGCGGCGTCGGCATGTCGAGTGCCCACATGGCGAGCCCCACGGCCACGCCCAGCCCCGCATTGATCGCGGTGATCGTGAGCAGGTAGCGCGAGATCTCGCCCTCGATGTCGCGCACCGTCCGGAGCGCGCGCTTCTTGTCGTGGAGCGAGCCGAAGGACTTCACGATCTGCTCGGAGAAGTGATCGCCGCTCGCCAGAAGGAACAGCGTCAGGATGACGACGATCACCGTCGTGGTCAGGATCGAGAGCGCCGAGCCCGCGACCTGGCTCAGGATGCCCGGCTGCTGCACGGTGACCTGCTGGACGCCCGTGCCGCCGCCCGTGGCGCCCTCCACCTGCTCGGCCATGTCGGTCACGGTGGCGAGCGGGTCGCGGAGCTCCTCGAACTTCTCACGCACCTCGGCCGCCATCCGCGGCGCGTCGTCGACGAGGTCGAAGAAGGGCGTGCCGAGCGCGCCGAAGGCCCCGGCGATGCCGAGCGTCAGCGCCAGCACCACGAGCCCCGCGGCCAACCCCTCGCCCAGACCCCGGCGATGCAGCGCGCGCACCAGGGGCGAAAGAGTGAGCGCGAGGAGGAGCGCCAGCACGACCGGCATGAAGAACGCCGCCGCCGAATAAAGCGCGCCGCCCGCCAGCAGCAGCAGGATGCCCGCCATCAGCCCGTTGGAGCGCCGCGTTGCCGCAAGAAGCGCGACCGCGGGATCTGCCGCCTCTTCGGACGCGGACGGGGACGAGGCGGCGGGCGGCACGGGATCGAGGGGCGGCATGGACGGGCTTCCGCTTGGGGGGGTCGGGAAGCCGGAGGACAAACGCGCGCGGAAACCCAGGATCGCAGGACGAACGGGGTTCGGTGGCGTTTGTTCCCCGGCCGCCCCTAGCCCGCCCGCTTGGCGAGCCAGCCCAGGAACGCGCGGTCGGGGCTGCGCAGCGCGGGGCGCCCCGTCGCGGTCCAGAAGTCGCGCCATTCCGCCTCGAGCGCGTAGATGTCGGCGCCGGGGACGCGGGCGCGGGCCGTCTCCAGCGTTTCGGGACGCAGGGTGGGCGCGCGGGCAGTCTCGACGAGGCGCTGCGGGGTGACGCGGATCACGTCGCCCGCCACCTCCTCGAGGTCGTAGTCGGGGATGTTGCCCCGGGCGATGATCTCCCGGAGCATCGCCCGGAAAACGCGGCGCGGCGAGGCCGAGCCGCATTTCTTGCACAGCGTGGCGACCGAGACCTGCCATTCGGGCTGCCGGCCGCAATGCTTGCGCGCGAGCTCGTAGAGCCGCCGCTCGAGCGGCTTGCGGAGCCGGAAGTAATCCCGGCTCAGCGTCAGCACCGATTTCGACAGGACCGCGCGGTAGAGCCATTCGCTCAGGGTCACGCTGACCGAGACCATGCGCCCCGCCCGCGTCCGCCGCACGATTTGCCAGCTCTCGATCAGGCCGAAACCGGTCGTCGTCTCGGTGTCGCCGGTGGAGATGTCGGTGGTGATGCGCGTCCCGGCGAGCCGCTCGAAGGCGTCGCGCAGCCGCCGGTAGCCGTCGCCGGAGGTTTCGCGTCCCGTGGCCACCATCAGGTCGTGCGCGGTGAGCGTGAGCGTGCGCGCCACCTCGCGCCCCGCGTTGAGCGCCGCCATCAGCTGGCTGATGCAGAAGATCAGGATGTCGGCGTCGAAGATCGTCGCGCGCCCCTTCACGGACGGCACGATCGTCACGTGGCAGCCGTTGTGCTCGTAGTCGAGAATGCGCCGGTCCGGCCGGGTCGAGAGCGAGAAGAGCGGATGCTCCATCGCCGCGAGGTCGTGCTTGGGGACCGCGCCGAGGAAGTCGCACACGAAGAAGTCGCGCGCCGGGGCGGGACGCCGCTCGGGGGGGCCGGAGGCCAGGGTTCCGCTCACCGGTCCCGCCAGGGAATCCGAACGCTTCGCACGTGCATGATCACTGCTTTCTGCTCGATCGCCCCCGTGGGCCCGTCTTCGCGGGATTCGGGGTTTCATTGACGCCCGAGCCTAAGGTCTGTGGATAAGTCCGTCCAGCATTGTCCGCCGCGATCGGGGGATCGGAATCGCCCGACACGTGGTATCGGAATCGCCCTATCGTGGGATCGGATTCACCTTCACCTCCCGAAGCGCCCCGAAGTTCCTGATATCGCGGGCTATCGCGAACGCCTCTGATCGCGTAACATTTAAATAACGGATAATAACAGAACTCGGCTGAGCGGATCTTCGCGACATGTCGTCGGGCACTTGGCGCAACCCCCTGATTTTATTTGGAATAGAAAGCGGGTCACACGACCCTTTCGGTGTCACATCATTTGTGTCACACGGAACGAAACCTGTGACATTCGGGGACGAACGATGCCCGACGACGACCTGCCGCCCTATTTCAACATCGCCCCCGACGCGGCCATGGCCGCGCTCGGGGAGCCGACCGACACGGCCCGCTTCGCCGCCATCGCCGAAGGCTGCGCCCGCGGCCGGGCCGATCTCGCGGGCCGCGGACTCGACGAAAGCGGAGCGCGCCGGCTCCGGCTGTTCTCCACCTGGGAGATCGCCCGCTACCTGATCCCCGTCGCCCCCGCCCATTTCCGCCGGGTGCTTCGGCAGAACCCCGACCTGCCGCAGGGCCGGGCGGAGACCGAGGGCGGCGCCAAGTGGTTCACGCTCGACGAGGTGCTGCGCCTGCGCGCGCATTTCGCCGCGGAAGGATCCAAGGCCAAGGATTACCGCCCCTACCGGCCGAAGGATCTGCCCGCCAAGATGGTCGCCGTCGCGAACTTCAAGGGCGGTGTCGGCAAGACCTCCACCTGCGCCCATCTCGCCATGTCGGCCGCGCTCGACGGCTACCGGGTGCTTGTCGTCGACCTCGACTCCCAGGGCTCCATGTCGTCGATCTTCGGGGCGCAGGTCGCCGACGAGTGGCAGACGATCTATCCCCTTCTCGCACGGCACTACGCGCGCCATCTGCAGAGCGACAACCAACGGCGGATGGACCGGGGGGAGGCCCCCCTGCCCCTCGACGACACGCTGTCGGAGGCGCTCAAGATCCGCGCCGCCGACCTCGTGCAGCGCACCCACTGGCCCAACATCGACCTCGTCGGCGCGCAGCTCAACCTCTACTGGGCAGAGTTCCAGATTCCCGTCTGGCGCATGGCCTCGCGCGGCTGGAAGCTCTGGGACGCGCTCTCCGAGACGCTCGAAGCCGACGGCGTGCTGGACGATTACGACCTCGTCTTCTTCGACACGCCCCCGGCGCTCGGCTACCTGACGATCAACGGGCTCTCGGCGGCCGATATCCTCCTTGTGCCGATGGGCGCCTCCTTCGTGGAGTTCGACTCCACAGGGCGGTTCTTCGACATGCTCCACGCCACGTTCCAGTCCATCGAAGAGGGCGAGAACGTCGCCGCCCGCGCATTGGGGCGCGAGGAGATGGCCTTCGAGTGGGACGCGGTGCGCACCCTCATCACCCGCTACGACGCCGGCCAGCAGGCCGAGATGGCAGGGCTGATGCAGGCCTATCTCGGCCGCACGCTGTCGCCCTACCGGCAGGACTTCACCGCGCTGATCGGCCAGTCGGGCGAACAGGCGCGCGGCATCTACGAGGCCGATTACCGCGACTTCAACCGCGACACCTATGTGCGCGGTCGCGCCACCTTCGATGCCACCTATGCCGAGTTCAAGAAGCTCCTCGTAGGCATCTGGCGGCGCGACGAGCTCGCCGCGCGCGACGCCGAACGGGCGGCGGAATGAGCACCCGGGGGGCGTCGCAATCCGGTCGCCGCGCCGTTTCGCATGCGAAACGACGCGCACGAAACCCTATGCAGGCTTGGCGCTCCGGGCCATCCTGCCCGGAATCCCACGATCCAGGACGGAGAGCCTTATGGCCAAGCGCAAACGTCTGAGCCCGGCGGATCCGGACGCTCCGATCCAGTATCTCTCTTCCCGTCCGGGCTCGATGCCCGGACCCGAGCGGCCCCGCGCCGGCGCGCCGATCGCCGAGGTGGCGGGCGAGAGCGCGGCGCGCGCCGCGCTCGACGCGATCGCCGCCGAGCTGGGCGACGCGCGTGCCTCGGGCCGCCTGATCCAGTCCGTGCCGGTGATCCGCATCGCCGACGACCACCTGATCCGCGACCGCATGGTGGTGGACGAGGAGGAGATGCGCGCCCTCGTCGAGAGCCTGCGCGCCCGCGGCCAGCAGACCCCGATCGAGGTCGTGGCGCTCCGCAGCGGTCGCTTCGGGCTGATCTCCGGTTGGCGCCGCGTCGCCGCGCTGAAG
This sequence comes from uncultured Jannaschia sp., assembly GCF_947494025.1. Classification (GTDB taxonomy): domain Bacteria; phylum Pseudomonadota; class Alphaproteobacteria; order Rhodobacterales; family Rhodobacteraceae; genus Jannaschia. Next base: position 17,774 of record NZ_CANLTQ010000010.1, read on the forward strand.
CGGCTCCACGAGGAGACGGGCGAGGAGCGCTTCACCCATGTCGACGCGCTCGTGCGCGAACCCGAGAGCGCCGCGGAGGCCTATCTCGGCATGGTCGAGGAGAACGAGATCCGGGCCGGGCTGTCTTTCTACGAACGTGCGCGGCTCGCCTCCGAGGCCGCGCGGATCGAAGTCTTCCCGGACGTGGGCGCGGCCATCGCCGGGCTCTACGCGCGCGCGAGTGCCTCGAAGCGCTCCAAGATCGCGAGCTTCGTGGCGCTCCACGACCGGCTGGGCGAGCAGCTCCGCTTCGGCGCGGCGATCCCCGAGAAGCTGGGCCTCGCGCTCGCCGGCGCGCTGCAATCCGACCCCACGCTCGCCGGCCGCCTGCGCGACGCGCTGCGCAACCGCGACGCGCAGGACGCGGCGCAGGAGCGCGACACGCTCGAGCGCGCGCTGCGCAAGGCCCCGGCCCCGAAGGCGCCCCGCGGCGAGGAGCTCGCGCCGGGCATCTTCCTCCAGTCGGGCCGCGACCGCGTCACCCTGGCCGGCCCCGGCCTCGATGCCGAGACCCGCGCCGCCCTGCGCGACTGGCTCGCCGCCCGCGCCTGACTTCGCTCCCTTTCGCATGCGAAACGCCCGCAGAATCCGGTTCTGCGGGCGTTTTATTTTTATTAAACAGTACTTTGTCTTCCCGGATTTCGCGCGCGAAACGCGAAATCCGTCCGGCCTGGTGCCTCGGAGGCGCGTCTAGACCATGTCCCAGCCGCCGAGACCGTCGGTCAATGCGCCGAGAAGCCCGTCCACGCTGGTCTCCACGGCCTCGCCGAGATAGCGGATCTCCTCGCGCGCGTCGCCCGACGATCCCACGACCAGCGTCACTGTGTCGGCCGCGTAGTCGATCTCGATGTCGTAACCGCGCCGGCCCGACAGGCCCTCGACCTGGACCTCGCCGAAGCTTCCGACGATCTCGTCCGCCGCGATCAGCGTGTGCCGCCCGTTGGCGATGCCGCCCGACAGGTCGAGTTCCAGCGTGCCGCCGCCGAGATTGACGCCCGAGCGGACGTTCGGGCTGTCCCCGAAGGCGCCGGAGCGGAACTCCGCGATCTCCGCGAGCCCGCCCGCATCCGAGGCGAAGCCGAGCGTGCCGTCCGCGTCGAGCCGCAGCACGGCGCTGCCCCCATCCGCACCGTCGAAGCCGACCTCCGCCCGGCTGCCGTCGATCCGGAGCGCGCCGCCCGACACAAGGTCGAACGTGTCGCCCGACGTTCCCAGAAGGACCTGCCCGTTGTCGGAGATCGACATCTCCACCGGCCCGTCGATCCGCCCGGTATTGGCGAAGCGCCCGCCGGCCACGTCGATCGTGAGCGCGTCGTCGTCCGCCTGTCCGTTGGTCCAGAACTGCCCGGCGCGGTCGACCTCGATCCGCCCGCCGGCATTCCCCGCGGACACGCCCCCGGCCGCGTCGATCCGACCGCCGGTGATGCGCAGGCCGCCGTCCTCGCCGAGCTCCAGCCGCCCGATCCCGGCCGTGACCGTGCCCGACAGGACGCGGTGGCCGCCCAGATCCACATCGTCGCCCTGCCCCGGCAGCACGTCGTGCTCCCAGTTCACCCGGTTGTCCCAGCGGACCCCGTCGGCGATGTCCGTGGGCACGAAGCGGTGGCTGCCGAACGTGTCGGCGTCCCGCGCCATGCCGAAGCCGTCCTGGAAGTAGGCCACGATGTCGTCCACGGTGATCCGCGCGTCGTCCCGCGCGGCGAGCGGGGCCAGGTAGTCGGCCAGATCGGCGATCATCGCGTCCGGGTTGCCGGTCACGTCCGCGGCGAAGTTCTGGATCGTGGTCCGGTCCGCGGTCGCCCAGTCCACTTCGCCGGTGTTCTTGTCGGCGCTGTGGCGGTCGTCGTTGTAGCGGGAGCCGGTCCAGTTGTAGACGATCGTGTCATTGGAATAGGCGCCGTCGCCGTCCTTCAATCCGCCGTGGTTCCAGAGCTTTTCCGCGAACTCGGCATCGTCGTTCGGATCGGCGAGATGCGCGACGATGTTGTCGACCAGCGTCGTCTCGAGCGCTGCGTTGTCGATACCGAGCGACAAAGCTCCGGCCTTCGTCGGCTTGTAGCCTGCGGAGGTCGCGACGTTGCCCGAAAGGAACGAGAAGTTGCCGACCGGTCCTCGGCCGCCGTAATCACCGCCCAGCACGTTGAGCGCAGCGTTGTTATCGACGAAAACGTTGTCCTCGATATGGGCCCCGCCCCTGAACTGGGCGCCGAAGGAGGCGCCCTGCGAGACGTAGTTGTCGCGGAAGGTGACGTCCCGGGTGGAATATTGCAGGTAGACGTTGTGGCTCACCGTTTCCGGCGGCAGGCCGCCCCCGAGTTCTTGGTAATCTTCCGACCAGCCGTTGTGATGGATGAAGTTACCCTCCATCAGGAGCCCGTCCGTATCGGAGGAATAGAGCCCGCTTGTCTTGTCCCACGTGCCGTTGGCCCGCGGGGCGTCGAGCGTGATGTCGGCGATTTCCGAGTTGCGGATCGTGTAGGTATCGACGTTCTGAAGCACGACCTGCTCGTTGCGGAACGCGACGTTGTCGAAGATCATGTTTTCGCTTTGCAGTGCCATGAACTGGCTGTCGAGTGCGACGTTGGAGATGACAACGTTGTCGCTGTTTTCCTGGAATATCTTGAAGTCCCCCTCGAGTCCGGGCTTTTCGCCCGGCCCCCAGGACGTGATGTGCAGCGGGTGCAGCTCGCTCTCGCCGCTGGCGCCGCGGGCGACGATGCGGCCGACATCCTCGTAGTCGTGACCGCGCTCGAAGAGGAGCCAGTTCGAGGAGGGCGCGGCGGTGCCGCCCTTCTGCCAAGCCCAGCCGACGAGGCCGTCCCAGATGTCGAGGCCGACCTCCTGATCGACGGCCATGCCTTCGGAACCGCCGTATTCGGGGTGGTCGAGCAGCCAGCCCTGGTCGATGGCACCGGTGCTCACGCCCTCCATCCGGGCGATGTCGGCGCGCGAGAGCGCCGCGTCGTCGCCCCCGATATAGACCTTGCGGTGGTTCTCGCCGGTCTCCACGACCACGTCGTCGCTCCTGTCGGTCGCGAGCATGTAATGCTCGCCCAGGCCCCAGCCGGCCTTCTGGGCGGGGGCGGTGACCGAGAGGTCGGCGCTGTAGCGCTCGGCGGTGCCGTCCGCGTAGGCGACGTCGTAGTCGAACGTGATCCGGCCGGTATTCGAGGTGCCCGACAGGACGAGGGCGATCTGCCCGTCGGGGGTGGCCGAGGCATGGCCGAAGCCGGGCTGCTCGGCGATCCGGATGTCGGTGACCGTCTTGCCGTTGCCCACCTCGAGCAGCGTCACGCGACCGCCGGACACGGAGCCGAGATTGGTGTCGAGGACCGGACCGGTAGGGGCGGGGATCGGCTCGGGTGCCGGGGTCGGCTCGGGTGCCGGAGGCGCGACGACGGGCGGCGGCAGGTCACCCTTGCCGTCGTCCTCGGAGACCGGCGTTTCGGGCTCGGGGCTCGGAGCCGGTTCGGGTTCCGGCATGGGCTCGGGCTCGATCGGTGCCGGCTCGACCGGTGCCGGCTCGGGCTGCGGCTCCGGGGCAGGGGGGGCGACGACGGGCGGGGGCAGGCTGCCGCTGTCCTCCCTTTCGTCCTTCTCCGAGACGGGCGTCCCGGGCTCGGGTTCCGGTTCGGGCGCCGGCACGGGCTCGGGGTCGACGGGCTCGACGGGGGCCGGCGCCGGCGCGGGGGCCGGGGAGGGCGTCGGGACCGGATCGGGGCGGGGCGCCGGTTCGGGGGCAGGTTCCGGCTCCGGTTCCATCTCGGGAATGGTGACGATCTCGCCATCGGCGGTCAGCCACCTGTCGGGATCGCGCCGGGATTGCAGCATGCCGTCCTGCGGCGTGGACGCGGTGCGGCCGGACGTGTCGGTAATGGTCATTCTCGGATCTCCCGAAAGGTGGATCCCCGGCCTTTATAGGCCCGGGCGATCCGGTGGTGTTCGTCGCGGTCCGGGCGAATGGCGGCAGCTTTCGCCCGGACCGGCATCTCGAAAGGCGGCGCGCCGCGCCGGGCGACGGACCGTGTGGACCTTGTCGTTCGCGATGTTCCGAGGTTGTGGGGGGACGCCGCGCCTCTCGCGCGTCCCGGTGAACTCGGCACCCGAAGGCCGAAGACGGGTCTATCCGGTATGGCGATTGCCGCAATCGCGCTGTTACGAGTCGGAACTTTCCTGCCGTTTCAGTCGTCGATATGAGCGGAAATCCGTTCGCGATCAGTCCCCAGGCGGATCACGGCCGGTAAGCGGGCGTCTTCGGGCTTGCTGTCCGCGGATCGGCTTGGCAGGGCCGAAAGTTGACGTGCGAACGGTCGGAACCGGTTTTGGAGACGATTCCGCCTATGATTGTCGTGCGTTGATTGGCCGGTTCTATGCCGTGATGGACCATCTCGTTGCGGCATCGATACCGTAGGTATCATGGAGGCGCTTCAGGTCGTCCCGGAGTTCCTCGAGAACGAAGGCTTCTTCGTTCCGAACCATTTCGAAACGGCCTTGTGTCAGGGCATTCGATCTGGCGCTCTGCGACAGGTACAATCGATGACGAACGGATTTGGGAACGACTCCGTGGGCTATTCGACGGAGCATTCGGACGTTCGACAGCTTGTGCCAGGTCGGATCGGAGAACTTCGCGGAGGCTTCGTTCGACTTCGGCAAGTCGGAGTTCGATACGCGCGCGATCTCCAAGAAATCGCAGACCGTATCTAGAACTGTCTGTGGATCCGCCAGCATGTCCTCGAAGAGGACAGGAAGAATGGCGTCCCTCCCGAAGGCGTCCACATATGCGTCCAGATGGCGGGCATATCGCGTCAGGTCGATCGCGACGGAGCTCACGCCGCCTGCGTCGAAGGAGAAGTCCGTCCGGTCCGGTCGCGTATGTCCCAACTCGTAGCCGGTCAGGGCCGCGTGCTTGTGGTGGGACACGATGCGGGCGATCGGATGGCGCATGATGTAGACGAAGCGGAATCGGACATCCGGGCGGCGCTTCATACGCTCGAAGACGTGGTCCATGTAGGGAAGCTTGGCGTAATCGGTGCTCGCCTCGAGGCCGTAACGGTGAACGGTCGGATCGAAGCCTTCATAGAGTCCGCGATACCAGTCCCAACCCCGGCCCCATTGATAGGGACCCGAAAAGTATTGCGGCTCCTTCTCCACGCAGGGACAGAGCGCGGGATGCAGCCGCAGGAGATCGAACAGCGAGCTCGATCCCGATTTCATCGACCCCACGATGATCGCGAAAGCGGTTGGTCCGGTCGTCGCCTGCATGTGCATGGCCCTTTCGAAGGGTTTTCTGGAATCGCCGCTCCGGCCCACGAAGAATTGCGCCGATCCATAAGAAAGCCGGGGGGCGCCGGCTCGGCGCCGGCATCTTCCGGACCGACGCCCGAACGCGCGTCAGGTCCGGTCGTAGACGTCCTCGTAGCGGACGATGTCGTCCTCGCCGAGATAGGCGCCGGTCTGGACCTCGATGAGGTACATCGGCAGCCGGCCGCGATTGGCCATGCGGTGGACGGTGCCCAACGGGATGTAGACGCCCTGGTTCTCGGTCACGAGCTTCACCTCCTCGCCCCGCGTCACCTCCGCCGTGCCCTCGACCACGACCCAGTGCTCGGAGCGGTGCATGTGGCTCTGGAGCGAGAGCACGCCGCCGGGGCGCACCATGATCCGCTTCACCTGGAAGCGGGTGCCGAGGCAGAGCGTCTCGTACCAGCCCCAGGGGCGGTGGAAGCGGGGATAGTCGTCGGCCTGGCTCACCTTCGCCGCGCGCAGCGCCGAGACCACGGCCTTCACGTCCTGCGCGCGCGATTTCGACGCGACGAGCACCGCGTCGCGCATGGCCACGGCGACCACGCCCTCGAGCCCGAGCCCCACGAGATGGACCGAGCCCTCCTCCGAGCGCAGGTAGCTGTCGGCGCAGTCGATGGCGGTGACCGGCCCGTCGGTGGCGAGCCCGTTCGCGTCCGGCTCCCGCGCCTGCCAGAGCGCGTCCCAGGAGCCGAGGTCGGACCAGGCGCCGGCGAGCGGGACGACGGCGACGGTCTCGGCATGTTCCATCACCGCGTAGTCGAAGGAGATGGCCTGGGCCTCGCCGTAGCTCTCCGCGTCGAGGCGCAGGAAGCCGAGGTCGTCCTTTCCCTTGGCGATCGCCGCGCGGCAGGGCTCCAGAAGGTCGGGGGCGTGGCGCTCGAAGGCGGCGATCACGTCCGCGACCCGGAACAGGAACAGCCCCGCGTTCCACAGATACGTGCCGGCCTCGAGGAAGCCCCGCGCCGTGGCCTCGTCGGGCTTCTCGCGGAAGCTCCGGAGCGGCACGGCCGCGCCGTCCGCGGGCGGACGGGCGAGCTCCAGATAGCCGTAGCCCGTCTCGGGCCGGTCGGGGGTGACGCCGAAGGTGACGAGCGTTCCGGGCGTCGCGGCCTCGGCGCCGCGCGCGACCGTTTCGAGAAAGGCCGGCACGTCGCCGATCACGTGGTCGGAGGGCGCCACGAGCATCAGCGTGTCGGGCGCGTCCTCCAGCATCAGCGCCGCGGCGAGGATCGCGGGGCCGGTGTCGCGGGCGGCGGGCTCGATCACCACGCGGGCATCCATCAGTCCGATCGCCTGCGCCTGCTCGCCGGCCATGAAGCGGAACGCCTCGCCGGTCATCACCAGCGGCGCGGCGAAACCCTCGCCCGAGAAGCGGCGCAGCGTTTCCTGGTAAAGGCTGCGCTCGCCGAGAAGGGGGGTGAACTGCTTCGGGTAGGCCTTGCGCGAGGAGGGCCAGAGCCGCGTTCCCGAACCACCGCAAAGAATGACGGGCTGAATCATCATGGGGAAACCTCGGGGTCGTGGGGCAGGGCGTCCTCTTTCCATGCGGATCATGAGCCCGGATGGCAAGTTCGATGAGAGGCGAAGGACAATGCCGGGCCGGCGACACGCGACGGCGCCGGGCGAAGCGGTCGCGCCTCAGATCGGTCGCAGGACGAGGCCCGCGGCGGCGAGATCCGCGAAAGCGGCATCGCTCGTCACCACCGGCAGGCCGCGCTCGAGCGCCGTCGCGGCGACGATGCGATCGAACGGGTCGCGGTGGTCGCGGCCGTTATGGTGCCACGTCATCGCGGCCGCCCGCGCCATCACCGTCCCGTCCGCGGAAAGGACGGCGATCCCCCGCGCGGCGATCGCCGCGATCCGGTCGGGTCCGAAGGCCGGCAGGCCGAGCTTGCCGATGCGGACCTTCTGGTTGATCTCGAAGAAGGACACGGCGCCGACCGCGAGCGTTTCGGCCGCTTCCAGATCGGCCACGGTCCCGGCGTCGAGCGTTCCTTCGAGCAGGCGGACGAGCGCCACCGTATCGAGGATCACGTCTTTGCCGGATCCCGGTCCGTGCCGCTGCGCGTCGTCTCCTCCGCCATCATCGCGTCGAGTTCCGCGTCGGTGAAGGCCGGCGCGGTCCAGTCGATGCGGCCGAGCGCGGCGCGCGGCGCGGGGTCGAGAAGTTCCGCGCCCAGCCCGCCGAGGTCGCGACGGGGGATCTTCACGCCGAGTCCGCGGGCCAGCGCGCGTCGCGCGGCCTCGCTCTGGGAGATCGATTCGGCGCGGGCGCGGGCTTCCAGCGCCGCCTTCACGGCCGGATCGACGTTGCGGATCGTCATGTGATGCATCGGATGCGTCCCCGGCCTGCTGCGGACCTGCTGCGAATGTAGTCGCGCACCGGATCCGGTGCAATCGCTTGTGGAGATGAGCGATAGCGCGATCGGCCGGGATGCAGTCGGTTCCGGTGCGGCAGGTCCGGTTCCGGGGCGATCCGGCCGCGATGGCGCGGGTCCGATTCCGCGGCCGATTGTCCGTATGCGCCGTGGCGCCGGACCCGCCTCCGGAGGGCAAGGTGGAATCATGATCCGGCACGTTCCGTGCTCCAGCTGCGGCGATCATTTCGGAAGCGGCGCGTATCCGCGCCATCCGTTCGGATTGTTCATGAAATCTTCGCCGGGACGGGGCGGAATGACGTAGTGACGTGGCCGGGAACGGTTGCTCCTCGCAGGGGGGCGGCCTAAGTCGCCTCTGTCATCCAGCCGGTTGCCCGCGCGGAAGGCGGAATCTCTATCTGGAGCACAGGGCCCGATGAACAAACCGATCCGGACCGCCCCGATTGACATCGCGGTCGTGGGCTTGGGCAAGATGGGCCTGTCGCATTTCTCCATGGTCAACGCGCATCCGCTGGCCAACACCGTCGCCTGCGACGGGGCGGGATTCATGGTGGACGTGCTGTCGCGGAACGTGTCCGCGCCGATCCACAAGGATTACGACAAGATGCTCGCGGAGACGAAGCTCGACGCCGTTGTGATCGCCACGCCGTCGCGGCTCCACGCGCCGATGGTGCGCGCCGCCCTGGACCGCGGCCTCCATGTCTTCTGCGAGAAGCCCTTCTGCCTCGACTGGTCCGACGGCATGGCCCTGGCCGACCTCGCCGAGGCGAAGGGCGTGGTGAACCAGGTCGGCTACCATTACCGCTACGTCGGCGCGTTCCGGGAGATGAAGCGCATCCTCGACACGGGCGCGCTCGGCCGCGTCACCCATGTTCTGGCGGAGGCCTACGGGCCGGTCGTGCTGCGTCCCAAGCGCGCCACCTGGCGCACGCAGAAGGAGGAGGGCGGCGGCTGTCTCTACGATTACGCCGCGCATCCGCTCAACCTCCTGAACTGGTTCTTCGGCGCGCCGTCGCGGGTCACGGGCTCGGCGCTGGTCTCGGTCTTCTCGGAGGGGACGGACGATCAGGTCATGTCGACGGTGCAATGGCCCGACGGGCCCACGGCGCAGCTTTCGGTGAACTGGTCCGACGAGAGCTACCGCAAGATGTCGACCAAGATCACGATCGTCGGCACGAACGGCCGGCTCTACGCCGACCGGCAGGAATGCCAGCTCTACCTGCGCGAGCGTCACGACGCGCTGCCGGACTATGTCGCGGGCTGGAACGTGAAATACACCACCGAGCTCACCGAGGACGCCTGGTTCTACCTGCGCGGCGAGGAATATTCCGGGCAGCTCGACGATTTCATCACCGCGGTGGCGGAGCGGAAGACGGCGGCCGCCGAGAACTCCTTCCGCTCCGCCGCCGAGACCGACCGGGTGATGGCGATGATCCTCGAGAACGCCGAGACCGGGCAGCCCGTGGGCGAGGCGCAGGCGCCGGCGGCGAAGCCCGCGCGCCGCGGCTTCTTCGGGTTCGGGGGACGCTAGGGATGGCACAGATGGACCGACTGCTTTTCGGCGACAACCAGTTCTTCGGCATCAACCACATGTCCGAGGAGAAGGCCCGCGCCCAGGCCATGCGCTTCCAGGAAACGCAGGCGATCATGGACGTGCTCGACGTGGCCTACGATGCGGGCATCCGCACCTTCGCCTGCACCACCCACGACCGGATCGCGCAGGTCGCCGAACGGGTGCGCGCCGACCCCGCGCGCTACGCCGACTTCACCTTCTACCCCTGCATGCCCTACGCGCACAAATACGCCAACGCCGTGACCGAGCACGGGATGATGGGCGCGCTTCGGGAATTCATGCCGAAGGACGGCCTCTTCGCCACCGCGCTGACCGGCGCGCGGACGCTCGCCACCAAGGAGGTCGAGGGGATCGAGAAGGTCCTGATCGACATGGAGATGAAGATGTTCCGCGGCACGAAGACGCCGGTCATCTTCATGCAGAACGTCTTCGTCGACCTCCTGCTCGGCATGGGCTTCACCCGCGCCTTCCGCATCTTCCACGACCACGTGAAGACAGAGTACGGCGCCGAGCCCGGCTACATCACGATGAACATGCCGATGCTTCTCGACGCGCTGGAGCGGGAAGGCATCGAGCGGCCGATCATCTGCTCGAACATCAACAAGATCGGCTTCCGCATGTCGGGCGGATACGACGCCTATCTCGACGCGTTGCGCTCGGGCCGGGTGCGGGCGATCGCGATGTCGGTCTATGCGAGCGGGGCCATTCCCGCCGACGAGGCGATCCACTGGATCTCGGAGCTGCCGGGGGTCGAGTCGATCCTGTTCGGCGCGTCGAGCGCAGCCAACATCCACGGCACCAAGGCGCTCGTGGACAGGTATATGGGCCGGGAGGCGGCGGCGTGATGGATGGCAGCGGCATGAGGACACCCCCCCGCCTGCGCGCGTTGCGCGAGGTGAAGATGCTCAACGCGCATGTCCACGACGTCTCCATGGACGAACTCGTGCGCGACTTCGACGAGGGGCTTCTGCTCACGCTGCATGTCGACATGGCGATGAAGCTGCAGAAGGATCCGGACTTCCACGCGATCCTGTCGGAATTCGACGTGATCACCTGCGACAGCCAGATCATGTATTTCGCGACGAAGTTCCTCGGCACCCCCGTCCGCGAGCGGGTGTCGGGGTCGGACTACTTCCCGCGCTTCTACATGCACCACCGCGACAATCCGGCCATGACCCTCTTCATGCTGGGCGGCAAGCCTGGCGTGGCCGACGCGGCGGCGAAGAACATCAACGCCAAGGTCGGCCGGGACTTCGTGGTGGGCACCTACGCGCCCTCCTTCGACTTCGAGAGCGATCCGGCCGAGATCGACGCGATGATCGACGCGGTGAACGCGTCCGGCGCCACCGCGCTGCTCGTGGGGCTCGGCGGCGGGCGGCAGGAGAAGTTCATCATCCGGTATCGGGACCGGATGCCGGGCGTGAAGCTCTGGCTGCCCCTGGGCGGCACGATCGACTACGAGTCGGGCTCCTTCGCGCGGCCGCCGAAATGGATCACCGAGGGCGGGTTCGAATGGCTTTACCGCCTGCTGAAGGAACCCCGCGCCCGCTTCCACCGCTACGTCATCCACGAGCCGCCCTTCCTTTGGGCGGTGCTGAAGCAGAAGCTCGGCCTTTACCGCGATCCGTTCGCGAAGCGGTAAGGGCGGGCGCGCCGGTCAGATCGCGCAGCGTCGACGTCCTTTGCGGACACGGGCAGACGCTCGCAAGCGACCTCTCCTCCTCCCGTCATCGTCCGGCAGGCCTTGCCGTATCGGCGATCTCCGCAAAGCACGCATTCGGCAGTGTCGGTCGTCTGGGCGGCAACGACGGAGAATGCGAATAACGAGAAGCCTCTGCCGCATGGAAAGCACTCCGGTCGGATGAGGCATCCGGTCCTCCAGCCCGCGGCGTTCAGGACGGCCTTGATGGTCGGGGGCCAGCCCGGACGGTGCCGATACTTCGGTTCGAACCTCATGAATTGAAAAGGGTGGTACGGTCACTATCGCACCCCCGGATTGGACGATCCAAGCCGGTCCGGATCGATCGGTGAATTCGCATACAGTACCGGCAAGCCCATCCTCGCCGGCCTCGGAGACAAGATTTCATGCGCATCGCATATATCCTCAACGCCTATCCGCAGCCCTCGCACAGCTTCATCCGGCGCGAGATGCAGGCGATGGAACGGCGGGGGCACGAGGTGGTGCGGCTGGCCATGCGCCGGCCCGATGCGCCGCCGGTCGACATCCGCAACACCCGGGAAATGGAGCGGACGCGCTACGTCTTGAGCGAGGGCGGCGCAGCGCTCCTCGCGGCCGCGACGCGCCAGGCTCTTGCCGGGCCCGCGCGGTTCCTCGGCGCGCTTCGCGCCGCCCTGGCGATGGGGCGGCGCTCGGAGGCGGGCCGGTTGCGCCATCTCATCTACCTCATCGAGGCCGCGCGGGTTGTCGAGCTCTGTCGCGAGGCCGGGGCGATCCACGCGCATGCGCATTTCGGGACCAACTCCGCCGCCATTGCCCGGCTCGCCCGTCTCTTGGGCGGGCCACGCTACAGCGTTACCGTACACGGACCCGAGGAGTTCGACGCACCGCGCGCGCTTTCGCTCGACGACAAGATCCGCGACTCCGCCTTCACCGTGGGCGTGAGTCAGTTCGGACGCAGCCAACTCTGCCGCTGGGCCGATCTCGGGGACTGGCCGCGGCTCGCGGTGATCCATTGCGGCATCGAGCCCGATCCAGACGCTGCGCCGGCTCCGTCGCCTGACGGGCCGCTGCGGCTCGTCTCCATCGGTCGATTCGTCGAGCAGAAGGGACAGATGGTCCTGATACAGGCCCTCGCGCGCATTCGGGACCAGCATCCAGACGCGCATCTCGTGCTTTTGGGTGACGGACCGCTCCGCCCCGATCTTGAACGCGCCATCGCTGAGGCAGGGCTCGGGTCGATGGTGACGCTGACCGGGTGGGTGGACGAGATGCGCGTCAACGCCGAGCTTTGCGCCGCGCATGCGCTGGTTATGCCGAGCTTTGCGGAGGGCTTGCCGATGGTCGTCATGGAGGCGATGGCCGCAGCGCGGCCGGTCGTGACCACAGCGATCGCGGGCATTCCCGAGCTTGTCGATCACGGACGGACCGGCTGGCTGGTCCCGGCAGGCGACGCGGCAGCGTTGGCGGCGGCTCTGTGCGAGCTCGCGGAGATGCCAGCGGCGGCAAGGGTGCGGATGGGCGAGGCAGGCCGAACCCGGGTCCTCGCGCGCCACGACATCGACGCCTCGGCCGAGCGGCTGGAGGCCCTTGTCGAAGCCGCAGCGCGATCCTGATCGGACGGACCGATCACAACGACTGGATCAGCGGCCCCGGGCCCAGCCCTTGTTCAGGCGGCGCGTGAATTTGGCCGACAGCATCACCGTGCTGTAGACGGCGAAGCCGACCGGATCGCTCAGTCCGAACCGGACGAGCTCGCCCAGCCCGGGACGGCGCTTGTCGTCCCTGGTCATATGCTCGGGGAACCTTTGCGCGATCTCGGTCACGCCCGCATCTTGCCGGCGCCGCACGCGCACGAGGGGGGCGAACCCTTCGATCGCGGGCCACACGAAGGTCGCGGGAACGATCCGGCGCTCCTCAGGAGCAAAAGACAGGCGGACGAACGTGTCGTCGGAGATGATGTCGGGGAAGTCCTGCCAGCGCTTCCGTCCGGCCGCATTCACTGCATAGACGCCGAAGCCCGGCACGCCCTTGGCAACGAAGGGCAGGCGCTTCCAGAACCGGATATAATGCCGCGTCACGTGGGTCCGGGGAGGCGCGATGACCGCTTGGCCACTGGCATAGCCCGGGGCGGGGCCGTCGAGGCTTCGCTGCAGCTGCGCGATAAGGGCAGAGGAAACGGTCACGTCCGCGTCCACATAGACCCGCGTTTGTCCCGTCGCGACCACATCGCCTGCGGTCAGCGCGGCGGCCTTGTTGCCCACGGGCAGATCGAGAACTTGTAAGTTCCAGCCGACCCGGGTGGCGGCGGAAGTGTGGGCGCGCGCCCGCGCGACCGTGTTGTCGGAGCATCCGTTGGCGACGACGACGACCTCCGCCCCACCATCGACCGGATCGGATGCCCAGAGACTCCGAAGGCAATCATCGATATGATCGGCCTCGTCGTGAGCCGGTATTATAACGCTGATGGCGCAGGAGAAATTCATATCGTACACGAGAAATCCAACGATGCCGGGGAATGTCGCTCTATCTAGAGACTACGGGATGGCAAATATTAACGAAATGATTGCCCTCACTTCAACGAAGTGATCAAGCCTGAACTTCGCGACAAAAAATATCCGCAAAGATACACAGAGTCTTCTTCTATTCTATATGCTTATCATATGTTAACCTTCTCGGCATGGCGGGTCGTTCCGCGAGGCGCAGGGCCGAGGTTTTGGGAGAAATCGGCTTTCGGACGCTGCCGCCGATTGATCCTTCAGCCTTCGCGTATTCTCTCCAACCTTGTTCTTAATTAGGGATCGGGCGGCTTCCGACGAGCTTTTCTATTGTCGAGTTTTGGCCACCCGGCTTTCAGGTGCGGCGGCCGTTCTTTCCTTCCTCGTGCAGGTCTATGAGGCGGAGGAGGTTGGCGACGTCGACGCGGTAGCCGTCTCCCTCGCGGACGGCGACCGTGGTGGCGAGCTGTCCGGGGGTGTGATCGATGAAATCGGCGAAGATGTTGTTGAACCGGTCCGCCGGGTTGATCGTCACGTGCAGCGCGTCCCGGCGCGACGCGAGGAACAGATGGTTCCAGTGGCTCCCCTCCATCGCGACCGTGACGGGCGTGCCGGAGACCGACCGCAGGATGTGTTCGAGCGGATCCGTCGAATCGACGATCGCGAAGCCTCGGGCCGACAGGGCCCGGACGACCTCGTCCTCGTTCAGGAGCACGCGCGCCACGCCGGTCCGGCCGCGCCGGATGAACGCCCCCGGAACGCCGACATCGCCGAAGAGCCCCTGAACCCGCGCCTGCAGACGCTCGAGACGCGCCGCCCGCCCGGCATTCTGCCCCACGTCCCGGCAATAGGACATCTCGTCGAAGACCACGTAGTCGGCCTGCAGCCGTTCGACCCCCAGCAGGTCCACGTATTCCCGGGCATGCGACCAGGCGGGATCGGAGGGGAAATACAGATCCTCGTGCGGGCGCTTGAGATAGCTGCCGATCAACCCGTCCCGGATCCAGTGACCGAAATATTGCTGGGTGATCGGGCTCGCCGCGAAGAAGCCGCTGGGCCGCCGTTCGATCCGGGCGGACATCACCTCGGCGTAGCGCACCGGTCCGGAGCGGGCGAAGCCCTCGTGCGTCGTGAAGAAGCCGAACGGCGTGGCCAGCACGTCCCGGAACACGTATCGAACCGTGGCCTGGTGCACGACGTCGCGACCGTCGATGATCGCCCATTGCGTCGCGAGCGACGTGGCCGCCTGCGCCCGCTCGACCTTGGCGCGATCCTCGTCGAGCATGAGGACGGGCTTGGAGAACGCCGTGCTGGACGGGTGTTCCTCGATGACCTCGATCGCGGCGTCTGCGAGCCTGGGCATCCCGAATCCGACGCGCTTCGCGATCTGGCTTGCGACTGGACGGAACCTGTACATCGGTGCGGACCTTTCGGGGATCGTGGGGCACGCATGTCCTGCACGAGATTTGCGATGCGGGACAGAGTATCGGGACTGAACGATCCGGGAAGCCGGCGCCGGAGAGCGGCTGTGGGCAGTCGCCGGTCCCCGAACGGCGTCCGGGGCCGGCGTCATGCGTCAGACGCGGCGTTTCAGGAAGCCCAGGCCCGCCATCGCGGCCGTGAGCAGCAGGCCCGCGGCGGGAAGCGGGACCGGCGACGGTGCGGGGGTTTCGACGACCCGGAAGCTGGCGGTCCCGGAGGCGGGCCTGCCGGCTTCGTAGAGCCCCAGAACATAGGTTCCGGCGTCGAGCGTCCCGAACAGGGAGGTCGACCCGTCGGGGCGGAACATCGCGCGCGACCCGTCGGCATCCGCGCCCGCGATCAGGCTGCACCGGCCCGAGACCGGCGCCAGGGCGGCATCGTCGCAGAAATCCCCCTGCGTCGTGAGGCGCGTGTCGTCGCCCGAGCGGTAGAAGGCGAGGCCGGTGACTTCGCCATCCGCGTCGGCGGGCGCGAAGCCGGTGAAGTAGACATCGAACGAATCCACCGTGGTGAACTCGAAGAACCCGCTGGCGGGCGTGCCTGTCCAGACGAAGTCCAGATCGACGACCGAGGCGCTCTGCGACACGGTCTGAACGCTCATGTCCGCGGTTGTGCCCGTGTTCGTCACCGTCGCCGCCGTTGCCGGTGCCGCCAGCGCCAGCGCCAGCAGGGCCGCGGAAGCTCCAATCATGTTCATGTTCCGTCCTTTCGTCATGAAAATGTCAACGCTCCGGATTTGAAGAGATCTTTATCTTTTGAAAAGCCGGAATCTTCCATTAGGGTTAACGCCGGGCCCGGCCGGCATGTCCGACGGCGCGTCCAAAAAAACAACACGAGGCAGTGGAATATTCTCTTTACCCTAGGTTAGAATTGAAGGCGCCCGTCAAGACGGGGCGCCCCGGACCGGTGACGTGATCAGGGACCTGCCGACAGGGTGGGAAAAACCTGTTGTCTTTACGCGATCCAATTCAACGTAAGCGTGCGAAAGCTTGCCTGGCGGAGTCAATCCGGTTGCCGGGTATCAGAGCATTCCGGTTCTCCAAAATAAAATAACGTCGTCTCGAGATGCCGGGTAAGCGTGCTCTCGAACAATATTCTGAATGACGTTAAGTCACTGTTGGAACCGGACGGATTACCAAAGGTTAACTTCTCTTAATTTCTTGTTGCGAAGCTTCGACCCAGTTTATAGCGTGCCACTCGTATGCTCTTTCGGAGCACGAATGAGGGACGGATTGCAGAGTTAATAAGTTGTTATTTGATACGTAAATTTAACGTGGTGAACACGGAACTAGGTCGTTTCATCTGAAAGTTTCCCGAAGGTGATTTCGGGGAAATCATGTATCGTGACGCTTTGAAACTCTCGGCCGATATTTTGCCGGAGAACTTCAAATGCCTGTTTCCAACAATTTCGCGTCCAGCGCTCTCGATCTCAACGGCAAGGTCTCCCTGACCCAGCCCACGGCGCTCGTATGGGGCCCGGACGGACGGTTGTACGTCACCGAGAATGGCGGGCAGATCAACGTTCTAACGGTGAAGTTCGGGGACCCCGATCCGAGCGACGACGACAACAGCGTGTCCTTCTTCGTCGACGCGGCCGAAACGCTCTCGCTCGACATACAGAACCACAACGACGACGGCACCGAGAACAGCAACTCGAGCCGGCAGGTCACCGGCATCGACGTCACCCGGCAATACGACGCCGACGGAAACCAGCTCTTCGTCGACGCGTCCGGCAACCTGACGACCGAGGCGAGCGGCAACACGCCCGCCGTGACGATGTACGTCACCTCCAGCGACAAGCGGATCGGCGCGGGCGGCAGCGGCAACGACGCAGGCCTCGACACCAATTCCGGCGTGATCACCATGCTCGAGCAGACCGGGTCCGACAGCTGGGACCAGGTCGATATCGTCCGCGGTCTCCCCCGGTCGGAGGAGAACCACGCGACCAACGGCCTCGAGGTCGTTCAGGAGCTCGACGCGCAGGGCAAGCTCGTCTCCGAGCGTGCCATCGTGGCGTCGGGCGGAAACGCCAATACCGGCGCGCCGTCGAACAACTTCGCCGGCCAGCAGGAGCAGCCGCTTTCCGCCGCGATCCTCGAGGTCGACGTGACCGGCCTCCGGGCGCTCGGCGTCTCGACCGACGCGGACGGGCGTGCCTTTGTCCTCGATCTTCCCACGCTCGACGACCCGACCCGCAGCGGGGCTGCGGACAACAACGACCCGAACGGCGGCAATGACGGCCTGAACAGCGCCAGGCTCGACTATGACGGGCTGGTGTCGATCTACTCGCCCGGCTACCGCAACGCCTACGATGTCGAGGTGACCGAGGACGGGCGCGTCTGGACCTACGACAACGGCGCCAACAACAGCTGGGGCGGGCGCCCGGTCGGGGAAGCCGGCGATAACGACGGCACGACCGACTTCGCGCAGGACGGCGACTACATCGCCACGAACCTCAACAACGGCGACGGCAATTCCAGCGACGACATCAACGCGCACGGCAACTGGAACCCGTCGAACAACGACAATTTCCACGAGATCACCCGGTCGGACGACCTCGACGGCGGCGCCCTGTCGGTGGGCGGCAACGGTCCGGTCGCCACCTATACGGGCCCCGACGGCCTGACCTACGTTTATGGCGGCCACCCGAACCCGACCCGGGCCGAGGGCGCGAAGGCGGGCCTGCTGTTCTCGCCCAAGGGCGGCACGGACGACGCCTATCTGCTGGTCTCGAACCAGTCGAGCTATGGCGAGGGCAGCGACGACCACGCTCAGGTGACGGCCTGGATGACCGAGGTCGAGGCGAATTCGGGGGCGGTCGGCACCGGCGACCTGACGAAGAAGGTCCTCGCCGTCGAGCCGGGCGTCGAATACGACATCTATTCCTTCACGGACGGCTCCGGCATGGCGGTGCCGTCGGGCGGCGCGGCCCCCGCGGGCGGCACGCTGCTCGGCCAGGCGGGCCTGCCCGCCGACATCGCCGACATCGTCGACTGGGTGAACCCCGTCGAGGGCGACTACCGGGAGGCAGGCCGGACCGACGGCGCGCTCGACAGCGGCAAGGGCTCCATCAACGGTCTCGCCGAGTACACCTCGACCATCATGGACGAGGGCGGCGTCAAGATGTCCGGCGCGGTCATCGCCAGCGTCTACAACGGCGGCGACCTGATCATCATGGGCCGCAACGCCGACGGCTCGATGTCGAGCACCGGCGGCACCAACGCCACGGCCGCGGACCGCGCGGTGTTCCAGGGCGCGGGCCAGCCGCTCGGCCTCGCCACGCTCGGCGACGACTTCGCGGAGCGCGGCCTGAGCCAGCCGTTCCAGGGCTCGGTCTGGTCGGCCGTCTACGGCCAGAACAACCAGGGCGGCTACACCGTCCATATCGAGATCCTGCAACCCGCCAACGGCAAGGTCCCGCTCGCCGGCTCGGAGATCGTCGATCCCGACGACTGGGATCTCGACGGCGTCGACAAGTACAACGACCCGTTCGAGTACAGCGCCGAGAACGGCATGGCGCTCGCGGCCGGCCAGAAGATCGTGCTCGACTTCGATCCGCAATCGACCGAGTTCAACGGCACGCTCGCGGGCAATACCGGCCTTCTGGGCGCGGCCCTTGACGGGCCGGGATCGCTGGCCGGCCCGCTCGCGGGGGGCGCCGGCACCGACAACCTCCAGGAGGTGGGCGCCACCGCCAACCAGGACGCGCGGACCGGCACCTATCTCGACAATTCGGGCGATCTTCTCGCCTCCGGCGAGCAGGCCGACGGGCTCTACGACATCGCGGGCAACGTCATCCCGGGCGGCAACGCACCCATCCTGCAGATCAAGGAGGTCGTGCCGGGCACGATGGTGGGGCAGGGCAACACCGCCCGCGACGCGCTCCATACCGGGTTCCGCCCGGCCGAGGACGTGGGCCGCGTCGTCGCCACGGTGACGGTGAAGAACTGGGTCGCCGGGCAGGCGGTCGCGGACGGCCAGCTCGTCGGCATGGTCTACGGGGACGGCACGCAGTCGAACTTCCTGCGCCTCGTCTTCGGCGAGGTCGACGGCCAGCCCGGCCTCGAGGTCGGCTACGAGCTGGGCGACCAGAACTACGCGACGCTCGCGAAGGTCGCCGTCCCCGGACTCGCCGCCTCGGATCTCGGCCTGATCGACCTGCGTCTGGAGATCGACATCGACGACGGCTACGCGGTGCGGGCCTTCTATCGCCTGGGCGAGGACGACACGCTGGGGCAGACCCCGTTCACCGAGATCGGTCTCGGCGACTTCACGCTGCCGGCGGGCGTCCTGCAGGACGTCCTGACCGGAGCGCACATGATCGGCGACGGCGACACGACATTGTCCTCCGGCGCCGCGATCGGCGTCGTCGCCGAAACGAGCGACGGCAACCCGCTGCAGGCGATCGATTTTCACAACATCGAGATCGAGGGCTTCGGACACGAATTCGAGGCCGGCAGCTCCGCGGCGGCCAACGCCGTCCAGGGAACCTCGGGCACGGATACCGTGGTCCTGACGGGCAGCGACGCCGCGCCGGTGACGCTCGCCTCCGCCGTCGAGAACATCGACGCCTCGGGCACCACCGGGGACGTCGCCATCACCGGCAACGCGCTCGACAACAGGATCGTCGTCGGCACGGGGCAGAACACCATCACGACGGGCGAGGGGAAGGATGCCGTTCTGGGCACCAGCGCCGGCCTCGGCGGCACCGAGATCACCGACTTCACCGGAGCCGACCGGGTCGTCCTGACCGACGCGACGATGGACGCGGTTTCGGGCGTCACCTACGCCGCGGGCTCGGCCATCCTGACAGTCAACGGCGCGCAGATCACCTTCTCCGGCCCCGATTTCGCGGAGTTCGATCCCGCGGAGGGGGACTCCGTCTTCCGGTTCCGGCAGACCGATGACGGCCTCGAGATCTCGCTCACCCCGAGCGAAACCCTGATCAAGGCGATCGCCACCGGGACTTCGTCCTACACCTATCATTTCGACGCCGACGGCAAGCCCGTGGAGGAAGGCGATCCCGACGCCGTGCGCACCATCACCTTCGATTCCGATGCGGCGGTCGAGATCGCGGGAGACCCGACGGATGCGGCGAACTACGTCACCTCGGGCTCCGGCGGCGGCGGCGGGTCGAAGATCTTCCAGGGCACGCTGAGCCAGACGCAGGTCGCGGATTTCGGCGCCGACGCGCTCGACGAGCTGCACTGGGTCGAGCGGTCCTCGAACGAGGATTATTACGGCTACCAGATCCCGGTGCCCGAGGACGGCACCTACCGCGTCGACCTCTACATGGCCGAGATCTACCACGGCGTCAGCGGATCGAGCTCCTTCGACAAGGGCGACCGCGTCTGGGACATCGTGGCCGAGGGCGAGACCGTGGCCGACGATTTCGACCTCTGGGAGGCGTCGGGCGGCCAGCCGCTCAAGGAGGTGAAGATCAGCTTCCTCGTGGAGGTGACCGACGGCGCCTTCACCATCGACTTCGATGCACGGGCCGGCGCCGGCGGTGTCGACCAACCGAAGCTGTCCGGGCTCGCGCTCTACAAGGTCGGCGGCGAGGTCACGCCGCCCGCCGACGGGACCGCGCCGCAGATCGTCTCCATCGAGGTCGACAACCCGCAGAGCGTCCAGGACGGGGAGCGTATCGCGACTGTGATCCTGAGCGACGAGACCGGGTTCGCCACCGCGGATTTCGGCGATCTCGACGGCTCCGAGCTCGTCTTCTCCGGGATCGTGCCGGACACCGTCTCGGCGCCGCAGGTGACGTTGTCGGCCGGGGGCAAGACCGCCACGCTGCAATACACGCTGACCGCCGAGGGCAATGCCTGGGCCACGGGCGAGGGCCAGATCGGCATCGCCGGCGGCGCCTACAGGGACGCGGCCGGCAACGCCACCGGCGCGGCCTCGGGGGCCTTCATCCTCGAACCGAACCTCGATTCCCTGATCCGGGGCGAGGTGGCGCTGGCGATCAACGTGGGCCCGACGACGAACGGCACCGCCGCGCTCGATGGCGATGACGACAACACCTATGGCGGCGCGATCACGAACGACACGATCCTCGGCATCGACCTCGAGGCCGACGACCCGTCCTATTACAGCCCGAACTCGAAGACCGGCAGCAACATCGACGGCCTGCTCGGCGGGACCGGGTCGAACCCGGCGCTCGACGGATCGGCGCTGCACACCTATCGCGACTCGGGCAACAAGTCCTTCACCGCGACCTATCCGATCGAGAACGGCACCTATGTGGTCGAGCTCTGGTTCGCGGAACTCTACCACACGTCCGGCGGCAACCGGCAGGGCGACTACACGATCAACGGCGAGACGTGGGAGCTGAACTTCGACGCCTTCACCGAAGCGGGCGGCGCCGACACGCCGACGATGATCACCAAGACCGTGACCGTCACCGACGGCCAGATCGTCATCGATGTCGATGACGACACGGGCGAGCCCGGATGGAACGCGATCGTCGTCTACGACGCGGTGCCCGCCGACCTGCCGCCGACCGTTTCGGTCGTGGATGCGCGTGCCGCCGAGGGCGACGCCGTCGCGGTCACCTTCTCCCGCATCGGCGACGACAGCGAGGACGTGACGATCGACTACATCCTGACGCCGGGCAGCGCCTCGACGGAGGATTACGGCGACCCCGTGCCGGCGGACCAGATCACCATTCCCGCGGGGGCGAGGTCGGCGACCGTCATGATCCCGATCGTGGACGACGACGCCGAGGAGGCGGCGGAATCCTTCGCGGTGTCGATCACCGGCGTCTCGAACGCGTCGGGCGACGCGGTGATCGCGGACGCCGCGGCCACCGTCACGATCGACCCGAGCGACGCCAGCCTGCAGGTTCCGGCCGGCGGCACGCTGCTGGAGCTCGACTTCGAGACGGCGGGCACGCCGCTCGCCGAGGGCGGGTTCGACGACGTGGTCGGCGGGGCCGGCGCGCTCGACGGCTCGGTCGTGACCGAGGTCGCGGGCGGCAAGCTCGTCGTCAACACGTCGAACGGCGACCTGTCCTCCGGGGATCCGGTGGCCAGCAAGAACGACTTCGTGCGCGAGATCGACCTGTCGGACGCGTCGCTCGACGAGGTCTATGTGACCACGCAGTTCAGCAACCCGTTCACGCCCGAAGTGCTCGCCGCGCAGGGCGTCGCGGGCGCGGTCGTGCCGAACTACGCCCAGCAGGGCATCATCCTCGCGATCCCCGGCGCCAACGCGCAGGCGCCCGACAACTTCGTCAAGCTGATCTTCGGCGGCGGTGGCGGCAACGGCGCGCAGATGTGGTCGCAGACCTCCATCGACCAGAAGTCCCTACTCGACGTCATGTCGGACGCCGCCGTCGCGAATGGCGGCACGGCCTTCGGCCTGTTCGACATCGCCACGGTGGAGCTGTCGCTGCGCATCGACAAGCCGTCGGGCGAGATCGCGCAGATCGTGACCTTCTACGACGATGCGGGCGGGGTCCTGGGCGGGGTCCGTCCCGAAGCGACGCCGGGCTTCGCCACCGCCGCCCCGCAGCCGGTCCCGGCGACGGTGCTGGCCGCGATCGAGGCGGGCGCGGTCGATGTCGGGGTCACCTCGACGGATTTCGGCACCGGCTTCGGAAGCTTCGCGGCGAGCTGGGACTTCCTGAAAGTTTCCTCGCCGCAACATTCCGAAGAGCCGGCGGTCGATACCGCGGGTCCGACGGCGACGATCGACCTGGCCCTGCCGGACTCGGGCTCCGACCCGATCGTGGCGACGGTGGTCTATGCCGACGCGTCGGATGTCGACCCGGCCTCCATCGACGCCACCGACGTGGCCCTCGACGGCCCGAGCGCGGCGGCTTCGGCCTCGGCGAGCTTCGATGCCGACACGAACACCGCGACCTACACCTTCGCGGCCCCGGCCGGCGGCTGGGCCGAAGGCGACTACACCGCAACGGTGACCGGCGGGGCGGTAACCGACCTCGCCACGGCGCCGAACAACAATGCCGGCGGCGAGGCGGCCGGCGCGACATTGCTCTTCGAGGAAGAACCTGTGAACGAATTCGAACCCGGCACTGTCCTTTACCGCGTCAACGCCGGCGGCGGCACCGTCGCCGCGCTCGACGGCGGACCCGCTTGGGAAGCCGACACCGAAGCCGCGCCGAGCGGCTACATCACCTCGATCGACGGCAACGACACTTATAGCGGGACCGCCACGGACAGCGCGGCGGAGATCCTCGTCGCGGGCGAGAACCCGAATTCCAATGTCGACGGATCCATGACGCCGGAGGCCATCTTCTTCCACGAGCGCGGCGACAACAACGCCAACGGGACGCCGCTGGAATACACCTTCCCGGTCGAGGGCGGGAAATCCTACTACGTCACCGTCTACTACACCGAGAACTGGAACGGCATCACGACGAAAGGGCCGCGCCAGTTCGACGTCGCCGTCAACGGGACCGTTCCAACGGAATTCGCGGACATCAACCCCTATGCCGAGGGCGACAGCACGCTGGGCGTCGCCCGCAAGCGCACCTTCCTGGTGACGCAGGGCGAGGGCGACACCGATCTCGCGCTCAGCTTCCTGCACGAGGAGCCGACCGCGATCGAGAATCCCAAGGTGAACGGCATCGAGATCGTCGAGGCGGTCGCGATCTCCTCCGACATCCTCGTCTCGATCGCCGGTCCGGGCGAGGTGGTCGAGGACGGCGATGCCGGCGACCAGACCCTCGCCTTCCAGGTCTCGCTGAGCGACGCCACGGTATCGGGCGATGTGGAGGTGGAGTTGTCGGTCGACGGGGTCGCCTCGGTCGAAACGCTGAGCTTCGCGGACGGCGTGGCAAGCTTCGAGGTCGCAGTTCCGCGCGACGCGCGCTGGAACGGGGTGGAGTCCGTCTCGGTCGAGATCGCCTCGGTCCCGACCGCCGGATACAGCGTCGATCCCGCCGCAAGCACGGCCAGCGCCACGATCCTCGAGGACGACCCGGCCGACAGCCACGATCTCGACGGCGCCGGTGGCGCCGACCCGGTCGTGGCGGGCGATTATTCCGACGACCGTCTGGCGCCCAGCGACATCGGCACCATGCAGACCGGCGAGAACCTCCTCTACGCCACGCAGCAGGGCGACGACGCGGCGGGCGGCCGCGACCGCGACTACATCACCTTCGAGGTGCCGGAGGGCACGGTGTTGAGCGCGCTGTTCCTCGACGGCTACGCCACCACGGAGGACACGCGCCAGGCCTTCATGGGCCTGCAGGAGGGGACGGCGGTCACCGTCGATCCGGCGACCGGCCAGCCCGATGCCGGCGGGGGCGATCTGCTGACCGGCCTCGTCTACGGCGACGGGCTTCTGGGCAACGACCTGCTGCCGCTTCTGGCGAGCGGGGAAAGCGGCGACCCGCGTCAGCCCGCGTCCTATCAGGGCTTCGATGGCACCTTGCCGGCGGGGACCTACACGCTCTGGCTGAACCAGGGCGGCGCCCCGACCAGCGTGACGCTGCGCGCGGTGGTCGAGAGCGCGCCGGTCTCCGAGCTGACGCTCGCGATCGCCGATGCCGATCCGGTGACGGAGGCCGAGGGCGCGACGCTCGACTTCGCGCTGAGCCTCGACACGGCGTTCTCCGGCGATGTGGAGGTGCGCTACGACACCGCGGATGCCACGGGCCTGACCCAGATCGTGACCTTCGCGGACGGCGCCGGAATCCTGCAGGTGGCGGTCACGGACGACGAGACGGATGACGGCGACGATACGGTCGCGATCACGCTGACCGGCGCCACGGACCTGTCCGCCGCGCCGACGCCCGTGACGCTCGGCGTCGCCACGGCAAGCGGCACCGTGCTCGAGGATGACGGCACGGATCCGGACGATATCGACGGCGACGGCATCGGCAACACCGACGACCCGTTCGCCTATGACGGTGCGAACGGCATGGCGAAAGTGCTGGGGCCGAACGTGTCGTTCCGTCAGGACTTCGACACCGACACGACCGATCTTTTCGGCCCCGAGGCGGGCTTCACCGGCGTGCTGGCCAATCCGGGCTTCGATCCGGCGGGCGCGTCGGAAACCGATCCCTACGGCGACCGCACCACGGAGGCCAAGAGCCTCATCGAGGGCGGCGCGCTCAAGATCGAGTCGAGCGAGACCGACGTCTACGGCACCGGAACCGGCGCCGACAACACGATCAAGGACAATTACCAATCCGCGGCCGATGTGTCCGGCGTCGACAGCTTCACCGTCGAAGGCCGGATCCAGGGCGGCTGGCTCGGCACCGCGCCCGGCCAGTACGCCTCCTTCGGCATCACGCTCGGGGCCGGCGGTACCGACGATTACGTGAAGTTCGTCTATGGCGGCTTTGGCGCAACGCCGCGCCTGCAGCTCGCGCAGGAGAACAGCCTGACCGGCATCAAGGAGACCAACATCCTGGTTCAGGACCACACGCCGCCGGTGGATCCGGCCACCGTGGCCTCGGTCGTGTTCCGCATCGATGTCGACAAGTCCGGCGCGACCCCGACCCTCACCGGCACGGCCGTGTTCCTCGACGCGTCCGACGGCGAGCTCGCCACGATCACCATGGATCCGCGCGAGATCACCGGATCGCTCGCCGCCGCGCTGGAGGGCAACAACCCGCTGACCGGGGGCACCGGCGGCGTCGCCTACGGCGTCTCGATCACCGACTGGGGCAGCGCTGCCGGCAACCGTTTCACCGGCGAATGGGACTATCTCGAGATCAAGGGGCCGGAGGTCGCCAACCAGGTGCCGACCGTCAGCCTCGCGCCGGTCCTCACCGAGATCGCGGAGAACGCGGATACCACCGCTTCCATCAAGGTGGCCGACATCGCGGTAGGCGATGACGGTCTGGGCAGCAACGCGCTGAGCCTCGCCGGGACGGACGCGGCGCTGTTCGAGATCGTGGAGACCGAAACGGGTGCCGAGCTGCATCTCGCGGCGGGCACATCGCTCGATTTCGAGACGCTCGCGCAGCTCGACGTCACGGTCGCCGTCGACGATCCCGAAGTCGGGACGAGCCCCGACGCGACGGCCGACTTCTCCCTCGCTGTCGCCGACGTCAACGAGGCGCCGGGCGTCACGCTCGAGAACGTCGTGAGCGAGATCGCCGAGGATGCCGACACCACCGCCTCCATCAAGGTGGGCGACATCGTGGTGACCGACGACGCGCTCGGTACCAACGACCTCGCGCTCGTCGGGACGGACGCGGCGCTGTTCGAGATCGTGGAGACCGTCACCGGCCCCGAGCTGCATCTCCGCGCCGGGATCTCCCTCGACACGGTCGCCGGCGGCACGCTCGACGTTTCCGTGACCGTGGACGACATCGAGGTCGGCGCGACCCCGGACGCCTCCGCGGACCTGTCGGTGACGATCCCCGACACGGCCAACGACGCGCCGACGACGGCGCCGATCGATGCGGGCCGCGTCGTCGAGGATGCGACGCCGGTCGCGATCAACCTCCTGCAGGGGGCGGCTGACAGCGATGGCGGCACGCTCGAAGTGGCCAATCTCGTGGTGGAGGACGCGTTCGGAAACGCCGTGGCCCATGCCCAGGCGGAGTCCGTCCTGACGATCGACCCGGCGCAGTTCGCCGCGGCACTTGCCCTCGGGGAAAGCGCGACGATCACCGTCAGCTACGACGTGATCGACAATCAGGGCGGATCCACGGCGAACACCGCGACGCTGGTCGTCGACGGGATCGACGGCCCCTATACCTGGTTCCTGGATGCCGACGGGGACGGCTACGGCGTGGACGACGCCGCGACCAACGTCACCGCCTACACGCCGCCCGCGGACACCTCCGACGTGGCGGGCGATGCCGATGACGGCGACGCCACGATCTATCCGGGCGCGCCGGAGATCAACGACGGCAAGGACAACGATCAGGACGGCGAGATCGACGAGGAGAACGCCGATCCGGTCGCCGATGCCGAAAGCTTCGCGGCCCGCAGGAACCAGCCGCTGGAGATCCAGGTCGCGACGCTGCTCGACGGCGACACCGATGCCGATGGCGACACGCTGAGCGTCGCCTCGGTCGGCAACGCCGTGAACGGGACCGTCGCGCTCGCGGGCGGCGTGGTCACCTTCACGCCGGCCACGGATGCGACGGGGGCTGCGTCCTTCGACTACACCGTGTCCGACGGCGCGGGCGGCACGGCCACGCAGACCGTGACGATCGACATCGCGTCGGTGATCGAGGTGACCGACCCGGCGACGCCGCCGGCGCCGACCGACGAAGTCGACACCGTGGTGTTCGACGGCGCGGGCGCGCTCGATCTGAGCGATCCGGGCTACGAGAACCTCGACCTGTCGGGCAACGGCACCGACAATGCCAGCGTCACGCTGAACGACGGGGACAACGTGGTCACTGCCGGGACCGGCCGGCACAGCGTCAAGCTGGGGGGCGGGTCCGATACCGTGACCGGCGCCGGGGCGGCGCTGGACGGCGACAGCTTCGAGGATTTCGGCGAGGACGACCAGATCGTCGTCGAGGGCGGCGCCGGCGCGAAGATCGTCAGCCGCGAAAGCGGCTCGGCCATCATCGGCATCAGCGACGACGGCGACGACGTCGCCGATTACACGATCACCCTGGAGGGCGACATCGATCCGGCCAGGGTCCGAGCCACCGACGAGGGCGGCGACCTCAGGCTCACGCTGGCGCCCGAGACGGATGCGGAGACCGCGATCACCTTCGCGGCCGCCGCGCTCTCGTCCTATGACGATCAGGACAAGACGCCGGACGGTGCCACGATCTCCGGCGGTGGCGACACGCTGACCCTCGATGGCAACACCTGGAAGCGCCTCCTTCTGGATGCGCCCCTGACCGTCGAGGAAGGCATGACGCTCGCCTTCGACTTCTCCTCCGCGGATACGGGCGAGATCGTCGGGATCGGGCTCGAGACCGACAACAACCACCGTCAGAACGGCCAGCCCTTCTTCCAGCTGGGCGGCAGCGATGCCTGGCAGTACAGCCGGCAGGACTTCAACGATTACGAGGCCGGCGACGGCCCGGTGACGCTCGAGATCCCGCTCGACGACTGGATCGGCCAGACCTTCAGCCACCTGCTCTTCTTCGCGGATGACGACCGGAACGCCTCGACCAACGCGGTCTTCTCCGGCGTGCGGATCGTGGGCGCGGAGCCGGCGGAGAACCGGCCCCCCGAGCCGGCCGACGACGCGGTGCGGGCGACAATGGACACGCCGCTGACGATCATCGCGGCCGAGCTTCTGGCCAATGACGGCGATCCCGACGGCGATCCGCTCACGATCGTCGCGGTCACGGGGCCCGATGCCGCGGAAGGCAGCGTCACGCTGACGGGCGACGGCGTGGTCTTCACCCCGGCCGCGGGCTTCGTCGGCGCGACGAGCTTCACCTACGACGTGGCCGACGCGGGCGGCGCGACCTCGACCGCGACCGTTTCCGTCACCGTCGAGGCAGTCGCGAACCTGGCGCCGCTGGCGGGAGACGATACGGTGACGGTGGAGGTGGATACGCCGCTGACGATCATCGCGGCCGATCTCCTGGCCAACGACAGCGATCCGGAAGGAACAGCGCTGACGATCGTCGCGGTCACGGGGCCCGATGCCGCGGAGGGCAGCGTCACGCTGACGGGCGACGACGTGGTCTTCACCCCGGCCACGGGCTTCGCCGGCACGACGAGCTTCACCTACGACGTGGCCGACGCGGGCGGCGCCATCTCGACCGCGACGGTCACGGTCGAGGTCGAGACGCCGAGCGATCCGTCGGTGGTCGCCATCGACTTCTCCGGACCGCTCAGCTCCTACGCCGATCAGGACCGCGACCCGAACGGCTTCGAGGTGCAGGACGGCGGCGCGACGATCGCCTTCACCGGAAACACCTGGAAGAAGGTGGCGCTGCCCGAGGGCTTCACGGTGTCGGCGGATTCCGTGCTGCGCTTCCAGCTTTCCTCGAGCTTCGAGGGCGAGATCATCGGCATCGGTCTGGACGACGACAACGACTTCAACGGCAGCGCGGACTCGCTGTTCCAGCTCGGTGGGCAGGATCGCTGGGACCGCTATTCGGTCCAGGACTTCAACGATTACGACGTCTCCAACGGGGTGAAGACCTACGAGATCTCGCTGGCGGATCTCGCCGGGCGGTCCTTCGACCACCTCGTGGTCTTCAGCGACGCCGACGGGGCCGACGTGGCCGGGGCCAACGCGACCTTCTCCAATGTCGAGATCGTCATCCGGACGGAGGTCAACACCGATCCGGTCGCGGCGGATGACAGCTTCGCGATCGCGGGCGGGGAGACCCTGACGCTCACCGCGGCCGACCTCACCGGCAACGACAGCGACGCCGACGGCGACGATCTGGCGATCCTCAGCGTCGGCGGTGCCTCCGGCGGCACGGCGACCCTTTCGGGCGGCGTCGTTTCCTTCGTGCCCGAGGCGGGCTTCACGGGGCAGGCGGGCTTCGACTACGTCCTGACCGACGGCCGTGGCGGCAGCGCGACCGCGACGGTGTCGATCGAGGTCAACACCGCACCGGAGGCCGTGACCGAAAGCTTCGAGGTGACGACCGGCGACGTGCTGACGCTGCTGCCCGCGGATCTCACGGCCAACGACAGCGATGCCGACGGCCACGCCCTGACCTTCGTCGGCGTCTCCAACGCGGTCGGCGGCAGCGTTTCCTTCGAGGAGGGCCAGATCAGCTTCCAGCCCCAGACCGGCTATGTCGGCTCGGCGAGCTTCGACTACACGATCGCCGACGCGCTCGGCGCGGAAACCACGATCAGCGTCGCGGTGGACGTCCTCTCGGATGCGGAGCCGGGCGCCGGGGTGACCGACATCCTGTTCGAGGCGGGGGCGCTCTCGTCCTACGACGATCAGGACATCACCGCGAACGGTGCCACCGTCACGAATGGCGGTGCGACGCTCGAGCTGTCCGGGAACACCTGGAAGAAACTCGCCCTGGCGGAGCCGCTCACGGTCGGCGCCGACACCGTCCTGCGCTTCACCTTCGAGGCGGGACGGATCGGCGAGATCATGGGCATCGGCCTCGACTCCGACAATTCCTACCGCTCCACGGCGAACCAGGTCCTGTTCCAGTTCGCCGGCTCGCAGACCTGGTCGGCCTATGCCGAGCAGGGCTATTCGGGATACCAGAGCGCCGACGGCGCGGTCACGATCGAGATCCCGCTGGGCGACTGGGCCGGCCAGACCTTCACCCAACTCGTCTTCATGAACGACGACGACGCGAGGGCGGCGGCAACGAGCAGCTTCTCGAACGTGCAGATCGTGCAGAAGTCCGTGACCAATGCCGCCCCGGTGGCGGTGGACGACACGGGCCTCGCGGTCGAGGGCGGCCAGACGGCGGTGATCGATCCGGCGACGCTCCTGGGCAACGACAGCGACCCCGAGGGCGACGATCTCTCGATCGCCTCCGTGGGCAACGCCGTGGGCGGAAGCGTTCGCTTCGAGGACGGGCTGATCTACTTCACCCCGGAGGCGGGCTATGCCGGCGATGCGAGCTTCGACTACACGATCGAGGACGCGTTCGGCGGGACCAGCACGGCCAGCGTGGACCTCGTGGTCAATATCGATCCCGAACCGGTCGACGACAGCTTCGAGGCGGAGGCCGGCACGCCGCTCTTCCTGACGCCCGCCCAGCTCCTGGGCAATGACGGCGATCCGGACGGGGATGCCCTGACGCTGACCGGCGTCGGCAACGCCACGGGCGGCACCGTCGTCTACGAGGACGGCCAGATCGCCTTCGTGCCCGAGGCGGGCTTCACCGGGACCGCGTCGTTCGACTACACGGTCTCCGATCCGCGCGGCGGCACCGCGACCGCCACGGTCACCGTCGCCGTCGAGGGGACGGACACGCCCTCGGGCCCCGTCGGCATCGACTTCACCGCGCTCGACATCAACTCCTACGCCAACCAGGACGAGGACCCGACGGCCTTCACGGCGACCGAGACCTCGCTCACGCTTTCGGGGAACACCTGGAAGAAGGTGGCGCTGCCCGGCGGTCATACGGTGGAAACGGGCGACGTGCTCCGCTTCGAGTTCCAGGCCTCCGAGATCGGCGAGATCATGGGGATCGGCCTCGAGACCAACAACCGCTTCGAAACCTCGACGCAGGCGATCTTCCAGCTCGCCGGCAGCCAGAACTGGAGCAACTACGCCCGTCAGGACTTCCGGACCTACGAGCTCGCCGACGGAACGGTCACCTTCGAGATCGCGCTCGACGAATGGGCCGGACAGACCTTCGGCCACCTCGTCTTCATCAACGACGACGATGCGGACGGCACGGCCACGGGGACGTTCTCGAACGTGCAGCTGGTGACGGCCTCCGCCGACCTGCCGCCGGAGGTGACGAGCCCCACGGCCTTCACGGTGGACGAGAACGCCACCGCGATCGGCACGATCGAGGCGACCGATCCCGAAGGGGGCGACGTGCGCTTCGCGATCGACGGGGGGGCGGATGCCGCGCTCTTCGCCATCGACGCCGAGACCGGGGCGCTCAGCTTCCTCGCGGCGCCGGACTTCGAGGCGCCGGGCGATGCCGGGGGCGACAACGTCTACGACGTCGTCGTGTCGGCGAGCGACGGCACCGCGCAGACGACCTCCAGCATCGCGGTCAGCGTTTCGGGCGTGAACGAGGCGCCGGTCGTGGCGGGCGCGGTCGGGGATCTGAGCCTCGATGCCGGCACGGCGGGAAGCGTCGACCTCTCGACGCTGACCCTGTCCGACCCGGATGCCGGCGACGAGGTCGCGCTCGACGTGACGCTCGCCGACGGCACTCCGCTGCCCGCCGGCATCGCGCTGAACGGCAGCCTGCTCGAGGTGGCGGACGACGTCGCCGAAGGCAGCTACCAGATCGCCGTCCGCGCAAGCGACGGCACGCTGCAGAGCGCCAACCCGGTCCTCTTCACCGTCGAGGTCGGGGAGGCGGACACGCCGACCGAACCCTCCGTCCTGCTGCGGATCAACGCCTTCGGCCCGGAGGTGGCCGCGACCGATGGCGGTCCGAACTGGCTCGCGGACGGCAACGGAAACCCGAACAGCCCGTATCTCGAGGTCGTTCAGGACCGGGGCGACACGCAGGGCTACAGCGGCGACCTCGCCGCGATCCCGTCCGGCGTGCCGGAAGCCGTGCTCGACACCGCGCGGTCGAGCGACCAGCCGTTCTCCTACAACATCCCGGTCACGGATCTGGCGGGCAACGGCCAGTACACGGTGCGGCTCTATCTTGCCGAGCTGTTCAGCGGGAACGGCTCGCCCGGCGATCGCTCGTTCGACGTGTCGGTCGAGGGGATTGTCCCGGCGGCGTTCGACGACATCGACGCCGCCGCGGACGGCGACGCCATGAGCGTCGAGGTGCGGGAGTACGAGGTCACCGTCGAGGACGGGGTCCTGAACCTCGAGTTCCTGAAGGATCTCGCCGACAACCCGATCGTCAACGCCATCGAGATCGTCGGCGGCGGGACCGTCGTCGCGCCGGATACCGAGGCGCCGGTGGCGGTGATGACGCTGACCAACCCGACGGAGGCCGGAGCGCCGATCCTGGTCGACATCGCGCTGAGCGATGCGAGCGGCATCGACGCGACCACGCTGGGGGCCGAGGATCTGACGCTCACCGTGGGCGGCTTCCCGGCGGCGGCGGAGATCGCCTTTACCGGCTTCTCCGGCGGCGTGGCGCAATACGAGATCGCGGCGCCCTCGGGCGGCTGGGCGGAGGCGCTCGAGATCGGGGTCACGCTCGAGGCCGGCGAGATCGCGGATCTCGCCGCGCAGCCGAACGGCAATGCGGGCGTGTCCGGATCGCTGACGATCGCGTTCGACGGCGGCGACACGGGCGGGGAAACCCCGACCGGCTACGATGCCACGAAGGAGCTCGCGGCCAATCTCGACGGGGACGGCCTCGTCAACAGCGCCGACGGCGACATCGACGGCGACGGCATCGCCAATCTCGACGATCGGGCCGCCTACGACGCGGGCAATGCCGGCGTCGTTCTCGGAACGGTGGGCGAGGTCGTGATCGACTTCACCACCTTCGCGGACGGCACCTCGCCCTTCGCGGCCGGCTTCACCGGGGCGGCGCAGACCGCGGACGGTTCGGCCGAGCTCGACTACGCCACCAATGGCGGGGCCCTGGTCACGGGCGGGCGGCTGCAGTTCCAGACCGCCAATCCCGACACCCATAGCGGACAGAAGGCCTTCACCTTCCTCGCCGATGTCGACAACGACTTCAGCTTCGAGGGCGTCTTCGACAATCCGGTCTATGGCGGCAGCGCGCTCGCGACCTTCTCGCAATACGGGCTGCTGATCTCGCTCACGGGGGCCGACGGCGCCTCGGGGGGCACCGCCGGGGACTTCTTCAAGCTCGTCACCGGCAATCCCGGCAACGGCTTCGAGATTTCCGGACGCGGCAGCTTCCCGGGTAGCGGCGACGTGAAGATCCCCTATCCCGCCGGGGTGGGCGCGACCGACTTCGCCCAGGTGAAGCTCACGGTCCAGGCCGACATGTCCGCGGGCACGTTGACGGGGTTCTACGACCTTCTCGACGAGACCGGCACCAGCCTGGCGACCGGCACCGTCGGCACGGTCTCCCCGCTCGCCGGCTCGGCGATGGCGGAATGGATGGCGGGCGATCTCGACATCGATCCGGCCTTCGGCGTGACCTCGACCGATTACGGCGGCGGCGACGCCTTCACCGTCGGGGTCGAGAGCGTCCGGCTCGCCGACGGTAGTCCCGACCCGGTCGATCCGCCGGCGGATCCGACCGAGGCGCGCGCGATCTTGCAGGATCTCGACGACGTCGACAGCGGTGCGAGCTACGGTGCGGGCGCGATCGGCAGCGCGGAGCTCCGCGTCATGGAGGGCAACAACTCGGTCACCGCCTCGAACTACGGCGGGAACTCCTTCCAGATCGAGAATACCGGCGACAAGCAGATCGCGGCCGTGTTCCTCGACTTCCGCAACGCCCTCTACGGCGACTCGGTGGTCGACCACGACGGCTCGGGCGGCGACAACGCCGCCAAGGAGTTCGGCGTGAACAGCGGCGCCGGTGGCACCGGGGCCTTCTTCGAGGTCGATGACGCCCAGACCTACTTCCTGCCGGGCGCGGACCCGCTGGCGAACGACACCGGCACCGGCCTCGCCTCTTCGGGCGGCTGGCGCGGGCTGCTGCTGAAGTTCGACGGCGCCGGCTTCGACAAGGGCGAAGTGGTCGGCTTCTCCGGCGACATGGACCCGAACTCGATCGCCGGCCTCGACAAGAACGGCGCGAGCGGGGTCGACTCGGGCGCGGTCAACGGCTGGGATGTCGGCGGCGTGTCGGGCGCGGAGCTCATCGGCTCGGCCTTCACCGTGAAGTTCGACGACGGCACCTATGCCACGGGCTATCTCGGCGGCGAGGGCAGCCAGGCCGGCAGCGTCGGCACCGCGGTGCAGAACCGCACCGGGGCGGAGGTGGCCCTGACCGTCAACGGGTTCGCCTCCGACGAGGCCGGAACCTACGGCGGCACGGTGCCGGAGATCGTCGTCACCGGCACGCCGGGCGAGGCGGTCCGCGTCACCCTGAGCCGCGGGGTCAATCCGGTCACCAACACCAACAACGGTGTGGCGGATCTGGTCGACGACCGGCTCGCGGCGGCGCATCCGGAATTCCCGGTAAGCAACGCCGCCGACTTCCAGAGCGTGGACGTGACGATCGGCGCCGACGGCACGGCCACCGTCGCGGCGGATGCCTTCGACTACGACAGCCCGAATTCCGGCGGACAGTCCTTCGGCGGAACCGCCTTCACCTCCGGCTTCGACACGGCGCCGATGGTGGTCGCGGCCGCGGCCGTGGCCTCCGACGGCACGCCCCTCGGGGCGGTGGACCGGGTCTATCTCACCAACCCGACCGGAACGCCCGTCGCCGGCGGCGGCGGCGGGACGCCGGGAGCCGGAACCGACGGGTACTACCAGCTCATCGGATCGGGTTCGAACGCGCGCTTCAAGGTGCAGATCGAGGATGCGGACGCCAATGGCGGGTCCGATCCGGCCGGCAAGTGGAACTTCGAGGACGCCCCGGACGCGGACGGCCATCAGGCGGGCTTCCAGGGCGACGGCTACTACCTCTACGGCTCCTCCTCGAGCACGGCGATCAACGGCGTGATCGAGAGCGAGATCCTCGACTACACGATCTACGTGCCCGAAGGGGAAACCGGCACCTACAACTTCCGCTTCCGCGTGGCGCGCGACGGCGAGGAGGCGAGCGACCAGCAGAACGACCTTCTGTTCAACTTCTTCGAGGAGGGGTCGGGCGGGGAGCTCACCGATTACCTGGTCATGAACAGCGGGAACTCGCTGCATCAGGGTTCGGGGGACTTCGCCAAGATCTTCGGCGGGCCGAACAACGGTAGCTGGGGCTTCGCCAACAAGGTCGACGGATCGACCGGCGACCCGTCCCTGCAGGTCGAGATCGAGGAGGCGGGACTCTACCACGTCCAGATCGCCGGCCGCAGCCAAGGCTACCACATCGACTACTGGGAGGCCTTCAAGGGCGGGGCGCCGGGGGTCAACGTCTCGGACTCCGCCTTTGTCGAGGGCGAGCCGGACGATCCCGTGGATCCGGGCACCGGCGAGGACGGCGTCCTCCGCAGGGCGATCGTCGCGGGCAGCGACGATACCGACCAGAACGCGAATGGCGGCAGCGTCAATCTCGGCAAGACCGATCTCGAGCTGGGCGACGGCGGACGCGACATCGGGCTGAGGTTCACCGATCTCGACCTCGAGAGCCTCGAGGGCGTGGATATCACCGATGCCTATATCGAGTTCACGGCGCGCTCGAACGGGGGCAGCAGCGGAACCGTCGAGGCCAGGATCGCCCTGGAGGACTCGATCTCGGCCGCCACCTTCTCCTCCGGCAACACGCCGATGGATCGCGACCGGTTCGACTTCGTCGAGTGGTCGGACGGCGACGTGCCGGGCGCGGGCGAGGTGTTCAGGACCGCGGACTTCTCCGACATGCTCGAGGACTTCCTGGTCGAATGGCAGGACGATCTCGGGACGTCCGACGACATCGCCTTCGTCATCGAGGACGAAAGCGGCGTCAGGAAGGCCCAGTCCTTCGAGGGCGGCGCGGCGCCGGTCCTGGTGATCGAGTACGATCTCCTGACGTAGCGGGGCGGGGACGACACGGGCGGACCGAGGGCCGCCCGTGTCGATCGGAATACGACGGTTCCCCTCGGATCCTCTCCCAAGGCGCTTGTAGCCTCCTGCGGATTTCTCAGGAACTCGGTGAGGACAAGGTTTGGACGGCTGACAGCCTGACGCCTGATCGACCATCGATTTCGCTCTGTGCGGTTCGCTCCGGGCCTATCGAGCGGCATCGCGACTGCTTCGCTTTCTTGAGGCGTCTCTCCGTCGGGATTTCCCGGTGCGGCGTGTCTTGGTGCCCGGAGGAAAAAACAGAAGGGGTCGGGCCGACGGTCGGTTGGCAGGATATATTCAAATGTAGAACATTTGAAATCGGACGGCCCGACGCCCCTGCTTCGCCCGATTGGAAACGCCGCCGGATGCAGGGCGGGACGTGGGTCGAGGCGACCGACCAGGACGCCGCGCCGGCGCGGATGGGCTCGGCATGCGAGCGGTGGGATGCCGGGGCCGTCTGTGGGCGGTGGTGAAGACGATCCGACGGGGCGGGGCCTCGGACCTGCGGAGTGCGGGCGCAGATGGCGTACCTGTTGCGGCAAGGCGAAGAGCCGCGGCTGCGCCTGGAGTGCTACATGAGGATGGAGATCGACGCCGAGCGGGAGGCGCCACGTGATAATCGGCATCCCCGGATGCCTGCCGTCGCCAGGCGCGGCCGGGGTGGAGCGTTCAGCGCCGGCCGGATCCGGCGCCGATCTTCATCCTGCGGCGAAGCGCACTTCGTGGACGATCGCCACGGCCTCCAGCTCCGCCGGGCGCGCGCCGGCCTCGCGCACCACGACAAGGACGTCCGGCACGGTCATGGCCGCGCCGAGGCCGATTTGCTCCTCGTTGTCCTCGGGCGGGGAAACCGGTGCCGCAGGCGCGCGGCGAGCCGCAGGGCCAGCATCCGGCGCCGCCAGCCGGCCGTGGGCGGGCGAACGGGACCGAGTGCGACATCCTCGGGTCGGATGCGCCCGTGGCGGGTGAGATAGTCCAGCACCTGTTCGCCGAACGCGCGGCCGGCCGTGCTGACGCCGGGGGTGGCGAGACGGCGTTCGAGGCTGGTGCGCCGGCGCGCGGTCCAGTTGTAATGGTCGACGCGGAACGGAAAGCGCAGGCGGGTCGCCGGGTCCTCGATACCCGGAAAGGTCGCGAGGCGCGCGCCCGCCAGAAAGCGCGGCGCGGCCCCCTCGCCCCAGGGATTGTGGCCGCCGCGGCTGGGCAGCACGTCGCCGCGATGCATCATCAGCTTGACGGTCCCGTCGAGGCTCGAGCGGCGGCGCCCGAACAGCGCGACGGCCATCTCGGCGGCGACCGGGAACTGTGCGGTCAAGGCCGGCGCCGGGGCGACGGGGGCGAGGGTTCCGTCCGCGGCGAGTCGATCGATCATCACCCCCTGGACGGCATTGTACCCCTTCCGCTCGCAATAGGCGGCAATGGCGGCGGGCGCGTCGGGATAGACGTGGTGCTCGTCGGCATCGGCGTTCAGGATCCAGTCCCCCGGCCGGGCGACGCGCATCTGCAGGGCCCGCCGCTCGGCCCACATCGCGTCGCTCGTATAGGGCGCGATCCAGCGATGCGGCGTGGCGGCGCCGTGGGCCGCGAGCACCGCCTCCGCGGCCTCGAGCTCAGGGGCGTCGGCGCGCCCGGCGTTCAGGATCAGGTGGATGTTCCCGGCCGGCACGCCGAGACCGGCGTAATGGGTCAGGAAATGCGTCAGGAAGGCGGCTTCGAGCTCGACCCCCAGACAGGAGATCACCCGGAGGCCGATCGTGCGGTGGGGGGGGCTGGACAAAGGACCTCCGCTTGACGGACGTAGCGGGGATTAACCCAAGCGACCGCGCTCCGGAAGACCGGGCGCCGGTCCCCCCGCTATCCGAAGCGAGCCCCTGCCATGAAACGTACCTATGTCCGCATTCTGGCGCTTCTGGACGCGAACCAGCGCAGGAGCTTCGGGCTTCTGATCGTCATGATGCTGGTCATGGGCTTGATGGATCTGGCCGGCGTCGCCTCGATCCTGCCGTTCCTCGCGGTGCTCGGCAATCCCGGGATCATCGAGGACCACGCCGCGCTCGGCTGGATCTACGAGTCCCTCGGCTTCAGCTCGAGCTATGCCTTCCTGCAGTTTCTGGGCCTCACGGTCTTTCTCATGGTCATGGCCTCGATCGCGGTCAAGGCATTCACCTTCTACCTCGTGACGCGTTTCTCGAGAAGCGTGTCGACCGCGCTCGGCATCCGTCTCCTGCGGCAATACCTGGCGCGGCCGTTCGAATGGTTTCTGGGGCAGCATTCCGCGAATCTGGGTAATTCCGTGCTTTCGGAGGTGGCGCAGGTCGTGCTGGGCTCGATCACGCCAGCGATCCGGGCGCTCGCCAACCTGATCGTGCTCCTGTTCCTCGTGGGGTTCCTCGTCATGCTGGAACCCGTGGGCGCGATCGTGATGGGGGTGCTGCTCGGCGGCTGCTTCGGGCTCGTCTACAAGCTCCTGCGCAATTACCTCCTCGAGATCGGCCGCGACCGGAAGGCGGCGATGGAGGAGCGCTACAAGATCACGACGGAAGCCATGGGCGGCATCAAGGAGGTCAAGATCCTCGGTCTCGAGGATGCCTACATGAAGCGCTTCCTGAAGCCCTCCTGGCGGCTCGCGCGGCATCACGCGGCGGTGGCGCTCCTGGGCGAGATGCCGCGCTACGTGCTCGAGGGGCTGGGCTTCGGCGGCATGCTGGTCTTCATCCTCTACCTTCTGTGGAGCCACGACGGCAGCCTCGACACGGTGCTGCCGATCCTCGGGGCCTTCGCCTTCGCGGGGCTGAAGCTCATGCCGACGATACAGGTCCTGTTCCGGGATCTCGCGCAGATCCGCTTCGGCGAGACCGCCCTCGAAGCGCTCCACGACGACCTCGCCGCGCCCCTTCCTTCCCCGCCGCTGCGGCACCTCACCGGGGAACGGCCGATCCGGCTGCAGCGCGAACTCCGGATGGACCGTGTCAGCTACACCTATCCCGACGCCGAGCGGCCGGCGCTCGACGAGCTTTCGCTCGCGATCCCGGCCGGAACCAGCGCCGGTTTCGTGGGTCCGACCGGCGCGGGCAAGACCACGGCGATCGACGTGATCCTGGGCCTGCTCGTGCCCGCCTCGGGTCAGATCAGCGTCGACGGCACTCCGATCACGAAGGAGAACCTGCACCATTGGCAGGCCGAGATCGGCTACGTGCCGCAGACGATCTTCCTGTCCGACGATACCGTCGCGGCGAACATCGCCTTCGGCGAGGCCGAGATCGACCGGGAGGCCGTGCGGCGCGCGGCGCGCCTCGCCCATCTCGACGCGTTCGTGCAGACCCTGCCGCAGGGCTACGACACCGTCGTGGGCGAGCGCGGCGTGCGGTTCTCGGGCGGCCAGAGGCAACGGATCGGCATCGCGCGCGCGCTCTACCGCAATCCCGACATCGTGGTCTTCGACGAGGCCACGAGCGCGCTCGACAACGTGACCGAGCGGGCGGTGATGGATGCGATCCGCACGCTTCACGGCCAGAAGACCGTGATCATGATCGCCCACCGCCTGACGACGGTGGCGCAGTGCGACACCATCTTCTTCCTGCGGGACGGCCGCCTCGACGGCAAGGGCGACTACGCCGCGCTGTCGCAGGAGAACCGGGCGTTCCGCAGCCTCGTGGCGGCGGCGGGATGAGCGGGCGGGACGCGCCGGAGCGACCGCTCCATCTTCACGTCGGACTTCCCAAGACCGCGTCCACCTTCCTGCAGAACCAGGTCTTCCCGGCTCTCGACCATCTCGCGGTGCGGACCGTGCCGCGAACCCGCCTGTTCCGGGAGCGGGCCGACGCGGCCGTCGAGTTCCGCACATTCGCCTGCGCGCTGCGCCGCTCGGCGGCGCTCTGGCCGTCGATCGGAGAGCCGCTCCTCGACGAGTTGCTCGGACCCGACGCCGATGGCCGGCGGGGCCTTCTCGTCTCCGACGAGGCCATCGGGCGGGCGGCGAGCCGGCCCGAAGGGCTCGCGGCGCATCTGTCGGCCTTCGCGAGCCTTGCCCGGGCGCGCGGATTCGCCCGGCCCCGTATCGTGGCCTTCCTGCGGCGGCAGGACCACTGGCTGGCCTCGCATTACGCCCAGATCTCGGATCGCAAGCGCGGCGCCGGCGAGGCCGGGTTCCGGGCGACGGTCGCGGCCACGCTGGACCCCGCGGCGCAAAAGCACGGATTCGGCACGTTGCTCGATTACGCGGCGCTGCGGGCGGCGCTCGTGGATGTCGCCGGCGAGGACGGGGTTCTCCTGCTGCCTCACGAGGCGCTCGTGGCCGAACCCGAGCCGACGCTCCGCCGTCTTCTCGACTGGCTCGGCACGCCGCCCGCGCTCGCGGAGCGGCTCGCGACCGCGAAAGGACGCGACAATGTCCGCTCGGACACGGCCGGGAGCGTCCTGCAATGGCAATTGCGTCCGCCCTCGATCCCCCTGCCGCGCGGCCGCAGGCTGGCGCTGCCGGCCGGGATCTGGCCCGCGCGCCGGATTTCGCTCCCCGCCGACCTGTCCCGCCGCATCCTCGGCGCCTACGGGGACAGCAACCGCGACGTCGCGGCGGCGACGGGCCTCGATCTCGGCCGCTGGGGCTATTTCGCCGGCCCCGCCACGGTCTGAGCTTTCGTCTTCAGCCGGAGGGCGCCTGCCCGGACGACGCCTGCCGAGCGTGATGCCCGGCCTCGAGGCGGCGGAGACCGGCCCGCAGGGCATACGGGGCCATCATGTAGGGCAGCCAGGCCAGATGCGACCGGCCGGGCTTCTCCGCCAGCGCCGCGAGCACCAGGGCCCGCCCCTTCCACGCCAGGCCCTCCGGCTCGCGCAGCTCGCGCCGGGCGCTTTCCATCAGATAGGCCCGCGCCTGCCCGGTCCGGCGCAGGGCGTGGCGGTTGCGTCGCCACAGCATCTCGCGCGCCGTCATGTTGGCGCGGAACGCCCGGGAGCGCCGGTCCGGCCCGTCGTCGCGATAGACCACGAGCGGGCCGGGCACGGCCGCGACATCGTAGAGCCGGGCCACGCGCTGCAGCCAGTCCCAGTCCTCGATCGCGGGCAGGGACGGATCGAAGCCGCCGATCGCCGCCACCGCCTCGCGGCGGACCAGCCCGCTCGAGGTCGGGGCCCGCACCGGATTGTCGAGGAGCGCGGCGTCGAAGATGTGCCCCGACGGCCCCGCCCGGTGCGCGACCGATCCCTCCGGGCCCGCGATCTCGAGGCCGGTATGGCAGAACCCCACGCGGGGGGGCAGCGGCAGCATCAGCGCCATCTGCCGCGCGAGCTTTTCGGGCCGCCAGAGATCGTCGGAATCGAGAAACGCGATCCACGCGCCCCGGGCCTCCGCCACGCCGCGGTTGCGCGCGCGGGCGACGCCGCCATTGCTCTGCCGGATCACGCGCAGGCGCGGATCGCCGATCCGGGCGAGCCGTTCGGCGGTTCCGTCGGTGGAGCCGTCGTCGACCACGAGAAGCTCGAGATCCCGCCAGGTCTGCGCGAGGACGCTCGACGCGGCCTGTGCGACGAGGGCGGCGCGGTTCCAGGTCGGAATGACGACGCTGACCAAGGGGCCGGTGCGGGGCAGGGGGCCGACCGATGCGGGTAACGCCGCCGGCGGGGGCGGCGTCGCCGGCGGCGTCCGCCATTCGGCGCGGCGCGCGGCCAGCCGGGCGGTGAAATTCGTCGTCCGGTGGCGAAGGACGGCGCCCGGCGGGGACCCGCCCGCGCGGCGCAGGAGGGCGGCGATCTCGCCCGTGACCGCGTGGCCGCCGGCATCCCGCGCCAGTTCGCCGAGGGCCTGGGCCAGGGGCGCGCGATAGGCGCGGAGGCGTCCGGCCTCCTCGAGCGCCGCGACCGTGTTCGCGAGCGCCCGGAGCCGCGACCGCAATCCCGCCTCCGAGAAGCGGCGCCCGCTCAGCGAGACCGATCCCTCCGGCGCCCGCCGGTAGAGCGCGAGCCCGTCCCCGATCGGGATCCCCTCGACACCGCGCGCGAAGGCGCGGCGCACGAGGTCGCCGTCGTCGTCGACGCCGCAACACTCGTCCCAGCCGCCCGCGGCCTCGAGCCCGGCCCGCGTCCAGAGGATCGCGCAGGGCGGCCAGTAGCGCCCGGTGAGCCAGCCGGCGAGCAGGTCCCGACCCGGCCGGGGCGGCGGAACGGAGGGCGGCCGGGCGATCCAGGCATCGCCTTCGAG
The DNA here is from genome assembly GCF_947494025.1 of uncultured Jannaschia sp. GTDB lineage: Bacteria > Pseudomonadota > Alphaproteobacteria > Rhodobacterales > Rhodobacteraceae > Jannaschia. The sequence goes on from NZ_CANLTQ010000010.1 coordinate 60,066, forward strand.
CTCGTAGCGGTCCCAAGGGCACAGGGCGAAGGCGCGGTCCCGCCCCTCGAGCGCGGCGACGAGCGCGGCGAGCGTCGGCGGAGTCACGAGGTCGTCGGCGTCGAGGAACATCAGCCGGTCGCCCGTGGCCGCTTCGGCGCCGATGTTGCGCGCCACCGTCGCGCCCCGGGCGGGGCCGGCCAGCACGCGCACCGGGGGGCCGAAACCGGCCGCGATGGCGCGGCTCTCGTCGGTGGAACCGTCATCGACCACGATCACCTCGTCCGGCGGCCGGGTCTGGTTGAGGATCGCGCGCAGCGTCTGGGCAAGGAACGCGGCGCCGTTGCGGCAGGGCACGATCACGGAGAGGCGGGTCATCCGGCCACGTCCAGCGCGGCCTCCACCGCCTCCGGGTCGACCGCAAGGTCGCGGCGGAGCGGATGGCCCGCGCCGACGCCGCGGGCCGCGACGTAGCCGTAGCGGTGGCCGAGCGCGGCGGCCATGGCGTAGAAGTTCGGGTTCGGATAGCCGGGATCGGCGATCTCGACGATGGTCGTGCCCGGGGCGCAGAACAGCATGTTCGCGAGTCCCGCGCCGTGCGGGGCGAGCAGGATCCGCGTCCGCGCCATCAGCGCGACCTGCGCGTCGAAGCCGAGCCGCTCCATCTCGACCGCCTCGAAGCCGCGCCCCCGCAGGAGCGGCAGCAGCGTCTCCTCGCCCAGAAGGCTGCGCCCGCGGGCCGACCGGCGGCTGACGAAGACCTTGTCCTCACCTGCCGACGCGTCCGCGGCCGCGGCGCGGGCGGCGCCCAGAAGCTCGGGGCGGAAGCGGTCGCATTCGAGCACGAGAAGCTCCTCGGCGGCGAGCGCCGCGCCGCGCGGCAGCTCGGCCGCGGGACGCACCCCGATCCGTTCGAGGCTCGCGTCGAGCCAGACGGGGCGGCCGGCGGGCAGGACGAGGTCGCCCAGCAGACCCCGGTCGCGCAGGAAGACGAGCTTGCCCAGATGCGCGGTGAACCAGTGCGCGTAATTGTCGAAGACCCGCTCCGCGATCCAGACGGCGCGCCGCCGATGCAGGTCGGGCGTGCGCCGCGCCAGGGCCGCGTGGAAGGGGCGGTGGCGGATCTCCCGCAGATCGAGGCTCCGTCCGGCCGCGTCGAGGATCGCGGGGGCGAAGTCGCCGGCGGGCGTTTGTCCCGCGAGCACCCGCGCATTCGCAATCCGCAGCAGGCGGGTGGGTCCGGCGGTGCGCGTCGGCACGTCGCGGAAGGCGAAGCCGAACCATCCGGGATCGGAGGAGAGATCCGACGCGGCGCGACCGAGGGGAAGGTCGGTCGCGACCGTCGTGGCGGGATGGATCGTTTCCGCGATCGCGGCCTTCGCCGCCGGGACGTGGCGCCGGTAGCGCCCGCCCAGCAGCGCGGGCGGCAGTCCGGCCTGCGCCGCCCGGCCGGCCCAGCGGTCGCGCCACCAGCGCAGCCGGCGGCCGGCCCGGCCGCGCAGGCCGGTGATCTCGGCCTCGGCGGGCGAGACGTAGAGGGGCACGTGCTGGCTCATGTCGGCTTCGTTTCCTTCACGTCGCGAGCGTCCGGAACAGCGCGGCGTAGCGTCCGTAGCAGGCATCGTCCGAGAAGTGCTCCGCCCGCGCCCGGGCCGCCCGGCGGGACAGCCCGCTTTCGGTCGACAATCCCCGCGCCAGCGCCGCGCGGAAGGCGGAAGCGTCGTCGGGCGGAACCACGATGCCGGTCCCCTCGCTCAGCACGTCCGGGATGCCGCCGATCGCGGTCGCGACCGCCGGCGTGCCGCAGGCCAGCGCCTCCAGAAGGGCGAGCGGCATCCCTTCGCGGCGGGAAGGCATGGCGAAGAGGCGTGCCCGGCGCAGTTCCTCCCGCAGTTGCTCGGGTCCGAGATGACCGGCGAGGCGGACGCGCGCGCCGAGGTCGAGTTCCGCGATCCGCCGCTCGAGCAGGGCGCGCTCCGCGCCCTCGCCGGCGATCGTGCAGCACGCCTCCGGCAGCCCGGCCAGGGCCTCGAGGAGGATATCGAAGCCCTTGATCGGCAGAAGCCGCCCCGAGGCCACGATCCGGTCGGGCTCCGGCTCCGAGGGGCCGGGACGCCAGAACGCGGTGTCGGCCCCGTTCGCGATCATGTGCAGCCGGTCTTCGGGGGCGCCGCGCGTCTGCGCCACGCGCGCGAGTTCGCGCGAGACGACCGTGACGGCGTCCGCGGCGGCGAGAAAGCCCGGAAGCCGCGCCGCCATCGCCGGCGTCGGGTCGAGCAGGTCGGCGCCGTGACCGGACAGGACCAGCCGGTACCGGAAGACCGGACGCAGCGCGACGAGATAGGCCGCCGCGCCGGTGACGAAATGCAGGTTCACCACGTCCGGCCGGATCCGTGCGAGGAGGCGGGCGAGCCGCAGGAGTGAGCGCCCCGCGTCGGGCAGCGCCCGCAGCGCGGGGCGGCCGCCCTGTCCCGCCCCGACCTCCAGGGTCAGCCGCGCGCCGGGCGCCGCCTCGTCGGGGCCGGCCCGGACCGGCGCGAGACCATGCGACGGAAGCGTCTCGACAAGGCGGTCCATCATGCGCTGCACCCCGCCGCGATCCGATCGGGGCGTGGCCGAGACGAGCAGGACCCGGGGAGGTCGCGGTGCGGTCATGTGGATCCTCGATCGGTCCGGGTCGGGACGAGCTATAGAATCCGGGTCTCGCTGCACCAGCCCGAAAGCGTCCGCTCCGGGGCCGGCATCTTCCCTGGACCTTCTGTGAAAGGACGCTCTTTCCGGCAGACAGAACGTACGCAACCGCACGAAAATCATCGTGGCGAGAAGGGAACCGCCGACGGATGTTCTCATGTTACGACACGTGTTTACAAATCCTTGAACCATGCTTAGCCGAAAAGATTAACGGCTCGGCGCTGGATGTGGTGTGAACCCGAGGGAAGTAAGGATTAACGAACTTCTTCGAAATCGGGAACAGGATCGGGCCATATCGCTTGGTCCGAAGTATGGTCCGTTTTTTTCCTGCTGATCGCCTGCGGCCGATCCTCGAGTACAGAAATTTTGGAATTATGAGGTTGCCCGATGCGAACTGCGCAGGACGTTTCGATCGTCGGAGCCGGACCGGCCGGCCTGACGGCGGCCTACGAGCTCCTTAAGAACGCGCCGGACACCAAGGTCCGGGTTTTCGAGGCGGGAAAGCTGGTCGGCGGCATCTCTCGGACCGAATCCTATAACGGCTTTCGCATCGATATCGGCGGCCACCGCTTCTTCACCAAGGTCGAGCGGGTCAGCGCGCTCTGGCGCGAGATCCTGGGCGAGGCCTTCGTCAAGCGCCCCCGCCGGAGCCGGATCTATTATCGCGGCAAGTTCTACAACTACCCGCTCAAGCTCTTCAATGCCCTGGGCAATATCGGACCCTACGAGTCCACGCGCATCCTGCTCAGCTACTTCAAGTGGAAGGTCTTCCCGAACAAGAGCGAGGAGAACTTCGAGCAATGGGTCATCAACCGCTTCGGCGGCCGGCTCTACATGCATTTCTTCGCGAGCTACACGGAGAAGGTCTGGGGCATCAAACCCAGATACATTCAGGCCGACTGGGCGGCGCAGCGGATCAAGAACCTGACGCTGCACAAGGCGGTGTGGAACGCGATCTCGGGGGCCAACGACACGGCGAGCCTGATCGAGGAGTTCGACTATCCGCGCACCGGGCCGGGCCTGATGTGGGAGCGCTGCACCGAGCTCATCGAGGAGGCCGGCGGCCGGGTCGAGATGGAGACCCGCGCGATTCGCTACGAGCGGGAGGGCAACCGCATCACCGCCGTGATCGTCGAGGGCGCGAACGGCGAGGAGCGCGTGGAGGCGGATCATTTCGTCAACACGATGGGCTTGCGCGATCTTGTCGCCGCCATCGACCCGCCCCCGCCGCCGCATGTCGTGGCGGCCGCGGAGAAGCTTAAATACCGCGACTTCCTGATCGTCGCCCTGGTTCTCGACGACCGCGACCCGTTCCCGGACAACTGGGTCTATGTCCATTCCCCCGACGTCCGCGTGGGCCGCATCCAGAACTTCCGCTCCTGGTCGGAGGACATGGTCCCGAACGATACGCAGGCCTCCATCGGGATGGAGTATTTCTGCCAGCAGGACGACGAGATGTGGGCGAAGTCCGACGCGGACCTGATCGCGCAGGCGGCGAAGGAGCTCGAAGCGCTCGGCCTGAGCCGGGCCGAGCTCGTCTCGGACGGCAAGGTGATCCGTCAGCCCAAGGCCTATCCGGTCTACGACGCGAACTACAAGAACGCGGTCGCGGTGATCGGAGAGTGGATCCAGAGCCTCGAGAACCTGCAGACGGTCGGACGCAACGGGCTGCACCGCTACAACAACCAGGATCATTCGATGCTGACCGCGATCTACGCGGCCGAGAACATCCTCGGGGCGGACCACGATCTGTGGGAGGTCAACGTCGAGCGATCCTACCACGAGGAGATGCAGGTCCCCGCCGACAAAGAGCGCGCCGCCTGACATCGTGCCGCATGTCCGGGCCGCACCGCTTCTGACGCTTCGGGGCGTGCCGATCCTTTTCGGCATCGCCGTCCTGCTCTCCTGGCCGATGGTGCTGGGCGCGGCCGCCTACGTCTTCGCGGACACGCCGAGCTACCTCAACGGCGGCGCGCGCATCTGGGACGTGATCACGAGCTTCGCGGAGGCGATCGCCCGGATCGGGGAGGGCCCGGTCGCGGCGAGCGACGACGCGCTCGCCGACCTGTCGGTCAACGCGCGGGGGCAATCGACGACGGGACGGTCGTTCCTTTATTCCTTCTTCGCCTTCGCGACGGTCTCGTTCGGCGGGGCCTTCGCGCTGGCGGTCGCGCAGGGCTTTCTCGTGCTCCTCGTCGCGGCGGCGCTGATCGGCCCCGAGGCGCTGGCCCGGCCGAAGCGGCTCGCCGCGGGCACGGCGTTCGTGGTGCTGGCGAGCAGCCTGCCGTGGTACGCCGATTACGTCATGCCCGACGTGCTGGCCGCCGTGCCGATCCTGTTCGGCGCGCTCCTGGTCAGCCGGTTCGACCTGCTCTCGCGTCCCCAGCAGGTCACCGTCACCGCGGTCACGGCCTTCGCGGCGGCCTCGCATTACGGGCACGGTCCGCTGATGTTCGGGATCGCCGCGCTGGCCGTCGGGGTGCAGCTCGTCCGCCGGTCGCTCGGCTTGCCCGCCCTGCTCGCGGCTGTCGCCGTGGTGGCCTTCGCGCCGCTCGCCAATGTGACGGCGAGCATGGCGGTTCTGAAGGAGACGAGCCTCGCGCCGAAACGCCTGCCGATCCTGCTCGCGCGCTCGCTCGAGGACGGGCCGGCGCGCTGGTATCTGGAGGATGCCTGCCCCGGGGCGGATCTGGCCTTCTGCGAGGTGTTCGGCGATCAGGTGCCCAGCAATGTCGGCATGTTCCTGTGGACGCCCGAGGGGATCGACGACATCACGCCGGCCCAGCTCGACGCGATCCGGGCCGAGGAGTTCACGATCCTGCGCCGCGCGTTCCTGCGCTACCCCGTGCAGCAATCCGTCTCGCTCCTGGGCAATTCGGCGCTGCAGATGGTCCGGGTCGGGCTGGACGAGCATCGCGCCGCGGGTCCGATCGGGGACGACATGCAATATGCGGGTCCGGCCGGGACGACGGGCGCCGCACTGATCGGCGCGTTCGACGACATCCTGCCCTGGACCACGCTTCTGGGCGCGCTCCCCCTTCTCGCGCTGGCGCTTGCGGGGCGTCTCGACGGGGCGCAGCTTCGCATCCTTGCCCTGACGCTCGCGGGACTCGTGCTGAACGCGCTCATCTTCGGAGGGCTTTCCGCCCCGGTGGACCGCTACCAGGCGCGCGTGATCTGGGTCCTGCCGTTCCTGTCGGCGCTGTTTCTCGCCGCGGCGGAGCTCAGGCCCGCCGCCGCCGCTCGCGGACCCGCGCGGCGCCGTAGCCTGCGATCATCGCGACCTGACTGAGCCCGATCAGGGCGCTCTGCCCCAGCCTCTTGTGTCCCGGGCGGCGCAGCGGATAGGCCAGCATGCCCAGATAGAAGCCCGCCCCCTCAAGCTTCGCGCGCGTGTCGGCGCGGGTGTCCATCGCCCGGTGCAGATCCCGCAGGCCGCGCCCGTAGCCGGCATGCTGGCGCCAGAACGCGGCGAGGTCGAGCGCGTGCGCATGGTCGACCACGGCGTCCGGCTCGTAGCGGAGCGTCCCGCCGGCGGCGCTCCAGCGCAGGCTCAGGTCGCGGTCCTCGGAGGCCACGGCGAAATCGCCGAAACCTCCGACCGCGAGGAAGTCCTCCCGCCGGAAGCAGAGGTTGTTGGTGGTGAAGAAGGTCATCGCGCTGCCGCGGGACTGGTAGAAATCGTAGAGATAGCTGCTCAGCGTCTGGCTCGCGGCGGAATAGACGTTGCGGTCCAGCGCGTTCTCGATCCGCCCGCCCACCAGCCGCTGCGCCGCGCCGCCCTGCGCCGCCACGAGCCGGTCGAGCCAGTCGGGGCGCGGCCGGCAATCGTCGTCGGTGAAGCAGACGAGCTCGGACCCCTCGGCCGCCCGCACGCCCGTGTTGCGCGCCTGACCCGGCCCGGCATTCGCCTGCCGGATGCACTCGACCCAGTCGAAGCCGGCGCAGACCGGGGCCAGCGGCGCGTCGCTGCCGTCGTCGACGACGATCGTGCGGACCGGCCCGCCATCGAGCCGCGCCAGCGTCTCGAGGCAGGTGCGGAGCTCCGCCGGCCGGTTGTAGCTGGCGATGATGATGGCGGTGCGCCGCCTGAGCTCGCTTGCGTGGTCCATGTCGGTCATGGCGATCCCTGTCCCTGGCCCGGTATCTGATCCCGGCGCGCTCTACCGCGATCCCGCGCCCGCCGCATCCCCGCGCCGCCCGAAGAGCCGGTCGAGGCCGGAGCGCACCCAGAAGAAGCCGAGCCCGCCGCAGAGATAGTGCACCCAAAGGACGGGCACGGCCGCGACCGCGTCGCCCGGGCGCTGCTCCCGCAGGAGCCGGGCGAGGAAGCGCCGGTTCGCAAGGCCGAGCACCGCGAGCGACGCGGCGAGGAGGGCGAGGCCCGCGCCGGGCGCAAGGGCGAGAGCCGCGAGGCCGAGGAGCGAGGCGGCGACGCAAAGGACGGAGAGGTGGCCCGCGCGGCTCACGTTCAGGGTCGCCGGCGCGGCCCCGTGGCGCGGCGCGGCGAGGAGGCGCGCCCAGGGGATCGCCCGGTCGAGAAGGTCGGTCCGCGCCATCCCGGCGAGCGACCAGCGCTTCAGATGCGTGCCCTGCAGCGCGGGGCAGATCGCGATCGGGCGGTCGCGCGCATGCAGGCGCAGGCCGAACTCCACGTCCTCCATCATCCGTTGCCCGGCATCGAACCCGCCCGCCGCCTCGAAATCCGCGCGGCGGACGGCGCCGCAGCCGGTCCAGAAGGTCGAGGCCGGCCCCGCCCCCTCGAGATGGACGTGACGATGCAGCATGTTGCGGATGCGGCTCACGCGTCCGGGCGCGGCGGGCCGGGCGTCGTAGGCGCCGAAGATCGCGGCGTGGTTCGGGTGGGCAGCAAAGAAATCCGCGATCACCCTGCGCGCGTCCGGGGCCACGACCACGTCGGAATCGACGAAGAACAGGATCTCCGCGCCCGTCGCGGCGGCGCCAATGTTGCGAGCCTCCGCCGCGCCGGCGTTCCGGGCGAGACGGATCGGCTCGACCCCGCGGGCGCGGCAGATCGCGGCGGTGCCGTCCGCGGAGGCGTCGTCGACCACGCGGATCTCGCCCGACGCGAAGCCCGCCGCGAGCAGGCCGTCGAGGCAGGCGCCGATCTCGGCCGCGCCGTCGTGGACGGGCACGACCGCGCCGATCGTCGGGTGGTTCGTCACGGCCCCGGCATCCCTACCGCGTCGCCCGCGCCAGCAGCGCCTTCAGGCGGCCCGGCAGGACGAAGTTCCCCAGATGGAACAGAAGCTCCGCCCGGCCCGGCCGCGCGAAGGCGCGCGCCTTGCGCAGGAGCGTCACGAAGGCGCGGCGGTCCCCCTGCCGCGCCGCGCGGATCGAGGGCAGGGTCAGCACGAAGGCCGAGGCCGCCGCATCCGAGACCAGATCCCGCCGCGCATCGATCCAGGCCACGTCGTCGCGCCAATTCCCCTTCATGGAGATCCGGTCGCGGTCGTCCATCCGCCAGACCGACCAGGGCCGCTCCGGCGCGGCGAAGACGAGGCCGGTCCCCGCCGCCCGCGTGGCGCGCAGGAGCCAGTCGATATCCACGAACCGCTTGCAATCGGGATCGAAGAACACCTCCTCGAACAGCGCGCGGGGCGCGAGGATGGTCGAGGTCTGCACCGCCCCGTCGCCCGTCGGCGGCTGGCGGCGGCGGAACAGGTAGTCGCCCGTGGGCTCGCCCCGGGCGGGCAGGCGGCGCGGCCAGAGGAACTCCTCGGTGTCGTTCCGCGCGAGGAACCGGCAGGTGACGATCGGGCGCGGCAGCGCGCTGTCCCGCGCGGCCGCCATCTGCGCGGCGAGCTTGCCCGGAAGCCAGAGATCGTCGTCGTCGAGAAGCGCGATCCAGTCGCCCCGCGCCGCACGGATGCCGCGATTGCGGGCCTCGGCATTGCCGACATGCGCGCCCGGACGGACGATGCGAAGACGCGGATCGTCGAGCCGCCCGAGCGCCGCGATGGCGGCCGGGTCGTCGCCGTCGGGCACCACGATCACCTCGAGCGACGGCCCCGCCTGCGCGAGCGCCGAGCCCACGGCCTCGAGCACCATGTCGGGGCGCCCGTAGGTGGGGATGACGACGGAGATCTCCGGGGCGATACCGTTCATGGCGCCGTGCCTTCCCGCTCGAGGAGGTACATCTGCCGCTGGCCCGAGCTGAGCGACGTGACCACCATTCGCCGCCCGTCCGGCGCGGGGCAGGGATGCAGGTCGCAACGGAACGGCCCGCGCGCCGGGACATGGCCCGCGAACCGGGCGACGGTCTCCGACGCGCCGGTCCGCCGGTCCCATTCGAGGAGCGCGACCTCCTCCCGGTAGGGGGTGTCGAAGACGAAATGCCGGCCCCCGGCGTCGAGGTGGCGGGCATGGACGTTGTCGGTGACGAGCCCTTCGGCGAGCGGGCCGAGATCCTCGCCCCCCCCGGCGGCGTCGCGCACGATGCGCAGGCCGCCCCGGCGCCAGTAATAGAGCGTCGTGTCGTCGAGCCAGATCACGTGGCTCGTGGCCGGGGCGAGGAGGCGCGGCGCCGCGCCGTCGAGCCCACAGGTCAGGCTCACGCCCTGCGCGTCGTTCCAGGGGCCGCCCAGGCGACGCCAGCGGAGCTTCACGGTGAAGCGCGCGCCTCCCGGCGCGATCTTGGCGTGGTTGAACCAGTAATGCATGCGCGCCCGCCGCAGCCGGTCGCGCCAGCCGCGATGCCTGTCGAGGAGGCGCACGGCCTCGCGGAGCGACAGGACCATGCGGCTCTCGCCCGTTTCCATGTCCATCGCCCGGATCCCGGCATCGTCCGGCCGCCGCGGTCCCGGCCCGGTTCCGCCGGGATAGCCGTAGCCGGGCCGCAGCCGGTCGAGACGCACGAGGTCGAGCGACAGCGCCGTGCGGCCGTCGGGCGCGACGGCGTAGACCTGCCCCGGCAGGGTCCGCGTGGTCCCCGTTCCGGTGTCGTGGACCCGCGCGACGATCCGGCCCCCTTCGCGGTCGTTCCAGACGAGACGCGGCCCCCCCGCCACCCATTGCGCGAGCGGCCCCTGCTGCCAGGACCAGGCGCGACTTTCCCCGACGCGGTGCCAGCTGCCGGGGCGGGCCACCTCGGCATATCCGACCTCCACCGCGTCCTCCGGCCCCGGATGGCGGTCCGGCGCGGGCGGTGTCCAGCCCGCGACCCGCGCCCCCGCGCCGTCGAAGACCGGGATGTCGTAGTAGGAATGCGCGTGGGCCTCAGCCCCCGAGGTGAGTTCCGTGCAGCGCCAGGTCATGTCGCCATCCTGACCCGCGCGGCGTTCCCCGCGAGGCTGGCGGCGAGGCCGGGACGCCTGCGCCCGAGCCAGCGGGCCTGCCGCCAGAGCGCACGCGCCATCGTGGCGCGCATGTCGCCTAGAACCTCCGGACCTTCGCGCCGGCGGGCGGCGGCCGCGATCCGTTCCATGCCTGCGAGGCCCGCCCGGATCGCCTCGGGCGCGAGCGGGCGGTAGCCCTGCCAGAGATCCACCGTCGCGGCGACGTCGTGGCCCGGCGGCAGGCCGCCCAGATAGGCCCGCTGGACCCGTTCGGGCACGCTCAGGCTCAGCGCCCGCCCGGGGGCCCCGCGCCTCCCCGTCAGCGAGGTGCCGTGCACCCGGTAGCGCAGGAGCGGTTCGGTCAGGTTGTCGAGGCGCGCGCCCGCGGCGAGCATCCGCGCCCAGAGATCGCTGTCCTGCGCCGTCCAGTAGGCCGCGTCGTAGCCCCCCACGGCGCGCAGGGCCGCGGTACGGATCATCGCGCCGGGATGGAGCAGCGAGCTGGTATAGAGCGTGCGGAAGCGGATGCGGTCGGGTCCGGTGACGGGCGCCATGCGCGCGAGTTCCGCGCCCGCCTCGTCGATCCTGACGCAGCCGCAGGACAGCGCGTCGAGGCGCGGATCGGCGCCGAGGGCGGTCGCCTGACGAAGGAGGCGGTCGGGCGCGTAGAGGTCATCGCCGTCGGCCCGCGCCACGAGCGGCGCCCGGACATGGCCGAGCCCGAGATTGAGCGCCGCGGCGAGCCCCATCGGCGCCGGCGCCGCGAGGACGCGCACCCGCGGATCGGCTTCGGCCCAGGCGGCGAGGAGCGCGGGCGTCGCGTCGCTGCTGCTATCGTCGACCACCACGAATTCGAGGGCGCCGCCCGGGTCGGCCTGGGCGCGCAGGCTCGCGATGGTTTCGGGCAGATGCGCCGCCCCGTCGCGCACCGCCATCAGGACGGAAACGGCCGGTCCGGTCATGCGTGCGGGCCCTGTCCTGCGATGGCCGAACCGCGAGGCGGCGCGGCGGTCCGCCCCTGTCGCCCGGAGGACGGTCCTCGCGGTCCGGATGAATCTCGTCTCATTGCACCATCAGCCCCTTCGTGCCGGCCGCCCATTCGCCTCGTGCCACAACGGAACGGCATTCCCAAGGGATCGACCTGTCTCGCCCCGGTTCGATCCTTGGCCGGCTGGACACTGCGTCACAGACGAATGCCCGTTTCTTTCGGGCGAGGGCTTCCGCCGGCCCGGTCGAAGGCGTCGGGGCGGACATTGTTCACGAAAGCGGTGGCCGCGAACGGAGGTACGGCGTTCGGATGGCTAATCGACGGCAATCCGTTCCTGCGCCCTGAGATCCGCCACGATCTCCCGCGCCGAAGCCCGGGTGTAGTGGCCGTAATCGGCAAGGTAGGGCACGCCGCCCTCCGTCAGGAGACGGCATTCGTCGGGACAGATCAGGTCGTAGAGCGAGACGTAGCTGGCCCCACCCCAATCCGTGTTCGCCATCCGGCGGTCGAGGGCGCGGAGCTCGGGGTCGAGGAAGCGCGTCATGTGGGCGCCGTCCCGGCGGAGGTTGCGCGCGAGGATCGCGGGAAAGCTCGTCAGGTATTCCGGCGTCGGCCCCAGGATCACGACCCGGTCCACATGGGTCAGAAGGTAATCGACGGTGTCCCGCAGGGGCTCGATGTCCTCGGCTTCCCAGCGGGTGGAGAGCAGGACGGTGTCGATGCCGCCCCGCGGGACGTGCTCGCGCAGGACGGGACCGATCACCCGGGGGCAGTACCAGTCGCCGGCGACGTCGATGGTCGGCGTGCAGCCGGTGCTGGCGGCGAACTGGAGATTGAGGTCCGCGAACGTCTCCTCGAGCGCCGGCATCAGGTGTTCGGCATGGCTGTCGCCCATCACGAGGAGCGTCGGGCGCGTCGGGTCCGTCGGCAGGCAGGTGTCCGGATCGAAGGCCCTGTCCTGACCCGGAACGCGCGCGTGGATCAGGCAGGGATGCACCTCGAGATCGGTGCGGTAATCGACATAGCTCGCGATCCGGCGAACCTCGGCGGAATGGCCGCCCCAGATTTCGGCCCCCGCGACGAGGCCGCCGCCCAGTCCGGCGGCGAGGGCGAGGCCGCCGAGCGCGGTGGCGTTGACGGCGAAGGCCGGCCGCCGGCGCATGGTTCGGCCGCGGAACGGCTCCTCCACGAGGGTGTAGCTGAACCCCGCCGCGAGAAGGGAGAGCGCGCAGATCGCCGCCACGTCCCAGGCGTCGAGCGCCGGATCGATGCGCAGCTTCCAGAACACGATGATCGGCCAGTGCCACAGGTAGAGCGAATAGGAGATCCGGCCGATCGCCACGAAGGGCCGGGCGCCGAGCACGCGCCCCACCGGCGTGCCCTCCGCGCAGGCGATGAGGAGCATGGCGCCCAGGGCCGGATAGATCGCGTTCGCGCCCGGAAAGACCACGTCCTCGTCGAGCCCGAAGATGCCCCAGGCGACGAGCGCCGTGCCGAGCGTCGCGCCGATCCCGCGCCACCGGGCGCTCCCCCGGTCCGCGAGGCCCGCGACCGCGGCGAGCGAACCCAGCCCGAACTCCCAGGCCCGCGTCGGCAGTAGGTAGAAGGTCGCGCTGTCGTAGCGCACGGCACCCCAGACGCTGAGCCCGAAGGAGAGGAGGGAGACCGCGACGATCGGGACGACGTAGCGGCGGCCGAGGACGCGCGCGACGAGAAGGAGGAACAGCGGCAGAAGGAGGTAGTACTGCTCCTCCACGGCGAGCGTCCAGGTATGGAGAAGCGGCGCCGTCGCGACGTCCGGCGCGAAGTAGTCCGAGAATTGCCAGAAGTAGAAGTTCGAGACGAAGAGCGAGGCCGCGGCGACCGACCGGCCGAGCGCCCGGGTCTCCTCGGGAAAGAGCACGAACCAGCTCGCCGCGACCACCGCGGCGATCACCACGAGATAGGCCGGCAGGATGCGCAGGAAGCGGCGCTTGTAGAAGGTCCAGATCGTGAACCGGTCCTCCGCGATCTCCTCGACGATGAGGGAGGTGATGAGGAAACCGGAGATGACGAAGAAGACGTCGACACCGGTGAACCCGCCCGAAAAGAGCGCGACGTCGGCATGGAACAGCACGACCGGAACGATCGCCACGGTCCGCAGGCCGTCGATATGCGGTCGGTACTTCATTCCCGGGATTTCTCCTCCATCGCGCCCACCCTCCGTGCATCGGGCTGACCGGAAGAAAGGCCGCGAGGTTCCGCCGGTCAAGTTCGCCCGCCGGTCATTCGTCATGCCTCACGGAAACGGGATCTCCGGAAATGCCGACACCATCTCTTTGACTTTCGGGAGGAAATTTGTAACAATATCATTACATTTTCCGTTCGGATATTATTGGGCGCAGAAATGGTTTCCAGAAACCCCGCCAGGATTCGGATCTGGATTTCCGGTACGGCCTTTGTCGTCAGCGTGATCCTTCTTGTCGCGACGGGTCTGATGACCTGGCAGGAATGGTCGTCGAATCTGACATGGCATCTCGATCTCGGCGTGGAGAACAACGTCGCGGCCTGGTGGTCCGGCGCCCTGCTGGCGGCTTGCGCCTTCTTCGCGTCCGACGGATATGCCCGGTTTCGTCACGACGACCGGCCCGCCGCTCGGGCCTGGCTGGCGATCGCCGCGATCCTGCTGTTCCTGTCGGCCGACGAGATCGGCTCCCTGCACGAGCGGCTGAGCCTGTTGGGAAAGGCTCTGAACCTCGGATCCTGGGCCTTGCTGTTGCCCTTGGGCGCCCTTCTGGGCTCCGCCTATGTCTGGTCCGCCATCGTTCTGTCGCGTCGCGGGGATGCGGAACGGCGGCGCGTGCTCGTCCTTTCGCTGGGCTTCGGCCTCCTGGCCTCGGTCGCGCTTCAGGAATTCATCGAGCACGCCGTCGCCTGGGAGAGTCCGGCTGCGAAAGCGCTCCGGCGCGTCGTGGAGGAGGGGACCGAGCTTGCCGGGATGCTCGTTCTCCTGCGCGTCACGTCCGGGAACAGTTTTGCTTCGGAGGAGCGGCTTCCGTTCCAGTCGTTCTTCGACGCGTTGAAGCCGCTCGGAATGATCGTCCTTTTCGCCGCGCCCCTTCTCGTGGCCGTCACGCTCTGGCTGCCCGATCACGGCATGCGCGGACGTCCGAGCGACTGGCTCGCGGCGGTGATGTTCCTCGGCGCCGGTGCTCTGGCGGCCCGTCACGCCGTCTTCTCGCGGGAGAACGTGACGGGCGCCTTCGCCCTGGTTCTTCTTTGCGGCATGGCCTCGGTCGTGTCGGTGGCGGTGGAGCCTCAGAAGACGATGGAGACGGGGCTCTTCGATCTGGGCGCCCGCGCGATGACGCTCGGCCTGGTGGTCATGGCCATGGGGGCGATCCTGACGCTCTTTACATCGGTCCACTGGCAGGAAGCGGTCCTGCTTCACGGCATGGTCCTGATCTATCTCATCGTCCCCGCGAGCCTCTTTTCAGGGCACGTCTTCCCGCTCATCCTGGGCGGGATCGCCTGCATCGGCGCCGCGCGTCCGACCCGGGAGGAAAGGCTCGCCTGTGCGGCTCCCGATGCCGTGGTCCGGTAAGGCGATCTTCGCAGGAACGGACGAGGGAGAGGATGCGGAAAGCGGGCGTCGTGCTCCCTTCAAGATCGCCTGCCGAAACCGATGCGCCGGTCTGGCCGGATGTCTCAGCTCCCCGCCAGCACCGTTCTGAGCGCCGCGTCAGGCGCGGGGCCATTCGCTGATCAAGCTTATCTGTAGCTTCGAGGCCCCGCGAAACCGGATAGGGCCGACCTTTTACGCCGCCGGATCGCCTTCCGGAATGAAGCGCGGCAACGGGTCCACCAGTTCGTCGAGGACGCTTTGCAGGCGGGCCTCGGCGGCGGCATCGTCTTCGGTGGGAGCAATCAATGTGGTCAGGCGGACCAGCGCGCCGTCGGTGCGGCCGGTGCGGATGCCGTCGAGCATCAGCTGGAACTTCGCCTCGAAGTCCCATGCGATCCGCCGCTCCTTCTGCTGGAACCAGTAATAGACCATCATCCGCGTCTCGCCCATCTGGATGATCGCGCGGTTGAGCTCGAACGGGCGGTCGCTGCCCATCTCGTCGGCGACGTCGGTCCGCTCGAGCCAGGCGATCTCCCAGCCGGAACCGGGCAGGCAGACCTCGGGCGAATGCACGCCGCCCTTCGACTGGTCGTCGTACCAGGCCATGAAGAGGCCCACCGTCTCGGCCGCGTCGGGCTGGGCCAGCGTGACCTGATGGTAATCGTCGGCGCCGAGCACGCCCTCGACCCGCTCGTCGAGGAATTGCCGCGGGCCGGCCTGCTCCCACTCTCCCAGGGTCCGCGGGAACAGCGCGAAGCTGTCGCGCGGCACCGGACCGGTATTGCGCTCGGGCAGGGCGGTGAAGGCCGCCGCGGCGCCCAGGAGCAGCACCGCCGAGGCGATCAGCGCCGCCGAGGGGCGCACGAGGCGGATGCGCAGGAATTGCGGCACCAGCCCGTCCATCTCCAGATCCAGCGCCTCCGACAGCGAGCGATGGTCGGAGCCGAGCTTCATCATCGCCCAGGCGAGGACGAAGAGCAGCACCACGCAGGCGATGAAGATCACCCAGCCCTCGAAGAAGTGGGTGAACCCTTCGAGCCAGTCGAGCCCGTAGGTGTTGGCAATGTAGCCGCCGATGGCGATGCGGACCGAGTTCATCACCACGGTGATCGGCACCGCGGCCAGAAGCAGCACCGCCTTGTGCCAGACCGGCCCCCGGTAGAGGCAGGCGAAGACGTAGGAGAAGGACATGATCGGGAACAGGTAGCGCAGGCCCGAACAGGCCTCCGCCACGTGCAGCTTCACCACGCCCAGATCGATGATGTTGCCGTCGAGATAGACCGGGACGTCGATCATCCGGAGCATCGAGACGCCGAGCTCGGAGGAGACGAACTGCAATCCCGTGGTCATCTTGTAGTAGATCACGCCGGGCAGCGGCAGCATGTAGACGAGGTGGACGACGCCGGGCCAGAAGTTCTTGCCCGTCTGCCAGCCGAAGGAGATCAGGAGCAGCCCGCCGACCCAGAGGATCAGCGCGTAGGCGACGATGTCGTCGATATTGGCAAGCCGGCCGAGGCTGCCCATGAGGACGGCGAGGAGCACCACGGCGACCCCGACCCATCGGTCCCGCTTGGGTCCCGGATCGGCGGGGTATTCCTTGAGTTGACGCAGGAACAGCAGGCCCGAGAGAATCGGGATCAGGGGCCCGTGGCTGTATTCGGGAAGCTGCCACGCCTCGAGCAGCGCCACGGTGCCGGGCCAGAAGAACAGCCCCGCGCCCAGAAGCGCGATCGCCAGCCAGACGAGGCCGGAAAGGGAGGTGCCGGCCAGCGAAAACCCGGTCGGAGAGGCGGAGCTGGAAACGGACATGCCCGAAATGCCTTTCGAAAATACGCGCGGACCGATAGCAGATGCGTTTCCATCCGCCAAGCGGCGGTGCCGCGTAGGCACCGCTCGAACGGGCACGTATCATCAAGAATTGAACGAAATCCTGCCGAATGGAAATGATTGTAGCGAAATCCGGCATCGTGAACGGGTGGACCCGGTCCTTCGTCTCGAACGGATACGCACGGGGCTTGGTTGGCGAAGTCCCCTCCTGTAGCCCTTCCGCCGGACAGAGTGTTCACTTCTCCGGGAAAGCGCAGCGATGACCGAACCCCGCCACAAGGTCCTGGCCATCGCCGAGGCCGCCAATCCCGAATGGGTCAGCGTGCCGCTGGTCGGTTGGTCCATGGCCCGTGCGCTCGCGGGCGTGGCGGATGTCCATCTGGTCACGCAGATCCGCAACCGCGAGGCCATCCTGCGCGCGGGCCTCGTGGAAGGCCGCGACTTCACCGCCATCGACAGCGAGGCCGTGGCCGAACGCATGCACCGCCTTTCCACGGTCCTGCGCATGGGGGAGGGGCGCGGCTGGACCATGAAGACGGCACTCGAAGGGCTGGCCTATCCCTATTTCGAACATCTCGTCTGGAAGCGGTTCGGCGCCGAGATCGCGGCCGGGGCCTACGACGTGGTGCACCGGATCACGCCGCTCTCGCCCACCATTCCCTCGGGGCTCGCGTCGAAGGTGGCGGCGACGGGTACGCCCTTCGTGCTGGGTCCGCTCAACGGCGGCGTGCCCTGGCCCCGGGGCTTCGACGCGGAGCGGCGGCGGGAGCGGGAATGGCTCTCCTACGTGCGGAGCGCCTACAAGCTGCGCCCGGCCCGGCTCCGGACGCTCGGGGCCGCCGCCGCCATTCTCGCCGGCTCGCGCCACACCGCCTCGGAGATTCCGGCGCGGTTCCGGTCCAAAACTGTCTGGCTCCCCGAGAACGCCATCGATCCCGCGCGCTTCGACCAAATCGCGGCGCAGGCGACGGCCCTGCCGCTCCGGGGCTGCTTTCTCGGGCGGCTGGTGCCCTACAAGGGCTGCGACATGCTGATCGAGGCGGCGGCGGAGCTATTGCGGGACGGGCGCCTCGTCCTCGACATCGTGGGCGACGGGCCGATGCGCGCCGATCTCGAGCGGCAGGTGGCCGAGGCGGGCCTGTCGGAGGCCGTCACCTTCCACGGCCAGGTGCCGCACCAGGAAGTGAAGACCATCCTGTCCCGCGCCAACCTTCTGACCTTTCCCTCGATCCGGGAGTTCGGCGGCGGGGTGGTGCTCGAGGCGATGGCGACGGGCGTCGTCCCGCTGGTCGTCGATTATGCCGGGCCGGGCGAGCTGGTCACGCCCGAAACGGCGATCACCGTGCCGATCGGGCCGCGTGCCCGGATCGTGGCGGATCTGCGCGCCGCGCTGGAGGGCGTCGCCGCGCGGCCCGAACGCTTGAAACCGATGGCCGAGGCCGCCCGGCAACGGGCACACGCATTGTTCACCTGGGAGGCCAAGGCCCGGCAGATCGCAGAGGTCTACGACAAGGTCACGGGCCGCCGCGCGGCGTGGCCCGATCCGATCGGGTAGGCCGGGTCGTTCGAAGATTCGAAACGGTAAGGCTTCTTGTGTTGGTCTGTCACGTATTCGAAGGCAGTCGAAGCTGCGAAGGCCCTGCCGATCGAAGGCGCCGCGTTGCGGAGCCGGGTCCGCGATCCTAGAGATCCCCCGGCACCCTGGAGAGGACACCATGGCCGAGATCGCCGTCATCGTCGTGAACTACAACGCAGGCGAGCTTGCCCTCGCCGCGGTCGAGAGCGTGCTGGCCCACGCGCATCCGGGCCACGACGTGCATGTCCACCTCGTCGACAACGCCTCGCCCGACGGCGACGGCGCGATGCTGTCGGAGGCGGCGGAAGCGCGTAGCTGGGGCGCGCGGGTCACGCTTCATCTCGAACGCGTCAATCACGGCTTCGGGCGGGGCAACAACCTCGTGCTCGAGACGCTTGCCAAGCGCGCCGCCCCACCGGACTACGTGTTCCTCCTCAACCCCGACGCGCAACTCGAGGGCGAGACGATCGCGACCCTCGCCGATTTCCTCGCTACCCATCCGAAGGCCGCCGTCGCGGGGGCGCGCATCCGCCAGCCGGACAGTCCGGAGCCGGTCACGGCCGCGTTCCGGTTCCCCTCCGCCCTCTCGACCCTCTCCGCGGCGATCAATTTCGGCCCCGTCGCGCGGGCTCTCGCGCGCCATCAGGTGGCGCTGCCGCCCGACATTCCCACGCGGCGGGTCGACTGGGTGGCGGGCGCGGCGGTTCTGGCGCGGTTCGACGTCTGGCGTGAGCTCGGCTTCTTCGACCCCGAGTACTTCCTTTATTTCGAGGAGGTGGACCTGATGCTCAGGACCGCGCGGGCCGGCTGGGAATGCTGGCACGTGGCCGAGGCGCAGGTCGTGCATGTCGAAGGGGCCTCGACCGAAGTGAAATCGCTGGTCCCCGAACGCACACGGCGCCCGGCCTACTGGTACCATTCCTGGCAGCACTATTTCCGCAAGAACCACGGCCGCGGCTACGCGCTTGCCTCCGCGGCGGCTTGGACGGGCGGGGCGGCGATCAACCACGCGCTCGTGCGGGCGCGGGGCGGGCGCGCCATGGCGCCGAAGCGGTTCTTCGGCGATTTCTGGGCCGCCGGCTGCCGCCCGCTCCTGGGTCTGCCCCCTGGCCGGATCTGAGGTCTAGCCCGGCGCGTTTTCTGACGTGACCGGGTTCGGGGAAGTCTCGGCTCGCCTCCCACGGATTGTCGCGGGATTGCCGATCGCCGTGGCGCCCTCGGGCACGTCGTCGATGACCAGCGCGTTGGCCCCGATGCGGGCATCGCGCCCGACGACGACCGCACCGGCGATGCAGGCGCCGGCCCCGATATCGACCCCGGCGCAGATGATCGGCAGATCGGCCACGTCGCGCCGATTGCGGACGCCGAAGGTGGTGTTCTGGCGGATATGCACGTCGTCGCCGATCGCCCGCGCGCTCAGGACGATGCCGCTGTGGTGCCAGATCCGGACCCGCCGCCCGAGCTTGACCGTGTACCACAGCGACATGCCGCAGACCCATTCCACGATCTTGAACAGGACGAGGTAAAGCAGCGTCGAGGGCGCGCGCACGATCTTCGGCTGACCCATGCGCCAGTTGCCGAAGCGATGCACGAAGACGGCCCAGAACCCCTGCTCGAAGAGGTTGCGGTCGTGGGTGGCGAAATCCTCCGCCACAAGCGCCCAGAACCCGATCCCCTTCGGATTCTCGTCGGTCCGCCCCCGCCGGTCGACGGGCGGGATCTCCATCGCCCGCTCCGCGGCGAGATAGGCTTCGGAAGCTCGGGACATGCCGGGCATCTCCTGTCGGGTAGTCCGATCCGTTGAATGATGCAGCAGGGCGAAAGGCGCAACGTATCCGGCTCGCTTCCGCGTTTGGTATGAGAACGGTGAGCCGGCCCTTAATGGCTCCACTCCGCAGCGATCCGTTGACCCTCGCAAGCAATGGGCGGGACACGGCTCCGACCCGGACTTGCGTGCCGCCGGCCCGCGGGGCAGACCGGGGTCGACGAAGCACGGAGGTCCGAGCCATGACGCCCACGCCCCCCGACCCGCGTGCCTACCTGCTGATCTCGCCCTGCCGCGACGAGGCGGACTATATGCGCCGCACCCTCGACAGCGTGGTGGCGCAATCGGAGCGGCCGGCGAAATGGGTGATCGTCGACGACGGCTCGACCGACGCGACGCCGGCGATCCTCGCTGAATACGCCGCCCGCCACGATTGGATCGAGGTCGTCCGGAAGCCCGACCGCGGCGTCCGTGCCGTCGGCCCCGGCGTGATCGAGGCGTTCTATTTCGGGCTCGACCAGATCGACCTCGACGCCTACGCCTATCTCTGCAAGCTCGACCTCGATCTCGACCTGCCGCCGCGGTATTTCGAGATCCTGATGGACCGGATGGAGGCCCGCCCGCGGATTGGCACCTGCTCGGGCAAGGCCTATTTCCGCGACGCGTCGGGCGCGCTCGTCTCCGAGCAAATCGGTGACGAGATGTCGCTCGGCATGACCAAGTTCTACGCGGTCGCCTGCTTCCGCCAGATCGGCGGCTTCGTGCGCGAGGTAATGTGGGACGGGATCGACTGCCACAAGGCACGCCAACTCGGCTGGACGCCGGTAAGCTGGGATGACCCGGAGCTGCGCTTCGAGCATCTGCGGCCGATGGGATCGAGCCAGACCTCGATCCATACCGGCCGCCGGCGGCACGGGTTCGGGCAGTACTACATGGGCACCTCGCCTACCTTCCTCGTCGCCTCGGCCGTCAACAAGGCGCGTCAGAAGCCTTACGTGACGGGGGGGCTCGCGATGTTGCAGGGCTATTTCGGTGCAATGATCAAGGGCGCCGCGCGGCACGGCGATGCCGAGCTCGTGGCCTTCATCCGCGACTACCAGCACCGCGCGCTCCGCATGGGCAAGGCCCGCGCCGTGGCCGAGATCGAGGCGGAGCGGGCGGGGCGCTGGCGGTTGGAGGCCTCCTGACCTCCCGTCCTGCGTAATCGTCCGCTGTTAGATGCCTGCGGGAATCACCTGTCGAACGCACCCTCCTTGAAGTGGTTTCGGGCCGGGATGCCCACGGCGATCGCGCCGGCCGGAACATCGGTCACGACGACGGCATTTGCCCCGATCCTCGCATGATGGCCGATCCGGACCGGGCCCAGGATACGCGCACCCGCACCGACATCGACCCGTTCCTCCAGGACAGGCGTTCCGCTTCGACCCTCCACGGTTCCGATTGTCACCTGCTGGAACAGCAAACAGTTCGGCCCGATCTGCGCTGTCGGATGAATCACGACGCCGTTGGGATGAGGAAGGATCAGTCCGCCCTCGATATTGGCATTCAGGGGAATGTCGGCCTGCGTCACCACCGACCAGAACCTGTGACGATACACGGCGATCCTCTTGCGAAAGACTGCGCCGCGGCTGTTCGCATTCTGATAGTCGCGGATCGCCTTCAGGAGGCGACGGGACGGATCCCACCAGCATCTGGGACGTTCCCGCGTCCAGTCGGGCGTTCTGTCGTCGGACGGCTTCAATTCTGCTCTCCGGGAGTAGTCGTTTTTGGTTGTCGAGCCAAAAAGGAATTACTTGCTGGGTCTTTGACAGAAGCGTTGCCTGATGAGCCTTCGAGGCGGAGTGTCTCGCCCCCTTCGTCTTGGAACAGCCGGGCCAGCCGAGCGGCTTCCCGGCGGATGTCGAAGTCCCGTACGACCTTCTCCCGTCCGGCCCGACCCATCTCCGCCCAACAATCAGGATCGTTCGCTAGATCAAGCAACCGTGCCGTTAGCGTCTCTACGTCGCCCGGCGGGACCAGATAGCCACTAATCCCGTCCTCGACCAATTCCGACACGCCCGCGACTCGCGTGGCGATCACCGGTTTGCCACTGGCCATGGCCTCCATCAGCACGACTGGCACGCCCTCGGCAAAGCTCGGCAGAACGAGTGCGTCGGCTGCTGCGAGCCGGGCCGCCACGTCCGCCTGTGACAGTGCGCCGGTGAAGGTCACAGCCGCCTCCAGCGGGGCTGCGAGACATTCGAGTTCGGCGCGGTCCGGCCCGTCGCCTATGATCGTCAGGTGCATGTCCGGCCGGGCTTCCCGTGCGCGGTCGAACGCATCCAGCAAGATGCGCAGACCCTTTACCGGTGCGAGGCGGCCTACGAAGACGAGACGGAGCCCCGCCTCGGGATTTGCCGGGGGCAGCATGCCGTAGAGTTCCGGCACGACGCCGCAATGCACGATCCGCAGCTTGTGCCACTGATCGGGATCGGCGTGGAGCATCGCCTGGCTGCGTGCAAAATGGCTGATGCAGGCGACGAAGCGGGCCTCCGAGATTTTGGTGTCGAGCCGCCAGTACTTTGCCTCGAACAGGTCCGAAGGGCCGTGCAGCGTGAAGCTGAACCCGGTGCCGGCCAACCGAGCGGCCAGCACACCGACGGTGGCGCTGGAATTGGCGAAATGGGTATGGACATGGCCGCAGCCCGTCCGGCGCAGATGCCATGCGAGGACCATCGCTTCGGCCAGATAGATCCCTTGGTAGACCAGCGCTCTCAGCCCCGGTGCCCGCATCCGCCAAGCAAGGGAAACGGCTTTGGCAAACGGACATGGGTGCCGCATTGCATGCCAGAGCGCAGCTGCGGCCTTGCGGGGCTTCTTTGCGGTCTCGATGATATGGAAGGTGCGTCGGGCAGCAGCCTTCTCGGCCGAACCGATCAATTGCTCCGGCCCCGCCCGGCGAACCGAGACAGGGCGGATGTCGAGGCCCAGATCGTCTAGGGCCTCGATCTCGCGCAGGATGAAGGTATGCGAGACGGCGGGGAACAGAGCCGTCAGGTAGGCGATTGGAAAAGATTGTTGGGTCATGGGGCAGTCGACCCTCTCGCGCGGTCGACCGCCTTATTCCTCCCCGACGCTCCGCAGGCAAGCCGGCGTGGCTTCAATCCTGCATTTCGAGAGCTCCTACGGATGGATAAGCCGGACGGACTTGTCCGGCGAGATCTACATAGACTGCATCTTCAACTACCGCTGCTCCAAGTACAGGAGATTTTTCCAACGGAGCTGCGTTCCAGACAGTGTCTGCCGGGGTCGCATATTCTGTATGGAACGAGGCATCACCCTTGTTCTTGTAGCCCTTGTGGCGGGGCGTCCAGCGCGGGGTCTGATCGAGCGGGGCAAAGTCCGTGACCGAAGGATTGAACCGGGGCGCGTGGGTAATGTTGTCCGCTTCCATGACCGTGAACGACCCGGTCTCCTTATCAACAAACGGCTCGCCTTCGCCGTCCGTAGACAGGTTGATGTAAGTATTGTTGTGGACCTTCACCGGGGCTCCGGTGTCGTGGCCCGCGACCGTCACGAAGCTGATCCAGTCCTTCCCACTAAAGACCGGGAGATTGGGCCGAATGCCGACGGTGTTCCGCACGGTCAGTCCGGACGAAGACGTGATGACGAAATACCGGGTCTGGTAGGATCCGACGAAGTAGCACATCTCCACGACCATGGGGGACAGCACCGGAGCGATGTTCCCGTTCATCGGGCCGTTGACGATTGAGACGTCTCCACCCTCCATCGAGCACCGGGAAACATGGTACATGCTGTCACGTCGCTGCGCCATGTTGGCCCGAATGCAGGGTTGCTCCGTCGCCACCTCGGGAACATTCGGGAACCAGCCGCAGCGCGTGAACATGTCGTTGCCGTCGATCTGCACATGGTGCGGGATGAATAACTGAAAGCGCATCGGCCCGTGGCCGTTGTGCAGGCGCGGGTCATAGGTCTTCGGACCACCCGACAGTGCATCCACATGTTGCGAAAGCCGGTTGCCCAGAAGCGCGATGCGCCCGCAAGCCTCCATATAGAGGCCGTAGTCCTGCCAGTTGGTTACGAAAGTGTTGTGCAGGCAGAAGCGGCCGGCTTTCGCAGCATCCCCACTCTTCTGAGTAAGCCAGAGCATCGTGTAGAAAAAGCCGCTGCTTTCGCAGTTTGTGACAAGCATGTTCACGGCCGACTGTGCGTGGAGCTTGAAGCACGGCCCCGCCTTGTCGCCGCCCGTTTCGGTCGTGGAGTCCCACGCACCCTCAAACTGCAGGCCGTCCACGATGATCTGCGAAGACGTGTAATCGTAGTGTATCTCCATCAGGGGCTGCTCATATGTGGTGCCCGTCTTGCGGATAACGGGCTTTGCCCCCGATCCAGGCGCTGCGCAGAGCATGAACCGCTTGAGGCTTCGGCAATCTAGCTTGCCTGTGGTGAACGTCTCGCCCCGCGCGAACATGATCCGGCAATCCGTCCCGGCCCCGAGCGTGAAAGCTCCGGAAGCGGTCGGGGAGTGCTTCGACCCGGCGGGACGATTGGGGTGACTGGAATTGGCCGAGACAAAGATCGTCTTGCTGCCTGAATAGACCACGTCGGGGTCCGCGACCGTAATCGGATCGAGCGTAATCGTGATGTTCTTCCCTGAGGACGGCTCGATGATGAGAACGGACGGCGTATAGGTACCCGGCTGCTGATAAACGTGGGCGACCTTGCGTCCGTAGCCCTTATTCGCGTCCTTCCACTGCGCCAGCACATTGGTAGGCGCCGTAAAGGTTGCGCCATCGTCGCCGAAATCCCAGAGATAGATCAGGTCGTGGTCCTGGGCGTTGTAACCGGTGGCGCTGAAGGGAGCGTTCCAGCCCGCGAGATCTGTTGCTTCAAAGAAGACGGATTCTGGTGCCACCTGCAGCGGGGTCCGTTCGATCAGGAGCTTAACCGAGACATCACCCGAGCCTTTCGGCGGCAAAGCTACGAAATCAGGCGTTGCCTGTATATTGTGCGTAAGCGATCCCGAAACCGGTCCCGCCGTATGACTGCCCTGCGCAGCGGAGACTGCACCAGTAACAAGAGCTGTCGATGCGAAAAAAATGGTTTTCATAGATTAGTCTCCGGCCAAAATAGCGTAGGTCTTAGCGCGTTCAGTTGCGGTTAGCGCTTTCGTAAGGGCGATGCCTCGGACGTTGCCAATGAACTTGTCTGAGAGGATGCTGAGCTTGGTTCCAACATCCGTGATGTTAGAAAGGTCGACACCGCGCATATGGAGAGTCACGTAATCTTCAGTTTCCGACCAAGCTGCGCTAACCGCGTTTTGTTTCGAGGTCACCGGTGATCCATCGACCTCGTAGATAATATTCTGTTTGGCTGCCTCTACCATATGCGGAGAGGTTTGATTGCCGGGGTTGGCGATCCCCCAAGCTGCAATGCCGCTTACATGAAGAGGAATTAGCGTAGTATCTAACGTCTTGATCCGGATGAACAACTCCATTCCATTTTCCAGCTCAACAAGAGGACTGGCGGGTTCGATCCTGTCTGTATAAGACCATTCGACGTACCCATCTCTTGCTGTAGGACATCCATACCTTGGCGCCCTGGCATAATGGTTGTCGTTGCCCGAGAGATCCTCGAACTGCTCGACGTCTTGGTCGTTGTTACTGACTTTCTTGCCGCCGATCCGGTCGGCGTAGAGGTGATCTTTCGTCCGCAGATCGAAGACGACGACGCCGTTTGGAATGGCCGCAAATCCCTTCGGTGCGGGCGTAGGGGCGGGTACTTCCACTGCAATGGGCATCGGCTCGGTCTTGATGGCGTTGGAAATCTGATAGGCGTTCCCGAGCGTCTCGCCATAGGTGATCGACGCCTCGTAATCGTCGGCCAAGGTGTAGGTCGATCCCGTGGCGTCGGCAATCGGCGTGTCGTCCTTGCGCCATTCGGCCATGATCATCGGGGCCGGGTTGGCGCCGTCGTAGACCCACAGGCCGGGCGTGGCCGTCAGGGTGCTTCCCATGATAGCGTCGCCGGAGATGACGGCCGGCTTGAGGTTGATCGCATCCTTCGCAGCGAGTTCGGCGGTGTCGACCTCGTATTCGCCGTCATAGGCTCCGGACTCCGTAACGGTCAGCGTGACCACGCCGTCATGAGCCTTGATCTCGATCGTTCCGTCTTCGGGGAAAAGGATCTCCGGCACCGGAAGCTCTTGCGACGGCGGACTCGGCTCGACAGGATCGGGTGTTGCCGGCGGCTCGGGCGTCGCCGGGGGATCGACGGGCTCTGACGGTTCGGCAGAATCGTCCGGCTCGGGCGCTGTGGGGGCCTCGACCGGATCGACGGGTTCGGACGGCGGCTCCGTCTCGACGACCGGGATCTCGACCGTGGCCGGCGGCGAAAGCGTCTCCTCGATCCTGCAGATCGTGTAGGTGCCCGCCGAAAGGAACGTCCGGACGTCCTCGCCTTGGAAGACGATGCGGCGCGTTCTTTCGTTCGTGTCGGTATTGGTGAATTGGTAAAGCGGCATAGGAGATCCTATTCTGCGGTCAAAACGAAGCTCTCGAAGATCGGCGCCTCAAGGCCTTTGAGAACGGAGACCGATCCTGGATCGACCAGCACGGAGCCGTCGAAGACCGGGGTGCTGCTTCGGTCCACGGTCAGCACAAAGCCCTCGAAGATCGGCGCCTGGAGGGGCGTAGCGGGAAAGGCCGATCCCGGCTCGACCAGCACGGAGCCGTCGAAGACCGGCACGGCGCCTTTGTGGAGGATCGGACCGATATCCTTCGTCACACGGTACGATCCGGAAGATGACAGGTTGAAGCCCAGGTTCATCATCACGACAGGACCGAGATGCCCGTCGCCGTCGTGCCCGTCGCCCAGACCCGCGTGACGCGCACCGGGAAGGTGATGCCGGCCGCGACATAGATCGTTCCCGTCGTGCCGCTCACGGTGGTGATCCGGATCGACCCGTCCACGGCCACGTTGAGCGCGCGGCTGGCGCGCGGCAGGTCGGCCTCGTCGCTGGGCGTGATCGTCTGGACGTAGGTGGCTGGGCTTTC
This sequence comes from uncultured Jannaschia sp., assembly GCF_947494025.1. Classification (GTDB taxonomy): domain Bacteria; phylum Pseudomonadota; class Alphaproteobacteria; order Rhodobacterales; family Rhodobacteraceae; genus Jannaschia. The sequence goes on from NZ_CANLTQ010000010.1 coordinate 86,849, forward strand.
CAGTCCGCCCGAGAAATCGGCGAAAATGTCGTTCATGGATGTATCCTTGCCTTCGGGACGCGTCGGACACGAAGAGGCCGCACCCTGCTGTCGCGGGGTCCGGCTCTCCGTCTATGGAACGTGAATGCGCGGTAAGATCTGGATAGGAGCGGTTAACGATTCGTGAACCAATCCGGGATGCGTTCCGAGAGAGTTCAGCCTTTCGCAAGGCTCGGGTGCTAGCGCGGCATAACCATATCTGTCATGACGCGGGCGAATGATCGGGCCTCGCCTTGAGCCCGAGCCGCAATCCGTCCGTGTCGCTATCTGTCGGGATCGATGCCCCCACTTCTCGCCATCTTCGCCTGGCCTGTGATCGGCGCGGTTCTCTTCCAGAAACTGCGCCTACCCCTGGCGATTCTGGTCACGCTGATCGGGGGGTTCCTCCTCCTGCCCGAACGGGGAGGGATCGACTTCCCCGTCCTGCCGCCGCTCAACAAAAGTACGGTTCCCGCGCTCACAGCCCTGCTGATGGCTATCCTGCTGGTCTCACCCCGTAGTCCGGAAGTGGGACTCGCCGGGGCCTGGTCGCGCCTGACCCTTGCGCGGTTTCTGCTACTGGGATTGATCGCCAGTGCCTTTCTGTCTGTCGCGACCAATTCGGATACGCTGGTCTACGGGGGGCGCGTCCTTGCTGGCCTAAGTCTCTACGACGGGTTCTCGATCGTCCTGAACACGTTGATGATGGTTCTGCCGATGTTTCTGGCGCGGAAATACCTCGCCACGCCCGAGGCCCATCGGATGGTGCTCCTGACGCTCTGCCTCGCCGGGCTGGCCTATTCATTCCTAGCTCTGGTTGAAATCCGGCTTTCGCCACAGCTTAATCGATGGATCTACGGGTTTTTTCCGCATTCTTTCGCCCAGCACGTCCGGGGCGGTGGCTATCGTCCGCTCGTCTTCCTGTCCCACGGGCTGGTCCTCGCCATCTTCTTTTCCGGCACGATCTTCGCCGCCATCGGCTTGGCACGGCTCGACGCGCGTCGCCGGACCCAGTTCCTGCTCGCGGCCTTCTGGCTCTTGGCGGTGCTGACTCTGTCGCGGTCCCTCGGCGCGCTCGTGATCACACTGGCGCTTCTCCCGGTCGCCCTGTTCCTCACGATCCGGATGCAGATGATCTTCGCCGTGATCGTCGCCTCCATCTTCCTGACCTATCCCGTCCTGCGTGGATCGGGCTTCGTTCCGCTCGATCGCATTACGTCCGCGGCCGCGAGCATCGACGCGGGTCGAGCCAGCTCCCTGCAGACCCGTTTCGACAACGAGGAGATGATCCTCGGAAAGGCGGAGCAGCGGCCGATCTTCGGCTGGGGATCCTGGGGGCGCTGGCGGGTCTACGATTCCGAAACCGGCGCGGACATCACCATCTCCGACGGCCACTGGGTCATCGTCATCGGCGCCGGAGGATGGACGCGCTACCTTTTCGAGTTCGGCCTGCTGACGATGCCGATCTTCCTGCTGTTCCTGCGATCGGGACAGCTCAGGGTCGGGCGCGAAACCTCGACGCTGGCCTTGATCCTCGCCGCCAACCTCATCGATCTCATTCCGAACGCGAGCGTCACGCCAATCACCTGGATTCTCGCCGGGGCATTGTGGGGCCGCCTCGAGGTCAAGGCGCCCGAACACGCCGCGGAAACCAGTGCTTCGGTTGTGGTCGACGAACCAATTCGCGCCTATGTGCGATCCGCGATGCCAGAAACAATGTCCCGACCGACAGCAATGCATACGCGCAAGGCAACGCAGACGCAGGCGCGCGACGAGAAGGAGGCGCACGCGGCACCGACCAGCCTCTACACCCGCCAGACGACGCGCATCACGCGCACGCCTGCCGGACGATCCTCCCGCCGGAAACCCACGTGAACCGGGATCCTGGAGAGACGCACCCGATCCTCGCCGCGATCGCCATCGGTCGCAACGAGGGCGCGCGGCTGATCGCCTGTCTCGATGCGCTGGTCCCGCAGGTGGACCGGGTGGTCTATGTCGACAGCGGCTCGACCGATGGCAGCGTCGCGGCCGCGCGGGCGCGGGGGGCGGAGGTGGTCGAGCTCGACATGACCCAGCCCTTCACCGCCGCTCGTGCCCGCAATGCCGGGCTGGGGCGGCTGACGGGGCAGGGGGCGGACCCGCTCTACATCCAGTTCGTCGACGCCGATTGCGTGCTGCAGCCCGGCTGGATCGGTACGGCCCGCGCCTTTCTCGACGCGAACCCGGAGGTGGCCGTGGCCTGCGGGCGGCGGCGCGAGCGTCATCCCGAAGCGTCGATCTGGAACGCGATGATCGACGCCGAATGGGACACGCCCGTGGGACAGGCCCGCGCCTGCGGCGGCGACGCGCTGATGCGGGCCGCCGCGCTCCTCGAGGTCGGCGGCTACGATCCGACCCTCATCGCGGGGGAGGAGCCGGAGATGTGCCTGCGGCTGCGCGCCCGTGGCTGGAAGATCTGGCGGCTCGACGCGGAGATGACATTGCATGACGCGGCGCTCACCCGCCCCGGCCAATGGTGGCAGCGTGCGCGCCGCGCCGGATATACCTACGCCGAAGGCGTGGCGATGCACGGGCGTGGACCCGAGCGGCACAGCGTGGCCCAGCTTCGTCGCACGCTCGCTTGGGGGATCGTCCTGCCACTCGTCACCCTTCTTGGTCTGTTCGTCACCCCTTGGGCTGCACTCCTCCTGCTTGTCTGGCCGCTGCAGATGCTGCGTCTTCACGTGCGCGGATTGGATTGGCCGCAGTCGGTGTTTTTGACGCTGGGTAAGCTGCCCGAGGCGCAGGGGGCGCTCACCTATCTCTGGCGGCGCCTGACGCGCGCCCGGGCGCGGCTGATCGAATACAAGTGAGGCCCGGTCAGGCCGCGTGGGCCATCTTCCACGATCCGAGCGTGTCGAAGGCCGCGCGGATGGTCACGTCCATGTCCATGTAGCGGTAGGTGCCGAGCCGGCCGACGAAGGTCACGCCCTGCTCGGCGGCGGCGGCCTCGGTGTAGCGCTCGAGCGTGTCGTCGCCCGCGACCTTGTGGATCGGGTAATAGGGAATGTCGTCCTCGCCGCAGGCGCGGCTGTATTCGCGGAACAGGACCGAGCCCTCGTGATCCTCCCAGGGGCTGAAATGCTTGTGCTCGGTGATCCGCGTGTAAGGCACCGACTCGTCGCAATAGTTCATCACCGCGCAGCCCTGCACGTCGCCGTCGCCCGTGACCCGCTCGAAGTCGAGCGTGCGGTATTTCAGCCGCCCGTAACGGTGTCCGAAATAGGCATCGACCGGCCCGGACCAGAAGACATGGTCGAACGCGTCCTTCCGGGCGGTGTCGAACTTGGTGTTCAGCGCGACGGAAATGTTCTCGTGGTCGAGGATGTTGCCGATCATCGCCGTGTAGCCGTCCTCGGGCATGCCCTGGAAACGATGCGCGAAGTAGTTGTCGTCGTAGCTGAAGCGCACCGGCAGGCGCTTGAGGATGCTCGCCGGAATCTCGGTGGGCTCCACGCCCCATTGCTTGCGCGTGTAGCCGAGGAAGAACGCCTCGTAGAGGTCGCGGCCCACGAAGCGCAGCGCCTGCTCCTCGAAATTGGCCGGCTCCTCGATGGTCGTGTCGGCCTGCGCCTCGATAAAGGCGCGGGCCTCCGACGGCGACATGGTGCGGCCGAAGAACTGGTTGATGGTGAGCAGGTTGATCGGCAGCGAGAAAACCCGGTCCTGGGTCCGCGCCTTGACCCGGTTCACGTAAGGAACGAACCGCGCGAACCGGTTGACGTAGTCCCAGACCTCGGCATCGTCGGTGTGGAAGATGTGCGGCCCGTAGGCATGCAGCATCACCCCCGTCCCGGCGTCGCGCTCGGTATGGCAATTGCCCGCGATATGGTCGCGTTGCTCGAAGATGCTGACCCGATGGCCCGCCTCCGCCAGATCGCGCGCGATGACCGCGCAGGACAATCCCGCCCCTGCCATACCGATATGCATCGGAAATCCACCTTTTCGTCAATGATCCCGGCCTGCCTATCGCGAGCGGGCCCCGTTTTCCAGCGGGGGCTGCGATAATGGCAAACGCCGGATCATTGACCCGGATCGGCAGATCGCCCATCCCTCGACCGATCGCCGCGGAGACGTGGCCCTACGGACCGGAGCCGACGTGACGGGAACTGAACGGACCGACCGATTGAAGCATACGGCCCGCAAGGTCGGGCGTCGGTTGCGCGCCGGCCCCCTTGGCGACGCGGCGACGAAGGCCCGGGCCCGCATGGCACGGGGCGTGGAGGCGCGGACGCTGCTCCTGGTCTCGGACCGCTCGGTCTATACCAGCGAGCAGCAATTCGCACCCATCCGGCGCTTTTCCGGCCGGATCGCGGGGCGGTACGGGCTGATCGCGAAGTTCTGCACGCTGGACGAGGCCCGCGCGATGTCCACGGAGGCATTGCGAAGCCATGCCGCCATCGGCCTGAAGCTCGACTTCCGGACCCCGTCCGAGGCGGCGGGCGCCATCGCGGGGGAGATCCTCGGGCGGGTCCGGGGGACGGCGACCAGGGCGCTGGTCTTCGACGGCGACGACGACCTGTCGGTGCTTTGGCCGGACATGCTCGGTCGATGCGACCTCTACATCAAGAAGCATGCCTATGCCGATGTGTCTGACTACACGCAGGCGCGGGTGGGAAAATCGAATCTCACGGATTACGTCGCGACGGAATTCGGAACGTCCTTCGCGGACAACATCATCCCCCGGTCCGGCGGGATCGACGCGGCGGAGGCGGCCAGAATCGTCGTCGGCTGGAACATCGCGCTCGACGACAAGATCCACGATCTGAGCCGCGACCTGCCGCCGCCCGACGCCGCGACCAAGGACATCGACCTGTCCTGCCGGGCGAGCGTCGCGCCGGATGTCTGGACCTATCCGATGCGCAACGCGGCGGTCGAGGCGCTGCGCACGCTCGACGGACGCTGGCGGGTCCACGCTCCCGTCGACCGCGTGCCGCAGGCCGAGTATTACCGCGAGATGATGCGGAGCCGGATGTCGGTGAGCCCCTACGGGTTCGGGGAGCTCTGCTGGCGGGACTTCGAGTGCATCCTGTGCGGCGCCGTTCTGGTGAAACCGGACATGTCGCATCTGAGGACCGCGCCGGACCTGTTCGTGCCCGGCGAGACCTATGTGCCCGTCGCCTGGGACTTCTCGAATCTGGAGGCGGTCTGCGAACCCTACCTCAAGGACGAGGCGCGCCGGGCGCGGATGGCCGACCGGGCGCGCGCGATCCTTCTGGAAGCGTTGGGCCCGGACTGGTTCCTCGATCGCTTCGGAGAGGTGATGCGGCGGGCCGGGGTTCTCTCGACCTGAACTTACGACCGATAGTGCTGTGGCTGCGGGCGGAACGGTCGCGTCAGTCCCGGGGCTTCGACAGCGGTGCCGGCTCGCCGCCCAGGGGGCGGGGGTCGATCAGAAGCGCCATGATCCAGCCGGCGACGAAGCCGCCAAGATGCGTCTCCCAGGCGAGCTGGCCGTCCATCGCCCACCAGAACACCACGTTGAGCGCGACGAGCAGCAGCACCGCGCGGATCACCGGCCACATCGCCTCCTCGAGCGAATAGCGGTCCACGTAGGTCCAGGCGAGGATGCCGCCCACCAGTCCGAAGAGCGCGCCCGAGGCGCCGACCATGGGACGCAGATCCGAGGCCAGAAGCCCGAACCCCGCGCCCCCGCCCAGAATCGCGGCCCCGTAGAGCAGCCAGAACCCCCGGCCGCCGACGCGGTCGATCACCGCCCGGCCCAGAGACCACAGCGTGATCATGTTCACGATCAGATGGACCGGCCCACCATGCAGGAAACCGTAGGTGAGAAACATCGTCCAGGGCTGCACCGCGTAGTTCGGCCGCCAGTTCCCCAGAAGCCCCGGCCAGAAGCCCGCGTAATCGTAGGTCAGTTGCCGCAGCCGGGGCATGCCCAGCACCCCCAGATCGGCCAGCGACAACGTCACCTCGATCAGGGTGCAGAGAAGGATGAGGCCGATCAGTCCGTGCGCCGCTGGCCTCAGCGGCGCCACGAAAAGGTTCTCTGGAGACCCACGAAGATCTCGCTGTCGGTATCGTCCTCGGCGACCTCACGGTCGTTCTCGCTGTAGCCCGCCCCGCTGACCAGCGACCAATCCTGCGTCAGCACGCGGCTGTAGGTGACGTCGAAGGCGGTGCGGCGGGCGTCGTCGGCATCGCCGCTCTGGACGGCGGTGTCCTGCAGCGAGATCGTCCCCGTCACGAAGTCGACCGGGGTCAGCTCGCGCGTGACGCTGGCCGAGAGCGTGGTGCTGATCGTCTCGTCGCCCTCGATATCGGTGAGGTAGTATTGCCGAAGCGAGACGTTCAGCTCGCTGCGCGCCAGATCCTGCGCGTAGGACAGCGAGAAGAGCGGGGAGAAGTCGTCGTTCTCGTAGACGATACCCAGCCCGTAGGCGAGCGTGGCGGTCGGGAAGTCGATGTTCTGGCCGAAATTCAGCTGCGTGCGCTGGCCGTTCTCGGTCACGTCGGAGGTGAGCCGTCCGGTCAGCGCGCCGCGCGGCTGCGCCTTGCTCAGGCCCAACCCGAAGGTGAGGCCGTCGTCGACGTCGCGGTCGCCGTCCTCGTCCACGGTGACGCGCTCGTAGCCCACGCTCGCATCGGCCTCGAGCGTCGGCGTGACGGCCAGCTCGACGCCGGTGCTGACGCGCTCGCTGCGGCGGTCGCGGTCGTCGCCGTCGAGATCGACCACGCTGCCCGAGACCGTCGCAGCGATCCGCGGGTCGAGCTGGAAGCGCAGCGACAGGCCCGCCCGGTTGGTGGTGGAATCCTGCAGCCGGTCGTCGGTCGTGCCGTCCACCCGCGTGTCGAAGCGGCTGAGCGTGAAGGCGCCGCCGAAAGGCGATTCGAGACCGAAGGCCACGGCGAGGCCGAGGCTCAGATCCCGCCGCGTGCCCTCGTCGAGGATAAGGAAGCTCGTCTCGGGATCGACGAAGCTGTCGTCCACGTCCCGCTCGGCGTAGCTCGCCGTGAGGTCGATCTCGGTTTCGCGTGTCCCGAAGCTGTAGCCCAGCTCGACCCGGGGCTCGTCGAGGCCCGAGGGGGTGTCGGCCTCGCTGCTCAGCCCTTCCTCGAGGCGACCGGTCGCCTCGAGGAAGAACTGCCGGGAAGCGGTGATGTCGCGGATCGCGAGGCCCAGGCCGGTGCGGGCGATCAGCCCGTCCTCGTTGCCGCCGTCGTCGGAATAGACGAGCTGCGGCGAGATGCTGAACGTGCCGAGGAACCCGCCGTCCCCGGCTTCCTGCGCCTGGCCCGCGGCGGTGCCGAGCAGACCCCAGAGAGCGGTGGACGCGACGGCCCCGCGGCGAACCTGTCTCAAGGTTGCCATCCCTTACTCGAAGAGCCGGCGTTCCGGGACGAGGATCACGTCCCCTTCCTGCAGGGCGAAATCCGGGGTCAGGAGGGCCCCGTTGGTGATCGCCTTGTAGTTGATGACCACGACCTGCTGGCGGCGGGTCTGCGGATCGGTGCGGCGCAGCTGGATGCGTTTCTGCGCGGCGAAGCGCGACAGGCCGCCCGCTTGCGACAGCGCCTGCAGGAAGGTGGTGCCCGGCGTGACCTGCTTGAGACCGGGGGCGGTGACCTCGCCCAGCATGTAGATGTCGATGGTCGGCCCGAGCAGCGCGTTCGGATCGATCGGATCGGGCTCGCGCGGCTGGACGCCGACGAAGACGTTGGGGGGCGAGGTGAAGTTCGATCCGATCGCCTCGGCGATGGACGCCTGGACCTGACCGATCGTGCGGCCGCCCGCCGTCAGCGTGCCCGCGAGCGGAAAGCTGATGCGCCCGTCGGGCAGCACCGTGACCGAGCGGTTGAGGCCGGAATCCTCAAGCACCTCGACGCTGAGAACGTCGCCGCTCCGGATCCGGTAATCCTGCTGCGCGACCGCGATTGTGGCGACCAGGGCGAAAACCGCCGCCAGTGCCATGCGAATTGCCATCACCATCGAAAACTCTCCTGCCCTCTGTCGCCGGCTGCGCGGCACGTCCCAGCCGGTTCTCGACGCTTCGCGGGCGAATCGGAACCCCTGACGTCCCGGTACGCCCGATTATTTCGCGACCGTAGTGTCTTCGTCACGTTTCCGGCCGCCATGGAACGAACGGCGGCCGGGGAATGGGGGCTCAGTTGCCGCTTTCGGTTTCGGCCGGCGTGGCCTCCGAATCGGCCGCGGCGATCTCGTCGGGCAGGCTCAGCACGAGGCCGCGGGCGGTCTCGATCTGCGGGCGCTGGTCGGTGGCGTCGGCGAGGTTCACGGCGCGCTCCATCCGCGCGAGCGCGTCGGCGGGCCGGCCGAGCGCGCGGTAGACCTCGCCCAGATGGTACTGGACCAGCGGGTCGTCCGGCAGGCCCGAGGCCGCGCTCTCGAGATAGGGCAGGGCGGCCTCGCTGTCGCCGCGCTTGTGGGCGATCCAGCCATAGGTGTCCTGCATCGGCGGCAGCTCGGTGTCGCGCATCCGCCGCGCGATCGTCCAGGCCCGGTCGAGACTCTCGGGGTCGTCGCGATAGGTGGCCAGAAGGCTCGCGAGGTTGTTGACCACGACGACCGAATCCGAGTTGCGCTCGTAGAGAGTCTCGTAGACCTCGATGGCCGCGTCGATCTGGTTGTCCTGTTCGAGAAAGGACGCCTTGCCCCAGAGCAGCCGCGGATCGTCGGGAAGGTGCGTCAGCCCCTCCTCGATCACCGCCTGCGACGCCGCGCGGTCGCCCGTGCGCAGCTTCAGCCGCGACAGGTCGATCCAGAGCGCGGGGCGGTTCGGGTCGGCCTCGATCATCTCGCGATAGAGCGTCTCGGCCCCCGCCACGTCGCCCGAGGCGGCCCGGGTCACGGCAAGCGCGTATTTGAGCTGCGGATCCTCGGGATTGTCCTGCTGCATCTGCGTGGCCATGGCGAGCGCGCCCTCGACGTCGCCGGTGCCGAGCCGGGCCCGCAGCAGCGTCAGCTGCGAGGACAGGTCGGCATCGGCCCCGTCGGCTAGCGTCTCGAGGTAGTCCATCGCCTCCTCGGTGCCGCTCTGCGCCTCGATCCGCGCGGCCTCGAGGCCGTCGGCGGCCTGCCGGGCCTCGGGCGAGTCGATCCGGCGCAGCGTGTCGACCACCTGCCCGGTGCGCGCGTAATCCTCCATCGCCATGTAGAGCTGGCCCAGCGTCAGGAGCAGATCGAGATTGCCGGGGGACAGCCGGAGCGCCGGCAGCAGGATGTCCTCGGCCGGCAGGTAGCGCTCCTCCTCGATGAGCAGGCGGGCATAGCGGATCGACTCCGCGGGCGCATTGCCCGACGCTTCGACGGCCAGTGCGAGGAAGTCGCGCGCGAGCTGCGGGGAGCCCGCGCGGATATAGGCGTCCGCCATCAGCGTCATCGCCTCCGAATCCTCGGCCTCCTGGTCGAGCGCGGTGCGAAGTGCTGCGATGGCCGCGTCGGTGTCGTCCTCCTCGATGTTCCAGCGGGCCTGCATCTTGAGCGCTTCGGGCTGCGTGGCGTTGCGCGCCAGCACCTCCTCGATCTGGGTGCGGGCGCCGACCTCGTTGCCCATCGCGAGCAGCATCCGGGCGAGCGTGACCTTGATCTCGTCGGTCTGGTCGGACGGCTCGGCCCCCGCCAGCACGTCCTCGACCTCGGCCACGGCCGCGTCCTGCGCGCCGCCCGTGAAGTCCATCCCGGCACGGATCATGCGGAACGGCACCGGATCGGCGGCGGTCGCGATGGCGTCCTCGATCTCGGCGCGCGCGGCGTCCTCGCCCTTGGTCTGGATCAGGAACTGGATGACGTCGACGCGCGGCCCGGCCTCGCCCTCCGGCGCGGCCTCGGCCAACTCGCGCAGGAACGCCTCGGCCTTGTCGGTCTCGTCGTTGGACATGAAGAACCGGATCAGGCGGGTCTTCGGGCCGGTCTCCTCGGGCTGGAGCTCGACCATGCGGCGGAGCTGCGCCTCGAGCGCGTCGGTGTCGCCGATTTGCGCCAGCACGCCGGTGAGCTGCTCGTTGTAGACCGGGTTCTCGGGATCGCCCTCGAGCAGCGCGCGGATCAAGACCAGCGCCTCGGAGAACTCGCTGTCGCGCAGGTGATTGTCGATCAGCACGTTCTGCAGGATCGTGTCGTCCGGCAGGTCGGCGAGCTGCGCCTCGGCCTCGGCGGCGAGCTCGCGGCGGGCGGAGGCGTCGTCGTCCTGCGCGGCGTCGCGATAGGCGCGCGCGGTCTCGATCACCCCGACGCGGGGATCCTCGGGGGCGAGTTCCTGCGCCGTCTGGCCGTGGCGGTCGACCTCGTCCCAGTTGCGGCCCTCGAAGGCCATGCGGGCGAGCTCCAGCCGCGCCTCGAGATCGTCGGGATACTGCTCCACGAGGCGCAGGTACTGGCTGTAGGCCTCCCGGCGGTTGCCGCGCTCGACCATCAGCTGCGCGAGCAGGCGGCGGGCCTCCAGGTGGCTTCCGTCGAGCTGGAACACGTTGCGGAGTTCGACCACGGCCCGGTCGGGATCGCCCTCGGAAATCAGGGCGAGCGCCGCTTCGTAGTGCTCCGCCGCCCGTTCCTCGGCGCTCTGACAGGCGGTGAGCCCGAAGCCCAGGGCCACGATGGCCGCGATGCGAAGAAACCCAGTTCCGGTCATTCCCGATACCCTCGTGACGGTTGTTTGGCGCTCCCTATACCAGAAGACCGGCCCGAGACAGACTCGGCCGGTCACGGTCAGGCGACGAAATCAGCCCAATTCGTCCTAGAATTTTAGCGGTTCAGTAACCCGTCGCGCGCAGGACGACGCTCACACTGCGCAGGATGATCCAGATATCTATCCGGAAGGACAGCGTGCGCTCGTAGACGTCGTCGAAGCGGACGCGGCCGACGAACTCGCCCTCGTTGCGCTCGGAGACCTGCCACAGGCCGGTGATGCCCGGGCGCAGCCGGTAATAGGCCTCGCCGCAATACTCGTCCTGCTGGCTGAGCATCATCGGGCGCGGGCCGACCAGGGCCATCGTGCCGTTGAGCACGTTCCACAGCTGCGGCAGCTCGTCGAGCGAGGTCTTTCGCAGGACGCGACCCGCCAGCGTGATGCGGGGGTCGTTCTTGAGCTTCTGGTTCGCGTCCCATTCGGCCTTGGCCTCGGGATCCGCCGCCAGATAGGAGGCCAGCTGCGCATCGGCGTCGGGCACCATCGTGCGCAGCTTCCACAGGCGGAAATGCCGTCCGTCCCGGCCCACGCGGATCTGGCTGTAGAACGGATTGTGCCCGTCGAGCGCCACCAGAAGGATCATCACCGCCAGCACCACGAGCGTGATCGGCGCGGTGCCCAGGATGAAGACCGTCTCGAAGACGCGCTTGCCCGCACGCCGGTAGGGGGAGGTGCGACCGGCCCGGGCGGGGGCCTTGTTAAGAACAGGGGAAAGGGCCTTCGAGAGAACCGGGTAGGACTTCGCGGTCTCCAACGTCGTCGAGAACATCGCCATATTGCAGAACCCCCGGAGAAAAATACCCGGGCCTTTTTATAAAATTGTCGAGCCCGGGACTGACTCGCTTCCCCCCGGAACGGTTCAATCCCACGCGCCAAATCGGCACGATGTCGTTCTAACATCTCTAAAAATCGACGCAAAGCCTTCTTTACGCGAAGCATCAAAGATTGCAGAAACGCAACGTTTCGAGCGGTTTCCGGAGACCCCCCGCAGAACGTGATCGAAGAAACGCCACGTCAGTTCTGAACAGGCGGAACTTGCAGGGAATTCAGTGCGTTCAGTCCGGTTTCCGTGCTCGCTGGAAGAAATCCGGGGCGAATCAAAGCGGTAGGGTCAGGCTGGCCGGTTCCGCGGTCGGGAAACACCCGACCCCCTCATCACGCGGGCGGAACGGATTGCGGGTGGTCCCGACCGTGCCAAAATTGTAGTGTAGACTCTATTTTAGCGGGTTCGCCCGCACATTGCGTTTCATCTCCTTCCTCACGAGGCTTCCGTTCCGTGACCACCGACCTCTACAGCGCACATTTCGGCTTTCGGGAACGGCCGTTCACGCTGTCGCCGGACCCGGACTTCCTGTTCTGGTCCAAGGCGCATCTGCGGGCCTTCTCGGTGCTGGAATACGGCCTCATGACGCGCGCCCCGCTCACGGTCGTCACCGGCGAGGTGGGGATCGGCAAGACCACCCTGGTGCAGGCGCTGCTCGACCGGCTCGACGACGAGGTGACGGCGGGGCTTCTGTCGAACGTCCAGGGCGACCGCGGTGCGCTCCTCCGCTGGGTTCTGAACGCCCTCGATGTGGACGACATGCCCGCGGGCAGCGACTACGTGGACCTGTTCCAGCGGCTGCAGGACTTCGTGCTCGACGAATACGCCTCCGGCCGGCGGGTCGTGCTGATCATCGACGAGGCGCAGAATCTCGGCTTCGACACGCTCGAGGAGCTGCGGATGCTCACCAACATCAACTCGGGCAAGGACGAGCTCCTGCAGCTCATCCTCGTGGGCCAGCCCGAGCTGCGCGACATGATCTCCCGGCCCGAGCTCAGGCAGTTCGCGCAGCGCGTCTCCGCGAGCTACCACCTCGATCCGATGGATCTCGAGACGACCCGCGCCTATGTCGACCACCGCCTGCGCCATGTGGGCGGCGACGGATCCGAGTTCACCCCCGAGGCGGTGGCGGCGATCCACCGCGAGTCGGACGGGGTGCCGCGGATCATCAACAAGCTCTGCGACCTCTCGCTCGTTTACGCCGCAAGCGCCGGACAGGAGGAGGTCGATTCCGACACAGTCCAGGAGCTCGTCAATGACGGGCTCGTGCTCAAGACGAGGACCGGACCCTTGCTGCTCACCGACCCGCTCGAGAACGGCGTTGCCGGAAAGGCCGCGGAATGAACCTCGATCTTCGCTTCTACTGGAGCCTGTTCCTGCGGCGTTTCCCGATGATGGCGCTGTTCATACTGGTCTGCTCGGGGCTCGGCGTGATCACCGCGCTCAAGCTGCCCGAGACCTACTCCACCTCCGCGCGGCTTCTCGTGGAATCACCGCAGATCTCGAACGATCTGGCCGCCTCGACGGTGCAGTCGAACGCGATCGAGCAGCTCGACATCATCGAGCAGCGGCTGATGACCCGCGCCAACCTGATCGACATCGCCAACCGCTTCGACGTCTTCGCCGATATCCGCGCGATGTCCCCCGACGAGGTGGTCGAGGCAATGCGCGGCAACACGCAGATCCGGCGCTCCAGCGGGCGCGACGAGGCCACGCTGATGACGATCGGCTTCGAGGGACGCTCGGCCCGCATCGTGCAGGCAGTGGTCAATGAATACGTCACCCTCATGCTCGAGACCAATGTCGAGTTCCGGATGTCGCGCGCCGAGAACACCCTCGAGTTCTTCCAGGAGGAGGCCCGCCGCCTCGGCGAGGAGCTCAGCCAGAAGAGCGCCGCGATCGTCACCTTCAAGTCCGAGAACGCCGACGCGCTGCCCGAGGACCAGGGCTACCGCCTCGATCGCCAGACCCTGCTGCAGGAGCGTCTCTCGCGGACGGAGCGCGACCTCTCTGCCGCCCAGGCCCAGCGGCGCGACATCATCAACATCTTCGAGACCACCGGCTCGGTCCGCGGCGACATCGCGCCCCGGTCCCCGGAGGAGCAGCAGCTCATCGCCGCACGCGCCGAACTGCGACTGCTGAAGACGGACTACACCGACACCAATCCCCGGGTGATCCGCCTGCAGAACCAGGTCGACCGCCTCGAAGCCGTGGTCGAGGCGCAGATCGAGGCAGGCATGCCCGAGGGCGCCGAGCGCAAGACGCCCGAGGAGGCCATGCTCGAGGCAACGCTCTCCGAGATCGACAGCCGGATCGAGAACCTCTCTGCCGACATGGAATCGACCGAGACCGAGCTCGACCGCCTCGCCGCCGCCATCTCCGCGAGTTCCGCGAACGGCATCCAGCTCGCCGCGCTCGAGCGCGATTTCGAGGCGACGCAATCGCGCTACCAGTCCGCCGTGCAGAATCTCAACGCCGCCCGCCTGGGCGAACGGATCGAGACCACGGCGCAAGGGCAGCGGGTCACCGTCATCGAGAACGCCAGCGTCCCGAACGAGCCTTCGGGGCCGAACCGTCCGAAGGTCGCGCTGGCCGGTGCGGCGGCAGGGATCGGGCTCGCGGCGGCCTATTTCGTGCTGCTCGAGTTCCTCAACCGGACGATCCGCCGCCCCGCAGAGGTGCAGAGCCGTTTCGGCATCGTGCCGCTCGCCTCGATCCCCTACATGGAGAGCCGCCGGCATCGGTTCCTGCGCCGCGCGAGCCTCGTCGCCGCCACGCTGATCGTGGTGATCGGCGTGCCGATCGCCCTGTGGTACATCGACCAGACCTATCTGCCCCTGGATCTCGTGGTCCAGAAGGGGCTGGACCGGCTCGGCCTGGGCTGAGCGCCGGCCCGCCCCACCCGAGAACCGAATCGAGGATCTGAGACCGAGATGGAAAAACTGCAAGCCGCTCTGGATACGGCCCGCAAGACCCGGTCGGGCGTTCCGAAGGGCCGGATCGCCACCCCCAGCGGGCGCCGCATCGCGCCGGGCGACGGCGAAAGCCTGTCGGTCCTCTGGCGGGAGCTTGCTCCGTTCGACGTCGACAATACCCTGCTCGAAACCAACCGGATCGTCAGCCGCGCGGCCAACAGCGCGGCCGCGCCTTTCGACATCCTGCGCACCAAGGCGCTCCTGCAGATGCGTCAGAACGGCTGGAAGCGGCTCGCCATCACCTCGCCGATGCCGAGCTCGGGCAAGACGACGATGGCCTGCAACCTCGCGCTCGGCCTCGGCCGGCAGCGCGACCTGCGTGCGATCCTCTTCGACCTCGACCTGCGCGACCCCTCGGTGCACGAGGTCCTGCAGGTCCGCCCGCAGGCCTCGATCGGCCGGGTGATGTCGGGAGAGGTCGATTTTGCCGACCAGGCGATGCGGTTCGGCGACAACATCGCCGTCTCGATGGCCCAGCACGCCGAGGTCGACCCCGCGCGCCTGCTACTGGCAGAAGAGACGGCGCATGTCCTCGACGAGATCGAGGCGCGCTACCGGCCCGACCTGATGATCTTCGACCTGCCCTCGATGCTGGTCAACGACGACACGCGTGCCTTCCTCAAGAACGCAGACTGCGCCCTCATCGTCGCCCGCGCGAACACCACCCGCTACGCCCAGTTCGACACCTGCGAGCGCGAGATCACCGAGCAGACCAACGTCCTCGGCGTCGTCCTCAACGCCTACCGCCACGCGGGGAAGGGCGGGGACTGAGCCGCGGGGCGCTGCCGCCGTTTTTTCTGGAACCTTATGCCCGACGAAGCCGTCGAACCGGAACATTCCGACCGACCGTCTCGATCGCGCGCCTGACCCACGCGTCCACGGGCCGGTAAAGAAGCCATAGAAGCGTCCCCCCGGTGACGGCTACGACCACCGCGACGAGGGGCGGCAGGGTCCCCGTGATCTTCTCGAGCAGGCCGCGGATCTGGAAGTGCGTCAGATAAATCATCAGCGAGGCGTTGGCGACGTGCCGCAGGACGGGTGTCAGCACGCGGGGCACGCTCACCGCGGGGAGGAGCGCAATCGCCAGCACCGCCACGACGACGAACCGGATCTCGGGTCCTGAAAAGGCGATCCAGCCCAGCAGGAACACCCCTGCCGTGCCGAGACGCGCCGGAAGGCCGCGTGCGAAATGCATCGCCGCGCCGCACAGGAACATCCACATCAGCAGGTGCGGCAGCCGCCGGAACAAATGGTCGGTGTCCCAGATCCGGTCGCTCGCGACCATGATCCCGACCGCTGCCACCGCTGCCCCGAGCGTCAGAAGGAAGGGACGCGCGGCCAGCGCCGCACGGCACCGCGCCGAGAAGAGCGGCAGCGACAGAAGCGTCAGGCCCTGCACGTAGGCGTCGATGAACCAGGCATCCCCCGCGATGTCGGGCCGGATCCAGTTCCCCAGAAGCGTGTAGGCGAGCGGATCGCCGTATCCCGTCCCGGCCCAGATCGCGAGGCCGACGAGCCAGGTCAGCACCACGATCCGCAAGAGCAGGGTAAAGATCGCGCCGACATCGCCGGTCCGCTCGACCGCCGGGATCGTGAACATCGCGAAGTTCAGCCCGGCAACGAAGAAGAGGGCGAAGGCCCCCGTGCCGCCGTAGTCGAAGAGGCCGAAATGGCCGATCACGACAAGGCAGATGGCGAGCGCGCGGATCAGGGTGGGCGTGTCGAGGCTCGCGAAGGGCGAGGGGGCCTTCGCCTCCAACGCGCCCGCCGGCACCTCCTGCCAGTTCTCCGGCAGCCCGCCCAGAATACGCTCCAGATCGAGCGCGACGGCCAGATAGGTGAGGCTGTCCCCGCCCAGGTCGACGAAGCGCGTCCGGTCCGTCACCGTCCGGCCGGGGAAGTTCGCGCGGAACACCTCGAGCGCGGTGCGGGGCTTCGCATGCGCGGACGGAGTCGACGGAGTGCCCGCCTCCGTCGGCTCGGCTTCCATGTCCCGGCGAAGCGCCGCGCGCCGGATCTTGCCGGACCCGGTCCGGGGCAGGGCGTCCACCTCGCAAAGCCGGAACGCGTCGCCCGCCGTGACGCCGCGCAGGGCCAGCGCCGCGACGATCACGGGCCGCGCGACCTCCGGCGCTTCGATCGTCCCGCGCTCGATCGCGACGAGGGGCAAATGGCCGCGCATCGGATCGGGCACGCCGACCACGGCGAAGCGGCCCTCGAGCGCCGGCAGGGCGGCGGCGATGTCGCGTTCCAGCCCCTCGGCGCTCAGCTTGATGCCGCCGAGGTTGATCTGGTCGTCGAGCCGGCCGCGGTAATGGAGATGACCGCCTTCGATGGCGCCCGCATCCTGGGTCACGAACCAGCCCTCGTCGTCCGTGAGCGGATGCAGCCTACCTTCCGGGTCGAGCCGGCCGAGCGCGACGTGCTCCCCCCGCAGACAGATCCGGCCCGTCGCGTCGATCCGGACCTCGACCGGGCCATCCACCGCGCCAACGGAATCGAGCGCGTCCGGATCGGTTTCGGAGATGTCGAGAAAGGTGGAGCGCGACGCCTCGGTCAGCCCGTAATGCTGCACGATCCGGGCCCGGGGGAAGAGGTCGCGCATCGCGGACTTCTCCGCGCCGGTCATGAACTGGCTGCCGATCTCGATCCAGCGGACCCGGTCGGCCACCGGCGCGAAGAGATCGGCGGCACGCAGGATCACCCGGGCAAGACTCGGCACGACCGAGACGGCGTTCACCTCGCCCGCTGCCAGCAGATGGCGCAGCTCGATCGGATCGAAGGCCGCGGGGATGTAACTCCGCCCGCCCGCGGCCGCGACCGCCCGGACCCGTCCCAGCCCGAAGGAATAGGCCACCGGGACGCCCACGTATTCGCGAATCTCGGGCGTGACGCGCATCGCCGCGTTGAGGCGCTCCACCGTACTGTCGAGGTTCCGGCGGCTCAGCACGATGGCCTTGGGCAGGCCTTCGGTCCCCGACGAAAAGACGATCTGCGCCGGTTCGTCTGAATGCGATAGGGCGAGGGGCCGGTCGAACCATGCTCCGCTCGCGGCCGGGACGTCGACTTCGACCGCCTTTGTCAATACGGGATGCGTCGCCACGTCGGGTCGCACGACGGCGAAAAGGCGGCTCGCCTCGAGATGGTCGAAGACCGCGCCAAGGAACGCGACGTCGTTGCGGGCAGGCAGGGCATGGACGGGAGCAGAAAGTCGCTTCATGGGAAGAACGTCCACTTCGACGGCTGAGGAATGCCTCGCGTGGATGGTCGACGACGTTTAAAGCCCGGTTCGCGCCTGGAACGATAATCTCAAGCAAGCTATTTAAATGTAAGGAAATGCTTCTGTAGGCAGCATCTACAATTGTGCCGGTGCATCGGAAGGTCGTGAAGCGACAACCTTTCCTTCGGCGCTCCTATTCGGCTTACGCCGGGCAAGCTTGCATCCCGGGATTGATGCGTGGAGACGCTTCCTTAGCAAAGCGCCTCGTATTCGCCGAAGCACTCTCGATCCTTCCCGAACTGGTCCGGTCACGTGATAGCTCGCCTCAGAACCTTCGTCTCCAGCGACAGCATCCGTGACCGTGCTCTAAAGGGAACCGCGATCTCCGTTGTGACGGTCGGGGCTGGCCATGTCCTGCGCTTCGCCTCGAACCTCGTCCTGACGCGCCTGCTGTTTCCCGAAGCCTTCGGGCTGATGGCCCTCGTGCAGGTCGTCCTGTCGGGAATGACGCTGATGTCGGATATCGGGTTGCGCATTTCGGTCATGCAGAACCCGCGCGGCGACGACGAGGACTTTCTTAACACCGTCTGGACGATGCAGGTCCTGCGCGGCGTCCTTCTCTGGCTGATAACCTGTGCCCTGGCTTTCCCCATGGCAGAGGTCTACGACCAGCCCCTTCTGATGAGCATCTTGCCGGTCGCTGGTCTCTCTCTTCTCGTCAAGGGATTTCACACGACTAACGTGCTGACCGCACAGCGGCACATGCGGATTGCCCGCTATTCCTGGATGACCCTCATCGCGCAGGGGGCCCAGATTGCGGCCATGGCGATCCTAGCCTACATCTTGCAATCGGTCTGGGCGCTCGCGATCGGAACGATCTTCCATGCCGTCGTCATGCTCTTCCTCTACCAGAGATACGTGCCCGGGATCCGGAACCGGTTTCGCTATGACCCGGCCAACATGCGGGAGATTTTCTCCTTCGGAAAATTCCTCTTCATCAGCACGCTTGCGACCTTCGCCATCTCCCAAAGCGACCGGGCCATCCTGGGCTTGGCCATCCCGATCGACCTTCTGGGCATCTACGGGATCGCTTTCACGCTCGCGACGCTGCCCTCGACCCTGTCGAGCTCCGTAGTCGGCTCGATCGTCTTTCCGCTCTACCGGATGCGCCACCCATCCGAGAATCCGGTGAACCGGGCGAACCTGTTCCGGGCCCGGCGCCTCGTCGTAGGCGGGACCCTTGCGCTCAACGTCTCCATGGCAATGATCGCTCCGTGGTTCGTCTCCCTGATCTACGACGACCGCTACGTCCTGGCCGGTCCGATTGCGGTGATCCTTTGCATGGCAAACGTGCCACTTGTTGTGTTCAGCGGTGTCATGCACGCGGTTCTCGCCAAGGGAGATTCCTTCCGCGTCATGATCATGAACGTCACGAATGCGGTGCTCCAGACAGGGTTCATGTACGTCTTCGTCATGTCGACCGGGATTGTCGGAGCGGCGCTTGCTATCGGTCTGACCCAACTCCTGACCTATCCGCTTCTGGCCATGTTTCTACGGCGCTATGGAAGCTGGGACATTCGAGGCGATCTGGTCCTCATGTCCGGAGGACTCACGGCAACCGGGCTGGCCTGTGCATGGCATTGGGACAAGATTCAGCAGCTGCTCTAGGCCTATCTACGGCGTTGTTGCACGAAGGCTGCCCGGGATTCACATCGCGAGTCCCGCGGCATAGTTGGGTGGCATGTCCAAGCCCGCGCCCATCCGCTACCGCACTCTGAACTGGTCTGCCTACAACGCCGCGCTGCGTGATCGCGGATCGCTGAAGGTCTGGTTCGACCCGTCGACGCCGTGGCATGCGGCGCCTTCGGGCAAGCGCGGCGCGGAGCCAGTCTATAGCGGTGAGGAGGATCAGGAAACGGCCCGGGGGACCGTTTCCCCGACGAGCGCGATCCAAGCGTGCCTGACAGCTGACGGTGAAGGTCCTATTCGGCCTGCCGCTGCGGCAGACGACCGGCTTCGTGGCAAGCCTGCTGCGGCTCGTGGGCCTCGATTGGCCGGTTCTAGTTTTCTCGACGCTCTGCCGACGCCAGAAGGCGCTGGCCATGCAGCTGTGTAATTTCAAGCTTGGTTGCGACACGTCTTTGATCCTTCACGTGATCCGTTTCATTTCGGCGGCGAAGGCTTCCGCCGGGGTCGCGTAGCCGAGGCATTTGCGTGGCGTACCGTTGAGCCGCGCGCAGAGCTTCGTGAGCGCGTTCTCGGTCAGGTCCGCGACCGGCGTCTCCGAGGGCAACCAACGCCGCACGCGGCCGTTCGCGTTCCCGACCGCACCTTTCTGATGCGGCGCCTGCGGGTCGTCCGAGCCAGACGTCGATCCCGGTGGCCTTCGTCAGCTTGGGCCAGGCCAGAAATTCGAGTCCTCGGTCGAACGTGACCGAGCGGCGGGCCGGCGCTGGCAGGGGACCGAGCAGTCCGGCCAGTCGGCCCAGGACCCGGCGCGACCGCCGATCTGCGTTGCGATACAGCGCCACGTAGCGCGTCTTTCTCTCCATCACCGTCGCGACGTTGGCGTTTCCATGGCTGCGCTGGAAGATCATCAGATCGTTCGGCGCGCTTACGCGGCCCCGCCGGGGCCACGGTCACGCCTCACCCCAATGGCCGAACTCTTGGCGTCCAGCCACGGCTTCAGACCGCCGATGGATCGAGCGGTTCTCCGGGAACACCGCCGCACGTGGCTTGCGACCCAGGCGGACGCGCCGTTTCTTGCGCCGGTACGGCAGAAAGCGCGCAAGCCGCCGTTCCCGGCCTTCGTCCGAGTAGACGCAAGCGTAAATCGTCTCGTGGCAGACGTACACGCCGCTGCCGTCGCGCCGGAGCCGACCGGCGATCTGCTCCGACTCCAACCAGCCCGCAGCCGGTCGATGATCGAAGCGAGAAGCAGCGGCTCCCTTGCGAGCTTCCGCCGCCGATATCTGCGTCGCGCCGCCATCGTCTGCGCCACCGAGCTGTAGTCGCCATCGAGATACAGGTTCTCTTCGTCGGTGAACCTGTTCCGCTTGAGCTCACGATAGATCGTCGAGCGGTGACGTCCGATGTTCCGCGCGATCTCCGCCACGGCTACGCGCGCGTTCATCATTCGCTCAATATGCCGTCGTTCCTCGATCCCGAGCTCCACATGCGCCATCGTGCTTCCTCCCAATCCGTCAGAAGGATCGGAGACATGTCGCAAGCCAGAATAGAATCGGCCCGGCAACAAAACGTGCGCTTGCAAGTATTATTATGTAATTATCACTTGCGACAACCCGCTTGTATTGTGCGGAAATCCGCCGAGTATTCTAAATACTGAACAGTTCTTCTGGAACGCGGGCCATCCTAAGCCGGCCGTTGATCGGCGCGTCGTCGCCAATCCATTGGAATATCCGAAACGGAAACTACGCGGCGATCGCAATGACGGTTGTAGTTCCGACCTGTATGTTATGCATTGAATCTATGACGAAATTGACCGGCTTTCCAAGAATTACATAATTTTCAAGATAATCAGTTCCAGATGTCAATCCGGTATATCGGCTAATTTTCCAATTGCTCTGCGAGAACCCGCATCTGCGGGGGCGGGCGTCCGCTGATCTGCCCGGGGGTACGGTTGTTTCCCGACAAAAACCTAAGCAAACCGTCCCGATCGAAAATACCTGTATCGAGACAAGATGATAGAGCCGGATGTCCCTACGTCAAATGCCGTTTCTTGTCTTAACCGATTGGAAACCATGCTGTCCGAAACCACTGACGCGATAACGGCTCCGATCAACCTGACCAGTCACTGATCTGGTCGCTTAACTCCATCTTAACCCAGAATCACAACCACAGGTTGCATCACTGGAACGCCAAGCGGGCGCTCGACCTCGCTTGCACGCATATCGAAGAGGATAGAAACTTGGCCAAACCCCGCGTGATCATCACGACCGACATCGGTGGCGACGACAAGGACGACGCCCAATCGTTCATCCACGCCCTGCTCTACGCCGACGAGGTGGATTACCGCGGATTCGTCTCCACGATGACGGATGATCGCAGCGGCAATCCCGACTATCACTTCAACCGGATCATCGACGCCTATGGGCGGGATCTGCCGAAGCTGCGCGAGACCGGCGACTACCCTTCCACTTCCGAATTGCGCGGCCTCATCCACAAGGGTTCGGTCAACCCGGACTTTCCCGGCTCGCTGTCGAGCGGCGCGCGTCACATCATCGACGAGGCCCGCGCGGCTTCTCCGAACGATCCGGTCTACCTGCTCGCCTGGGGCCCGGTCCACGACATCGCCGCGGCGCTGAAGGCCGCGCCCGACATCGTCGACAACGTCCGCGTCTACAGCATCTACGGACTGGGACAGGATCGCGTGAATCCCGAAGCCTATCAGTGGATGAAGGACGCGGTCGGCAATGACGGCCGCTACTCCGATCTCTTCTGGATCAATGCCGAAGAGAGCTTCCGCGGCATGTATGCCGGTTCCTCCGGACAGAACGATCCCGGCCGGAACCTGAACTGGGTCAAGGACAACGTCGACGGCCACGGCGCGCTCGGCGATCTGTTCCACGACGTCTATTCCTATGACCTCTATGGCAACGGCGGCTCGGCGAAGGGACTGAAGATGGGGGACACCCCGTCGCTTCTCTACGTCCTCGACGAAATCAACAACGACAATCCCGGCGCCCGCAGCTGGGGCGGATCCTTCGCGAAGAACGGCTGGGGCGACAACACCTGGGACGACCGCGACGGCTCGGGCGACCGGCTCGGCAGCTACGACGGCGCCCGAACCGTTTACGAGCAACGCGGCGAAGTCTGGGGTGATTTTGCCGATCGGCTCGACCGTGCTAGGGACGGCTCCGGACGAAAAGACAACGATTCTGTTGACTTAGGGGAAAGCGACGCGGGGGGCGCGTCAGAAAGTTCGGGGGATGAAATGATCAGGACGGGTAGGACGCAGGCCGAGGATTTCGACCTCGCGGGCGGCTACGTCTACGAGGACCGCAGCGCGAGCGCGGGCGGCGCCAACATCAAGGTCAATGGCAGCGGCACCGCCCAGGCGACCTTTGACGGCGCTTCGGGCCGCTACGAGATCGACGCGGGCTGGCTCAACGAGAATGACGGCCGGGCGAGCTTCGCGCTCCGGGTCGACGGCGAGACCGTGAAGAGCTGGGACGGCGCGGGCGGCAGCAACGGCGAGGAGGTCGCCTCGGTGAGTGTCGACCTCGAGCGCGGCGACACGATCGAGCTCGTCGGCCGCAGCGACGCCGGCGAATACGCCCGCTTCGACTGGATCGAGATCGCAAAGGCCGACAGCGGCTCCGCGCCCGACGCGTCGAACGACGACGCGCCCTCGGCCCCTTCCGCACCCTCGGCGCCTTCCGCACCCGCGGCACCGTCCGCGCCCTCGGGCACGACGATCGGCGTGCAACGGATGCAGGCCGAGGATTTCGACCTCGCGGGCGGCTACGTCTACGAGGACCGCAGCGCGAGCGCGGGCGGCGCCAACATCAAGGTCAATGGCAGCGGCACCGCCCAGGCGACCTT
>NZ_CANLTQ010000011.1 GCF_947494025.1 uncultured Jannaschia sp.
CGCGGCCGTCACGGTGGCGTAGCGCAAGCTCGGCCGGATCGTCACGATCGTGTTCGTGACGACCACCGCCGGGATCAGGCCCAGGAGGACCGGCCCGCCGAGCGTATATGTCGCGATCAGGCCGACGACCGCCCCGATGCTGGCGCCGGCGATCCGGCCCACCGCATTCCTGTAGGTCAGGTCGGAGCTCACGCCGATGGTGAAGAGCACCGAGATGATACCTCAGGAGAGATGCGCCGGGGCGATCCGGTCGATCAGCAGATAGGCGGCGAGCGTCGCGACGCCGGTCTGCAGCGCGACCCGCAGGACCTGTCGCCTCTGCCGCCGCAAATCGTCGGAGGCGGCTTTCAATGTCCTCGAACTGATCAGAACGACCGCTTCCCTTGCTGAACCCGGTTCGGAGCCTTCGTTGCAGCGTACACCGCCGGCTCCGAACGCAGTGATGCGGCCCACCGGTTCCCGAAAAGGAACCGGTTCGGGCGAACGAAGAATAGTCCTGGCCCCGGTTGGCGATCTGGCCGAAGCAGCCGTTCGCATGTCACACGGCGGATAGCTGGAAGGAACC
Organism: uncultured Jannaschia sp.; assembly: GCF_947494025.1. GTDB lineage: Bacteria > Pseudomonadota > Alphaproteobacteria > Rhodobacterales > Rhodobacteraceae > Jannaschia. Next base: position 566 of record NZ_CANLTQ010000011.1, read on the forward strand.
CGTCCTCACTCCGGGCGCTTCATATCCGCCCCTGGTTCACCCTCTTTGACAAGGCTTCCGCAGTCTCGACCCGCTCCGAGTAGCGATCGGTCAGAGCACCGGAGCGGCCACGCGTCATCAGGGTGAACTTCACCAGCTCCTCCATGACGTCGACGATGCGCATGTAGAGCGGCGAGGGGCGCATCCGGCCGGCGGCGTCGAACTCGTCCCAGGCTTTGGGAACGGAGGACTGGTTCGGGATCGTGACCATGCGCATCCACCGGCCGAGAACGCGCATCTGGTTCACCGCATTGAAGCTCTGCGATCCGCCGCAGACCTGCATGAGTGCGAGCGTCTTGCCCTGCGTGGGACGCACACCCCCGAGGGAGAGGGGGATCCAGTCGATCTGGCTTTTCATGACGCCCGTCATGGCCCCGTGGCGCTCCGGCGAGGACCAGACCATGCCTTCCGACCATGTCGCGAGATCGCGGAGCTCCGCGACCTTGGGGTGATCGTCCGGTGCGCCGTCGGGCAACGGCAGGCCCCTCGGGTCGAAGACGCGAACCTCCGCACCGAACCAGCGCAGCACCCGTGCCGCCTCCTCCGCGGCGAGGCGGGAGAAGGAGCGTTCGCGCAGGGAGCCGTAGAGGATCAGGATGCGCGGCGGATGCCCGTCGTCCCCGGGGGCGGCGTAGACCGCGGGTTCGATGGCGTGCAGGTGGTCGGCGTCGACGTTGGGCAGATCGGGAGCGGGGGTCACGGACGGACCACCTCCCCGTCTTCCTTGGTGAAATGGCCGATATCGGCGGCGTCGAGGACCTTCCAGACCTCTTCGGAGGGGCGGCACAGGCGCGTCCCCCCCCCCGCACCCACCACGATGGGACGGTTGATCAGGATCGGATGTGCCATCATCGCGTCGATCAGGTCGGCATCCGTCAGGTCCGGATCGTCGAGCCCGAGCTCCTCGTAGGGCGTGCCCTTGCGACGCAGCAGGTCGCGCGGGGTGATTGCCATTGCGGCGATCAGCGCTTCGAGCCGGTCCCGCGTGGGCGGTGTCTCGAGGTAGAGGATCACTTCGGGCTCGATGCCGGCGGTCCGGATCATGGCGAGCGTGTTGCGGGACGTGCCGCAGGCGGGGTTGTGGTAGATGGTGACCATGGATCAGGCTCCTGCAAAGCGGGCACGGGTGCGGTTGGCGAAGGCCACGAGCGACAGCATCACCGGCACCTCGACGAGCACACCCACGACGGTGGCGAGCGCCGCACCCGAGTTCAGGCCGAAGAGGCTGATGGCGACGGCGACGGCCAGCTCGAAGAAGTTCGACGTGCCGATCAAGGCGCAGGGCGCGGCGATCCGGTGCGGCACACGCATCGCCCAGGCGGCACCGTAGGCCAGCGCGAAGATGCCGTAGCTCTGAATGAAGATCGGCACCGCGATCATGGCAATGACCAGCGGCCGCTCCAGGATCGCGCCGCCCTGCAGGCCGAACAGGATCGCCACCGTGGCGATCAGCCCGAGGGCCGAGAGCGGCTTGATCCGGGCGGTGAAGGCGTCGATCCGGTCGCGGCTCCCGAGCGCCTGCCGGGTCAGGAACCCCGCGACGAGTGGCAGCACAACGTAGAGAACCGTCGCGAGCAGCAGCGTCTCCCACGGCACCGCGATCTCGGTCACACCGAGGAGGAACGCCACGATCGGTGCGAAGGCGACGATCATGATCAAGTCGTTCACCGAGACCTGCACCAGCGTGTAGGTCTCGTCCCCGCGGGTGAGCTGCGACCACACGAACACCATCGCCGTGCAGGGCGCGGCGCCCAGCAGGATGAGCCCCGCCACGTATTGCGCTGCATCTTCGGGTGCGAGGAAGGGCGCGAAGACGATCTCGAAGAACAACACCGCCAGCGCCGCCATGCTGAACGGCTTGATCAGCCAGTTCACCGCCAGCGTGATCAACAGCCCCCGCGGCTGCTTCGCCACCTGCGCGACCGCCCCGAAGTCGACGCCGACCATCATCGGGTAGACCATCGCCCAGATCAGCACCGCGACGACGAGATTGATCGAGGCGACCTCCGCCGCCGCGACGGTCTCGAAGAGTCCGGGGGCCAGCGAGCCGAGCACCAGTCCCGCCACGATGGCGAATGCCACCCACAGCGAAAGCCAGCGTTCGAAAGCCCCCATCGGAGAGGGGGCACTCTGCGTTGCATCGGTCATGATACTCTTCCCGTTCAGTCCCGCCGTCAGCAGGCGCAGGCGATGTCGTCGATGAGCGGCCGGCAGAGCGCGGGTTCACCTCCGCAGCAATCCTCGAGCAGAAACCGCAACAGCCCGGAGACCCCTTCGAAATCGGCGTAGTAACGGATCGACCGCCCCTCCCGGACATTGCGCACGAGCCCCGCGTGGCGCAGCACGGTGAGATTGGCCGACAGCGTGTTCTGCCGCACTTCCAGGGCTTCGCCGATCCGCCCGGCGGTCATTCCCTTCGGCCCGGCCTTGATGAGCAGGCGGAACGTGTCGAGCCGCGTTGACTGGCTCAAGGCAGCGAAGGCGGAAAGAGCAGTAAGAGAATCCATAATTCATGTAGTATGGATATATATGGCGTAGTCAAGTCTCCCTTGCCTGACTGTTCAGTCCCACGCTGTGATGGCGGAGTTCTGACTGCCACGGAGAGAGATGAACTAGGGGCCGGGTTCTGCACGGGAGCGTCACGACCACGCACGCGGTCCGAGCGGCGATACAGCGGTCGCAGGCAGTCTCGCAGCTGGCCGAGCGCTACGGACTCAGCGAGAAGACCGTCCGGAAGTGGCGCAAGCGCACGACCGTCGGGGACGCCCGGATGGGGCCGAAGGGAGGTCCGTTCGTCGGCTCTCGGCCCCGAGCAGGAAGGCATGTGCGGGGCCTTCCGCCACCAGCGCCTTCTCCGAAGTGCGGGGCGGCTCGAGGAAGCCCGAACTAGGAGCCCTGCTGCAGCTTGGGCACTCGCAAGCTCGAGGCTCCGAGCCGGGTATTCAGCTCTCGATCACGGTAGCCGTTGCGATAGGTCTGGCGGCCGTCGCCGCGCTCGTAGCGGTTCGCGCCGATAAGGCCCTCGGCACCGTGCTCCATCAGCGTCTGACGCACTATTTACGCCGCAGCGGGGAGAAATTCGCCCTCATCATGCTTTCGCAGCAGTTCGATCGGAAGCATGGTGGTCCCGGTCGTCGGGGTCTCCCTCGGTCCGTGGTTGAAGTCCGATAAATCCACTATAACCGACATCCTCGATGGCCACCCCGGCTGCACCGTCAGCGCAGCGTGAAGGTCCACCACGTGACGGAACACGACCCCGACAGATTGGCCCGCAGTGGTATCTGGCGGGTCTACCCGGTCTGGCGAGCAGAGGAAGAAACGATCGAACCCCCCGACGGAAGTGCCTGTGCAATCGCTTGTGACAATCGCTTCTCGGAAAAAGGCTTTTCCAGTCGAACGGAGATATGTCGTTCGCCACCTTCCGGCATTTCCGCGTATCCGGTGGCAAGGATGACTGGGAGGTCGGGGCATCCGTCGTGGATCAGCTCCGCGAGCTGCACCCCGGTCATCTTCGGCATCGCATGATCCGTGATGACGAGGTCGATATCCGTCCGCGTGGCGAGTATCTCGAGAGCCTTCTTACCCGAATTCGCCTCGAGGACCTCGTAGCCCATATCTTCCAGCAATCCGGTCGTTCCCATGAGCACAAGGGCGTCGTCGTCGACCGCAAGGATTGTGGCTTTCTCGGTCCGCAAGACCGACACCGGGCTTTCCACGGTCTCGACAGGACGACGCCGCACCGCGTCCTTCGCGACGGGAAGAAGCAGCTCTGCCGTCGTGCCTTTGCCCGGCTCGCTGGAAAGCTGCAAAGTGCCGCCCGATTGACTGGCGAATCCGTAGACCATCGAAAGGCCGAGCCCGGTTCCCTTTCCGACGCCCTTGGTCGTGAAGAACGGCTCCATCGCCTGCGCCAGCGTCGCGGCATCCATGCCCGTGCCGCTATCGGTGATCGCAATACGCACGTATTCGCCGGAGCCTGGCTCGCCCGACCCGCGAAGTTCCACGTTGTCGAGCATGATCGTAAGCCTGCCGTTTCCGTCCATCGCGTCCCGGCCATTGACGCAAAGGTTAAGGAGAGCGAGTTCGAGCTGATTGGCATCGACATGCGCCTCGGCCGTGTCCGGCGATAATGCATAGGAAATCTCGACCTGCGGACCGAGGGAACGCTCCAGAAGATCGCGAGTCCCTTCCAGCAAGGCTTCGACATTCACCGATTGCGCGTCGAGTTCCTGCTTTCGGGCGAAGGCGAGCATCCTCTGCGTCAGCCCGGCGCCCCTGTCGGTGGCCAGGATCGCGTTCTCGAGGCGTTTCGCCAGCCTGTCGTCCCCCGCTGGCAGACGGCGTAGCATAAGCTCGAGGTTCGACCGGATTGCCATCAACAAGTTGTTGAAGTCGTGCGCGACGCCGCCCGTGAGTTGTCCGATCGTCTCGAGTTTCTGGCTTTGCCGCAGGGCCGCCTCTGCCATGTCCCGAGCCGCTTCCGCGCGCTTCCGCTCGGTCACATCGACAATAGACGCCATGATTCTCGACACGGTCCCATCGCGGGCAATCGTCGTGCGCGCCGAAACGAGCACATCCGCGAGTTCGCCGCTCTTCTTGATGCAGACACACGGAAGGTCTTCGACGACCCCGGACTCGAACAGCGACTGGCGATACTCGGAATCGTGCGCCGCAAGGCTTTCGGCGGAGATGAAATCGACAATGCTGCGTCCGATCACCTCGTCGCGGCTGTCGTAGCCCATGAAGGCCAGCCACCGGTCGCTGACGCTGATCAGACGCTCGGAGGCATCGAGGGAATGCAGGGCGACCGGGGTCTTGGTATAGAGATCGGCGAGTTCGGCGGTACGATCCCGGACCGCGGTTTCAAGGTGTTCGCGTGACTTCGCGAGGGATTCGCGAGCCAGGACCTGCTCATGGATATCGGTGCAGCTTCCATACCAGCGGGTGGTGCGACCGTCTTCGTCCCGCACCGGCTGCGCCCGGCCCAGAACCCAGCGGTACTGTCCCGTGCGATGTCTCAGCCGATATTCGATATGATAGGTTTCGCCGGTTTCCAGACAACGCCGCCAGACCGACCAGGCGCGTTCCTGATCATCGGGGTGAAACATGCCGTTCCAGCCTTCGCCATCGGTCGATCCGGCGGGTACCCCGGTAAACTCGTACCATCGGTCGTTGTAGTAATCGTGGAAGCCGTCGGAGCGGGTCGACCAGATCATCTGGTCGACGGAATTGGCGATGGCGAGAAACTTCTGCTCGCTGTCACGCAGGTCGGCCTCGCGCGCTTGGAGTTCCAGCATACGCGCACGGACTTCGTATTGGCGGTGGCGCGCCTTGAGGGCGGACCGTGCGGCGCGCAGGATTTCGTCGCCATGCAGGGGGCGGGACAGCAGAAGGGCGTTGCCGAGCGCATCGATCCTGTCGAGTTCCGTTGCGGTGCGCGTCGCCCCGGTCCCGTTCGTCATGACCACGAACGGGAGGTCCGACCAGGCCGGCTGGTCGGCCAGCAACGCCTGCAAAGTGCCGAGATCGTGGCCCTGCAGCGCTTCCTCGGTGATCAGGACCGCGCCTATGCCCTGCGTCAGGAGATGACATAGATCAGCCAGGGATCGCAGTACGACACAGGGAATACCCGCCGCGGCAAGGAGGCTCCTCGCGACGTCCGCATCGCGCCCGCGCGGGGCCAGGATCGCGACATGGCCGGCCCGGGGGCCGCTACTCGTCGGCATGCGCCTCGCCGTCGATCAGCCGGTCGCCCTTGGCGGCAAAGCTCGGACTTCCGCTGAGAACTCCCCGGAAGCCCCTCATCGGGGCACCTATGACGAGACCCGTTCGGTTGATCTCGAGTTCGCGGATGGTGCGCTCGTGATCGGAGGTCCGGGTCTTGAGGACCGCCATCGACTTTCGGATCTCGCCGTCCGCCTCGAAGAACCGCAGCAACATGACCGTGTCCGCGAGATAGCTCATGTCAACGTCCGAGCGCAGCTCGCCGGTGATGCCGTGCTGGGCCAGGATCATGAGGGAGATCACGCCCTTCTGGCTGAGATAGCTTAGGAGCTCGTGCATCTGCAGGACCAGGAAGTTGTCACTCGGCATCGCGTGAAGATAGGCGTTGAGGCTGTCGATCACGATGACGCTCGCACCGTCCGTCTCGACCGAGCTCTGGACGGCGCCAGCGAATTCCCCGGGCGAAAGTTCTGCCGGATCGATCTGTCGGAGCATGAGTTGTCCGCGTTCGATATAGGGCCGAAGGTCCATGCCGAGCGCGGCCGACCGGATCAGAAGCGTTCCGAGCCGTTCGTCGAACAGGTAATAGGCCGCGCGCTGTCCGCGCTCCAGCGCCGCAATCATGCAACGGACGGCCGTGGTTGTCTTGCCCACTCCGGCGGGCCCCGAGAGCAGCGTGTTGGTGCCCGGCGTCAGCCCCTGACCGAGCAGCGCATCAAGCTCCGCGAGGCCGGTCGACAATGGCCGGGCATCGAAATTCGCGTGATGCTCGGCGGCAATCAGTCTCGGATAGACCCTGATGCCCCCCTTCTCGATGGTGAAGTCGTGATACCCGCCGCGGTATTGCAATCCGCGCATCTTGACGATCCTGAGACGCCGTCGTTCCGCCCCGAAGTCGCTTGCGGTCTGCTCCAGAAGGATGACGCCGTGGGCGATGGAATGCAGCTGCAGATCGCCCGGCTCCGCTGTGCGATCGTCGAGCATGAGTACCGTGCAGTTGCGGTTGGCGAAGAAGTGCTTCAATGCCAGAATCTGGCGGCGGTAGCGCAGCGGGTTCTGCGACAGGAGCCGGAGTTCCGACAGGCTGTCGAGCACGACGCGCTTCGGATTCGTCTCCTCGACCTTGGCAATGACGCCGCGCACGGTCTCGCCCAGTTCCACCTCGCTGGGGTGTAGGAGGGATTGCTCGTTGTCGCCGCTTATCCCGTCCTCGCTGACCAGTTCGAACAGGTCGAGCTCGTCGAGGGACCAGCCATGCGACCGCGAGACCGCGGTCAGTTCGCTTGTCGTTTCCGACAGCGTGACGTAAAGGCCCGTTTCTCCGGTCTTGAGACCCTCGAGAAGGAATTTCAGCGCCAGCGTGGTCTTGCCGGTACCTGGCGTTCCCTCAACGAGATAAAGACGACTGCTGGTCAATCCCCCTTGCAGGATATGGTCAAGGCCATCGGTGCCGGTCAGGCTGCGTTCGGCCTGCCCGGCTGGTTCGGATATCTTCTTGGCTTTCGTCATGGTTCAGGCCTCGCGCTCTGGAGGCTCCTTATTTCCGATCAAAAGGCGATTGCACTCCCTATGTGGCTCTCGCCAGCCATTCTTGCAGGATTCACGCACGTAATTAGATAAAGGGCGACCGTAATCTGACGCGACCTTGCTGCCCAGAGCCTGCCCGGAATTTGCTTCGAACCGATTTCGTTATCTTTCGAAGGCAATTACCGATCGCTGATGGGACGGTCTGCATTCGTCCGGGTGAAGTCGGCCCCGCGACCGAGACAAGTCGCCAGCAGTCGCGACGGCGGGGAGCGATCGTGACCGGGATGCGCCATGGGGTGATCTAGGCGCATCCACGCGGAAGGTCGTCGACAGCGAACGACCACGGCGGATGCGCGGCCCGTCAGGCGACGAGAAGCACGATCTTGCCGCGGACGTGGCCCGTTTCCAGCCGGTCCTGCGCGTCGGCGGCCCGTTCGAGCGGAAAGGTCTCGGCCACCACGGGGCGGAGCTGGCCCCGCGTGACGAGCCGCCCGATCTCCTCAAGCTGCGTGCCGTCGGGCTTCACGAGGAACGCGGTCGCCCGGGCGTCCTTCTCGCGCGCCTTTTCCTCCGACGGTTCCTGCAGGGAGGAGACCATCGCGCCGCCATGCCGGAGCACCGACCAGGACCGCTCCTGCGTTTCGCCGCCGATGAGGTCGAGCACGAGGTCGACCTCGCCCGTCTCCTCCTCGAAACGCGCGTTCCTGTAGTCGATCACGGTGTCGGCCCCCAGCTCCCGCAGGACGTCCTCGTCCCCGGCGGAGGCGGTCGCGAGGACGGTCGCGCCGCGCGCCTTGGCGATCTGTACGGCGAAATGGCCGACCCCGCCCGCGCCGCCATGGATCAGGACGCGCTGACCCGCCGTGAGCCCGCCGTGGTCGACGAGCCCCTGCCACGCGGTCAGCGCGGCAAGCGGGATCGCGGCGGCCTCGGCGTCGCTCAGGCCCTCGGGCACGGCGGCGGCATCGCCGGCGCTGACGACGACATGCTGCGCGTAGCCGCCGGCGGACACCATCGCATGAACGCGCGCGCCGCGAGCGAAGCTTTCGACGCCCTCGCCGACGGCCTCGACCGTGCCGGCGACCTCGTGGCCCATCGCGAGCGGCAGGTCGTCCCGGCTGACCATCGGATAGCTGCCCTCGCGGGTCTTGAAGTCCACCGGGTTCAGGCCGGCGGCGGCGACGCGGATACGAACCTCGCCGGGCCCCGGTTCGGGCACGGGCCGGTCCTCGACGCGAAGGACGTCGGAGGCGCCGAATTCGTGGATGCGGATCGTCGTGGACATGTTGCGTCACCTTTCCTTATCTGCGGACGGGCGCGCGGGGCGGCGCGCCCGTCCGGTTCGGGCTGAACAGACGGGCAGGCCGGATGTTCCGCCGACCGGGGCGGACGTGACCGCGCCGCGGCCGGGCGCGCGCCGTCCTTTCCCGTGGAACGCGGCCTGGCGCGCCGAGGGTGGCACGGGGTCGCGGGACGCGGTGTTCGCCGGAACCTGCGGGGCCGCCCGGGGTCGGGTTCGCGACAAGCGGGCGGGACATATGGTCTGTCCGGCAGAGGGAGGTGCGACATGACGGAACATCGATGCGACGTGGCCGTGATCGGGGCCGGCACGGCGGGGCTCGCGGCGGAGCGCGCCGCGCGGGCGGCGGGTGCGACGACCCGGCTCATCGACGAGCGCTTCGCCGGAACGGTCTGCGCGACGGTCGGCTGCATGCCGTCGAAGCTGTTGATCGCCGCGGGGCAGGCGGCGCACCGCGCCCGCCGCGCGCCGATTTTCGGGATCGAGCCGGGCGGGGTGACGGTGGACGGCGCCGCCGTGATGGCCCGGCTGCGGACGGAGCGCGACCGCTTCGTCGCGGCCACGCGGGCCTCCTTCGACGAGCTGCCTTCGGGGACGTGTCTGAAGGGCCGGGCGCGGTTCACCGGACCCGCGCGGCTCGCGCTGGACACCGGCGACACGGTGGACGCCCGGGCCGTGGTGATCGCGGCGGGCGCCTTCCCGATGGTGCCGGGACCGTTCCAGGCTTTGGGCGATCTGGTCCTGACGAACCGGACGGTGTTCGAGCTCGAAACGCTGCCCGGCTCGCTCGCGGTGATCGGCGGCGGGGCCATCGGGCTGGAGCTCGCGCAGGCCATGGCCCGCCTCGGCGTGCGCACCTCCCTCTTCGATCATGCCGAGACGCTGGGCGGGTCGAGGGACGCGGCGGTGCAGGGGGCGCTGGCGGAGGTTCTGGGCGAGGAGGTGACCCTCCATCTCGGCGTCGAGGTCGAGGCCGAGCGGCTGGGGGACGCGGCCTGCCTCCGCTGGTCGGGCGCGTCCGAGGGGGAGGCGCGTTTCGAGCGCGTGCTCGTCGCCACCGGCCGGCCGCCACAACTCGCCGTTCTCGACCTCGAGGCCGCGGGGCTGCCGCTCGACGACGGGGGCGTGCCCCGGTTCGATCCGGGGACGCTGCAATGCGGCGACGCGCCGGTCTTCGTGGCGGGGGACGCGAATGGCGACCGCCCGGTGCTTCACGAAGCCGCCGACGAGGGGGCGCTGGCAGGGCGGAACGCCGCCGCCTGGCCCGACGTCGCGTCCGTGGCGCGTTCCGTGCCGTTCCGCCTGACCTTCACCGATCCGCCTTTCGCCGTGCTGGGCGCGCCGGCCGGGGAGGGGAGCGTCATCGGCACCGCGTCCTACGCCGATCAGGGGCGGGCGCGGGTGGAGGCGAGGGCGGAAGGACTCGTCCGCCTTTACGCCGACGCGCCGGACGGGCGGCTGACGGGGGCGGAACTCTTCGCGCCGGGAGCCGATCACATGGCACATCTGCTGGCGCTGGCGCTGGCGCGGGGGGAGACGGCGGCCGCGCTCCTCGACCTGCCGTTCTATCACCCGACGCTGGAGGAGGGGCTGAAGCCCGCGCTGCGCGAGATCTGCGGGGCCACGGAGGTCGCCTCGCGGAGCGGGCGGGACAACGGCGACCCGCCCGGCGCGTGAAGGGCGGGGCGCGGGCTACGGAGCGCCGAAAGCCGCGGCGCGACGCTGACGGACGAGGAGGGCGCGTTCCGGAGAAACACGCCGCAGGTCGCGCCGGACCTCGGGCAGTCTCACGACCGATGCGCCTGCGACGTCGAGGACGACGATGGGGGCGCGTCAATCCCGGAGGCAGCGGTCGAGGTAATGGGCCGCCGAGATCAGGGCGAGGTGGGTGAAGGCCTGCGGGAAGTTCCCGAGCTGGTCGCCGGCGGGGCCCGTCTCCTCGGCGAAAAGGCCGAGATGGTTGCCGTAGCCCAGCATCTTGTCGAAGAGGTAGCGCGCCTGCTCCACGTCGCCGGCGCGGGCGAGGCATTCCACGTACCAGAACGAGCACATGTTGAACGTGCCCTCCAGCCCGTCGAGCCCGTCGTCGTTGGCCCCGTCCCGCGTGGCGTAGCGGAACACGAGACTGTCGTCGGTGAGCTCCCGACCCACGGCCTCGAGCGTGGAAAGCCAGCGCGGATCGGTGGGCGAGATGAAGCGGACGAGCGGCATCAGCAGGCAGGACGCGTCGATCGCCTCGCTGTCGAGGCTCTGGACGAAGTAGCCGCGCGCCTCGTTCCAGAATTGCGTGTGGATCTCGGTGCGGATGGCGTCGCGGATGCTGCGCCAGCGTTCGATGGGGGCGGGCAGGGACCGCTTCACCGCGAGACGGACCCCGCGGTCGAAGGCCACCCAGCACATCAGGCGCGAATGTAGGAAGTGCCGCCGGCTCCCGCGCACCTCCCAGATGCCCTCGTCGGGCTCGTTCCAGTGCTCCTCCAGCCATGTCAGGTTGCGGACGATGCCTTCCCACGCGTACCAGGGCACCATGTGCCCGCTCTTGTCGACCAGATAGACCGCGTCCATGGGCTCGCCGTAGATGTCGAGCTGAAGCTGGTCGTGCGCGGCATTGCCGACCCGGACGGGGGCGGAGCGCTGGTGGCCGCGCAGGCTGTCCAGCACGGTTTCCGGCAGGTCGGTGCGCCCGTCATAGCCGTAGAGCACGTGGAGCGGCCCGTTCCGCTCGGCATCGTCCTCCTCGCGGTGGGCCACGCAGGTGCCGAGCCAGCCCATGAACGCCTCCGCCTCCGCCCGGTGGCCGAGGCGGAGAAAGGCGTAGACGGCGAAGGCCCCGTCGCGGATCCAGGTGTAGCGGTAATCCCAGTTGCGCTCGCCGCCGATCCGCTCCGGCAGGCCGAAGGTCGCGGCGGCGAGGATCGAGCCGTGCCCGGCCGAGGTCAGCAGCTTCAGCGTCAGCGCGGAGCGGTTCACCGTATGGCGCCAGCGACCGCGATAGGTCGAGCGGTCGGTCCAGTCCCGCCAGAAGTTCGTGCAATGCTTGAAGGCCCCGACCGCCCAGGCGTCGAGATCCGCCTCGCATTCGGTCGCGGCGTCCTGAAGCACGAAAAGCGCGTTCTCCCCCGGGCCGAGGCGCAGGTCGGCGGCGACGGCATCGTCTTCGACGCGGAGGGGCACGTTCGCGCATAGTCGCAGACGGGTCGCGTCGGCGCCGGTCGAGCGCATGACCACGCCGTTCTCCTCGGCCACGCAATGCGTGCCGGCGCGGGCATAGTCGAAGCGGGGGGCGCAGCGCATCGTGACCCGGAACTCACCCCGGATGGCCTTGATGCGCCGCACCAGCCTCTGCGGCGCGCCCGCCCCCTGCGGCACCATGAAGTCGGAGATCTCGGCCACCCCGTGCTCCGACAGGAACCGGGTGAGCAGGACGTTGGTGTCGGGCAGGTAGAGCTGCCGGTGGCGGGCCTGCGGCAGCTCGGGCGTGATCGCGAACGCCCCGCCGCGCTCGCTGTCGAGCAGGCTCGCGAAGACGGAGGGGCTGTCGAAGCGGGGCCAGCAGAGGTGGTCGATCGTCCCGTCCAGTGTGACGAGCGCGGTGGTCGCGAGGTCTCCGATGATGCCGTGGTTCTCGATCGGGGTTTCGGTCATGCGAACGGCCTGCTGCGCGGTTTCTGGGTTTCCCGGGCGTTTAGGACGAACGCGCCGGAGACGGAATTGCGCGGATTGTCCCAAGGCCGGCGTCAGGCGGCGCAGGGAGTCGTGGTGGCCACCGGCAGGAGCGACCAGAACGCGGCGACGAGCCCGACCCAGCCGCCGAGGACGCTGACCCGCCGCACGAGGGGTCGGTCGGCGCCGAAACGGTCCGAACGCAGGGCGCCGAGAAGCGCGACCTGCATGAGGATCGTCAGTCCCCACGCGGCGACGAGAAGAAGGCGCAACGGCGACGGGCCGTCCGCCGTGGCGTCCCAACCCGCCGCGCAGCCGAGACCCTGCAGCCCGTAGACGGCGCTGAAGGTCGCGAGCCAAAGGAGCGGCGCGACGAGGATGCGCGCGAGGTCGATCACGCGATGAGGCCCGGCAGATGGGCGAGCCCGAGGGTCGCCGCCGCCACCAGCGCCGCGTAATCGGCCCAAAGGCGGACGATCGGGAACTCGGCCCGGCGGGCGGGCGAGGTGTAGCCGCCCCGCACCCGCAACAGCAGGAAGCCAGTCATCAGCGCCAGCAGCGCCGCGTGGAACAGCGCGTAGCTGCCCATCATGGTCAGCGTGGCGTCGTAGGCATGGCCGGCCGGATCGGGGATGCGCCCGAGGAACGAGACGAGCGCGCCGAGGAGCGCCAGCGCCCCCGCCGCGGCGAGCAGGAGGCCCGGCACGGGGCGGCCCCGGCGATTGCCGCGGACCGCCAGACGCAGCCCGGCCGCGCCGGCGACGGCACCGCCCGCGCCGACGGCGAGCTCCGCCGGGGCGGCGGGAAGCCAGGCCGGGGGCGGCCAGCCCGGCGCCACGGTCCACAGGAACGCGTAGCCGAACAGGAGCGAGCCGAAGAGGGTCGCGTTCGCGGTGAGCAGAAAGACCGAGCCCCACCAGCCCGGCGCGCGGTCGGTTTCCCCGGCGAGGGGCAGGGCGAGGCCGTGCCCCGCATCCTGCGGCCCGGCATCTGCGCGCGCGCCCAGCCCCCAGACCCAGCGGCAGGCGAGCGCCGCGACGCCCGCGAGCGCCAGCGGCGTGATCCAGTAGGTCTTGAGAAGGAGCGACAGGAAGAAGAGCCCCGTCACCGCCGCCATGAGGACGGGCAGGGCGGTGTTCGGCGGAAAGATCACCATGTAGTCGGGCCGCCCGCTGCTCGTGTCGACGGTCAGCGTTTCCCGACGGTCCTGCGCGGGCGTGCCGAGATGACCCTCCCCCCGCGCGAGGCGGAGGGGCAGGGCGGGGTCGAACGCGAGCGGGTCGCGGTCCGTGACGCGGGGCAGGCTGGCGAAGTTGTAGGCCGGCGCGGGCAGCAGCATCGCCCATTCGAGCGTGCCGGCCTTCCACGGATTGCGGGCGGTGCGGGCCGAGATCATCGTGTGCAGCACCACGTCGATCAACACGAGCGCCAGGCCGATCGCCATGACGAAGCCGCTGATGGTGGAGACGAGGTTGATGGCGCTCCACCCAGTTTCGGGGTCGTAGGTCTCGATCCGGCGGCGCTGGCCCAGGAGGCCGACCCAGTGCATCGCGAGGAACGTGCCGTGGAAGCCGAGGAAAATCAGCGCGAAGGCCGCCTCGCCCAGCTTGAAGAAGCGCCGTCGCCCGCTGAAATGCGGCAGCCAGTAATAGATGCCGGCCAGCACCGGAAAGACGAAGCCGCCGAACAGGACGTAATGGAGATGCGCGGTGATGAAGGCGGTGTCGTGCGCCTGCCAGTCGAAGGGCACCACGGCGACCATGACCCCGGTGAGCCCGCCCATGACGAAGGTGGCGAAGAAGCCGAGGATGTGCAGCATCGGCAGGCGGAGTTGCGGACTGCCCTTCCAGAGCGTCCCGATCCAGGCGAAGATCTGCACCGCCGTCGGCACCGCCACCAGCGTCGAGGCCGCCGAGAAGAAGGCGAGCCCCATATGCGGGATGCCGGTGGTGAACATGTGGTGGACCCAGAGGCCGAAGCTCAGGAAGGCGAGCGCCACGGCCGCGGCGACCACCCAGCCGTAGCCCAACAGCGTGGTGCGGGCCATGACCGGCAGCACGGTCGAGACGATCCCCGCCGCCGGCAGGAAGATAATGTAGACCTCGGGATGGCCGAAAAGCCAGAACAGGTGCTGCCACAGAAGCGCGTCGCCCCCCAGGGCCACCTGGAAGAAGGGCATGCCGAAGGCGCGCTCGAGCTCCAGCAGGATCGAGCCGAGAATGAGCGGCGGGAACCCGGTCAGGATCATCAGCGAGGTGACGAGCGCGTACCACGCGAAGATCGGCATCCGGTCGAGCGACATGCCCGGCGCCCGGTATCGCAGGATCGAGACGGAAAACTCCACCGCCGCGGCGATGGCCGAGATCTCCACGAAGGTGATGCCGATCAGCCAGAAATCCGTATTAATCCCCGGTGAGTAGATCGCGCCGGACAGCGGCGGATACATGAACCAGCCGCCCTTCGGCGCGATGCCGAACAGAAGCGAGACCAGCATCATCGTGCCGCCGAAGGCGTAGCACCAGTAGCCGTAGGCGGTGAGGCGCGGAAAAGCGAGGTCGCGGGTGCCGAGCAGCTTCGGCAGCAGGTAGACCGCGAGCCCCTCGAAGGCGGGGATCGCGAACAGGAACATCATGATCGTTCCGTGCATCGTGAAAAGCTGGCTGTAGGTCTCTGCGCCCACGAAGGCCGAGTTCGCGGTGGCGAGCTGCGCCCGGATCAGCATGGCGAGCACGCCGCCCACGGCGAAGAAGAAGAACGCGGTAACGAGGAACATCCGGCCCAGATCGGTGTGGTTCACCGTCGTGAACCAGCCGCGCCAGCCCGGGTCCGAGGCCCAGATCCGCGTGAGCCGGCGATGGCGGGCGAGCGTGTTCACGGGCGTTCTCCGCGCAGAAAGGCGCTCCAGCCCGCCGCGTCGTGCGCGTGGACTTCGAAGTGGTGGCCGGCATAGCCCGCGCCGCTGTATTCGGCGCTCAGGCCGGCATAGACCCCCGGACGGTCGGCCTCCAGCCGGAGCACGTTCACATGACCCGGGATCGCGTCGAGCTTGCCGGCGAGCCGGGGCACCCAGAAGCTGTGGATCACGTCGCGGGTCGTGATGGCGACGTCCACCGGCCGGCCGGCGGGGATGTGGAGGACACCCTGCGTCACGCGGCCTTCCGCGTCGTCGTAGCCGAAGGACCAGATCCATCGCTGCGCCACGGCCGAGACGCTCACGACGTCCGAACCGGCCCGCGGCATCAGGCGCTCGCCCACCCAGAGCCCGTAGAACAACAGCGCGGCCAGGACGGCGAACGGGAAGGCGAGGCCGAGGCCGTGGATCCACACCCGTTCCCCGCGCGCGCCGTCCGCGCCGTCCGCCACGGGGCGCGACCGGAAGGCGCCCCAGAGAAGACCCGCCACGAGAAGGCAGATCAGCGCCGCGCCCGCCAGCATCACCCACCAGAGCGTCGCGATCGCCGCCGCGGCGGGCCCCGCCGGGGCGACGACGGACAACGCTTCGTTGCAACCCGCCAGCGCGAGCGGCATTGATGCGAGAACGCCCCCGCGCAGGAGCCGCCGCCCGTGCCCGAACAGGTCCAGAACGCCGACGAGACCCTGATCGACCCGATCACCAGCCATCCCGGATGGGATCAGACGGAGTCGAAGATCTCGATCCACGGGCATCCGATCCACGCGATGACGGTCTCCTTCCCGGTCGCGCTGACCTTCTGCACCTTCGGGGCCGACCTCCTCTACTGGTGGACGGGCGATCCGTTCTGGGCGCGGGCCGGCATCTGGGCGGCGGGAACCGGGTTCCTGTTCGGGATGCTGGCCGGGCTGTCGGGAACGATGGAGCTTTTGTTCGTGTCGGGCATCCGCGCGCGGGCCGCGGCCTGGACGCATTTCATCATCGCGGTCCTGCTGCTGGCGCTTCTGGGCACGAACTGGGGCCACCGGCTCTATGGCTATGAGACGGCGGTGCTGCCCTACGGGCTGCTTCTGTCGAGCGTCTGCGTGCTCGTGGTGGCGTTCACCGGATGGCATGGCGGCAAGCTCGTCTTCGACTATCGGCTGGGAACGTCGAAGGGCAGCGACTGATCCCTCGGCGTGGAAAGCCAGTCCGGAAAGCGGATGTCCCCCAGATCCGGCTTTGCCGTGACGAGGGTGATCACGGCAAGGATCGGGACCATCACCCCGAAGACGAGCGGCAACGGAGGCGGCGGGCGATGCATGCCGGACGTTTCCGCCACGCGGACGAGGATGTTGCCGAGCCAGGCGTGGAAGGCGACCATCGCGCCCACGAAAACGAGCTTCAGGAAGAGCCACGGCACGAACGCCTCGCGCAGGAAGATGAGCCAGGTGCCCGAGATCACCGCGATCACCGCCATGGGCGTCATCAGGAACGTGAAGGTGAGATGGGTCGAACGGCGCACGCGCGTGTAGTCCGCCTGCGCGATGGCCGGATCGTGGAGCGCCAGCATCAGCGGCAGCGCGATCAGCGCCGCGCACCAGACGCTGAGCGCCGTGACATGGAGCGCCTTCACGTGCGGGACCAGGACCGAAAGCGTCTCGATCATGCCGGTGCCCGCCGGAGCGCGGTCCAGCCGCGCCGCGCCACGAACGCCGCCACCGCCGCGTAGGGCAGACCCGCCGGAACCCACATCAGGAGTCCGCCGAGCCGCTGGTCGTCGAGCGGCGCGAGGCCCCAGGCGAAGGGTGCGAGCAGATGCGCCTCGTAGAGCGGTTGCGGGGCGAAGAACAGGATCGCGCCGAGCATGCCCATCTGCGCGAAGGCCGCCACGATCAGCGTCAGCGCCTCCACCCCGGAGCGCTCCGGCGCGAGGACGACGCGCCAGAACCAGACCGCGCTGCCCAGCAGGGAAAGCTGCATGAGCCAGTAGACCCCCACATGCGATAGCGCGAGGTCGTAGGCCCCGGGCCAGTGCCAGGCCCAGAGCGTCGCCGTCGACACCGCGAAGGCTGACGCCGGCAGGCCCGCGCCCCGCGGTCCGGCGGCCCGCACCAGAAGCGGAGCGGCCACCGCCACGAGTAGCACGTGATGCACCACGCGGGCGGAGAAGAGCGCGGAGGACAAAGCGCAGAGCGGCGACACGAAGGCGAGGAACAGGACCGCCACGGCGAGGCGCCCCGAGATGGTCCGCCAGACCAGTGCGGCGAGGAGCGCGAGCGCCCCCAGAAGGACCGGGTCGAGGTTCCAGCGCGACCAGAGCTCGGCCGGAAGGGGCGCGACGCCGCAATAGATTCGATCCATGTCGTCTCCGTTCGTCTTGGAGATCGGCCGGGGCAGGGGGCCGCCCCGCCATCGGTCCGGCGCGTTCCGGGCAGCCCGCGGGGATCCCGCGCCGCGCCCCATCTGTATCGGTTTCGGCCCGGCGGTCCAGCCCGAACGCGCCCGCCCGCTCAGCGGCGGCCGAGCTCGTCGAGGGCGTCGGGATCGGTCCTGTCACCGAGCAGGAGCGCGACGGGCCGGAGCGGCCGGACATGCACGGAGATCACGGTGATCGCGATGGTGACGGGGACGGCGAGGACGGTCCCGACGATCCCCCAGACCCAACCCCAGAAGAGCAGGGCGACCAGCACCACCAGCGGCGACAGCGCGACCTGCCGGCCCTGCACGCGTGGATCGACGTAGTTGCCCATGATCTGTTCGATGACGAGCAGGCCGCCGCCGATCGCCAGCGCCGTGCCGACGTCCTTTTGCAGAAAGGCATAGAGGATCGGGAGGATGCCCGCGATCAGCGAGCCGAAGGTCGGGATGAAGTTCAGGAAGAAGGCCAGCAGGCCCCAGACGATCAGCAGGTCGAGGCCGAAGATCCACAGCCAGGCCATGTAGAGGATCCCGGTCAGCAGGCCCATGAAAGCGCGTGCCAGCAGATACCATCGCAACCGCTCGGCGACGACGCCGACTGCTTCCAGCGCGTCGTGACGGGATCCGCCGGCCAAGCTGGCGACCTTCTCCTTCCAGAGTGGGGCCTCGATCAGCATCAGGAGGGTCAGGAAGAAGATCAGCACGAGAGAGCCCATGGTCGCCTCCGCGGCGCCAAGGATGGCCGAGGCATGTTCCGATGCCCATTCCGCCAGACGCGCGCCCGGGGAACGGTCCGACATGTCGAAGATCGCCTTGACACTGTCCGGAAGGATCCCGGTGTCGGTCTCCGCCGCCGGCACGCCTGACGTCCCCGACGCGGCACCTTCCGGGGACCGGAGGCCGCCGTCGAGGTCCAGGGGGAAGCGGTCCACCACCCGTCTCGCCGCGAACCAGACGGCGCCGAGAAAGACAAGGAGAGCTCCCACGATCGTGCCCATCGCCGCGACGTGTCCGAGCCATCGAAGCCGGCCCGGCACGTGTGCGGCGATCCGGCGATCCACCGGCGCGACGAGAAGCACGAGAAAGACCGAAAAGACGAGGGGGACGACCACGGGGGCCGTCGCGCGCAGTGCCCAGCCAAGAAGAATCAGGGCGATCGCCACGACGCATCCCGGCAGCAGGGTCCCCGCAAGGCCCCGCGCGTCCCGGCGCTCCGGGTCGTCCCCCGGCGCGTCCCGGCTCATCGGCGCACCGGAACCGGGCGTCCCGGCGCCCGGCCGGCGCGTGTCAGCGGGTTCGGCTTTGGCGCGTCCATCCGATCCGGTCCCGTCCTGCCCGACCCGTCCATCGCGGGGGCCGTTCTCGAACCAAAGCGGACGGGCGGCCCGATTGTTCCGGGTGGGGCCGGAGTCTCGCGGCCCCGCGTCGGGTTTCCGTCGCGGCACCGCCGGACGCCTCGGAGCGTGCATATTGGGTGGCCGGGACGACGCGATCCCGTCCGATGCGAGGCAAGGCCGAACCGCCCGACGGCCAGCGGCACGGCCGCCACCAGCCCCGCCGACCGGATCACGAAGCCGCCGTTCCGCATGGGCAAGCCCGCGGGGAAGATGGCGATGACGGGCGGAGCTTGGGAACCCGAGGTGGTAATCCACTCCATGTCGATGTTCGCCCCTTCGGCAACCGCCTGGGGTCACGGACGTGTCATGGCGGGAAGCGGGGCATTGGGCGTCACGGAATTGAACGATTCCGTCGCGTATCTGCGGACCGTTCGTCGGTGGTCTCGACCTGGGTCACGACGCTGGCTTCGTCCTCGATCGCGGGCGGTCCTGCGAGCGGTGGCGGGCTCTCGACGATCCCGGTCTTTAAGGCGGAGGCGTAATTGATCGTGAAGCGACCCGTCCTGCATCCGTCCAACCTGCCGGGAATGATGGCGGGCACTGGCAATCCCGTGATGTCGATGTGGCGGGAAGGGCCGGACGGTGCCGGTCCTGCTCCGTGGGGGTGACGGTCAGCCGGCAGGCGCCCGTAGGCGCGGTCGTGGCGACGTGTTGCCGCTGACTGCGAGGGGGATCCGCTGCTGATCAGCCGGGTTTTTCGGGTGCGATTACGGCTCTGGACGGTTCCAAACCGGCGGATACGCTTGCCGGCGTGTCATCCCTGGCGCGTCGCCAATGCGCAAAGTCTCGTCGGAAACGGGATCGGCCGATCGTGTACGGCACGATCGACCGATACTGGGGTCACGGATCGTCGGGGGCCGACGACGGACTTCGAGCGGAGATTGACGCCGGCCTGATCGGAAAGGTGCCGGAGGCCGAAGCGTCACACGATCTTCCGGCGTCCTGTCATGGAGCGATCACGGGGCATCACATCGAAGCGCGCCTGACGAACCGTTTCCAGTCGCCCGTCATCGACGTGAACCGGTTCCGCGAGCCGCGCGGGGCATGTCCGGGTCGGGGCGTACGAAGCGTTGCACCGCCCAGATCGCGGCCGCGCCGCCGATCCCGATGAGGTCGGTCACGATGCCGCCTTCGATCATGAAGAGCGCGACGACGCCGAGCGCGATCTGAAGCCACCAGGCGATGCGTCCGCCGAGGAACCAGCCCTGCACCGCGGCCGAGAGCAGGTAGACCCCCGCCGTCGCGGTCAGGACCGCGCGGCCGATCTCCGGCCAGGTCCCGTCCATCAGCAGCGCCGAGTTGTAGAAGAACATGAACGGAACGACGAAGGCGGTGATGCCGATCTTGAACGACGCCATCGAGGTGGCCATCGGATTGGCGCCCGAGATACCCGCAGCGGCGTAGCTCGCCAGGGCGACGGGGGGCGTGATCGCGCTGACGACGGCGAAGTAGAAGACGAAGAAATGCGCCGTGAGCGGCTCGATCCCGAGGTTCGTCAGGCCCGGCGCGACGACGCTCGCCGCGACCGCATAGGCGGCCGTCGTCGGCATCCCCATCCCGAGCATGATCGCGATGCACATCGCGAAGAACAGCGCCAGCAGCTCCGACGCCCCGGCGATGCCGAGCAGCAGCGAGGAGAAGCGCGCACCGATCCCGGTCAGCGCGATCACGCCCACGATGATGCCGGCGCAGGCGCAGACCGCGATGATTTGGATCGACATGATGCCGGCAAGCTCGAACGCGCGGCCGATCTGGCGCAGGCCCATGCGGTAGGGCGTCAGCCAGGAGACGACGGCGGCAGAAAGCGTGGCGAGCGTGCCCGCGCGGATCACCGAATAGCCCATGAACAGCGCCCCGATCAGGATGACGATCGGAAGGAACAGGTAGACCTGCCGCGCCATCTTGCGGAACTTCGGCAATTCGTCCTCGCGCATGCCCCGCATGCCGAGCTTGGCCGCCTCGAAATCCACCATGAAGTAGATCGACACGAAGTACAGGATCGCGGGGATGATCGCGGCGAGCGCGATCTCGGTGTAGGGAATGCCGGTGATCTCGGCCATGATGAACGCGCCGGCCCCCATGATCGGCGGCATGATCTGTCCGCCGGTCGAAGCGGCGGCTTCCACGGCCCCCGCGGTCGTGGACTTGTATCCGACCTTCTTCATCAGCGGGATCGTCAGCGAGCCGGTCGCCACGACGTTGCCCGCGGAGGTGCCGTTGATCATGCCCATCAGGCCGGAGGCGAAGATCGCGACCTTTGCCGGTCCGCCCCGCGAACGCCCGGCGGCGGCGAAGGCGAAGTTGACGAAATAATCGCCGACCTTGGAGGCCGACAGGAACGCCGCGAAGATGATGAAGAGGATGATGTAGGTCGAGGACACCGCCGTGGTCGGCCCCAGGATGCCCGCATCGGTGTAGACCTGACTGAAGAACCGCTCCCATGAGATCGCGGGCGAGTTCAGGAAGCCGGGCAGGAATTGCCCGGTGAAGACATAGACGAGGAAAATGCCCGAAATGACGACGAGCGCGAGGCCCGCGACCCGGCGCGTGAGTTCCAGGATCAGCGCGACGCCCGCCACCGCGGCGAGCGAAATGCCGATCGGCGCGAACGGCGTGCCGGTCGAGTTGCGCATCAGGGTGCCGTAGATCGTGATCAGATAGACCGCGACGGACAGGGCGCAAATGCCCAGCACGATGTCGGGCGCGGCGAAACCGCCGCGAGGGTGCCGATGGACCCAGCTCAGGACGATGCCGCCCGCGGTGGCCGCGAGGAGGGGGGCGCCGAACCACCAGATCTCCCGGCCCCGGATGCCGGGATCCATGCCGTTCCACATCGCGCCGTTGGCGATCTCGATCGAGAACGACAGCGCGGTGCCGAGCGAAACGAGGCCCACCACCGCGAAGGCCCAGGAGAGCCCGTCGACCGCGCGTGTCCCCTTGGACGCGTCCTCGGCAAACGCGCGGCCGGCGAACATCGCGAAGCCCAGCAGCAGCGCGCCGGCGACGTGGACGATGCGGAAGTTCCAGGTTTCCATCGGGAAGGTCGGCAGGAGCGGCAGCTCGACCCCGGTCCACCGCTCGATCGATATGCCGTTCAGGGCCGCCATGTGAAACGCCGCGTAAAGTCCGGCGAACCAGGCCATCAGGCTCAGCCGCCAGCCTGAATAGTCGCGGCGGTTGGCCTCGACAGGTTCGTCGTCGACGCCTTCGGCGATCACCCCGCCGCCTTCGGCGAGCCCCCCCGCTTCGAGCTTCGGCTTCGTTTCTAGGTCGTCCCGGCTTTCGGCCATGTCGTTCTTTCCCCGTGGACCGGCTCCGCACCGGTTACGCGATCTTCCGGTGCGTCAAGGCACCTTTCCTAGTCCGAAAGGACCGCACCTCAAAAGAGGCGCGGTTCCGACCATGCCGACGCGGGCCCGGATGGGACCGGGACCGCGTGCGGCGTCACCGCGCGCTGTAGACCATGTCGTCGGGTATCTCGGCCCCCGCATTCTCGCGGAACCAGCGGGCCGCGCCGGGGTGCCATTGCAGAACCGTGTTCTTGTCCCAGTTCTCCGGCACCGTCTCGGCCGCGGAGCCGTGGATGTTCATCATGCGGGCATTGTCCGACATCACGATGTCGGTGGCCGCGTAGACGAAATCCTCGGGCAAGTCGCAGTTGGCGATGGCGAAGTTCCACATCGCGACCGAATGCATGTCCTCCTCGAGCGTCGAGTAGGTATCGGCGGGGATGGTGAACTCGGAGACCGGGAACTCCTCGATGATCTGCGCCTGCTCCTCCTCCGAGAAGTCGACGAAGTTGATGTCGGTCTGCACCTCGGCCTGACTGATCGCCGGCGTCGGGATGCCGACGGCGAAGGCCACCGCGTCGAGAAGGCCGTCCTGGAGCTGGCCGCCAAGGTCGTCCCAGCCGCCGTTGCGCCGCTCGAAGTCGACGCCGAGCGCTTCGAGCATCGCAGGGAAGTAGGTGTCGGAGGTGGAGCCGGCGGGCCCGAAGCCGATGCGCGCCCCGGCCGGGATCGACTCGACCGAGGTGATGCCCGAGCCGGAAAGCGCGGCCATCGAGAACGGCGTCTGATACATCGGGAACATCGCGCAGGCCTGCGTCATCGTCAGGCCGGGAGCGATCGGGTTGGTCCCCTCGAGCGACTCGCGCGCCGGGCCCATCGTCGTCATTCCGAACGCTGCATCGCCCGTATGCACGAGCGCCATGTTCTGCATCGGTCCGCCGGTGACCTCGCCACCCCCGGAGATGCCCAGCTCCTCGCCGACGAGGTTCGCCCAGCCCGAGCCGTAGACGAAGAACGTGCCGCCCTGCGACGCGGTTCCGACGGTGAAGCTGTCGGGCCAGCCCGTGCGGTCGAGATCGGCATAGGTCTCGTTCTGCGCGGTGGCGGTCGTGGCGGTCAGTGCCGCGACGGCGGCAAGAATCTCGGTGGTTCTCATCGTTATCCTCCCAATGGGCGCATGTTGTCCGGCCGGCGCGATGCCTCGCCGTAATCGCCAGACAATCTTGTGACCAAGGTCGCGGGAAAAGGCCAGACGGGACCGACGATGTAAGAATTTCCCTGACGGCATCGACGAGCCGAAGGGGCGGCGACCGTCCTCGGAAGCGGTCATGGAATAACGTGTCCGCGTCCTGCCCGGATCGTAGCCGTAATATCCGGGTCAGAGCCTGGGATGGATCGCCCGGGCCGGGTCGGTCCGGCAAGAACGCGCCGCGCGCCGCCCGGACCGACGCATCGACGGACGGCAGGGATCCGAACCGCGCCCGGTCGAACGGCACACCGGGACGGCGATTGCCGACCCGGTGGCGGTCGCGGGGCAGGGCACCGGCGGAACTGCCGGACCGGCCTTCGCGAAGCGCGGATGATCCGCTCCTACTCCTCCGCGTTCATCGCGTGGTTCATCACGTGAAAGATTACGTTCTGCTCGATGGTGCCGTCGAACAGATGGGCCCAGGGACCCTTGGCATAGAGGGCCACGTCGGTCCCGGAATGGGTCTCCGACGGCATCGGCACCAGCGCCTGCTGGAGGTAGTCGATATCGGTCGCCTCCTCCTCGGTCAGATCGGGACGCGAACCGGCATAGAGCGGCTGCGCCTCGCCCTCGGCTTCACCGACATCCGGTTCGGTCGGCTGGGAATTGTCCGCGTCGGGGATCTCGTCCACCTGCTCCACGAGGACGGAGCCGGCCCCGTTCAGGTAGCCCGCCACGGTATAGGGCATGCCGTCCGAGGCGACGTTCGGGTTGCCGGTATGCTCGATACCGGACGGATCGACCTCCATGCAGAGCCCCGTGATGTCGGAGCCGCGACCGCAATACCCGTTGAACTGAAGGGCGTGATCATGATCGGCGGTCACGACGATCAGCGTGTCGGCGTCGTCCGTCATCTCGTCCGCCATCGCGATCGCCTCTGCGAAGGCGCGGCCGTCCCGCACTGTCCGGGCGAGGTTGCCGGCGTGGTTGGCGTGGTCGACCCGTCCAGCCTCCACCAGCAGATAATAGCCGTCCTCGTTCCGCGAAAGCACCTCGATCGCCGCCTGCGTCATCTCGGCAAGGCTCGGCTCGCCCGAGCGATCCGCCTCGTACTGCATGTGGCTCGGCTCGAAGAGGCCGATGACGGGACCCTCGACGCTCGCGGTGTCGATCGCGTCGAACTCCTCCTGCGTCTGGACATAGATGCCGTTCTCTCCGGCCATCTCCTCCGCGAGGTTGCGCCCGTCCCCGCGGCTGCCGGTTCCACCCTCCGCGTCGGTCACTTCGGCGGGAATGAAGTGCTGGCGCCCGCCGCCCATCGCCAGGTCGATGACCCCTGCCTCGACCTGCTCGGCCAGTTGTGACGCCAGGTCGGCCTGCTCGCACCCCTCCGGGATCAGAGTGTCGTCCTCGAAATCGCGATCGACGGTGCGCCCGTAGACGGCGGCCGGGGTCGCGTGGGTCAGCCGGGCCGTCGAGACCATGCCGACCGATTTGCCCGCCTCGGCGACGATCTCGGACAGGAGCGTCACCTCTTCCGCGGCCCCCGCGGCGCAATCCCCGACAGCCACGGCGTCGGTGACGTTGATCACGTCGTTCTTGGCCTTGATCCCCGAGTTGAACGCGGCCGCGGTCGGCGCGCTGTCGGGCGTCTGGCCGTTGGTCGTGTAGGTCTTGATCAGCGCAAGGTTCGGGAACGCCTCGTGCGGCTGGACGTAATCGTCGCCAAGACCGCCCTCCTGCTGTCCGGTGAAGAGACGGGTCGCATAATTCGACGCGACGCCGTTACCGTCCGCGACCAAGAGGATGACGTTCTTGGCACGGTTCGTGTTGGGCTCCCGCGACAGCATCGCCTCGAGCGTGGCCTGCGCGTCCTCGTACCACTGGTTCGACGCCTGCGGCACGTCTTGGGCCGAGGCCCCGGCCGCCGAAAGCGCGAGGATGGAAAGTGACAATCCGAATTTCATGAGGTGCTCCCTTGTCCGTCGATACCGCAGGGTTGCCCCTCCTCGGGCGCCTGCCTGTTTACCCTAAGGGATCTTCGACAGGTGGCAATCGTGTTGCGACGCTTACCGGCGCAACGACGACCGCTGGCAATCCCTCACCGGATTTGTGCAACAAAGCCTCCGAAGAGACCCAGATCGACCGCGGCGTTCCGGGTCCATTCTGCACACCCAGTCAAACGCTCTTCGTCGTGAACGATCCTCGGTGGTCGTTCCTGATGGTCCACCGGGCGCTTCCTTTCTCGAATGTGACGCGCACATCGCTTGCCAAATTCGACCCGTACTCGGGGAACGGGTATTTCCTGACAGCGCGGCCAAGGCGGAGCTGAAACAGCGCTTCCCGAAGGAGACGTTTTTCCGGGCGTCCCCTACGTCAGAAAGGGCAGCTTGAATGCGAAAGTGGTGGTCCCGTTCGCGCAGGTCACTTCGATCCGGCCATTATGCGCGGTCGCGATGGAGGAGGCGATATGCAGTCCGAGGCCCAGACCTTCGCCCGTCGCATGTTCCCCTCGCTGGAATGGCTGGAACAAGGTTTTCCGGACGCTCTCGGGAATGGCCTTTCCCCGGTTCGCAACCGATATTTCGACTTCACCATCTCTGAGGACGCCCCGCACCTCGATCGTTGAGCCACCCGACGCATGCCGCGTGGCGTTGGACAACAGGTTCGAGACGGCTTGGGCCACACGCGGCGCGTCGCAACTGATCGGCCTGTCGAATTGCAAGTCCTGCGTGATCTCGTGCTCGGGTGATGCCGCACGGACCTCGTCAACGACTTGGAGGATGGCGTCCGCCAATGGGGCGTCCGGCGTTGCGGAGATCCGGATGCCGCCCCCGAGGCGCGACTTGGCATGAAGCAGGATGTTATCGATCAGATCGTTCATGCGATGGAGCGATGCGCGCATCAGAGGCAGGATCTGCCGCGCCCTGTCCGGCAGGGGCTGCTTGTCGAGTTGCCGGATCCCGGCGCCGAGTGCGGCCACAGGATTGCGCAGATCATGGCCCAGCACGGCGACGAACTCTTCCTGAACGCGGGCCATCTCGCGCTCGTGTTCGACGAGCTGTTCCTGTGCCTCCAGCCGCTCCTCGGTTTCCAAGCCCCGGCCAATGATTTCCGCGAACATCTCCAGCATCGCCACCGCACGTGGATGCTTCACGTCGCGCGGCTCGGTGTCGATCGCGCAAAGCGTGCCGAAGAAGCTGCCATCGCTGCGATGGATCGGTATCGAGGCGTAGCTGACGATGCCGAACCTGGCCGCGATAGGGTGACCCTTGTAGACCTCGTCCGTCGCGACGTCGTTGAACAGGACTTTCCGGGACGTTTCCCGCACGGACTGACAGAAGGTCGACTGGATTTCGATCTCGTCGCCTCCGGCCAAACCGAAGTTGATTTCGTCCACGGTCCGGCAGGCCACCCAACGGTCGGCCGTCACTCGAGCGACCCCGGCAAAGCGCATGTCGGTGGCCAGCATCACGGTTTCGAGAATGGTGCCTACGAGCTCGCTGCCCGCCAGCATCTCGATGTCGGCCTGAAAGTCATGTGTTCCCGCCAGAAAGGCCGCATGATCCTGAACAATAGCGCGTTGCTGTTTCTGTCCGCCCATTCGCCGCCTCTATCCTTCATGCGCCATCCTCAGTAGCACCGGATGGCCGAGCGACAACAACCTCAATGGGTCGAAAGCTGTATGTGACGGTGCAATCGTTCGCCGTCAGCCATCCCGCCTGCGTGGGAGGCGCCGTTCGCAGCCTTCGAAACCACTCGATGAGGCGCGACCACGGGGCACGGTTCGCCACGATGGCCGCCAGCATGCGCTGTGCGAGCGTTCGCTTCGGGCGTTACTCGCATCCCCTCCAGCAGTTCGCCGGGAATGGCGTCGCCGATCTTCTTCGTCATGGTCCATGCTCCTGTCGTTCGCAGCACGGACCGACAGCCTCATATACGATAGATCGGACACTTCCTCCCAGGATGTTGCGAGACAGGACAGACGGGAGCAGACCTGAAGGTGCGGACGGCCGGTCGTCCATGACCGCGATGACGAGCCGTCAATCCTGCTGTCGCGCGCTACACCGAGCCCGCTGACCCGGCGCTTTGCTGTTCGCCCCCGGGCAGTTCGAGCTCTTCCGGCGCGATCAGGACGCCATCCACATCGGCATAGATCCACATGCCCGACGTGACCGGCACGCCGCCGATCTCGACGGGCCTGCCCACATCGGACGGGTTCTCTCGCCAACCTTTGCGGGGCGTGACGCCGAGCGCCATGACGCCGAACGGCAACGGTCTTGTCCCGCGCGAGTCGCGGATCGCGCCCGCGACGACGACACCGCGCCAGCCGTTCTCCACGCCGATCGCGGCCAGCCGATCCCCCATCACGCCCGTATCGACGTGACCGATCGCATCCACCACGAGGATGCGGCCCAAGCCCGGCGTCCGAAGCTCCGCAAGGACGGGCCTGTGATCGCGCTCCACGCGAAGCGTCTGGCAAGGTCCGAAGAAGCTGTCGAGTCCCCCAAAACTGCGCAACGGAAGGTCCACCACGCCGACGTTTTGGTGGTGCAGATCGTAGAGATCGGCGGTGACGATCACGGGTTGCGGAGGAAGGGTCACGCGGTCAGGTCTTCCACCTTGGCCGTCAGGTCGGCGATGTAGGGCGCGGTGTCGAGGCCGCGCCCGGTGGCGCGGGTCAACGTCTCCTCCGGCGTGGACGACCGGCCGTGGGACCAGACATTCGCGCGCATGTCCTCGAAGAGTGGTCGATAATCGCCCGCCTCCAGCCCCTCGGACACCCCGGACCGCCGGCAGGCCGCCGCGAAGAGTTGCGAGGACATGACGTTGCCCAGCGTGTAGGTCGGGAACGAGCCGACATAGCCATGCGACCAGTGCACGTCCTGAAGCACGCCGCGCGTGTCGTCGGGCACGTCGATGCCCAGCGTCTCGCGCATCTTCCCGTTCCAGACCTGCGGCAAGTCGGCCACGTCGATGGTCCCGTCTATCAGGTCCGCCTCGATCTCGGAGCGCAGGATGATGTGCATGTCATAGGTCAGTTCGTCCGCCTCGACCCGGATGTAGTCGGGACGGACGCGGTTCACCGCGCGCCAGAACTCGTCCTGCGACACGTCCGCGAGCTGGTCGGGGAACTGCGCGCGCAGATCGTCGAAATGCAGCGCCCAGAAGCGCCGCGACCGGCCGACCCGGTTCTCCCACATCCGCGACTGTGCCTCGTGCATGCCGAAGCTGGCACCGCCGACGGCATAGAGGTTCACGAGGTCCGTGGCGAAGATCGTCCGGGCATGCTCCGGCGCGACGTTCTGCTCGTACATGCCGTGCCCCGCCTCGTGCCAGAGCGCGAAGGTGCCGCCGGGCAGCCAGGACTCGCGGAACCGCGAGGTGATGCGAACGTCGTCGCGCGTAAACGAGATCTCGAACGGATGCGCGGTGTCGTCGAGCCGGCCGCGATTCATGTCGTAGCCCATCTTTTCCGCGACCTTCAGGCCGAACGCCTTCTGCGCGGGGATCGGGAAATCCCGCGCCATGAAGTCGTGACGCGGCTGCGGCGCGTCCGCCGCCCGCTGGATCAGCGGCACGAGCGCGGCTTTCAGCTCGGCATAGATGGCTTGCAGCCGGGCATGGGTCATTCCCGGCTCGAACTGGCCGACCATCGCGTCGTAGGGGTGGTCGCCGCCGATCGCCCCGGCGATGCGCCGCTGCAACGCCATCATCCGCTCGAGGACAGGGGCGTAGGCGGAGAAATCGTTCGCGGCGCGGGCGGCGACCCAGATCGAATGGGCGCGCGAGGACAGCGCGGCCTTCTCCGCGATCACGTCGGCGGGGATGCGGGCGAGCGTGCGGATCTCCCGCCGGGCCAGCGCCACGGCGCGGGCGGGCAGGTCGTCGCCATCCCCGACTTCGTCTTGGGCAGCGTTCAGCGCGGCGGCCATCGCGTCGGACGTCGCCATCTCGCGTGCCAGCATCGTGAGCGTCGCCACCTGCTCGGCGCGCGCATCGACGCCGCCGGGTGGCATCATGGTCCGGCTGTCCCAGGCAAGCAGGTTCAGCGTGCAGAGCACGTCGTTGATCCGCGCGATGCGGGCCTGGAAATCAGCGTAGCTCATTCGGTCGGCTCCGGATGGTCGAGGTGGCAGGCGGCGACATGGACCGGCCCGCGAGGCGTGAGCGTCGGGACCTCCGATCGGCAGCGGTCGAAGGCGTGGGGACAGCGGGTGCGGAACAGGCAACCGGACGGCAGGTTGATGGGGCTCGGCAACTCGCCCCGCGCCGCGGCGCGATGCGTGCGGCGACCGGGGTCGATTTCGGGCGCGGCGGCAAGAAGCGCTTGGGTGTAGGGATGGCGCGGGTCGCGGAACAGGCGCTCGGTCGGCGCCACTTCCACGACCTTGCCCAGATACATGACGGCGACGCGGTGCGAGATGTGGCGGACCAGCCGCAGGTCGTGGGCGACGAAGACCACGGTGAGCGACAACCGGTCCTGAAGCTCCAGCAGGAGATTGACCACCTGCGCCTGCACCGAAACGTCGAGCGCGGAAACCAGTTCGTCGGCGACGAGCACCTCCGGCTCGACGGCCAGCGCACGGGCGATCCCGATGCGCTGGCGCTGCCCGCCCGAGAAGGCGTGGGGATGGCGGTCCGCCGCGTCGGGGGGCAGACGCACCGTGTCGAGCAGCTCCGCGACCCGTGCGTCGATCTCGCCCGGCGGACGCATCCGGTGGACGCGCAGCGCCTCCGAGAGGATCTGGCGCACGCTCATGCGGGGGTTCAGCGAGGAATACGGATCCTGGAAGATCATCTGGACCCGGGCGTTGAACCGCCGCCGCTCCGCCCCGGATAGGGTCGCGATGTCGGTGCCGTCGTAGACCACACGTCCATCGTCGCAGTCGAGGAGCCGCACGAGACACCGCGCCAGCGTGGACTTGCCGCAGCCGCTCTCGCCCACGATGCCGAGCGTTTCGCCGCGTTGCACGTCGAGGCTGACGCCGTTCAAGGCGTGGACGGCCGCAGGCGGCTCGCGACGCGCCCATTGCAGGAGCGAGCGGGGGATCGCGAAGTCCTTGGAGACGTCAATCGCGGAGAGAAGCGCCTCAGCCATCCCGCATCGCCCTCCGAACGGGAGACCCGGCGGCGGCGACTGCACCGGCATTGTGACAGGCCGCATGATGGCCGGGGCTCATCTCCGCAAGCCGGGGCCGCGTGCGCCGGCAGATGTCGGTGGCGAAATCGCAGCGCGGGTTGAAGGCGCAGCCTTCCGGGATCCGGGCGAGGCCCGGCGGCGTGCCCTCGATGCTGAGAAGCATGCTGCGCTCCGCCCCGGCCTGCGGCACCGATCCCAGAAGACCGTGCGTATAAGCATGACGCGGACACGCGAAGACATCCGCGACCGCGCCTTCCTCCACGATCCGCCCCGCATACATCACCGCCATCCGGTCGCAGGTGGCGGAGACGACGCCGAGATCGTGGGTCACGAACACGACGCTCATCGCCAGCTCATCACGCAATTCCAGGATCAGCTTCAGGATCTGGTCCTGGATCGTCACGTCGAGCGCCGTTGTCGGCTCATCCGCGAGCAGCAGTTTCGGGTCGGAGGCGAGCGCGATGGCGATCATCGCGCGCTGCCGCATGCCACCGGAGAACTGGTGCGGGAACTCGTCAAGCCTGCGCGCCGCGTCGGGAATGCCGACCAGATCCATCAACTCGCGCGCCCGTGCGCGGCGCCCCCGACCGTCGAGCTTCGTATGGGCGCGCAAGTTCTCCTCGATCTGCACACGGATAGGCAGGACGGGGTTCAGCGCCGTCATCGGCTCCTGGAAGATCATCGAGATCTCGCCGCCCCTGACGCCGCGAAGCTCCGCCTCGTTCATCGCCAGGACGTCGCGCCCGTGCCAGCAGACGGATCCCGCGACTCGGCCGCCCGCGGGCAGCAGGCGCAGGAGCGAGCGGAGCGTGACGCTCTTGCCCGACCCGCTTTCGCCCACCAGGCCCAGCACCTCGCCCGGCATGACATCGAAGGAGACGTCGCGCACCGCGTGCAAGGCTCCATCGCCGAACGTGGTCGTGAGGCCCCGGACCCGGAGGATCGGCTCGCTCATCGGCGCCCCCGGAGAAGTTCGGCCAGCCCGTCGCCCAGAAGCGAGAATCCAAGCCCCGTGATCACGATCGCGATGCCGGGGAAAACCGAGATCCACCACGCGGTCGCCATGAAATTCTTGCCGTCCGCGATCTGCACGCCCCATTCGGCTGCGGGCGGCTGCGCCCCGAGGCCAAGGTAGCCCAGCGACGATCCGAGCAGGATCGCCAGCGCCATGTCGGTCATCCAGTAGACGACGGCGGGCGTGATCGCGTTCGGCAGGAGGTGGCGGAAGATGATGCGCGCATGCGTATAGCCCATCGCGCGCCCCGCATCGGCGTAGTCGAGCCGCTTCTGCACCTTCACCTCCGCCGCGACGATCCGAGCGTAGAACACCCAGCCGACGACGCCGATGGCGATATACATGTTCATGAGGCCCGGCCCCAGAACCGAGACGATGGCGATGACGAGAACAAGGAACGGGAAGGTGATGACGGCATCCACGACGCGCCCGAACATCGCCTCCGTCGCGCCGCCGACATAGCCGACGATGGCGCCCACCGTCGTACCGAAAAGAAACGGAAACAGCGTCGCGAAGAGCGCGATCTGCATGTCGATCGTGTAGGCATGCAGCACGCGGGAAAGCACGTCACGCCCGAAATTGTCGGTGCCGAAGGGATGGGCGGCGCTCGGGGGGGCGAGCAGGTTGACGTAGTCCATCGCCAGCGGATCGTAGGGCGCAAAGAACTGCGGAAAGGCCGCGACGATCACGCTCGCCAGAAGGATCGCGCCGCCGAAGAGGAGCGGACGCGGCAGGCGGCCGACGCGGGCGGGGATGTCGGCGACGACGGTTATCGCGTCACCCGCGGGTCGAGCCAGGCCTGCAGGATGTCGGTCAGCAGGAACGTGAGCGAGACCAGCACCGCGAGCGCGATGGTCAGGCCCTGCACCACCGGATAGTCGCGACCGTAGATGCTGTCGATCATCAGGCGGCCGGCGCCCGGTACGGCGAAGACGCTCTCGGTGATGACCGCTCCGCCCAGAAGCGTGCCGATCGACAGGCCGAACAGCGTAAGCGTCGAGATCAGCGCATTCCTGAGAATGTGGCGGAACAGGATCAGGCGGGGGCGCAAGCCCTTGGCGCGCGCGAAGGTGACGTATTCGGCGTCCACCACGCCGATGATCGCGGAACGCAGGTTCCGCATCAGGATCGCCGAAAGCGACAGCGCCAGGGTCACGGCCGGCAGGAACAGGTGGTAGAGCTGGTCGACGAACCCGTCGCCGTAGCCGCCGACCGGAAACCAGCGCAGCTTGGCGCCGAACACCGTGAGCAGGATGAGGCCCACATAGAAGACGGGCATCGACAATCCGACCTGGAACGCGCCCCGGATCGCACTGTCGGCGATCCTGTCGCGGCGGAGCGCGGCGACAAAGGCCAGCGGCACGGCGACGACGACGGCGATCAGCGCGGCCATGAAGGTGAGCAGCATCGTGATCGGCAGCCGCTCCCAGATGAGCTGGGTGACGGGGATCTTCATCGAGATGGAATTGCCCAGATTGCCGGTGAAGACCGACTGCACGAAGGCCCAGAACTGCACCGGCAGCGGCCGGTCGAGACCGAGCTCCCGGTTGATCCGTTCGACATCCGCATCCAGCGCCCGATCGCCCAGAATGGCGCTCGCCGGATCGCCGGGCAGAAGGCGAACCAGAACGAAGACCACGATCAGGATGAAGATCAGCGTCGGAATGAGCTGCAACAGGCGTCGGCCCAGAAATGCAGGTAGCGACATGGGGCGGGGCCCTTGTTCAGCGGAGGTCTTGCCAAGGCGGGATCGTCGGGCGCGCGCGCGACGCCCCCGACGCGTGCGAGCCTATTCGGTCTCGAGATAGGTCTCGCGGAAGATGTTGTTGCCCAGCGGGATCTGATAGAACCCCTTCACGTTCTGCTGCAGCGCGACCGGATACGGCGTCTCGTAGAGCAGGATGATCGGGCCGGTCTGGTTGTAGATCTCCTGGATGCGGGCGTATTGTTCGGCCCGCGTCTCCTCGTCCATCTCGGATTGCGACGCCTCGAACAGCGAGTCGACCTCTTCGGACTTCCAGCCGGAATGGAGGGCGTCGATTGTGGGCGAATAGGCGAAATAGGACGTGATCTGACTCGGATCGGCGATGTCGTTTGTCCAGGCGCCGGCACGCATCTGGAACGTGCCGTTGCGGTACTGCTCCGTCCGGGTGGCGTTGTCGACCTGCTCGATCTCAAGATCGATGCCGATCTGGCTCCACATCTGTTGCAGGGCCGTGGCGATGCCCAGTTCATCCTGGTTTCCCGCGAGCGTCAGGATGCTGGCGGAGAAGCCATCGGGATACTCCGATTCCGACATCAGCCGCTGCGCCTGTTCGAGGTCGTAGGGAAACACAGCGCCGTCGCCCGTATGCAGCGGCGTGGTGGATGACATGTAGGACGAGGTGGGCGTGCCGACGCCAAAGGTCACGACCTGAATGATCGCATCCTTGTTGGTGGCGTAGTTCATCGCTTGCCGGACCTTCTCGTCCGAAAGCGGGTTCGCCTCGCCGTCGAGTTCCGGCCGTACGTTCAGGATGATGTCGGCCACGCGGGTGGACGGGAACAGTTCCATATCGATGTTCGGGTCGGCCTCGAGCTCCGCCACGCGGGCGAAGGGGATGAGCTCGGCGCCGTCGATCTCGCCCGATTGCAGGCGCAGGATCCGGGTGGCGTCGTCAGGGATGATCTCGAAGGTCACGCCATCGAGATAGGGCAGCTTCTCCCCGTCTTCCCCGTCTGCCCAGTAATGCTCGTTCTTGACGAGCTTCAGGGTCGATCCGCGGTCCCAGCTTTCCAGAACGAAGGGCCCCGATCCGATAGGGTTCTCGGCGAAGGCGGTGGCCTTCTCCAGATCGGTCTCACCCGGCATCGCCTCGAAGGCGTCCTTCGGCAGGATGGCCGTATTGAAGACCGAAAGCGCCGGCAGGATCGCCGGATCGGGCTGGCTTAGCTGAATCTCGATGGTCGTGTCGTCGGGCGCCGTCACTTCGGACACGGCGGACAGGAGGAAGTTCCATATGCCGTTATCGGGGTTTCGGGCGCGGTCGAGCGACCAGATCACGTCCTCGGTGGTGATCGGCGAACCGTCGGAGAACGTGATGCCGTCGCGAAGCGTCAGCGTCACCACCGTGCCGTCGTCGGACACCGACCAGTCGGTGGCGAGCCCCGCCTCGACCGACTGCCCGTCGGCGGTCGGGAGCAGCAGCGTGTCGTACATGTTCGACAGGATCCAGATGTCCACGTTGGCGTCGTTCAGGACCGGATCAAGGAACAGCGAATCCGCGTAGCGCCCGAACGTCATCACGCCGCCGCGTTCCTGCGCCTGCACCAGGGCCGTCGTGCCCATCAATACCGTCGCGGCCGCGGCCAGAACTTTCGCCCGTGTCAATGTCATTGGAAGGCCCCCATGTTCGATTGTTATATTTCCGTGGATCGTTCCATCTCGTGCGACACAAGTCAACAATACGGTTTTTGCCGACATACCTAGGAAAACCCGCTTGGCTGCTGCACCATGCGCTCATGTGCTCGGAAATCGCCCTCGAAGCGGATTACGGTGAGGAGCAAACGGATGGACGTGAAGATCGATCGCGACAGCGCCATTCCCGCGCGCCAGCAGATCCGCGCGGCGATCGTTCGCCAGATCGCCTCCGGCGGGCTTGGCGTAGGGATGCCTCTGCCGTCGGTCCGCGACCTCGCCGACCGCGCGGGCATCGCCCCGATGACCGTTACCCGGGCCTATGCCGATCTCAAGCAGGCCGGCCTGATCGAGGCGCGGACGGGGGCCGGCACCTTCGTCTCCGAAAGCGCCCTGTCGCGCCTGGGCACCACCGGCCGCGCGGTCGGCATCTGGCAGATCATCGACGACCTGATCGCGGAGGCGGCCGCGCACGGGATCGAGGTAGCCGATCTCCTGTCGCTCGTCGCCGCACGCGATCTGGCCGCGAAATCCGAGCCCCGCATCGTCATGGTCGGCCTGTTCACGGAGGCCACGCGCAGCTATGCCGCCTGCGTCGCCGAACAGACCGCGATCTCG
Organism: uncultured Jannaschia sp.; assembly: GCF_947494025.1. Taxonomy (GTDB): domain Bacteria; phylum Pseudomonadota; class Alphaproteobacteria; order Rhodobacterales; family Rhodobacteraceae; genus Jannaschia. The sequence continues at coordinate 36,180 of NZ_CANLTQ010000011.1, forward strand.
ATCGAGCCGATCGCGCTCTGGGACGAGGCGCCGGAGGATGCCGCGCTGACGGCGCGCCTTGCCGACGCGGACCTGATCCTGACCTTCGCCACCCTGCATGACAGGCTGGCGGCGCTGGCCCCCGGCCGGGAGGTCATCTCGCTGCGGTTCATTCCGGCGGAGCAGACCCGTCTGGCGCTGGCCGCGCTCGACCCGATGGCGCGGCTGGTCGCGGTGTCGCGGTTCGAGGACTTCCTCCCGATCCTGACGCTGGGCGTGCGCCGCTTCGCCTCCCACGTCCAGTCGGTCACGCCGCGCATGCTCGACGCGTCGGACCTGCCGGCGCTGCTGAAAACGGCCGACGTGGTCGTCATGTCCAGCGGTGCCGAGAGCGCGGCCAGGGCCGCCCGGCCGGGCGCGGCGCTCATCGAGTACCTGCACGTTCCCGACCCCGGCGACATTGGCCGGCTGGTCCTCCCCAGACTGGGTTTCGCGACCCCCGATGCGAGAAAGGAAGCTTCTTGAAGATCTCCGACATGAACTGGCAGCAGGTCGAGGACTACCTCAAGACCGACGATCTTGCGGTCCTGCCGCTGGGCAGCACCGAACAGCATGCAGGCCTGTCGCTCTCGGTCGATTCCATTCTGGCCGAGAAGATGGCGCTCGACGCGGCCGAGCCGCTGGGCATCCCCGTCTTTCCGGTTCTGGCTTACGGCGTCACGCCCTATTTCATGGCCTATCCCGGCACGATCAGCCTCCGGGTCGAAACCTACACCGCCATCGTGCGCGACATCCTCGACGGTCTCTACACCCAGGGGTTCCGGCGCATCTTCATTCTCAATGGCCATGGCGGCAACGCGCCCGCGGGCAGCCTTGCCACCGAGTGGATGGCCGATCATCCGGGCACCAGCGTGAAGTTCCACAACTGGTGGAACGCGCCCGAAACCCTCGCCAAGGTGCAGGAGATCGACCCGGTCGCCAGCCACGCCTCGTGGATGGAAAACTTTCCGTGGACCCGGTTGCCGGGCCAGCTGCCGACGCAGCAGAAGCCGATGATCGACCTCGCCGCGATGCGGGCGATGGATCCGGCCACGACCCGCCGCGTCTTGGGCGACGGCAACTTCGGGGGCTATTATCAGCGTGACGATGCCGAGATGCAGGCGCTCTGGGACACGGGCGTGGCCGAGACGCGCAAGCTGATGCAGGGACCCTGGGCCGAGGTGACGCGGTGAGTGGACCGATACTGATCTGGGGCGCCGGCGCCATCGGCGGCAGCCTAGGCGCGGCCTTTCTGCGTGCGGGGCACGACGTGGTCTTCGTCGACAACGACGCCGACCACGTCGCCGCGATGAACGCGGACGGGTTGACGATCGAAGGCCCGGTCCGGCCCGATCATGTACAGGCGGCCGCATTCCGGCCCCGCGACGTCGACGGCGTATTCGACCGCGTCTTCCTTTGCGTGAAGGCGCTGCACACCGAGACGGCCATCGCCCAGCTTTCCCCGCATCTCGCGAAGGACGGCTATGTCGTTTCCGCCCAGAACGGATTGAACGAGCGGACCATCGCCCGCGAGGTGGGGGCGAAGCGCACAATCGGCTGCTTCGTCAATTTCGGCGCGGATTACCTGCGCCCCGGCGTGGTGCATTATTCCGGGCGCGGCGCGGTGGTGGTGGGCGAACTCGACGGCGCCGACGGCCCACGCATCCGTGCGCTACACGATCTGATGCGCGCGTTCGACGACCGCGCCGTGCTGACGCCAAACATCTGGGGCTATCTCTGGGGGAAGATGACCTATGGTGCCCTCCTTTTCGGCACCGCGCTCACCGACGATTCCATCGCGGACGTGCTCGACGCCGCCGATTGCCGCCCCGTCCTCACGGCCCTCGGGCAGGAGACCGGCGCAGTCGCGGCGGCCGAGGGCGTGGCTTGCGAGGGGTTCAACGGCTTCGATCCCGCGGCCTTTGCTCCCGGCGCGCCGCCGGCCGCGCCCGATCGCTCCTTCGCGGAGATGGTGGCGCATAACCGCACTTCGGCCAAGACGCATTCCGGCATCTGGCGCGATCTGGCGGTCCGAAAGCGCAAGACCGAATGCGAGGCGCAGCTCGGTCCCATCGTCGCCACCGGCCGCGCGCATGGGCTTGCGACGCCACTGACCGAACGTCTGATGGCGATGATCGCGGAAATCGAGCGTGGCGAGCGTCCGCTTTCGCGTGACAACCTGACCGAACTGGCGGAGGTCATGCCATGAAAATCCTGTTCGAGGACCGTATCGTCGTCATCACCGGCGGCGCGCAGGGAATTGGCCACGCCATCGCTCTGGCCTTCGCGGAGCTTGGCGCGCGGGTCCACGCGGTCGACGTGGATGCCGAGGGTCTCTCCCGCACCGTAGCGGACGACGCCCGCATGACCGCGCATACGCTTGACATCTCCGACCGCGACGCGGTTCAGGCCGTGATCCCCGCGCTGGACGCAGACATCCTTGTAAACTGCGCCGGCGGTGTGCGCGGCCAGGTCGGACGGCCCATCGAGGAGATTTCCGCCGCCGACTGGCAGACGATCTTCGACGTCAACCTGACCGGAACGTTTCTCATGTCGCAGGCAGTCGCTCCGGCGATGAAAGCGAAGCGCAAGGGGCGGATCATTAACATCTCGTCGGGAGCGGGCCGCACGATCAGCCTCACCGGCATTCAGGCCTATGCCAGCGCGAAAGCGGGCCAGATCGGACTCACGCGTCAGCTTGCCCATGAATTCGGTCCGAGCGGCGTCACCGTGAACTGCATCGCCCCCGGCTTCGTGCGCTCCAATCCCACGACCGAGCGCCAGTGGGAGGCGATGGGCGAGGCGGGACAGGCCGCGCTGTTGCAGAACATCGCGATGCGGCGCCTCGGCACGCCGGAAGACATCGCGAACGCGGTCCTGTTCTTCGCCTCCGACCATGCCGGCTGGATCACCGGCGAGACGCTCGGCGTGGATGGCGGCAAATGAGCGGAACGGACGAGCAGGAGGCGTGGCTCGCCGCGCACGATGCCGAGACCGTCGAGACACTGAAGGCGTTTTGCCGCATTCCGAGCGTGAGCACCGATCCCGCCTTCCGGGACGACGTGCGCAGCGCGGCCGGCTTCGTCACGGAGCGGCTGACAGAGGCCGGAATGCCGGTTGTCGAGCTTGTCGAGACCGGCGGCCATCCCTGCATCTTCGCCGAATGGATCACCGACCCGGCCAAGCCCACGATCCTGATCTACGGCCATTACGACGTGCAGCCGCCCGATCCTGTCGACAAGTGGCAAAGCCCGCCCTTCGAGCCTGAAATCCGCGACGACCGCCTCTACGCGCGCGGCGCGTCGGACGACAAGGGCTCGCTCCTCATCCCGCTCGTGGTCACGCGCGCCTTCCGGGAGACGGCCGGATCACCCCCGCTCAACCTCAAGTTCCTGATCGAGGGGGAGGAGGAATCCGGCTCGCCTCATTTCGCGCCGACCGTCGCGGCAATGGCCGAACGGCTCGCCTGCGACGTGGCGGTTTCGGCCGACGGGGCGATGTGGCGCGCGGACCTGCCTTCGATCACCGTGGCGAGCCGGGGGATGCTCGCGATGGAGCTGACATTGCGGGGCGCGGCGAAGGACCTCCATTCCGGCCGTCACGGCGGCTCCGCCCCGAATCCGATCCGGGCGCTCGCTGGCATGCTCGCGACGCTGCATGACAAGGCCGGGCTGGTCGCGGTCTCCGGTTTTCTCGAGGGCGCGACCCCGCCCGACCCGGCCATCGTCCGGGCCATCGAGACGGTGGGCTTCGATGTGCCGGGTTATTTCGACGCCATCGGCGCACCGCATCCCCGTCCGATGCCGGACGGCCCGGCCCTGCTTACGCGGCAATGGCTGATCCCGACGCTCGAGTTCAACGGCATCTCCGGCGGCTATGCCGGGGCAGGCACCAAAACGGTCATCCCTGCGGAAGCCAGCGTCAAGATCACCTGCCGTCTCGTCGCCGGCCAGTCGCCCGACATCGTGTTCGATGCCATCCGCAAGCATCTTGAGGCCGTCCTGCCCACCGGCTTCGCGATGGATCTGCGCCGTCATGGCCCCGGCTCGGCGGCCTTCGCGCTGGATCCGGATTTGCCGGCGATGCGGGTGACCGAGGATATTCTCGAGGAGATCATGGGAACGGCCCCGCTCCGCGTCGCGATGGGCGCCACGATCCCTATCGGTTCGGTCTTCGCGGAATATCTGGGGGTCGGAACGATCTTCTTCTCGTTCTCCACTTCGGACGAGGATTATCACGCTCCGAACGAGTTCTACCGCCTTTCCAATCTGCGCGATGGTCAGGTCGCCTGGGCACGGCTGTTCGACCGACTGGCCCGATGAAGGGCATCGCCGAGCCCGCCGCGGCCTATCGCGACGGTTCTCCCAGGCCGACCACCGTGGTTGCGGAAGTGCAGACCCGGATCGTGGCCCGCGACCCGGTGCTGAACGCCTTCGCCGACCGATGCAGGGGCAGGCTGGGCGGCGACGCGGCGCTTCCGTCCGTGGCGGCGGCGATCGAGGCGCGGCTGGCGGGCTGAGGGTCAGCCGTACCGCGCCCGGTTTCCGCTCCCCCAATTCGATACGGCGTCCGCTGCATGCGCGGTTCGCCTTTAAAGCGGTTTGCGTTCAACCGGACGCGTAACCTGAAAAACTGTTCAGGCAAACCGAACCGCTTCTTCGCTCGTCCTGACCGATGATCTATCGGGTGACGACAAGAACCGAGCAACCGCAGCGATTGGTCGCTTCGTCCGCAGCGTCGCTGCGACGAAAGTACGGGACGGTTTGGATTGCCGCCGCTCGAACGGAAGCGGTGAACGTCGAAAGCCGTCTTCCTGTTCGCCGCTGCGGTGCTTGTGCGGGCGTTTGATCCTCAGGCCACGTCCTGCGTGTCGAGGCGGCGATGGATGGCGTCCGGGCGATTTTCGAGACCGGGCAGAAGCTCGATTCCAAGGCCGGGATCGTCCGAGGCGCCGATCTGCCCGTCGCGGATTGGCGGCAGAGCAGTAACGAGTTCCGTGTACCAGCCAGTGTAAAAGGCGCGCACCGATTCCTGCACCAGCGCCATACGCGCGTGAAGCGAGAAATGACAGGAGGCCATGAAGACCACCGGCCCCGTGCAGTCATGGGGGGCCACGGGGATGTGCGCAGCTTCCGCGAGCGCGGCGATCTTGCGTGCCTCCGTCAGGCCGCCGCACCATGACAGGTCGAGCATCGCGATCCCGGCGACCCCGGTGGCAAGGTAGTCGCGGAAGGCATGCGGGTAGGCCAGCGTCTCGGATGCGCAGACGGGCGCGCTCGAATGGGCGGCGTAGGCCTTCAGGCTGTCGAGGCTGTCCATCCGGATCGGATCCTCGTGCCAGAACGTGTCATATGGCTTCAGCGCATGCGCGATCCTCTGCGCGGCTGGCAGGTGCCACAGCGAATGGAACTCCACCATGATGTCCATACGATCGCCCACCGCCGCGCGGATCTTTTCGAATGGCTCGAGCGCGGTCCCCAACTCGTTGGCGGAGATATCGAGGCCGTGGTTGCGCTCGGCGGCCATGTCGAAGGGCCAGATCTTCATTCCCGTGATCCCCTCCTCGAGAAGGGAATGCGCCAACTCGTCTGCACGGTGAAGAAAAGCGTCCAGATCCTCGTACGGCCCGGCATGCGGTTCGCGGTGACCCCAGTTCTCGACCTTCTGCGCACGGGTGTCGCGCACGTAACGGTAACCGGCGCAGGTATTGTAGGTACGGATCGTCTCCCGGCTCTTTCCGCCGAGAGCGACGGAGACAGGCAATCCGGTGGCCTTGCCGAAAATGTCCCACAAGGCGATGTCGATGGCCGAGTTGCCACGCGTCTCCACGCCCGCGCCGCGCCAACCCAGGTAGCCCAGGAGATCCCGGCCGATCGCCTCGATCTGCATCGGGTCGCGTCCGATGAGCCGGGGCGCGGCGGTTTCGTGGATATACGCCTCCACTGCCGCAGCGCCCATGAAGGTCTCGCCAAGGCCCGTAAGCCCCTCGTCGGTCTCGACGCGAACCCACAGGATATTGGGAAACTCGCCGAGGCGAAGGGTCTCGACGGCGACGATCTTCATGCGGGCGCTCCTGCGGGGGGCGGGGCCGCACGGCCCCGCCCGGTGTCGAGATCACTCGCCGCGAATCTCGGCGAGCTGGCTCTGCACGCGGTCGATCACGTCCTGTCCGATCGTATCGGCATTCCGCTCATAGACGCCCAGCACCGCATCGCGGATCTCGGCCATGTTCTCCTCGGAGATCTCGTTGAACGCCGTGCCGGCCTCGGTGATTCGCTCAAGGGATTGTCCGGCCAATTCCCGGCTCGCCTCGCGCTGGACGCTCTGACCCGCCATGGCGCAGTCTCTCAGGATCTGCTGCTCCTCCTCGGAATAGGTCTGGAAGATCGGCCCCGAGAACAGCACCAGGAACGGCGTGTAGGCATGCTGCGTCGCGGAGACGTAATCCTGCACCTCGTAGAATTGCGAGGTGTCGATCGTGACGTAGGGGTTCTCCTGCGCGTCGATGGCCCCAGTCTCCAGCGCGGTGAAGACCTCGCCGAAGGCCATCGGCGTGGGATTGGTGCCGAGGGTCTGGAACGTGTCGAGGAAAATGTTGTTCTGCATCACGCGGGTGCGGATGCCCTGGAAATCCTCGAGAGACTCGATGGGCCGCACGTTGTTCGACAGGTTGCGGAAGCCGTTTTCCCACCAGGAAAGGTTCACGAGGCCGGAATCCAGCATCCGTTCGGAGATGAACTCGCCGAATTCACCGTCGAGGACGGCATCCGCTTCCTCCGCGTTGGCGAAGAGGAAGGGCAGGTCGAACACGCCAAGTTCCGGCACGATGCCCACGATGGGAGAGGTCGAGGTGATGACCATTTCCTGCACGCCCGATCGCAAGGCCTGCGTCGCCTGCAGGTCGTCACCGAGGGCGGAACTCCAGAACGCGTTCAGGGTCCAGGCGCCGTCGGTGCGTTCGTCGGTGCATTGGCGCATGGCTTCGATGCCATCGGCGACCGGATGATCCTCGGCTACGCCGTTGGAAATGCGGATCGTGCGCTCCTGCACCTGTGCCTGGACCGGGGCAGCGAGCGCGACCAGGGCGGTCGCCGCAAGTAGATGTTTCATGGTCATGGTGTCCTCCTCCTCCTGATGGACGTGATGTCGGGCCGTCAGCGCAACGCGTTCAGCGGTACGGTGACGAGTTCGGGAAACAGAACGAGCAGGACCAGGACAACGACCTGCGCGAGCAGGAACGGCATCACGCCGCCGATGACCTGGCCCAGAGGCACGCGGGCGACACCGCTGACCACGTTCAGCACGACGCCTACGGGCGGGGTGATCAGGCCAATGCAGGTGGTCATTACGAAGATCACCCCGAAATAGACCGGGTCGATCCCTGCCGCGCGGATGACCGGCATGAGTACCGGCGCCAGGATCAGGATGGTCGGCGCGAGGTCGAGCACGGTGCCCATCACGAAGACCAGCGTAATGATGGCCAGCATCAGGAGGCGCGGGTTGTCCATCAGGGGTTCGATGAATCCAACGATCTGTGCGGGAATGTTCGCTGAGGTGATCAGCCAGGACGTGACAAGAGCCGCGGCCACCAGGAACAGGACCACCGCCGTCATCTTCGCGGCGTTCAGAAGGACGGTATAGAGTTCCCGCAGGTGCAGTTCGCGATAGACGAAGAGCCCGACGAAAAGCGCGTAGACCGCCGCGACCACCGCTGCCTCGGTGGGAGTGAAGACACCGAAGCGGATGCCTCCCAGGATGATGACCGGCATCATGAGGGCCCAGAGCGCATCCAGGGTCGCGCGCAGCCGCTCCTTGCCGGAGCGCTTCGGTAGGGTCTTCACGTTGTCCCGTCGCGCCACGATCAGCCACATTCCGACAAGCGACAGGGCCATCAGCATACCCGGCACGATGCCCCCGATGAACAGGCCCGTGATCGACACGTTGGCCGCTACGCCGAAGATGATGAATGCGATGGAGGGCGGGATCACGGGGGCGATGACGCCGCCTGCTGCCATGAGGCCCGCGGCGCGCGGCACGTGGTAGCCCGCCTCGCGCATCATCGGGATCAGGATCGCAGCGAGCGCCGCCGAGTCTGCCGCGGCGGAGCCCGACAACGACGCCATGATGACTGCGGCGATGATCGCCACAATTCCGAGCCCGCCGCGCACGTGTCCCACGCAGGCTACCGCGAAATGCACGATCCGGCGGGACAATCCGCCGGCATTCATCAACTCCCCGGCCAGCAGGAAGAACGGAATGGCCAGGAGCGTGAAGGTATTGGCCCCGGAGATCATCTGCTGGGCGATGATCTGGGTGTTGAAGATCCCCATGTAGCTCATGAGGATGATGCCGGTGAACATCAGCGCGAAGGCGACAGGCACTCCGAAGGCGAGCGTGCCGAAGAGCGCGGCAATGAAGACGCCGATGACCATCAGCGCTGCTCCGCTTTGTGACCGGGCTCTCCGGGACCGTCGTCGTAATCACCGGCGAAACGGGCGATGTCTTCCTCCGGCATCCGTCCGGTGACGATTTGGCCGAGGCGGACGGCCGCGATCAGACCGATTCCCGCGGCGGAGAAATAGCCTACCCCGAACACCCAGATGAGCGAGATGCCGACGACCGCCGCCGTCATGGAGGCGTTGATCGGGTGCTGCACCCAGGTGCCGTGGAAGAAGACTACGGCACAGATCAGGACGATGACGTTGGTGATGAACATGCAGATCAGCCGGCCGCGTCGTCCGAACAGGCGCACCATCGTCTCCACTCCGATATGGGCGTTCTCCTTGAACGTGATGACGGCGCCGATGAAGGTCAGCCAGACGAAGAAGTAGCGGCTGAGCTCCTCGGAGAACGTGATCCCCGAATTGAGACCGTAGCGCAACACGACGTTGACGAAGACCATCATCGCCATTCCAGCGAGCAGGATCACCATCGCCATCTCTGTCAGGCGTGTCGCCGCGGAAATCAGGCGTCCCATAGAGCCACTCCAGCACGCATGTCATCGATCGTCGGACGCATCCGTTCCCTCTCCCAGCGGACCCGGACCGGGCCGGACGACATCATGGTCAGCGCCGTCCTCCCGGCACCTGTCAGGTGGACAAGGGCTGAATGGCATTGTCAACGGGACTGTTGCGTTGGCGTCGCCAAGTTGTCTGGGGCTGATGCGCGAACTGCGGTCGTGTCTTGCATGGAAGCTCGCCCCCGCCTCCGCCTCGGCCGGCGGCGGTCTGCCCCCTCGAGAGTGGTCCTCCCTGTAGTAGGCTTTTGGGCGGGAGGGAGGACGATGGAACGGGACAGAAGAGGCGCAAGCCGGAGGAGATCGTCGTGAAGCCACGGCAGGTGGACGTGCTGGTAACGCAGGGCCGATCGGTGGCCGAAGCGGTGCGGTCGGTCGGGGGTTCGGCATGAGCCGCCACCGGTTCGAGGCCATGCCGAACCGGTTGGCGCTGTCCGATCCCGCCCTGGAATTCGCAGCGTGAAAGTAATGCCCTCCATATGAATGTATTACCTCTCGGAGCCGATTTGCCGACGACCGTGACATCCAAGGGACAGGTGACCATCCCCGAAGCCGGTGCGCGACTTTCTCGGAATCGAGCCCGGCAGCCGCGTGGGCTTCGGACGGACGGAGGACGGTCGCGTCGAGCTACGGCCCGAAGGCGCCGCGCCGGACGCTGGCCGATCTGCGCGGCCAGGCCGGGCCTGGACCCTCCACCGGGGAAATCATCGCGCTGACGCGAGGGGAGGTCTCGGACGGGGCGTGACCTTTATCAACACGAACGTCCTGCTCGATCTGGTGACGGACGACCCGATCCACGCCGACGGGTCGCTGGCGCGGCTCGAAGAGGCGGCGCTTCGCGGACTGCTCGTGATCGGCGACGTCGTCTGTGGCGAGCTGTCCGTGCGTTACGAGCGGATCGAGGATCTCGACGCCTTCGTGGCGCAGGCGGGGCTCCGGCGGACGGCGATGCCGGACGCGGCGCTGGTTCTGGCCGGCAAGGCGTTCCGGTCCTATCGGCGCTCGGGCGGCACGCGGGTGGGGGTGTTGCCGGACTTCTTCGTCGGCGCGCAGGCGGCGCTGGCCGCCCGCCCGCTGCTCACCCGGGACGTGACGCGGTATCGCACCTACTTCCCGTCGGTGGAGCTGATCGCGCCGTGACGGGCCGGGCGGCGCGATCGCTGGCCTAGGCACCGCTTCCCCGGGATCACAGCGTGGCCGCCGGTGCAGGTTCAGCGCCCCGGGTATCCCCGTCCGACCGCCGTGCCGGGAAGCGCGACAAAGGGCGCGGGCCGTTGGCCGGATCGGGCGCCGGATGCCGTGACCCCGGCCCGCGATCCGGCCACCGCCGGACGGGGCGTGCTCACACCCCTTCGAGCAGGCGGATCTTGAGGTCGCGGAAGGCGCTGCGGGCGCGGGACTCGCGCTCGTGGTCGAGCATCGCCTCGATCTCGGCCCCCATCTGGCGCAGCCGCGCGTCGCCGAGACGCTGCGCCTCCTTGAACATCGAGCGCTCCTCGGAGCTGGCATGGTGGTCGACCGCTTCGTGCAGGGCGCGAAGCTGCGCCTCGAATTCCGGGCTCGACGGCCCGAGCCGCAGCGTCACCGCGAGCATGTCGGCGAGCTGCTGGTGCTCCGCATGGGCGACGGGCACGTCCTCGCTGACGGGTCGGACGGCCGGGTAGAAGATCTCGTCCTCGACATGCTCGTGGATCTCGAGCTCACCCGCCAGCAGACGCATCACGTCGCGCCGCTCCGGGTCGTCGGGCGCCATCGCCTCGATCCGCTCGAAGAGCCGGCGCATGAGCTCGTGATGCTCGAAGAGCACTTCGTCGGCCTTGCGCGCCCCGGGCGGCGGGGACGGCTCCGGCCCTTGCGTGGCGGCGTCGATCTCCTGCGGGGTGAGCGCCTCGTCCCCCGGCTCCGGCACACGGCGGATCTCGACTTGGCCCCCTCGCACACGCGCGTCGTAGCGCGGCTGCGGCGCGGTGGAGGGGCCGTCGAGCACGCGCCCGTCGCGGAGGCAGAAGCGCGAACCGTGCCAGGGGCAGACGAGGCCGCCATCCTGCACCCAGCCCTCGTCGAGCGGGCCGCCCATATGGGAGCAGCGCGACCCCATCGCGTGGACGCGCCCGCGATGGCGCACCAGAGCGACACCGATCCCGGCGCGCGCGGCCTCGTCCCAGACCTCCACGCGGCGCGGCCGGTCCTCCTCCAGCGCGTCGAGGGGAAGGACCGGCATGAAGGCGCGCGGCTCGGGCGAGCGGTCGGCCTGATCGACGCCCACGCCGCGGCGATAGACGAGGTGGCCGCCGAGCCAGGCGCCCGCCGCCATCGCGGCCCATCCCGCGCCGCTCAGCGCCCGGCCCGCGGAGCGGCGGCCGCGCCGGCGCAGCGCGAGCGAGCCGAGGGCAAGCGCGAGCGCGGTCGAGTTCGCGGCGGCGTGGACGAGCCCGGTGCGGCGGTCGCGGCCGTGGATCTGCCGCCAGTCGGCGATCCCGGCCGCCGCGGCGGCGACGGCCCCGCCCGCGCCGGCCGCCAGCGCGATATCGGCCGCCCGCGCCGTCCGCGGATCGTCGGAGAGGCCCAGCGTTTCCGCCGTATCGAGGGCGAAGGCCAGCGTCCAGCCGCCGACGGGCAGCGTCGCGAGCAGCGGGTGCAGCGGGTGGCCGAGCCACGTCCCGTGCAGCGCGTTCTCGATCGGCTGCGCCGCGCGTCCCATCGGCTGGAGCGCGAGCGAGGCCGCGTTGGCGACGTCGTAGGAGGGACGGTCGAGCCGCTCCTCGCCCTCGATGGCGGCAACGATGCGCTCGGTTCGCTGGCTCATGACTCGTTCCCTTTCTCGATCCGCACGGCAGGCGGGCAAGTGCCGCGCCGGGGGCAACCGCGGCCCTCCGCGCGCGCCGCTCGGGGGGCCAACGAGGGCCCGGATGATTTGGTTTCCCGCCATTCCGTCGGTTGACGCGACCGTTGCGGTTTTTGCGACGCGCTCGGAAGAGCGTTCGCATGGGGCGTCAGACCGGCGGTCAGGCCTCGGAGCGCGTCGGCGGGCTTGCGTAGCGGCTGCCGCGAGGTCTGGCCACATTATCGAAATCGCGGGCCAACCGGTGCAGGGCGTCGCACACCCGCGGCCCGGCCAGCGGGGCCCCGTGGCCCGACAGGATCAGGTCGGGCGCGAGCTCGGCCAGCCGCCGCGCGGAGTCGCGCGCCTGGTCCCATTCCGTCGTGAAATAGGCGGGCGGGCCGTGGATCTCGGGGGCCTGCGTCGCCACGGCATAGGCGGATTCCTGGCGCGTGGTGACGACGGCGTCGCCGGCAAGCAGCGTCCGGTCGCGCGCGCGCCACAAGGAGATGTGGCCTAGCGCGTGGCCGGGCGTATGGAGCCAGCGCCAGTCCGGCGCCCCCGGGACCGTACCGTCGTCGGGCAGGGAACGGAGGCGCGGCCGCACGTCCACGGGCGCGGTCGGATACAGGCCAGCGAGCGCCGCCATCGCCCCGCCGCCGACGCTCGGATCGCCCGGGGGGTAAGCCCGCGAGCCGTCGAGATAGGGATGTTCCAGCGGGTGCGCGAAAACGGGGGCGTCCCAGCGTTCGGCCAGTTCCTCGAGCGCGCCGACATGGTCGAAATGCCCGTGGGTCATCACGATGGCCGCGGGGCGGGCGCCGGATCCGAACCGTTCCGTCGCCGCCGCCGCGATCGGGCGCGCCGTGCCGGTCAGGCCGGCATCGACGAGGATCCAGTTCCGGTCGCCGGCGCCGCGTGGCCCGAGAAAGGCGACGTTGACGATGCCGAGCCGGCGATAGGCGAGTTCCGGCGCCACCTCGCGGATGCGCGACCCGCGCTCGATCCGCGCGATCGCGTCCGCGCCGACCGGAACCTGGCGACCCACGCGGCGCTGTGACCGTTCCGGCCGGTCCGTCAGAAGCGCCACCGCGATCGAGAACAGGCCGTAGCCTGCCAGCAATCCCCGCACCTCCGGCGGCTCGTGCTTGAGCATCGCGGCGGCGGCGCAGAAGCCCGCGCCCTGAAGCGCGTCGAGCGCCAGATGCTCGGACATCGACAGCGGCGCCGTCGAGGGCCGGTCGTAGCGGGTCAGCAGGCTATAGGCCGCGACACCGGCGCCGGCCGCCGCAAGCGGCGCGTGGAGCCGTCTGTTCCAGCGCAGGATCCGGGGCGCCGCGACAAGCGCGGCCGCGGACAGCGCGTCGAGCGCGGCATGAAGGCGGGGCGGGATCATGATCGGCCACCCCGGTTCGCCCGGGCGATCGCCTCGATAGGTCCGGCCGGGCCGGGCGGGCGCTTGTCCGACGGGTCATGCGGGGTTGATGCGTCGATCATGATGGCCTCCCGAGATCACAAAGGCGCAACGCGGGGTACGACGCGGCGTTCCGATGTCACGGCCCGCCCGTCGCCGCCGCGTTCGCCTCGGCCTGTGCTTTGCGCGACGCGCGCCACAACGCCCAGCCGCCCGCGATCATCGCCGCCCCCCAGACGAGGAAGCCCACATCCCACCAGATCCATTGCGCTCGGGGAACGGTCTCGTTGACATGGTGCAATCCGAGGATCTGATGGCTGAGGAGCCCTTCGGCGACGTTGAAGAGCCCGAAACCCATCAGGAGCGTGCCTGCCAGCAGGCGGTTGGACCAGCGCAGGTGCGTGCCCCGCGCCGCGCGCCAAAGCAGGACGAGGCCGACAAGGACGAAGACGTAGGCCGTGGCATGGAAAAGCCCGTCGAAGAGCGTGTTCCCGCGCAGGCCCTCGACCGTGTCCACCGGAAAGCCCGCGCTGCTGGCCATGTGGTGCCATTGAAGGATCTGGTGGAGGACGATCCCGTCGAAGAACCCGCCGATGCCGAGGCCGAAAAAGATGCCGGCGGCGGTCGGAAAGGTCGTGGCGGCGCGTTCGGTCTCGGGCAGGGGCGTCGTGCGGGGCATTCGGCAAGAACCGTGTTGGGACTGCGTCACAACGGGCCGGCAAGGCGAAGCGTTCCCGTGCCCACGCTCCCCGGTTCCCGTGGCAGGACATGGGAGCGATCCCTGCCGGCACATCTCCGTGGCCGGAAACAGGCCACGGAGATGCGGGCGCCCGCGATCCGGCCGGACCGACGGGGCCAGCGGGCCGGGCTAGAGGGGCCGGTCCGCGATCGCCATCATGGCCGACAATCCTTCGCGCAAGTGACGCGGCATGGACTCCTCCTCGGTAAGGACGAAGAGCAGCAGGGATCGGCCCGTCACGGCATAGGCATGGCCGAACGGGAACGCCGGGGGTTCGAGGCGCTCCGGATCGTTGGTATCGATCAGGCCCATCCATCGCGAACCGCCCGGCGCTTCGGGCAGGGTGAACTCCACCACGTCGTGATGGGCGTTGAACACCACCAGAAGCGTCGCGTCGTCGCCGCGGCGCCGGATGCCCGTGGGCTGCGCCCGGCCGTCGAGCAGCATGCCGAAGCAATGGGCATTCGGATCCGTCCATTGTTCGTCGGTCATCTCGTTGCTGAGCGGGTCGAGCCAGGTCACGTCCTTGACGTCGAGCTCCGCGTTGTAGGCGCCCGACAGGAACCGGCTCCGGTGGAGCAGGGGATAGGCCTGCCGCAGCGCGACCAGCCGGCGGACGAATTCGCGGAGGCTCGACCCCTCGGGGCCGGCGCCGTCGCGGTCCAGCCACGTGATCTCGTTGTCCTGCGCGTAGGCGTTGTTCATGCCGTTCTGCGTATGGCCGAACTCGTCGCCGGCGAGGATCATCGGCGTGCCGTGGGACAGCAGGAGCGTGGCGAGCATGTTGCGCTTCTGGCGCTCGCGCAGCGCGATGATCTCGGGATCGTCGGTCGGCCCCTCCACCCCGTGGTTCCAGGAATGGTTGTTCGAGTGCCCGTCGCGGTTCTCCTCGCCGTTGGCCTCGTTGTGCTTCTCGTCGTAGCTGACGAGGTCGTTGAGGTTGAAGCCGTCATGCGCGGTGATGAAGTTGACGCTGGCCCAGGGCTTGCGGCCGCGCTTGTCGAACAGGTCGGCCGATCCCGCGACGCGGGCCGCGAACTCGCCCATCGTCCCTTCCTCGCCCTTCCAGAAGGCGCGCACGGTGTCGCGGTACTTGTCGTTCCATTCCGCCCAGCCCGGCGGAAAGTGCCCGACCTGGTAGCCGCCCGGCCCGATGTCCCAGGGCTCCGCGATCAACTTGACCCGCGACAGGATGGGGTCCTGCCGGCAGGCATGCAGGAAGCCGCCGTTCTCGTCGAAGCCGTGCGGCTCCCGGCCGAGGATGGTCGCCAGGTCGAAGCGGAACCCGTCCACCCGCATCTCGGTCGCCCAGTAGCGCAGGGAGTCGCCCACCATCTGCAGCACGCGGCTGTTCGACAGATTCACCGTGTTCCCGGTGCCGGTGTCGTTGATGTAGTAGCGCGGCTCCTCGGGCATGAGGCGGTAGTAGGAGGCGTTGTCGATCCCCTTGAAGCTGAGCGTCGGGCCCAGCTCGTTGCCCTCGGCGGTGTGGTTGTAGACCACGTCGAGGATCACCTCGATGTCCGCATGGTGAAACTGGTTCACCATCTCCTTGAACTCGTTGACCGTGTTCCCGTGCAGGTAGCGCGCCTCGGGGGCGAAGAAGGCGATGGAGTTGTAACCCCAGTAATTCCGCAGCCCCTTTTCCTCAAGATAGCTGTCGTCGACGAAGGCGTGGATCGGTAGGAGTTCGGCCGAGGTCACGCCGAGGTCGCGAAGGTAGCCGGCGACATGGGCATGGTTGAGGCCGGCGAAGGTGCCGCGCTGCGCTTCGGGCACACGATGGTCTAGGGCGGTGAAGCCCTTCACGTGCATCTCGTAGGTGATGGTCCGGTCCCAGGGCACCATGGGCCGGCGCTCCGTTCCCCAGGTGAAGGCCGGGTCGATCACGCGGCATTTCGGCACCATGTGGGCGCTGTCGCGCTCGTCGAAGGACAGATCCTTGTCGGGATGGTCCAGCGTGTAGCCGAACAGTTCCGGCCCCCAGACGAGCTTGCCGACGAGCTGCTTGGCGTAGGGATCGATCAGGAGCTTGTTGGGATTGAACCGGTGCCCCGCCTCCGGCTCGTAGGGGCCGTGGACGCGGTAGCCGTAGACCGTTCCGGGGCGGGCCTCGGGCAGGTAGCCGTGCCAGACCTCGTCGGTGTATTCCGGCAGCTCGACGCGCGAGATCTCCTTCTGGCCGGTCTCGTCGAACAGGCACAGCTCGACCTTGGTGGCATGGGCGGAGAACAGCGCGAAGTTGACGCCCAGCCCGTCCCAGGTCGCCCCGAGCGGGAAGGGGCGTCCTTCGCGGATCGGGACGGTCATCTGCGACGCGACCGATTTTGCCGATTGAAGGGAATCGTGTTTCATATGCGGAGTGCCTGACAAGTAGGGAGCGTCGGGTAACGCGATCGCATCGACCCGGTTCCGTCGCCTGCCGCGGCGGGACACGTCGCCGTGATGCTCCGCGCGGGGTCGGGACCGACCGACGGGCGTGTGGATCACGAGCGTCCGGGCACGCTCGATCCGCATGGCGGGGCGCCGTCAGGACGCGTACGGACGCACGGCAGGCGGGTCCGCCGCCCGCGCCGTGTCTCCCTTCCAGGACCGCGAGGGGTCCGCGCGGGAACGGCTCCCCCGCGAAGAGTCGGGCGGTGCTGCGACGGGGCAGGCGGGATTGGCGGGACGGCTTGCGGAGCCTGCCGCGCGGGTTCGTCGGCGCGATCCCGTCCTTCGCGGCGGTGCCGATGTCGATCATCCCGCCCGGCGTCGGAATGATCCGCCAAAGGCCCCATCGGACAGGTCTCGATCGGCCACCTCGTCGTCGCGGGGATCGTGTTCGCGGCCTTGCTCGGCTTGCCCGACATCTTCGCCAATGGCCGAAACACGACCGGGAGCCGTTCGGCCGGCAAGATCGGCTCGGCGGATGACCCCATCGTGTTGATGGCCGACCTGCGGAGTGCCTTCCGCCGCACGGACTGCGGGCGGTGCGTGCACGCGGAAGCGGCGCCATCGTCAACATCGCCTCGCGCGCCGCGCATTGCGGCTGACCCGACGCATCCGTCTGCGTCATCGGCAGGCACGGCGTCCTCGGTCTTACCCGCACACCGGGTGCCGAATGGGCGGGGCTGGCGTGCAGGGTGAACTCGACCTTGCCCCGTTTCTTTCTGACCGAGCTGAGATGCGAACGCATGCCGGCCGCGCACAAGGAGGCCGCGCATTCCCGCGGATCGCTTCGGCACGGCGTGTGAACCTGTCCGCGCGGCGGACTTCGTGACCGGCACGGACATCGCCGCCGTCGACGGCGGCTCTCTCGCGGACGGGATCTCGCCGGCGACGGGCCCGGCGCGGCGACAAACCGACGGCGGCGCCCTCGGGCATCTTGCGTAATACGCCGATGATCCCGAGGATCGGGCGCGAAGGCGGCGACGGATCCCGAGCGCCGCCATGATTGGGGAGTTTGCGATGTCCGACCGAACCTACGCCTTCGACACGCTGGCCGTCCATGCCGGGGCCGAGCCGGACCCCGCCACCGGCGCGCGTCAGGTGCCGATCTACCAGACCACGGCCTACGTGTTCCGGGACGCCGACCACGCCGCCAAGCTCTTCAACCTCGAGGAGGTCGGCTTCATCTATTCGCGGCTGACCAACCCGACGGTGCAGGCGCTGGCCACGCGGATCGCGGCGCTCGAGGGCGCGGCCGGCGGCATCGCCTGCTCGTCGGGACACGCGGCGCAGATCATGGCGCTGTTCCCGCTGATGCAGCCGGGGCGCAACATCGTCGCCTCTTCCCGGCTTTATGGCGGCACCGTCACGCAGTTCACCCATACGATCCGGCGCTTCGGCTGGCGGGCGAGCTTCGTGGACACCGACGACCTCGACGCGGTGGAGGCGGCGATCGACGACGACACCCGCGCGATCTTCTGCGAAACGATCGCCAATCCCGGCGGCTACGTCACCGATCTGGACGCCATGGCGCGGATCGCCGACCGCCACGGCATTCCGCTGATCGTCGACAACACCACCGCGACGCCCTGGCTCTGCCGCCCGATGGAGCATGGCGCCACGCTCGTGGTCCATTCGACCACCAAGTACCTCACGGGCAACGGCACGGTCACCGGCGGCGCGGTGATGGATTCGGGCCGGTTCGACTGGAGCGCCTCGGACAAGTTCCCGGCCCTGTCGAAGCCGGAGCCGGCCTATCACGGCCTGACCTTCGCGTCGCTTGGCGCGATGGCCTTCACGTTCCATTCGATCGCCATCGGCCTGCGCGACCTCGGCATGACCATGAATCCGCAGGGCGCGCATTACACGTTGATGGGGATCGAGACGCTGGGCCTCCGGATGGAGCGCCACGTCGCGAACGCCCGCAAGGTTGCCGAATGGCTGGAGAACGACTCCCGGATCGAGGCGGTGACCTATGCCGGCCTTCCCTCCTCGCCCTATCACGAGCGGGCGAAGCGGATCGTGCCGAAGGGGGCGGGGGCGCTCTTCACCGTGAGGGTCCGGGGCGGCTACGACGCCTGCGTGAAACTGGTCGATGCGCTGCGGCTTTTCAGCCACGTCGCCAATCTCGGCGACACGCGGTCGCTGGTGATTCACCCCGCCTCCACCACCCACCGGCAACTCGAGGCCGAGCAGCAGATGGCCGCCGGCGCCGCGCCGAACGTGGTTCGCCTGTCCATCGGGATCGAGGATCCGGACGACATCATCGCCGACCTGGATCAGGCTCTGTCTGCGGCCACGTCCTGATGGCGCGGCGTCCCGACGGCCCCTGACGGGGTCGACGGGATCTTTTGCGCGCGTCCGGCGCGTTCCGCGTCGCGCACACCAGAAGGGCCATCTGCGTCCGGTTGGTCGCGCCCAGCTTGCGCATCGGATGCCGCACATGGACCTTGACCGTCGCCTCCGACAGGAGGTCGAGCTCACGGCCGATCGCCTTGTTGGTGAGCCCCTTCTCCAGCTCCATGAGGACGTCGCGCTGCCGCCGGGTGAGACGGTCATCGTTGGCGCTGATGCGGAACCGGAAACCCTTGCCCGGCGGGCCCCGCCCGTTCGGTGGGGACGTCTCGGGCGGTGTCTGCATCATCAAGGGCGACATCCGGGCGCCCATCGACGTCGCATGCGGGTAGTAGGACCTGCCCGCGAGGATGGACCGGATCGCGGCGGCCGCGACCTCCGGCGTCATCTCCGTCGGCACGATGCCCCGCACGCCGAGCGTGATGGCGGTCTGGATGCGTCGTTCGTCCACGTGATCGGCGGGCAGGACGAGCGGCCAATCCTCGGCGCGTCCTTCGATGTGGTGCCCGGCGACCCGATCGCCATCCGCGCAACGCGTGGTTCATGGCCTTTGGCGGGACGCCGATGGGGGGCCGTGCTACATCCAACGGGCCTTCGTCTTCTCCCGGCGAGAGCTGATCGAAGGGGGCGAAGATGGAATGGACCCGCGGCCGCTCCGACACGGTTCTGGACGACGAAGCCAAGTTCATCCCGCCGCCCCGGGTATCCGCAATCCGCGGGCGGCGTGATGTATCCTTGTCGGGTCCGTCCGGCCCCGCGACGTCCGACCGAGACAAACCCGAACCCGGAGATCGACCATGCCCCTCGGCGCCATACCCGGCCTGCACCACGTGACCGCGATCTGCGGCGCACCGCAGGCCAACCTCGACTTCTACGCAGGCCGCCTCGGCCAGCGGCTCGTCAAGAAGACCGTCAACTTCGACGCGCCGGACACCTACCACCTCTATTACGGCGACGCGGCCGGCACGCCCGGCACGATCATGACCTTCTTCCCCTTTGCCGATGCCGGACCGGGCCGTGTCGGGTCCGGCATGGCCAGCGCGGTGGCCTATGCCGTGTCGAAACGGGCGTTCGACCTCTGGATGGATCGGCTCGCGCGCGATACGGCGGACTTCGATGGCCCCGCGGAACGGTTCGGCCAGCGTCTGCTCGTCCTGCGCGATCCCGACGGCGCGCCGGTGGAACTCGTCGAGAGCGGGGCCGCATCGGGCGAGGCGCTTGACGGTTTCCATTCCGTCACCCTGTGGGAGCGCGATCCCGAGCCGACGGCCCGCCTGCTTGTCGACCTGTTCGGCTATGCGGAGGCGGGCCGCGAAAGCTGCGAGGGCGTGGAGCGCCTGCGCTTCGAGGCACCAGGGGGCGGCCGGGCCGCGACGATCGACATCATGCGATCCGACGCGCCGGCAATCCGGCGCAGCGGGGCCGGCACGATCCACCACGTCGCCTTCCGCGCCGAGAACGACGCGGTGCAACGCGGCTGGCACGACCGGCTTGCGACGGCGGGGTTCGACGTGACCCCGGTGATCGACCGGCAATACTTCAATGCGATCTACTTCCGCGAGCCGGGCGGCGTGCTCTTCGAGATCGCGACCGACCCGCCGGGCTTCGCCACCGACGAGCCGGCGGAGACGATGGGGCAGGCACTGATGCTGCCGCCGAAATACGAGGGGATGCGGGACCGCATCGAGCGCGTCCTGCCCCCGCTACGGCCGGCCAAGGACCCGTGATCCGGAGCGGCGGCCGGCCGGGCGGCGAAGAGTCACCTCGTCCTGCGGCTTTGTCAGGACACGCCGACGTCTTCGGCTTTTCCGGCGCGACCCTCGGGCCGGGGCGATGCACCCGGCCGGAAGCAGGATGACCTTCAGGGCCATGCGCCCAAACGCTTCGGCTACGCAGCCCGGCTCGGGCGCGTTGCCGTCGACATGCGCCGCTAAGTGCGCGATCATATCCCGTACCGGGGAAAGCGCGACGCCGCTGCGCGACGGGACGTCTGCGATCCGCCGCGTCAGTCGGGCGGGCCGGAACGGGTTTCCCCTATCGCGGGCCGTCGAAGGCCCTGATGTCGGACACCTCGCCTTGCCACTTTTCGACCTGCACGCAGCAGAGCTGGCCCGTGGACCCCTGCGCGAGGCGCGAAGTCCCGGCGTCACGCGTCACGGCGTTGGGGTTGCCGTGCTGGCATATCCGCTGTCCATCGAGGTCGACCGGGTCGTACCAAGCGCCCGTGGGAAGGTTGACGACCCCCTTCGTGACCGAGTCGGTGATCGCGACGGCCGCCAGGCACGCGCCCCGGTCGCTCGAGATCCGGATGAGGTCTCCGTCCGCGACGCCGCGATCCCGCGCGTCGTCGGGATTGAGATACGCGACCTCACGGCCCTTGCGCTTGGAGGCCTGCGAGGCCGCGCCGAAATCGAGCTGGCTGTGCAGGCGCGTCGCGGGCTGGTTCGAGACCAGCCACAGCGGACAGGACGACGTGGGCACCTCGACCCGGTCGAGCCACGCCGGATGCCCCGGGCAATCGGGGTAGCGGAACTCGGCGATCGTCTCGGAATAAAGCTCGATCCGGCCGCTCGGTGTTGGCAGGGGATGCGCGACCGGGTCCGTTCGGAACCGACGCAGCATGCCGCCGTCGTCGACGGGCGCCGGCAGGTCGACCTCGCCCGCCGCGCGGAACGCCTCGAAGTCCGGCGCCGGAAGGCCGCGGGCCTCGAGCGTCGCGCGGGTCGGCTCGTAGAGGTGGCGCAGCCAGCCTTCGGCGTCGCGCCCTTCCGTGAAGGCATCCTCGCAATCCATGCGGGCCGCGAGATCCCGGAAGATCGCGAAGTCGTCCCGCGCTTCGGCGAACGGCTCCGCGAGCGCGCGCATCGCCACCATCTGCAGGTCGGTCTTCGCGGCGCCGATATCCTCCCGTTCGAGGCTCATGGTGGCCGGCAAGACGATATCCGCATGCCGTGCGCTGGCCGTCCAGGCGAAGTCCTGCACGACGAGCGTGTCGATCCCGGCGAAGGCTCGGGTCAGTCGCGTCAGATCCTGGTGATGGTGGAACGGATTGCCCCCGGCCCAGTAGACCAGCTTGATCTCCGGGTAGGTGAGGCGCTGGCCGTTGAAGTCGAACGCGGTGTTCGGGTTCAGCAGCATGTCGGAGATGCGCGCGCAGGGAATGAACGCCTCCACCCCGTTCCGGCCCTGGGGAAGCGTCGGCAGGGGCAGGTCGATCGGGACGCGGCCGGTATGCCCGAGCGAGCCGAGCGCGTAGTTGTATCCCGCTCCCGGCAATCCGATCTGGCCCAGCATCGCGGCGAGCGCGATCCCGGCCCAGACCGGCTGCTCGCCATGCTCGGCTCGTTGCAGGGAATGCGACACCGTGATCAGCGTCCGGCCCTTCGCGGCATCGAGGGACAGGGCGGCGATGACCTCCGCGTCGAGGCCGGTGATGGCGGCGGCCCAGTCGGGCGTCTTCGCCACGCCGTCCGCATCGCCGCGAACATAGGCAAGCAGCCTGTCCGCGCCGACGCAGTGCGTCTCTAGGTAGCCTCGATCGGCCAGGCCGCGCGCGTCGAGGACATGCATCATGGCCAGCATCATCGCGGTGTCGGTGCCGGGATCGGGCGCGATCCACTCGGCCCGCGCCTCCGGCGGAAAGTCCCCCCGAAGGGGGCTCACGTTGACGAAGCGCGTACCGCGCGCGGCGGCCTCGGCCATCGATCCCCGTTCGATATGCCGAGAAATGCCGCCTGCCGCGACGTTCGTGTTCTTCACGGCCATTCCGCCGAACGCGATGACCAGATCGGTATGCTCGACAATCTGCGCCCAGGTGACGTTATGGCGCGAGATCGCCTCGAACGATCCGACGACATGGGGCAGCAGAAACGTCGAGGCCCCGGCGCTGTAGCTGCCGACCGACCCGACATAGCCGCCGAGGGCGACATTCAGGAAGCGGTGCAGCTGGCCCTGGACGTGATGGAACCGGCCCGCGCTGGCCCAGCCGTAGGAGCCGCCGAACACCGCCTCGGCCCCGTGGGCGTCGCGCACGCGCAGCAGCTCGGCGGCGAGCCGGTCGAGCGCTTCGTCCCAGGGGACCTCCACATACTCGTCCGTTCCCCGGCGATCGTCGGGCCCGGGACCGCGCTCCAGCCAGCCGCGCCGGATCGCGGGTCGCGCGACCCGCGCACGGTGACGAAGCGCATCCGTGAAGTTCTCGAGCAGCGGGGAGGGATCGGGATCGTCTGGATGGGGCCGGATCTCGAGACGATCCCCCTGCAGGCGGCCGCGGAAGCGGCCCCAATGGGAGCTGTGGGGCAATCCCCAGTTCGGTCCGTCCTCTGCCATGTCCGTCTATCCTCTCGTCGTCAGGGTCGATCACGCGGGCTGAGGGCGATATCCTCCAGCGTGAGGTTGCCGTATATCAGTTGAAGGTGCCGATGGGCGTTTTCCATGTGGTCGCGCATCAGGGCGGCGGCGCGATCCCCGTCGCCGACCCGGACGGCTTCGACGATCCGGCCGTGGAAACCGCAATTCTCCTCCGACCAGGCGCCGTGCAGCCGATGGTCCGCGCTGTCGCGGGCGGTCGCCGAGACGAGCAGCCCGGCCAGAACCTCGACCATCAACGAAAGCAGCGGATTGGGCGAGGCGGCGGCGAGAACGGTATGGAACGCGAACTCGGCCTCGCGCTGGCGGCGCCGTCCTTGCGCGTCCCCGGCGGAGCGGGCCGAGATCTCGATGAGCTCCGCGAGTTCGGCGAAGGTCGCGGCGTCGACGTGACCGACCACCGACCGGGTGGCCTGGACCTCGATCATGGTGCGCAGCTCGTAGATGTCCTGAATGGTCGCCGCCTCGAAGTAGCAGAAGTTCCGGATCGACTGGATCGCCTCGCGCGCGCCGCTGGCGGCGACCACCGGACCGCCCTTCGGTCCGGTGCGGAGCTGGATCAGTCCCTGCACCTCGAGTTCCCGGAGCGCTTCGCGGATCGTCGCCCGGCTGACGCCGTAGGCCGCGATCATGTCCCGCTCGATCGGCAGCGCGTCGCCGGGCCGCAGACGCTGCACGATGATCGAGGCGCGTATCTGTCCGGCGACGACGGCCGATCGCTTGGGCGGCCGGGCCGGGCGAGGCGCGGGCTTCCGCCCCTGCTTCATCGAACCCACCGCCATCGGACACCTCGCGCGTAAGGCCCCCCGCGGGCGAGCGCCCGCCGGGGGATGTGACGACCGTCTATTGCGGCTCGGCCGTGGCGACGTTCTCGGGCCAGACGATCTGGCTTGTGTCCCCCTGCACCTGCGCCACCGGCAGCGGGATGGCGTCGGGGCCGGACCGGACCGTGTGATCCTCGCCGAAGGCGTACTTGCCGACGAGGCAATCGTAGTCCGTGCCGCCGATCTCGTTCGCGATGGCATCGGCATCGGTGCCGCCGGCCGCATCCACCGCACGCAGCGCGACCACCATGGTGCAGTAGGCGTGCGCGTGACTGTAATTGGCCACCGCGCCGAACTCCGCCTCGATCCTGTCGCTGAACTCCCGATGCTCGGGCGTGATCTCGGGGCTGAACTGCAACGCCGCCCAGAACATGCCATCCGCGATGTCCGGCGCCTGTTCCATGAATTCAGGCCGGGTGGGGTAGAAGATCGCCATGTGCGACGCCTCCAGCGCCTGCTCGTCGAGCTGTCGCACGAACGAAAGGCCCGAATTGGCCAGGGTGAACACTGAAACGAGGATGTCCGGATCCAGCCCGCGCAGCTTGGAGAGCTGCGGATAGAAATCCGTCGTTCCGGTCGGCGTCGTCTCGGTCGCGGCGACCGTCCATCCGTCGGCCTCGAAGAGCTCGCCGATCTTTTCGGCATTGGCGATGCCGTAATCGGTATCTTCGACCACGAAGGCGATCGACTTGTTCCCTTCCGGGACGACATCGTTCTCGAAGGCCCAGCGGTAGAAGCCGTGCACGGCCTTTCCATAGCCGTCGCTGTTGTAATTGCCCTTGTAGTAGAGCGCGTAGCGCTCGGGGTCGGACAAGACCTTATCGGCGATGGCCGAGGAAACGGGTTCGGCGCTCAGGATTGGCACGCCGTATTGCGGCGCCATCTCCATCAGGGCGAGCGTCACGTGACTGTGCAGCGTGTCGCCGACGATCATGTCGACCTCGTTGCGGGTCATGAGCCGCTGCGCCGCGCCGATTGCCACTTCCGGCTTGGAGTTGGAATCCTCCACCACAAGCTCGACCTGCGGCGGCTGGTCGGTGACATAGTCGCCCGCGCCCTCGTTCCACTCCTTGACCGCGAGTTCCATTCCCTCGCGATGGGCGGTGCCGGTATTGGCGGCCGGACCCGTCATCGGTCCGATCATTCCGATCCTGACGTCCTGGGCCTGGGCCGCGCCGGCCGTTCCGGCAACCAGCATCAGGGCGAGCATGCGCAGCGCCATGGCCCGGCCTTCCGAGTGTGTCGCCATGTCTTTCACCTCCTTCGTTGCGAGTTTGTCGTCGTGGTCGTCATGCGGCGCTCGATCGCTCGCGCGTCCCGCGCCTGTCGCGGCGTCGCAGCCGGCCGATCCTCAGGCCCGCGATGCCGTGCGGCGCCGCGAAGACGAACCCGATCACCAGCGCACCGTAAAGGAGCATCCGGTACTCGCCGAACTCGCGCAGCAGCTCCAGCGACCCCGTCAGCAGCAGCGCCCCGTAGAGCGGACCGAAGAACCGACCCGCGCCGCCGACGATGATGATCGCCAGAAGCGTGATCAGCATCTCGGGCCCCGCGACGGAGGTGGGCGTGAGGATCATCACGTAATGGGCATAGATCGCCCCGCTCAGTCCCACGATCCCGGCGCTCAGCGCGAAGGCCGCGAGTTTCCAGGTGCTGAGGTTGATGCCGAGACTTTCGGCGGCCGCCTCGGAATCGCGGATCGCGGCGAAGGTCATGCCCGGACGGGACCGCAGGAGGAGGAGCAGGCCGGCCTGCACGGCGAAGAAGAACGCACCGGCGAGCACGTAGGACCCCCAGGCGTTGCCAAGGCCGAACCGGATCGTGGTCTCGCCGAAGGAAACGGGATCGAAGGGCGGGATGCCCCAGAACCCCAGCTCCCCGCGGGTGATGTCCTTGAGGTTGGAGAAGATCAGGCGGACGATCTCCGCGAAGGCCAGCGTGACGATCGCCACGTGCGGCATGGAGCGGATCCGCAGGATCGGCAGGCCGATGAGCAGGCCTGCCAGCGCGGCGAGCGCCGCGCCTGCCCAGATCGTCAGCCAGGGACTCACCCCGCCATAGAAGGCCACGATCGCGGACAGGTAGGCGCCGATCGCGAAGAAGGCATGATGCCCCAGCGTCTTCAGCCCGAGGATCCCGAGCGTCAGGTTCCAGCCCGACGCGAACATGGCGAAGATCAGGCTCAGCGTCAGGATATGCAGGACGTAGTCGTTGACCGGCAGGACCGAGATCAGAAGGAACAGGGCGACGCAGACGGAGAGCGTCAGGGCAGGGCGGCGGCCGAGGACCTCGATCATGGCTCAGGCCTCCCGTCCGGCGAAGAGCCCGTTGGGCCGTACCCAGATCACCGCGATGAGGAACGTGAAGGCCACGACGTCGCGCCATTCCGTCGGCAGGACCGTCACGCTCGCCGCCTCGATCAGGCCGAGCAGGAAGCCGGCCGCGACCGCGCCCCCGAAGGAGCCCAGCCCGCCCAGGATCACCACCGCGAACCCCTTCAACAGGAACGAGACCCCCATCCAGGGATTCACCGTCAGGATCGGCGAAAGCAGGATCGCCCCGGCCCCGGCCAGCACGGCGGAGATGGCGAAGACGCTCGTATGCACCAGTCCGGCGGGGATGCCGACGGCAAGGGCCGCCTCCGCGTCCTGCGCCGTAGCGCGGACGATCCGGCCGAGCCCCGTGCGGTAAAGGACGAGCGCGCAAAGGCCCATCAGAGCAAGCGCGATCACCAGGATCGAGAGCCGCTGCACCGGCATGCGAAGCCCGCCGAGGCTGACCACGCCGTCGAAGAAGTAGGGCAGCGTGCGGAACTGCTCGCCCCAGACGATCTGCGCGCCGCTCTGCAGAAGGATGGACAGGCCGATCGTCGCGGCGATGACGCGGAACGCCCAGTCCTCGCGGGCAAGCAGCGGCGCGATGGTGACGCGCTGGATGGCGGCGCCGATGCCGCCGACCAGCGCCAGCGTGACGACCGAGGCGAGGATCACGTTCCAGCCCAGCGTCACGGCGAAGAACAGCACCAGATACCCGGCGATCATGAGGAGCTCGCCATGCGCGAAGTTCAGGACCCGCGTGGTGCCGTAGACCAGGGCGATGCCGGAGCCGACGAGGGCGTAGATCGACCCCGAGATGAGTCCGTTGATCACCATTTCGAGGAACAGGGACGCGGTCATCGGACGGCCTCCTCCCGCACGCCGAGATAGACGCGCTTCACTTCGGGATGGTCGAGCATCTCCTGACCGGACCCGCTCAGGATCACGCGACCGCTTTCGAGAAGGTAGCCGCGATGGGACAACGCGAAGGACAGCTTCGCGTTCTGCTCGTTGAACAGGATGGCGACGCCCTCGTCGTTGATCGTGCGCATAATCGCGCTGACCGTCCTGACCATCGCGGGCGACAATCCGAGGAACGGCTCGTCCATCAGCAGGACCCGCGGCCGGGCCATCAGGCCGCGCGCGATCGCGACCATCTGTTGCTGCCCGCCCGACAGCTTGCCGGCGGTCGCGTCGAGATGGTCCCGTAGGTCGGGCAGCAGGCCGAGCACCCAGTCGAGGGATCCCCTCGTCTCGCGGGCGGGGCGCGCATAGGCGCCCAGAACGATGTTTTCGTGGACACTCATCCGCGGAAAGAGGCGGCGGCGCTCCAGCACGATCGCCATGCCGTGACGCGGCCGCTCCGTCGCGGGGGCGGACTGCATCTCGCGCCCGTCGAGCCGCACGCGGCCGCCCGACGGGGCCTTCAGGCCCATGGCCGCCTTGAGCACGGTGCTCTTGCCCGATCCGTTCGGACCCATGATCGCGACGATCTCGCCCTGGGCCACGTGCATGTCGACCGACCAGAGAACCTGTGTGGCGCCGTAATGGACGTCGATCCCTTCAAGCCGCAGCATCGGCATCCCCGAGATAAATCCGGCGCACCTCGTCATGCGCCGCGATGTCGGCCATGCTGCCGGAGGTGACGACCCGCCCGCGGTCGAGGAAGATCGCGTCGTCGGCCAGACCGTGCAGAACGTCCATTTTGTGCTCGATGACGAGCACCGTGATGCCCCGCTCGACCCGGAGCCGGCGGATCAGGTCGAGCAGTTCCGGCACGCTGGGCTGATCGACGCCGCCGGTCACCTCGTCGAGCAGCAGAAGCCGGGGCCGCGTTGCCAGCGCGCGCGCGAGTTCCAGCCGCTTGCGCTGTCCCGTGCTGAGCGTCCGCGCCGGCGCGGCAGATTTCGCCTCGAGGCCGACGAAGGCGACGTAATCCGCAGCCTCCCGAAGAGCGGCCGCCATGGGGACGCCGCGGGACACGATCGCGACCGCGACGTTTTCGATCACGTTCAGACCGCTGAAGGGCTGGGTGATCTGGAAGGTCCGCGATATGCCCTTCCGGCATCGCCGGTGCGGCGGGATCGAGGTGATGTCGTCGCCCGCAAACAGGATGCGCCCTTCGGAGGGCCGTACCGCGCCCGCCACGGCATTGAAGAGCGTCGTCTTCCCGGCTCCGTTCGGACCCAGGATCGCGGTGGACCGCCCATCGCGAACCTCCAGAGCGACGCCGTCTAGGGCCAGCAAGCCCCCGAAGCGGACAGAAAGGTTCGAAACGAGCAGAAGGCCATCTGCCATCGAAAGTCCTCCGACCTTGACGAAAACAGGCTACGAGCGGCATTCATTATAATCAATATAATTGTTCGAGCGGTTGGTCCCCGTTTGATGCGGAGGATACAGGTCGGTCGGGAACCTGGCGGGGGTTTGGGCGTGCCGCTCCGGCCCCGCGCCATTCTGCAAGGAAGAGCGCCATGGTCACCATTACACGCCGGGGCAGGTAAGGCTCGCCCGCTCGTCAAGTCTGTGGATGTTCTTTGACGTCGGGCCGTACCGAGCAAGCCGACCTTGTTGCCCAGAGCCTGCCCGGGGTTCGCTTCGCGGATCGAGCGGTAGAGCCGGGCGGCCTGTCCAGGCCTGATCCGACCCGCGACCGCATCCTGAACGGGTCCGTCGACGACGCGTCGTCGCGTGAGCGTGGAGCGCTGACCGTCCGCCGACCGGCAGTGCGTTGCGCAGCGATGTCACGAGAGGTCGGTTCGACCCGTCGACCCATCGGCGCCTTGGCACGCGGCGCCTTCGGACCCGCGCGGCGGCCAGCCGATAGACGCCGCCGCCGCCGGTCAGGCGCGTCTAACCACTACTCGGCAGGGCCTCCCGCAGTGATGTCCCGAAAGGGATCGAGGTGCTGTTCGGGTCGCCGCTGCGGCGGATCACCGCCGTCGTCGCCAGCCGACCGGGACTCGCGGGGCGGCTAACCACCAATGGGGAAGGGAAAGGGGAAGTCCGGCCTTCACAAGCTTCGCCCACCAAGGCCCATCAAAATTGATAGTAATTAGCATTATGTATTACATGAAAGTATCGATCTTCGAACAGTTCGTCTTGGTGTGATGCCTAGGACAGTTCTCTCGCCGATCCCGACCAGCGCCCAGCCTGCCGATCATCCATACGACGGGCTGTGACCTGACCCACCGATGCGACCCGTGGCATTCTCGACGCGGAGTTCTTCGGCCGGGCGCGAGGTCCGCATCGACGAGATCGCGCCCAACAACCTCGGGCCGCGAACGCCACTGTTTTAACGCGAACAGGGAGCGGCGCGCCGGTTCGAACGGCAGGCAATGGAGCGACGATGACCGATTTTGCAGCGCGGCAACGCCGGCCCCAACAGCCCGCATGTCCCGCCGCTCTGCCTCGCCCCGTCCGCTCCATTCCGCGCCCGTTCGGCTTGGAAACCATCATGCGGGTGCAGGCCGGAGGACAGGATGGCCGGCAATCTAACTGATAACGGCGATACCGGCGCCCGGGGCTTGTCGACATCCGGTCTGCCTCGACTAGGATTCCCGGCGAGGGAGAATCGTATCATGAGTCTGACACAACTTGCCGCGGACTGCGCGGCGAAGGGCCGGCCGGTTCGGGTCGGCCTGATCGGCGCCGGCAAGTTCGGCTCGATGTTTCTGTCGCAGGTCCCCACGATTACCGGACTGAAGGTCACCTGCATTGCCGATCTCGATGTCGGCCGGGCCCGTTCCGCCTGTTCCGCCATCGGGTGGGACGCGGATCGGGTCGGGGCCACGAAATACACAGAGGATGGCGCGGCCCTGGCGGCGCGGGACGACGTGGATGTCGTGATCGAGGCCACGGGCAATCCCCGCGTGGGCATCGCACATGCGCTCGCCGCCATCGAGGCGGGCAAGCACGTGGTGATGGTGAATGTCGAAGCCGACGTCCTCGCCGGTCCGGCCCTCGCCCGCCGGGCCCGGTCGGCCGGTGTTGTCTATTCGATGGCCTATGGCGACCAGCCTGCGCTGATCGCCGAGATGGTGGACTGGGCCCGATCCACGGGATTCAACGTTGCCGCCGCCGGCAAGGGCACGAAGTACATGCCTGCCTATCACGCTGTTACTCCCAATGACGTTTGGCAGCATTACGGGCTGACCCCGGAGCAGGCGTCCAAGGCGGGCATGAACCCCCAAATGTTCAACTCCTTCCTCGACGGCACGAAGAGCGCGATCGAAATGGCGGCCATCGCCAACGCAACCGGGCTCGGCGTGCCCGAGGACGGGCTCGCCTTCCTGCCCTGCGGCGTTGACGATCTGGCCCATGTGTTACGACCGCGCGAAGTCGGCGGCCAACTCGGGACCACGTGCGGCGGCACCGGAATGGTCGAGGTGGTGTCGAGTCTCGAGCGCGACGGCCGTCCGGTCTTCCGCGATCTGCGTTGGGGCGTCTTCGTCGTCCTCGAAGCGCCGAACGACTACGCAGCGGCCTGCTTCGCGCAATATGGCCTACCGACCGACGTGACCGGGCGTTACGCCGCGATGTACAAACCGTTTCACCTGATTGGGCTGGAATTGTCGATTTCCGTGCTGAGCGCGGCGCTTCGGGGCGAGGCAACCGGCGCGCTCGAAGCGTTTCGCGCGGGCGCCGTCGCGGTGGCGAAGCGGGACCTGCGGTCGGGCGATATGCTGGACGGTGAAGGAGGCTACACGGTCTGGGGTCGTCTCGCCCCTGCATCGGCATCGACCGACGCATTCCTGCCCCTCCCGATCGGTCTGGCTCACAAGGTGCAGGTCGTCAGAGACGTGCCGGCCGGGCAAGCCCTGACATTTGCGGATGTCCGCATCGAGGAGGACTCGATCGTCGCGATTCACCGTGAAGCACTGCGGATCGACGGCTCCTGATCCGCGGCAAACCGAACGTCATCTCAGAGGCTGCGTGAAAAGTCGCCGGCCGGCCTGTTGGAGCCATGTTCTACCCGGAGAAGCGGAGGAACAGTATGGCGCAACGTAGCTACCCGACGGATCTGACCGATGCCCAGTGGGCGCTGATCGCCCGGCATTTCCCGCCCGAGCGGCGTGATGGACGGCCCCGCCAGACTGATCTTCGCGCTATGGTCGACGCGATCCTCTATCTATTGAGGACGGGCTGCCAGTGGCGGATGCTGCCTGCCGATTTCCCGCCCTGGGGTACGGTCTGGTGGTACTTCCGGCGCTGGCGGCTTGACGGGGTCTGGGTCCGTTTGCACCGGACTCTTCTTCATGCCGCGGCCCGGGTGAAGGCCGGCCGTCGAAGCGATCCGACGGTGGTGATCATGAATGCGCAGTCGGTGAAGACGACCGAAAGGGGGGCGTTCGCGGCTTCGACGGCCACAAACGCGTGAAGGGGCGCAAGCGCCAAATCCTGGTCGGCGCGTTCATTCGGTCTCGTAGTCCGCAGGGTGGTAGATGTCCGAACGTGCGGTCGGTAGGTCGTGGACCGCGGCCGTGCGTTCCACTTCCGACGGCGGCGAGAAAACTCTTCCGTGTCGAACGATACAGGAAAGGCCGCGCGAGATCGCCTTAAATGAAGATCGGGCGGCCTCCCTGCACCAGCGCCATGGCCGCGCTGTCGCCCGCGTCGAACGCCTCGCGAAGCCGATCGAGCGCGACCGCCCCGGGCTAATCAGGGCCCGGGCCCCCTGCGTGAAAAGCGTCGTCCCTCACTCCGCAGCCTCCTGCACGGCCGCACGGCGGCGCGGCCGCGTGCGGTTCTCGAGAAAACGGATCATCGACCCGTAGACCAACGCACGGCTTTCGGGCCGGGCGAAACCGTGACCTTCGTGATCGACACGAACCAGCACGCAATCGTGCCCCCGCCCGCGCAACGCGGCGTAGACAAGCTCGCTCTCGGCGGGGGGCACGCGAGGGTCGTCACCGCCATGGGCGACAAACAGCGGCGTGTGGACCTCGTTGATCTTGCGCATCGGCGACAAGCTCCGGAGCAGCGCGTGCCCCTCTTCGGTGTCGGGGTTTCCGTACTCCACCGCGCGTAGCTTGCGCCGCCACGGGCCGGTCGTGTCCATCAGCGTGTTGAAGTCCGCGATACCGTAGAACTCGGCGGCGACGCGCCAGTCGTCCGGATGCTCGGTAATGGCGGCCAACACCATGAAGCCGCCGTAGGACTGGCCGTAGACGGCCAGCCGATCGGCATCCACGTCGTCGCGCGCGGCGAGCCAGTCGCGCACCGCCTTGAGGTCGCGCACGCTGTCCATGCGCTGTTCGAGATCGTCGCCGGCTTGCCAGGCTCGTCCATAGCCGGTGGAGCCGCGCACGTTCGGTGCGACCACCAGCCAGCCACGGGACACGAGGTATTGCACGTCCGAACGCCAATGCGCGGCGTACTGCGATTCCGGTCCGCCGTGAACGATCACGAAAGCGGGATACCCGCCGGGCGGAGGCGCGCATCGAGGCTCGAACACGAAGACCGGCACGTTCTGGCCGTCGAAGCTGCGTACGCAGTTTGTTTCAGGCTCCACCGTGTCCTCGGAGCCGAGCATATCCGCACCGACGCAGAGAATCTCCATCGTCCCGCTCGCCGCGTCCATCCGCGCCACAACCGAAGGGCGGCAGAACCCGGCCACGGCAAACAGGAGGCTTTCGCCGTCCGGGGCGAAGGCGAGGCTTGTCAGGCGGCCGGGGAACGGCGGCTCGAAGCGGCGCTCCTCGCCGTCCCGCGCCTCGCGCAACACGATCCGCGAGCGGCCGCCGTCGTTCCAAGCGTAGGCAAGCCGGCCCGAATTCTTGTCGAAGGCGATCTGTTCCACGTCCCCCCCGGGCTGGGCAAGCCAGCGGAATGCCCCGGTCGCGGTGTCGATCTCGGCCAACCCGTGGAACGAAGCCCCGAAGTCAGTCGCCACGAGAAGCTGCGCGCCGTCGTCCACGAAGCGTGCGGCATTGACATGGGCGCGGTTGCCCGCGGGCAGCAGGGTACGTGCCTCGCCGCCGCCGAGCGGCACGAGCAGAAGCGCGGCGTCGTACATGCCCTCGAGGTTCTCCTCGACCAGCAGTGCGGTGCCGTCGGGCGAGAAGGCGCGCGCGGTGCGCCAGCCGGGCCCCCGACGTATCACTCGCTCCTCGCCGCTCTCCAGATCGCGCACGCGGACCTGCATGGCGGTGGCGTCCTCGCTGTTCGAGGCGAAGGCCATGCGCTCGCCCGCAGCGTCGAACGCGCCCCACTGGTGCACCTCTCCGGGCGCCTCCGTGAGGGCCTCCGGCTTCGACGCGCCCTCGCGCAGCAGGTAAAGCTGGTGACGCTCGTCGCCGCCCGCATCCACCGTCAAAAGCAGGTCGCGGCTGCCCGGTCGGAAGGCGATCGCCCCCACCGGCTCCTCGAGCTGAAGCCGCAGCATCGGTGCGGCTCCGGTCTGATCGAAAGACCGGGTCCAGATCTGGTTCGTACCGGTCTCGTCCGAGAGCCAGGCCAGCAGCGTGCCGTCGTCCGAGACGGCCGGCGCGGAATGGGCCCGCGGCGCAAGGTAATCGGCGAAAGGCCGCGCGCTTCCGTCGGCCATGCGATCGGCCGCCTCGCGAAGGGCCACCGTGAGATCGTCCGCCGCGCGGGTCGCGACGTGATTGGCCTCGGTCACGAGGGTGAAGCGTGCTTCGGGCCAGGCTCGGTGCAAGCGCCAGGCCGCGTCCATCGGCGTGACCACGTCGTAGCGGCCCTGCACGATCTCCGCCGGGATGTGCCGGACCGTGTCGATATTCGAGATCACGTGATCTTCGGCGAGAAAGAAGCCGTTCCAGCAATAATGTGCAAACAGCCGCGCGATCTCCAGCGCCGCCTTGGGCTCGGTCAGCGCGTGGACGTGGGAGGGGCTGGGCAGAAAGGTCTGGGTGCGCGCCGAGAAGCCGCGCAGTGCCTCGGCCGCGGGCATGTGCACCGCCGGATCCGGGTCGACGAGACGCCGGTGGTAGGCTGCCAGCAGGTCGCCGCGCTCGTCCTCGCCGACCAACCCACTGAAAGCCTCGAAAGCGTCGGGAAACAACGTGCCGATACCGTGGAACCAGTGACGCACCTCACCAGGTCCGCCGAGGAACACGCCGTGCAGCCGCAGCCCGAGGCAGCGGTCGGGATGCGCGATGGCGTAGCACAAAGCAAGCAGGCTGCCCCAGGAGCCGCCGGCCACGACCCAGCGTTCGATCCCGAGCGTCTCGCGGACGCGCTCGATATCGGCCACGAGTTCATCGGTGGTGTTCCCCTCCACCTCGGCCGAGGGGGTGGAACGGCCGCAACCGCGCTGGTCGAACTGCACGATCCGGTAGCGCTCGGGGTCGAAGGTCCGGCGCTGCTCTGGCTTGGCGCCGGCGCCCGGGCCGCCGTGAAGCATCACCACCGGCAAACCGTCCGGGTTGCCCGCCTCGGTCACGTGGAGGGTATGCGGCGGCGTGACGTCGATGCGGTGCTCGGCGATGGGCGCGCCCAGGGGATAGAGTAGTCCGCGGGTCATCGCCCACCCTCCGGGGCCGGAGCGGCACAGGTATCGAGCAGCATCGTGGTTGTTCTCCCGGTTTACGCCTTCGCGGCTAACGTTAGCGAGATTGTCACATATTACGATTGTCATACAATCCGCTTCGTGCATGGTATCGTCATGAACAAGAAACGACACCACAGGGAGAATGACATGGTTCGCACGAAGACAGCATCGGGTGCGCTGGCCGGGGCGGCTATCTGCTTGGGTCTGGGCACGCAGGCGGGCGCCGAGACTCCCCCCGACACGATGGTGATGGCGCGCAACATCGACGCGATCAGCACCTTCGACCCCGCCCAGATCGGCGAGGTCGTGACCGACGAGCTCATCATCAACATCTGCGACAGTCTGGTGGAGATCGACCCGGCGGACGAGGCCGCGGTGCTGCCCGCGGTCGCCAAGGACTGGACCGTTTCCGAAGACGGGCAGACCATCACCTTCGACCTCGTCGAGGACGCAGTGTTTCCGTCGGGCAATCCGGTGCGCGCCGAGGACGTGGTCTGGTCGCTATCGCGGGTGCTGGAGCTGGGCTTCGGCAACGCCGCCACGCTGACCGAGTACGGCTTCACCGCCGAGAGCGCCGCCGACGCCTTCGTGGCAACCGGCGAGCACACCTTCGAGATGAATCTCTCTCGCCCCTACCCTACCGATTTGATCCTTCAGGCGATTGCCTCCAATCGGGTGGCAAACGTGCTCGACAAGGAACTGATCATGGCCGAAGAGGTCGATGGCGACCGCGGCAACAAGTTCCTGACCACCAACACCGCCTGCGTCGGCCCCTATGCCCTGCGGCAGTGGAACGCCGGCGAAGTGGTGATCCTCGAGGCCAACGAAAACTACTACGGCGATGCGCCGAAGCTCGATCGATGGATCATCCGTCACGTGGCCGAGGCGCAGGCACAGCGCCTGCTGCTGGAGCAGGGCGACATCGACGTGGCGCGCGACCTGGGCGCCGAGGATCTGCGCGACCTGGACGGGCAGGAGGGCATCACCGTGGCCTCCGTGCCGGTGCACCAGGTGTTCTACCTCGGCTTCGACAACGGCCAGGAGCGGTTCCAGGACGACCGCGTGCGTCAGGCGTTCCGCTATCTGATCGACTACGATGGGCTGGCCGACACGGTGATGGCCTATCTGGCCATGCCGCGCGCCAGCGTGGTGCCGCTGGGAGCCTACGGCGCACTCGACGAGGACGAGGGTCAGCCCTACGAACTCGACCTCGACAAGGCACGCGAGCTGTTGGCCGAGGCCGGCTACGCCGATGGCTTCTCGGCGCGCCTGTTCGTGGGCACCCTGCCCTACAACGCTCCGCTCGCGCAGCACATCCAGGCCAACGCCGCCGAGGTGGGCATCGATCTGCAGATCGAGCAGATGGCCAACGCGCAGCTGTTCTCGGCTTTCCGCGGCCGTGACTTCGACACGGTTATGCTGTCCTGGCGCACCTCGGTGCCGCATGCGCATGGGATGCTGTCCCGCCACGCGGTCAATCCGGACAACTCCGACGAGGCCCAGATGACCATGTATCCGACCTGGCGCGCGTCGTGGTTCCGCGAGGAATACAACACGCGCATCGACGAGGCCCTGTTCGAAGCCGACCCTGACAAGCAGCTGGAGCTTTATCGCCAACTGCAGCTCGACCATCTTGAGCAGGGACCGTTCGCCTACATGTTCCAGATGCTCGACACGGCCGCTTACCGCGACGCTGTCCAGAACTGGACGTGGAATGGCTTCAAGGTCTTCTACGACCAGATCTCGAAAGGCTGAGATCGCATGTCTGCGACCGACGTGACGACGCGGACGGTGGCTCGCACGGCTGCCCCACCCAAGCGGTGGGGCAGCCTGCTCCGGGCGACCCTCAGGATCCTCCTGTCCGTTTCCGTGACCATCCTGGGACTTCTCGCCCTTACGTTCTTCATCGGCCGCCTTTTGCCCCTCGATCCGGTGCTCGCCATTCTGGGCGACGACGCCAGCCAGGAAGCGGTCGACCGGCTCACCGCGCGGCTCGGCCTCGACCGACCACTGCACGAGCAATTTCTTTCCTACGTGGTGAACAGCTTGACCTTCGATTTCGGCGAGTCGCTGACCAGTGGCCGGCCGGTAATCGAGGATATCGCCCGCGTGTTTCCGGCAACGCTCGAACTGGCCACCCTGGCGATGATCTTCGGCACCGGCATCGGCATCCCGCTCGGCGTGCTTGCCGCCGC
The DNA here is from genome assembly GCF_947494025.1 of uncultured Jannaschia sp. Lineage (GTDB taxonomy): Bacteria > Pseudomonadota > Alphaproteobacteria > Rhodobacterales > Rhodobacteraceae > Jannaschia. The sequence continues at coordinate 73,187 of NZ_CANLTQ010000011.1, forward strand.
AAACCGCGATTCCTGGATCGATCAGTGCGTGCGCGTAATCTCCCTCATCGGCTACTCCGCGCCGATCTTCTGGCTCGGCCTTCTCGGGCTTTCGATCTTCTATGCCGGCCTCGGTTGGGTCGGCCCGCCCGGCCGCATCGACATCGTGCATCAGTACGACATCGAAACCTGGAGCGGACTCTACCTCGTGGACAGCGCGATCGCCGGCCAGTGGGACATATTCGCCGACGTGTTCGGCCGCATCGTGCTGCCCGCCTCGATCCTCGCCTACGGGGCGATGGCCTATATCAGCCGCATGACCCGCTCCTTCATGCTCGAGCAGTTCGGGCAGGAGTACATCATCGCGGCCCGCGCCAAGGGCGCCTCCAAGCGTCGGGTGATCTGGCAACACGCCTTTCCCAACATCGCGGTGCAGCTCGTGACCGTGGTGGCGCTGTCCTACGCCTTTCTGCTGGAAGGTGCGGTGCTCACCGAGACGGTGTTCGCCTGGCCGGGCTTCGGCCGCTACCTGACCACCGCGCTGCTGCGCGCCGACATGAACGCGGTGCTGGGCTGCACGTTGCTGATCGGGCTGATCTTCATCGGCCTGAACCTTCTCAGCGACCTTTTCTACCGCATCTTCGACCCGAGGACCCGATGAGTATCGCACAGGATCACGACCGGGGTGGTTGGCGCGCCTGGCTCGAGACCGAGCAGGCCGACTCGCCGGGCCAAGCCCGCGCCCAGGCCGTCTGGCGCGCCTGGCGCGGCCTCGCCCGCAACCGTGCCGCCTTTGCCGGGCTGGCGGTGCTGGTGGTGCTGATCACGGTGGCGATCCTCGCCCCCGTGCTCGCCCCCTACCCCCCCTATGCCCAGGATCTCGCGTCGCGGCTGTTACCACCCTCCTTCGAGCATCCGCTGGGGACCGACGACCTCGGCCGCGACATCCTCAGCCGCATCCTTTACGGCTCGCGCATCACGCTGATGATGGCCGCGCTGGTGGCGGTGATCGCAGGCCCGCTGGGCCTCCTGGTAGGCGCCACCGCCGGCTATCTCGGCGGCTGGGTAGACGTGGTCGCGATGCGGGTGGTCGACGTGTTCCTGTCGTTTCCCTCGCTCATTCTGGCCTTGGCCTTCGTGGCCGCGCTCGGACCGGGCATCGAGAACGCGGTGATCGCCATTGCCTTGTCGGCCTGGCCGCCGATCGCGCGGCTCGCACGGGCCGAAGCGCTGACGGTGCGCCATTCCGACTACATCGCTGCCGCGCGCCTGCAGGGAGCCAGCCGCTTTCGCATCGTGGTCCTTCACGTGATGCCGATCTGCCTGCCTTCCGTGGTTATCCGCATCACCCTCAACATGGCCGGCATCATCCTGACCGCCGCGGGCCTCGGCTTCCTCGGCCTCGGCGCGCAGCCCCCCTCGCCGGAATGGGGCGCGATGCTCGCCTCGGGCCGGCAGTTCATGCTGACCAACTGGTGGCTGGCGGCCACGCCCGGCGCGGCGATCATGCTGGTCAGCCTCGCCTTCAACCTGCTCGGCGACGGGCTCAGAGACGTGCTGGACCCCCGCGATGACTGAACCGATGCTGGACGTGCGGAACCTTACCGTCGCCTACCCTTCCCATCAGGGCTACACCGAGGCGCTGCGACGGGTCTCGTTTCGCCTGGGCCGCGGCAAGCTCGGCATCGTGGGCGAGTCCGGTTCGGGCAAGTCCACGGCCGGACGGGCGATCATGCGCCTGCTGCCACCGAAGGCGCGGATCACTGCCGACCGGATGCAGTTTGGCGAGATCGATCTGCTGACGGCGTCCGAGAAGCGTATGCGCAGCATTCGCGGCGGCCAGATCGCGATGATCCTGCAGGACCCGCGTTATGCACTGAACCCGCTGAAGACGGTGCTCTCGCAGATCATCGAGGCCTGCCGCATCCACAAGGTCGGCACCCGTGCCGAGGCCCGTGACCGGGCCATGGCGATGCTGGAAGACGTGCACATCCGTGACCCGCGCCGGGTCGCCGGCCTTTATCCGCACGAATTGTCGGGCGGCATGGGCCAGCGGGTCATGATCGCCATGATGCTGGTGCCCTCGCCGCGTCTCGTTATCGCCGACGAGCCGACCTCGGCGCTCGATGTCACGGTTCGAGGGCAGATCCTCGACATCCTCGACGAGCGGGTCGAAGCGCAGGGCGCGGGGCTGATCTTCATCAGTCACGACCTGCCGTTGGTAGGTGCCTACTGCGACGACGTCCTTGTGATGTACGGAGGCCAGATCATGGAGCGGCTGGCCGCCCGAGACCTCGGCGCTGCGCAGCATCCCTATACAGTCGCTCTCAATGATAGTCTTCCGCCGCTGGACCGCAGGGTGGCGGTGCTTCAGGTGCCCGAATACGACTCCGCATGGCTGCAGGAGGACCAGCCGTGAGCGCGCCGGAGCTTGAGATCGAGGGCCTCTCCGTGTCCTTCGGGCAGGGAACCCAGCGGATACAAGCTGTGCAGGAGGCGAGCTTCGTGGTGGAGCGTGGCGCTTCGTACGGCATTATCGGTGAATCGGGCAGCGGCAAGTCCACCATCTTGCGCGCCGTGGCCGGCCTGAATGAAGACTACTCGGGCTCGGTGCGCATCGATGGCCAGGAAGCGCCACGTCCCCGCGACAAGCGTTTCTACAAGCGTGTGCAGATGGTGTTCCAGGACCCTTACGGTTCGCTCCACCCACGCCGGATGATCCGCGCCACGCTGCTGGAGCCCCTGCGGATCTTCGGGTTCGACAACGCCGACCGCCGCATTCGACAAGTGCTGGAGGATGTCGGCCTGGCGACGCACTTCGCCTATCGCTACCCGCATCAGCTCTCGGGCGGACAGCGCCAGCGCGTGGCGATCGCTCGGGCGCTGCTGCTCGAGCCCGAAATCCTGCTGCTCGACGAGCCCACCTCGGCGCTCGACGTGTCGGTGCAGGCGGGCGTGCTGAACCTGCTCGACGCGCTGCGGCGAGATCGCTGCCTGACCTACGTGCTGGTGAGCCACGACCTGCGGGTGGTGGCGCATATGTGCTCGCGCGTCGCGGTGATGACCCAGGGACGCATCGTCGAAGAGCTTTCGGCCGACGCCCTGCGCGAGCAGCGTTCGCACGACGACTACACGCGGCAGCTGATCGCTGCTTCACGAGGGCGCACCCCGCTCGATGCCGTCAACGGCGAGGGCGCCGCCCGATCCGACCCCCGAAAGGACGCTGTCCATGCGAAATGAGAACCCCGTCTGGTCCTTGGTGGACGCCAAGCGCGAGGCGTTTACCACGCTTGCCGACCGCGTGTTCGACACACCGGAGTTCGCATATACCGAAGTACGCTCGGCGGCGGAGCACGTGAAGATGTTGCATGAGCAAGGTTTCCGCGTGCGGGAGGGCGTGGCGGGCATTCCCACCGCCATGGTCGGCGAGGCTGGCGAGGGCGGCCCGGTAGTCGCCATACTCGGCGAATACGACGCCCTGCCCGGTCTGAACCAGAAGCCCGGCTTGGCTCACCACGAAGAACTGGACGCCGGCGGGTTCGGCCACGGATGCGGGCACAACCTTCTCGGTTCGGCGGCGCTGCTCGCCGCGACCGCCGTGAAGGACTGGATCGAAGCCGAGGGCATCGAGGCGCGGGTGCGCTACTACGGCTGTCCCGCGGAGGAAGGCGGCGCCGCCAAAGCCTTCATGGTGCGCGAGGGCCTGTTCGAGGACGTGGACCTTGCCATCACCTGGCATCCAGCAAGCTTCAATGGCGTGGACGATGCCCATTCCCTCGCCAATACCCGCATCGACTTTACCTTCCACGGCAAGGCTGCCCATGCGGCGGGCGCTCCGGAATTGGGTCGCAGCGCGCTCGACGCGGTGGAGCTGATGAATGTGGGCGTGAACTACATGCGCGAGCACATGCCCGACGATGCCCGCATCCACTACGCCTACCTCGATGCTGGCGGTCCGGCCCCGAACGTGGTGCAGGCCAAGGCGACGGTGCGCCAGCTCATCCGAGCCCGCGACCTTGCCGGACTTGAATCGCTCGTGCGCCGGGTGCGCGCCATCGCCGACGGCGCCGCGCTGATGACCGAAGCACGGGTAGAAAGCCGGGTATTCTCGGCGGTGTCGAACCTGATCGGTAACCGCCCCCTGGAGGAGGCGATGCAAGAAGCCTTCGACGCGCTTGGCCCGGTCGAGTTCGACGAGGCGGACCGCGCTTACGCCCGCGAAATCCGCGCTACCCTTACCCGCGAAGACATCGCCGACACCTTCGCGCGGCTGAACATGAAGCCCGACTACGACCTTGCCCTATGCGACTTCGTGGCCCCGCTCGATCGCCCGTTCCTGGGCGGCATGGGGTCCACCGATGTGGGCGATGTGAGTTGGGCGGTACCGACCGTGCAGGCCCGAGTCGCCACCTGCGCCATGGGCACCCCGTTCCATACGTGGCAGCTCACCGCGCAGGGCAAGTCGCGGGCGGCTCACAAGGGGATGGTCCATGCGGCCAAGGTCATGGCGCATACGGCCTGGACGATGATCACCGATTCCAGCCGTCGCGAGGCCGCGGCACAGGCGCACCGTGACAGGCTGACGGAATATCCTTACATCTGCCCGATCCCGGAGGAGACTACGCCCCCGATTCCGGAGGAGATGTTGAGGCCGGTCGCGGCCGAGTGAGAATGCGGGGACCGCCGAGCGGGCGCACCTGCTGCCTTGGTCATGGAAGGATGCCGCAGCATGGTTGCAGGGCAAAAGAAGCAGGCTGTCCCCCTTCGAAAGAAAATACTGAACGAGATTCGGCGATCCATTGCGACAGGCGAGCTGCTGCCGGGCAGCCGTCTCACTGAGCGCACCATCAGCGAGGCTTACGGCGTCAGTCGCACCGTGGCACGGGAGGTCATTCGCGAGCTTGAGGTCGAGCGCTTGGGCGAGATGGTCCCGCATCGCGGGCTTTGTATTTCCCGGCTTACGCCGGAACTCGTGAGTGATATCTACGAAATCCGGACAGCGCTCGAACTTCAGATCACGTTGCGCTTCACCGAGGTCGCCACCTCCGAGGAGGTCGCTCGACTACGGCACATTTTCACGCTTCTGGAGGCAATCAAGCATACTGACCGCTACGAGGACATTGCCTTACGCACGGCTGCGCTGACCGACTATATGGTGGCGGTCACCCGCAAGCGTACCGCCGGCGAGATCCTCCACCATCTCGACACCCGTATCACTATGCTTCGGATCCTCTCGCTGCGGAACCCGGGACAGACCGCATGCGGAATTACGCTGCTCGACCGGATCATCACGGCCATCGAGAGACGCGGTACTGCGGCGGTGGAGGTTTCGTTGCGCGAGTACCTCGCTGTCGCCAGTATCTCCGCCATGGCGCAGCTCGAACGGGAGCCGTCGCCTGCCGGAGCGCGAGGGGTGGGAAAGCCAGCGTAACACGAAGAGTTTCGGGTTCGGTTTGACGGCGGCGGGCTTTCTGTTCCTCGCCGTCGTCCTCGATGCCTGGTCGAGACGGATCGTGGGCTGGGCCTTTTCCCATGACCTGCGCACGCAGATCGTCCTCGATGCGCTCGACATGGCGCTGGCGGCCCGCAAACCAAAGGATGTCATAGATCATTCGGACAAGGGCGGGCAGTCGACGTCGCTGGCGTTCGGCCATCGCTGCAAGGCGGCAGGTGTTCGACCATCCACGGGAGCCGCGGGCGACGCGCTCGACAACGCCATGTCCGAGAGCTTCTTCGCTACGCTCAAATGCGAGCTGATCGACCGCCACCGCTTCGCAACTCGAGCCGAGGCTTAGATCGCCGTCTTTCGATTCGTCGAGGGCTTCTACAACCCCTCGCGCCGCCATTCCTCGATCGGCTACATGTCACCCGTGGAGTTCGAAGCCATCAACCAACTCGACCGTGCCCTAACGGGCATGACCAAAACCGAAACCTGCCCGTGAAAGCGGGTCAACTCCAACTCCATACCCCGGCGCACCATCCGGCTTGGGGTCGCGCCAGATGTACCAGTCTCGCTTCGGGCTGTCGCGCGAGCTCCGGCTTTCCGTAAACCAAGGATGCCGATCCGAGCTATGGTTCGGCACGAAGTCGAGGATGACCCTGAGCCCGCGCGCATGGGCTGCCGCGACAAGCCGGTCGAAGTCGGCGAGCGATCCGAAGATCGGATCGACAGCGCAGAAGTCCGCGACGTCGTAGCCGAAATCCGCCATCGGAGACGGGTAGATCGGGCAATCCAGATCGCGTCGATGCCGAGAGCCACGAGATGATCGAGGGGGGACACGATACCGGCCAGATCGCCGATGCCGTCTCCGTTCGTGTCCTGAAAGGAGCGAGGGTAGATCTGGTAGACGACACCCTCTTGCCACCACGGAACCCCGCGCGCGCTTTCGACCATGGATTGCCTCCGCTGTGCTTTCCCGTACCCGGCACCCGCTCGTATCACCCCGGCGATGCCATGACCCTCGGTCAGCGCGTGAAGCGCTCTCAATATCTGGAAACTCCAAGCACTGCACAATCGTGGGCCGGCCGCCTTCGTGCTGCTGTTCTCTGCGCGAAGGGAGAGATGTCGCTCGTTAGCCTTTGGGGGCGACAGGCTTGACGGCTGGTCTACATTACGGTGTGAACCCGCGCTGCGCGGTGTTGGAAGCATTCCTGCCAGGAGCCGACTTTCTATGAAATCTTCCCTGATCCTTGTTGCTGGGCTGTTCGGTGCTTTTACCGCAACCGCGCATGCCGACATCATCGTCTCGTCCAAGATCGACACCGAAGGTGGCCTCTTGGGAAATATGATCGCGCTCGCGCTCGAGGATGCCGGTCTGCCGGTGGAGCGCCAGTTGCAGCTCGGCGCCACGCAGGTTGTGCGCGAGGCGCTTTTGGCGGGACAGATCGACATCTATCCCGAATATACCGGCAATGCGGCCTTCTTCTTCAACGAGGCCGACAGCGATGTCTGGAACGATGCCGAGGCGGCGCATGACCGTGCCGCCGAACTGGATGCCGATACGAATGACATCATCTGGCTCGACAGCGCGCCGGCCAACAACACTTGGGCCATCGCCGTAACCGGTCCAGTGGCCGAGGAGAACGGCCTGACCACGATGTCCGATTTCGGCGCGTGGGTGTCCAGTGGGGGGGAAGTCAAGCTGGCGGCATCGACCGAGTTCGTGTCCTCGCCCGCCGTCCTGCCTGCCATGCAGGAGACCTACGGGTTCGAGCTGTCGCAGGATCAAACAGTGATCCTATCGGGCGGCGACACCGCCGCGACGATCCAGGCGGCGGCACGCGGCACCTCGGGCGTGAACGCGGCAATGGTCTACGGCACCGATGGCGGCGTGGCCGCGACCGGCCTCGTGGTGATGGAGGACGACGAGGGCGTACAGCCGGTCTACGAGCCGACGCCGATCGTCCGCGCCGCTGTGCTGGAGGAATACCCCTCGATCCCGGAGGTGCTGAACCCGATTTTCGCCAAGCTGGACATGACGACGCTGCAGCAGTTGAACGGACGAATCCAGGTCGGCGGCGAGCCTGCCGAAGCCGTTGCGCGTGACTATCTCACCGAGGCCGGAGTGCTCGATTGAGCCCCCCCGAGCAACGGCAATGATTGCCGGAGGCGGCGTGTCTCCGCCCGGCCTTCTCTTCGCTACCCTCGGGCTAGCGGCGCTCGCGGCTCCGTTCATGACGCTCGCCGCCAACCGCATCGTCGCCGGAGAGGGCGTCATGGCTTGGGCTGTGACCGCGCCGGCGGTCACCCTGCCCGGAGTAGCGGTCGTAATGGCGGGCCTACTGCTCGGCCTGCCGTCGGAATGGTCACGCCTGCGCTTTGCCGGGTCGGTTCTTGGACTGAGCGGTCTGCTCTGGCTGCTGATGCAGGGCGCGCCGCGGCTGCTGGAGGGAGCCGGCGACTACGCGCGGGTCTCGCCCGCCATCGGGTTCTGGTGCCTGCTCGTGATCCTGATGCTGCTGATGGCAGATTCGCTGGCCCGGATGGCGCCAGGGCCGCTGGCGCGGGGAGCGCTGCTGGCGGCGGTGATGGGCGCGCTGGCGCTGATCCTGTGGTCGGGAGTCCTGTCGCAGCTGTCGATCCTGCAGGAATATGCCAGCCGCAAGGCTGCGTTTGCCGATGCGGTCCTGAGACATCTGGCGCTCGCCTTTGGCTCGCTCGCGACGGCGGCAGCGATCGGATTTCCACTGGGCATCCTATGCCACCGCCAAATCCGGCTCCGCGGCACGATATTACCGGTTCTGAGCTTTTTTCAGACCATTCCGTCGCTGGCGATGTTCGGCCTCATGATCCCGATGCTCGGTTGGGTCGGGGACCGCGTCCCCGGCGCGCAGGCCATCGGCATTGCCGGGATCGGCTTTGCCCCCGCCTTTTTGGCGCTGGTACTTTATTCGCTGCTGCCCGTCGTGGGGAACACCGTCACCGGCCTTGCCTCGGCCCCGCCCGCGGCGCTTGAAGCCGCACGTGGCATGGGCATGACGCCGCGCCAGCGCCTCCTGAGGGTGGAGCTGCCACTGGGCCTGCCGGTCATCCTCACCGGCCTGCGCGTCGTGCTGGTGCAGAACGTCGGTCTGGCGGTCATCGCGGGGCTGATCGGCGGCGGCGGCTTCGGCACCTTCGTGTTCCAAGGGCTGAACCAGACCGCAACCGACCTGATCCTGCTGGGGGCGCTGCCGACCGTGGCGCTGGCGGTCGCTTCGGCCGTCATGATGGACATCCTCGTCGAGCTGGCACGGCCGAGATCCGGGAGGGCCGGATGATCGAGATCGACCAGATCACCAAAACCTACAACGGCGTTAGCGTGGTGGACGCCGTCACGATGACGGTCGAGACCGGCACGATCACCGTCATTGTAGGTACGTCGGGATCCGGCAAGACCACGCTATTGCGCATGATCAACCGGCTCGAGGAGCCCAGCTCGGGCGAGGTGCGGATCAACGGCGAGTCGACCCGCGCGACGAAGCCGCATCTCCTGCGGCGGCGGATCGGCTACGCAATCCAGGGCCACGGGCTGTTCCCGCACCACACGGTCGCGCGTAACATCGGCGCCGTGCCAAAGCTGCTGAACTGGCCCAAGGACCGGATCCGCACCCGCGTCGATGAATTGCTCGCCCTGTTCTCGATGGACCCCGAGCAGTTCCGCGACCGCTTTCCAGCCGAGCTGTCGGGTGGGCAGCAACAGCGCGTGGGCGTGGCGCGGGCGCTGGCCTCGCGCCCCGACCTGCTCTTAATGGACGAACCCTTCGGCGCGCTGGATCCGATCATCCGGGCCCGGGCGCAGGATGATCTGCGCCGGATCCAGAAGGCGCTCGGCTCGACCATCATGCTGGTGACCCACGACATGGAAGAGGCAATTCGCCTAGGCGACCGGGTGGCGGTGATGGACAGCGGCCGGCTTGTCCAGCACGGTACCCCTGCGGAGATCATCGCGCATCCGGCGACGACGTTCGTGGCCGATATGGTAGGCGACGTGGAACGGCCCCTGCGGCTGCTGTCGCTGGTTCCCCTGTCGGAGGTGGTCGAGGATGGCGCCGCGACGGGCGACGGGCTGCCAGCCGACGCCAGCCTGCGCGATGCGCTCTCTTCCTGCCTGTGGACGGGGCGGACGGCGGTGCCGGTGGAGCGGGACGGCGCCGTGATCGGGCGTGTGACACTCGATGCCATCCGCGCGCGCGCAGAGCTGCGCGCATGAGGATCGGCGTCATCCTGCGTCCGGCGCTGGTCCTGCTTCTGCTGGCGCTTGTGCTGAAGCCCGCGTGGTTCGCCCCGGTCTTCGCGCCGCTGGTGCCCGAGGGCACGCCGGTCATCTACGCTCGCAGCTCGCTTCTGTCGCTATCGCTGAGCCATTTGGGCCTCGTCGCGGCGGCCACGACGGCGGCGACGCTGGTCGCGGTCACGCTGGCGATCTTGGTGACCCGACAAGCGGGGGAAGCCTTTCGCCCGCTGTCGCGAACGATCACCAACCTGGGCCAGACCTTCCCGCCGGTCGCCGTGCTGGCCCTCGCCGTGCCCGCGCTCGGATTTGGTGCCGGGCCGACGCTGGTGGCGCTTTTCCTCTACGGCCTGCTGCCGATCTTCGAGAACGCGGTCACCGGGCTCTCGACTCTGCCGCCGACCACGATGGAAGCGGCACGTGGAATAGGGCTCAATCGCTGGCAGCGGCTGGTGCAGGTGGAAGTGCCACTCGCCTTGCCTGTGATGCTGACAGGTATCCGTCTGTCGGTCGTGATCTCGCTGGGCACCGCGACAATCGGATCTACCGTGGCGGCGCGTACTCTTGGTGAAGTGATCATCGCCGGCCTTTTGACCAGCAACACGGCATATGTGGTCCAGGGCGGACTGATCGTGGGGCTGTTCGCGGTGCTGATCTACGACGCACTTGTCCAGCTCGAAGCACATCTTGTCCGTCGCGCTGGTGGGTAGGGCGGAACTCGCACAAGCGGACCTGCTGATCTGAGGATACAGGATCGAACGGGGACATGGGGCGCTTTGCCAGCTGCAAAGCTTCTGTTCGTTGAAAATCTCAGCCACCGCCTTCCGGCACGGTTGGCAGACCTTTTATCGAATCCACCCGGGCTTGTTGCGCTAATCGTCTTTGAGCGTGTCGATCCCCTTTCCCTGCTGGCTACAGGCTACGGCTTCGATTTCAGCCCTTCCGAGGGCCGAGCGGCGGTTCATGATCGCAATGCGGGTCTGGGTCCCGGCGGTCTGACGATCGGGATCGCGTGACATGTCCGCTCTCCGAAGAGCTCCAGCCGGTTCATCCGCTGGCCGGCAGGGCATTACAGAGCAATGTCCCGAAGGGCTGGGCTCGATACGACTTCGGGCATGATAGCCGGCGCACTTCGTCCAAAGCGCCCGACCCGGACATCGCGTTGCGCGAAGGATCTCCTTTCGTGAGAGTACGGCAGGGCAGTCGGCCGTCTAGGCACGACCGTTTGACGAAGAGGTGGACCGAACAGGATCTTCAGCGTCAGGCAGGTCCGGATCGCGCTGTCCGAGAAGGTCTCGGGATGATCGCGCCTGCCGGTTCCGCCGGCGTGCCGCTCCATCCCGGGATCGAACCACATCGAAAGGGAGCCACGTCGCCTCAGCGACGCGTTGCAGCTGGACCAGTTCGTGGTGCGATAGCGGGAGGCGGCAGGCTTCCGCATCCCCCAATCCAACCATACGGAATCCCGTGATGAATCCCTCCCTCCGATACGTGCAACAAGCCCCCCCCCAGAACGAACAATCCATTTGTAAACAGACCATTAAGGATTTCCTCGTGATTTGACGTATCTATAAGGTTCCCACACGTATGATGTCGATGCTTGCCACGTCTTCTGCCATCGCGAAGACCATTGCGATCCTTGCACTTCTGTCCATCGGTATCGGCCTGTTGGAACGGCGTGTAGCGGAGGGCTTCATGCGTGCATCCCTGACCGCGCTCGCCTTCGCTGCGACGGCTGTCGTGGCGATGAGCTCGCCTGTCGTCCTTGCGCCCGGACTGATTATCGACGGCCGGGCCGCAATCGTCGGGCTCGGCGCTGCCTTCGGCGGTCCTCTCACCGCGATTGTCGCTCCCCTTGCTTCCGGGGGTTTTCGTTATTTTGCAGTCGGAGGCATGGGGGCGTTACCGGGGACAGCCGGGATCGTCTGCGCGGCTATTCTTGGATTTGTGTGGGGCCACTTCTTCGTAAATGCGAAGACGCCCGGTCCGCTCCAGCGGTGCAATTATTCTGGGCGGCCTGCTTCAGCGCGAGCGGAGGCTTATTGCTCGGGAGCAGCGACTTTCCAACGAGGCAAACGCGGATGCCATGACAGGCGTTGCGAACCGGCGATACCTTTTTCAGCATGTCAAAAGATTGTCCGAGGCAACCGCTCCTCGGACCTGCGCCATCGCGGTGTTCGACCTCGACCACTTCAAGTCGATTAACGACAACTGGGGACACGAGGCGGGAGATACCATCCTAGTCGGCTTCGCACGGATCTTGAGAAAGCAGGTGCGGGCAGACGATCTTGTGGTTCGGATGGGAGGCGAAGAGTTCCTGGTTCTCTTTTCCGGGTGCAATAGCGTCGACCTCAGTACTGGCGAGGTTCGGGTCACCGCAAGCGCGAGGATCACCCACTTCGAGCCGGAGCGGGATAATTTCAAGCAGGCCTATGCCAAAGCCGACCATCATCTCCACGAGGCCAAGGCGTTTGGTCGTGATCGTGTCGTCGACGTGGGAACAGGCGAACGTCGGCCCTCGCCTTCCACTCAAGAAGATGATCAGCCCCGATGTGACCAGACGTTGAGGTTGCTCGAGGGGACGGAGTGAGGATCACGGTAGCCTTGGCCTCTAAATTCAAAGAAGGAGCGTTTTCCGGGCCGTCAAAACGGACCTGTGGCAAAAGTTCGGGTGAAAGACAGCTTGTTCCGCACATCTGCCCATCCGCCAAGGTGATTCGGTCCTCTTGTCCTTCGATCCTCGCGAGGTTTGCTCTTGTCTACGAGGTTGACGCCGAGGCCGCCTCAGGATGGTGGGCCGAAGATCAGGAGCTGCGATCTATTCGCGTACTTATGACGGTACGAAGGTTGCAACGCAGTCATCCCGGCCCGGCCCTCGCGGGATCTCCGACAGTCTAAAGCATGATCCGATCCGCCATGTCGCGGCCGCCAGCCGGGGTGGATCAAGGAGGCGACTGCGAGCTGCACGTCTCTCGACACGCTTCTGATCGAGCCGAAGAGCTAACCCGAGCAGCGCCTTGGCCGCCGAACCTAACAGAAGGGAATGCCGTTGAATGCCATCGTCCGGCGGCCCGCACGAGGTCTTTCCGACGCAGCTGAAGCTCGGGCGGATGGAGCCGGCGCACAACAAGCGCCGCTTCCTTCTCATGCAGGTGCAGCCCGACCTGTTGGTGGCGTGAGCTTGATCCGGGGATGGGGTCTGATCAGCAGCGCCGGCAGAACCTTGGTTGCGTGCGGAACGCGTCCTTTCCAATGGCGCTGTTTCCCCGGTTTCCTTGCATGCGCAGCGATCCGTCGAAGGGGCCGGCGACCCAAGGCCCATGCAGGGCTCACGCATGAAGGTTTGACGCGGTGATGGCGCGACGATTCTTGGGACTTTTGGGTCACGGGAGCGAACGTCATGCTGGAGGACTTGCTGAATCACCTCGGTGCGGTGGACGATCCGCGCCAGGCGGCGAAGATCGAGCATCGGCTGATGGGCGTACTGACCATCTCGGTCTGCGCGGTGCCGGCGGGCGCGGAGAGCTTCGAGGACATCGCGCTTTACGGCGAGGCGAAGCGGCCTTGGCTGTCGCGGCATCTGGACCTTGCAGGCGGCGTTCCTTCCCACGACACGGTCCGTCGGGTGTTGAGGCTGATCGACCCCGCACAGTTCGAAGACGCGTTCCTGGCTTGGACGCGGGCAGCGTTCGGGTCCGCGGACCCGGCGGATGCGCCACGGCAGGTCGCCATCGACGGCAAGACGCTGCGGCGCTCTTTCGACCGCCGCGGGCAGAGGATGCCGCTGCACCTTGTCAGCGCCTTCGCCACGCGGGAAGGCCTGGTGCTCGCGCAGCGGCGGACTGCGGGCGGCAAGGCGGATCTTGGCCGCACAGCCGGGGGCGGCGAGCAGGGCGTTCTGCCTGACCTGGTGGTCGGAATGGGCCTGCGCGGCACGCGCGCCAGCCTGGACGCCGGCTTCTGTCATCCGCGCACGGCAGACGCGATCACGGCGCGCGGGGGCGACTACCTCGTCGCCCTCAAGGGCAACTGTCCCAGCCTGCACGCACCGGCGCGAGACTGGTTCGACGCCCATGCCTTCGCAATCGGCGGCGGACTGCGGCCCTGCGTCGACGCCTTCGAGGAGCGTCACGGGCGGCTGACCCGCCGCCGCACGTTCGTGGCAAGGGTCGACGCGCTGATCGCAGGACGGCCGGAGGCGGGCGACGCGACCGCCGCATGGCCCGGCCTGCGCCGCATCGCCCGCAATCTCGTACGCACCGACACATCACCGGGCAGCCTCAAGGCCAAGCGCAAACGCGCCGCCTGGAACGACGCCTCCATGCACAGGGTCGTCCTTGGCAACCTTCATGCGTGAGCCCTGAAGGCCCACGCCGCAGTCGCGATCCCGATCCGCAGGGGGTTTCGTTCGGAGCCCCCCAGCCAGCCCTTCCGGCTTCACAATACGATGAGATCGACGCCCCCTGCGCCGCCGACGTCTGGTCCCGGCCGCCTGTCCGCTCCATGTTGGATCCCATGCAAATGGTCGAGCCGGCCCGGAGGCAGGCGATCGGCCGGCACCGTCACGCGGAGGACCAGGCATGCCCATCATCTCGAACCACCGTCGCGGCTTTCTCGTCTCGGCCGGGGCCGCCCTGACGCTCTGCGCCTCGGGTCTCGCCGCTCCGGCGCTCGCGCAGGGCGTCGCGCCCACGCCCACGATGCGGGGCGGCGCCAACAATTACCGCCCCGGCGCCCCGGTGGTCGGCCGGATCGGCGGCGGCGGGTTCTGGATGACCGGCACGGTGCGCCGGGCGGGCGACGGCGCCCCGCTTCCCGGCCGACGCATCCAGATCTGGGCGCACACCACGGAAGGCCACGAGCGCGACGCACGCAGCCATGGCGCCACGCTGACCGACGCCTCGGGCGCCTTCCGTCTGGAGATGCCGCAGATCGTGCCGGCCTTTGGTCAGCCGCACGGCCATCTCGCCTACGACGCCGATCACGACCCGACCCGCGACGGGGCTTTCCAAACCGTGTTCCTGCGCCCCGTGATGCCGCGGAGCGCCGACCGCAAACTGCACGTCGACTTCGTGCTGCAACCCGTCTGACCGGTCCGACGCGCCGATGAGCCCTTCGCGCACCGGCCTCGTCCCGTTGCTGGTCTGGACCGCCCTTGGGGCCGCCGTGATCGTCCCGGTCGTCGCCGCCGCCACGAGCCCGCTGCTCGCCTGGCGGGATCCGGTCTACATCGCCGCCGGTTTCGCGGGCGTGATCGCGATGGGTCTGCTCCTCCTGCAACCGCTGCTGGCCCGGGGGCATCTGCCCGGCCTGGGGCCGCGGCGCGGGCGCCGGCTGCACGCCGTGCTGGGAGGTGGCCTCGTGCTCGCGGTCGCGCTCCACGTCGCCGGGCTGTGGCTCACGAGCCCGCCGGATGTGGTCGATGTGCTTCTGCTGCGCTCCCCAACGCCGTTCGCAGTCTGGGGGGTCGTGGCGATGTGGGCGGCGGTCGCCGCCGCCGCCCTCGCGGCGTCGCGCCGCCGCCTGCGCCTGCGACCGCGGGTCTGGCGCCGGGTCCATACAGGCCTCGCGGGGCTCGTCGTGACGGGCGGCGTGGTGCATGCGATGCTGATCGAGGGGACGATGGGCACGGCTTCGAAGGCCGTCCTCTGCGCGCTCGCGCTGGTTGCGACCGCGTGGGCGATCCTTGAGGTCTGGGCGCCGCGGACGTGGACGCGCGGGGCATGGACGAACGGGAAGGACTGAGGGCATGAGGACATCGCAGGATCCTTGCCGCATGGATGCGGGCCGCCGGGCCGCGCTTCTGGGACTGGCCGCGCTGGCCACGCCGACGGTGCTCGGGCGTCCGGCGCGCGCGCAGGCGGGCGGGCTGGAGGCGGTCGCGACCGAGGCGGCGGGGCTCGACCAGCTCCATGCGCTGGTGATCCGCCGGGGCGGCGACACGCTGTTCGAGCGGGCCTTCGCCGGGCCCGGCCTCGACGCCGTGGCGAACGTGAAGTCCGTCTCGAAGACGCTGGTTGCCCTCCTGACGGGCATCGCGATCGAGCGCGGTGCGATCGCGGGAGCCGAGACGCGGGTGCTGGCGGCGCTCGGGCGCCCGGCGGCGGGGGACGTGCGCGACGAGATCACCCTGGGCGACCTCCTGTCGATGCGCGCGGGGCTGGCCGGCACGTCCGGCGGGTCTTACGGCGCCTGGGTCGCCAGCCGTGACTGGGTCGACCATGCGCTGACGCGCGAGGTCGTGGCCGAGCCAGGCGGGCGGTTCATCTACTCGACGGGCGGCTGGCACGTGCTGGGCGCGGTGCTGGCGCGGGCCACGGGGCGCGATCTGCTGGCGCTGGCGCGGGACTGGCTGGGCGAGCCGCTGGGCATCGAGATCCCGCCTTGGGAGCGCGACCCGCAGGGCCGCTACATGGGGGGCAACCAGATGGCGCTGACGCCGCGCGCCCTGGCGCGGGTGGGCGAGATGGTGGCCGGCGGCGGCCGATGGGACGGCGCGCAAGTCGTGCCGGCCCGCTGGATCGAGCGATCCTGGGAGCCGCGAGGCCGCTCGCCGTTTAGCGGCGACAGTTACGGCTACGGCTGGTTCCTGACTCGCCACGCAGGGCGCCGCGTGGCCTACGGGCGCGGCTACGGCGGGCAGGTGCTGGCGGTGGCACCGGAGATCGACCTCGTCATCGCCATCACCTCGGACCCCGGGCGCCCGGCACGCTCGGCGGGCTACTTCGGCGACCTCCAGCGCCTGATGGGCAGGATCGTCGTGACCGTGTGACGGGCCGGGCCGGTCTCGACGGGGCGCAGGGACCGCTACACCGTGGCCAGGTCGGGCCGCCGTCCCCGCCTCCGGCCCGCCGCTGCCGTGCTTCGCAAGGGAGCGCGCGTCGGCGTGGCTTTCGACCGCCACGGCACGTGCGACGGCCAGTTCGGGCAGGCGCGGCTCAACCGCAACGTAGCACCACCGACCCGGCCCGAGGCATGTCCGCCCGGAACCGGGATCGCGTCATGCGTCCCGCATGACCGTGCCGACCCGGAGCTGCGTATGGTCGGCGGCGGCCGCGTATGCCACCGATACCGGATGCCGCGGGTGCGCACGGATCGCTGCCGGTCGGGTGCCGTCGGCCTGTCCGGGACGACATCCGATCCGCTCCGAGACGGATCGCGGATGCAGGTCGTAGAAGGACGATGCCATGCCGACACGCCGCACATTCCTGACCTGCCTCGCCGCACTCGCCGCGTCGGGCGCGCCCGACGGCCCCGCCGCAGCCCTCCAGCCCGTGAGCGCGGTGGGGCTCGACACGCCCGAAGGCACGGCCCTGCTCGAGCGCATCCGCCGGGGAGGAACGGTGATGTTCATCCGGCACGCCGACACGGCCGGAGAGCCCTGCGACGCCTATGGCGACGCGCGCGAGGATCAGCGCAACGTCTCGCCCGCCGGCCGCGAACAGGCCGTGACCTTGGGCGCGCGGATCGAGGCCCTCGGCATACCGGTCGCGAAGCCGGTCCTGGCCGGTCCTGTCTTTCGCGCGCGCGACACGGCCGAGCTGGCCTTCGGCGTCGACGGCGTGCGCGTGACCGACAGCCTGCTTGCGGACGACTACGCGGGCGGACGCCTCGACTGGGTCCTGTCGGAGCATCGCCGCCTCTTCGGCGCCCCCGTGCCGGAGGGGGAGAACCGCGTCCTCGTCGGCCACCGGTTTCCCGCCCAGATGATCTTCGGGAGCGTCCTCTCGGGAACGAGCCTTCCCGAGGCGGGCGTCCTCGTCCTCGAACCGCGCGGCGACGGCGCTGCCGAGATCCTGGGCGTCCTGGCGATCGTCCCGGTCCTGGGCGACGGCAATCCGCGATGCCGGCCCCGCTGAGGCGAAGGGACCGAGGGCCTTACTTCCAGGATGATGGGGGCTGCCCGCGCGGGCCACCGCCAGGGGTCCTTCTCAGCCGGCCATGTACGTCCGGAACCAGGCGACCATCCGCTCCTCGGCGAGGGCGGCGGCCTGCTCGTCGTATCGGGGCGTGGTGTCGTTGTGGAACCCGTGGTTCACGCCCGGGTAGATATGCGCCTCGTAGACCTTGTCGTTCTCTTCCATCGCCTTCTGGAAGGGCGGCCACATCGCGTTGATGCGCTGGTCGAGCGCGGCCAGCTGGATCATCAGCGGCGCCTCGATCTGCGGCACCATTGCCGCGTCCGGGAACGAGCCGTAGAACGGCACGCCGGCGGCCATCTCCGGGTAGGCCACGGCCAGCCGGTTCACCACGCCCCCGCCGTAGCAGAAGCCCGTGGCCCCGACCTTGCCGTTCGTCCCCTCCAGCGCCCGGAGGTACTCGAACCCCGCGAAGAAGTCGTTAAGCAGCGCGTCCTGGTCGAGCGTGCGCTGCATCTCGCGCCCCTCGTCGTCCGTGCCGGGGTAGCCGCCCAGCGACGACAGCCCGTCCGGGCCCATCGCGACGAACCCCGCCTTGGCCAGCCGCCGCACCACGTCGCGGATGTAGGGGTTCAGACCGCGGTTCTCGTGGACCACGAGCACGGCCGCCGGCGGACTCTCCGCGTCGACGTTCGCCGGGCGCACGAGATAGGCGTCGATGTCGCCGGTGCCGTCCGGGCTGGCATAGGTGACGTCTTCGCCGACGATGTCGGGGTCATCCGCCTCGACCTGCTGGGCGAGCGCGTAGTTCGGCGACAAAGTGCCGAGGATGGCCGCCGCCGTCAGCCCGCCCACGGCCCACTTGCCGGCGCGGTCGAGGAACTCGCGCTTCGAGATCTTTCCATGCGCGTAGTAGTCATAGAGGTCCAGCAGGTCCTGGTCGAAGTCAGCAGCCGTCAGACGGCGGTCGGGGGTCTGGTTGTTCATGGCGTGGCTTCCCTGTAGGGCGAACGGGTCCGTCGCCAGACGAAGCGTCCAGGAGCCGGGGTCCTCGCGTCACCCTGGCGCCAACCCCTCGGCCACGTCAATCGCGGCGTACGAGATGAGGTCTCAGCCTCATGCGCCCAACAGATTCTCGGTCGATATGATCTGACGCCCGCGCCCATCAAGCCACGGCGTCCCGTTCGGGGCACCTGGGGGCGACATCCGGGTGAAACGTCTGATCCTAGGAAACTGCGTTCCACAAGAGTTGCTGCCGCTCTTCTGCGACGCTACCTGGGCGGGGTTTAGAACCTTGTGCGACGCCCCTACCCCGCGTCGTCCCATATGGAAGCCGCCCTGCCCCTACACGACTACGCCTCATCGATCGGCAATTCGGAGGACATCGTGTTCGAGCCTCCACCAGTTGGTCGACCAGGAAGAGGACATCCTGGTCGTCCGTTCGGCTGGGTCCGAGCGTATAGCCACGCTGG
>NZ_CANLTQ010000012.1 GCF_947494025.1 uncultured Jannaschia sp.
CGGCGGCCCCATGGCCGGCCCTGCCGAGCGAGCAGCCTGAAAACAAGGACAGGCGACAACTCCTTTGACAAATACCGCGTGTCGAGCGTGCGAACCGGACGCTGCAGGATCGCCCGGTCAAGGAACTGCGGCTCGCGGGCATCTGCGGCATCGCGGCGGCGAACGACTTCCTGCCCGGCTTCACGGATCGCCACAACGCCCGCTTTGCCAAGGTGCCGCGCCGGCCCGACGACCTGCACCGGGCGCTGAATGCCGAACCCGCTCGCTTGCACGACGTTCTCTGTCCGAGGGACCAGCGCTATGTCGGAGCGCAGCTCTCCCTGTCGTACGAGCGCAAACGGATCATCCTCGAGGAGAACGACGTCACCTGCGGTCTCGCAGGCAGGTACGTCGATACCCATGTCTTCCCGGACGGTCGGCTGGAGGTCCGCTGGAAGGGCGTCCGTTTACCCTACAGGGTCTTCGACAAGGATCAGCGCGTCACCCATGCCGCGATCACCGGGAACAAGCGCCTGAGCGCCGTCCTGGAGTTCATCGCGGCAGAACAGGACAAGGCCCCGCCGAAAACCCGCCCCGCCGGAAAGCAGCGCACGCGCTATATGCCGACCGGACGCAGGAACGATGGCTGGACCTCGACGGCGGCCCGCATCGCCCAAGTCGAAAGCTGCGCAGGCGGCCGGTCAAGGCTCCGATCCTCGACGTCTGCACTCTGTCCGGCCGCCCCCAACCGCCGCACTCGCGACATTTCTGCTTTGCAGCCCGAGCGACACTTCTACTCGGTTGCAACAAAGGGCGCCCCGCCCCGCCCTGCAGGAGCTTGGCCCCGGTTCGCCGGCGCGAAGAGATCCGCGCGGGGATCGCGCGCGCATGTCCTTGGGCGTCGCGTCCAGCCCGAAGGATCGCGCGCACGCCGCCGGCTTCCGATCCTGACGCTGCCTGCGCTCACGACGAGGCGCGCATCGGCCCGGAGGGGGGTCCGGTGCGGTCCGCCGTTCCCAGCCCGGAGATGGCGTCGATCGCGAGCGACGCGACGGGACGGATCGTGACGCGCCGCTCCCGGCTTTCGCGCGACTGCGAGACGTCGCGCCGGCGCTTAAAGATCACCGTGTCCCGGGCGACGACGTGCCGCCACCCGGCCGCCATCGTCTCCACCCCCCATTGCCAATCCTCGTAGGCGTAGCCCCGGGCGACGTCGCGATCCGCATAGGGCACCTCCAGCCAGGCGGCGCGCGGTGCGACGCAGAGCGCGTCGTAGTAGTTCTGCATCGCGAAGTGCCAGGGGCTGAAATGGGCGGCGGACTGGTCCGGGTTGGTGTAGATCGTCTGGGACTTGTCGAACTGCCACATCGCTTCCGGGTGGACGATCGCGCGCCCGGCCTCCGGTCCGGCCAGACGCGCGAGCGCCGCCTCGAGCCAGTTCTCGCTGAAAAGGTCGTCGGCATCGAGCAACGCGATCCACCGGCCCCGGGCGGCCCGGACCAGGGCGTTGCGGGCCTGACCCTGATCGCGCAGGTCGAGATCGTGGCGCGTCCAGCGCGCGAAGGCCGGCTGCGCCATGTAGGCCCGTGTCGCCGCGCCGGCCGCGTCGAGCCCCATGAGCCGCTCGACGCGGTAGCCCCGCGCCTCGACCCGGGCCAGCGCCGCCTCGGCCGAGCGCATCGTCGGCCCCGCGACCAGCGTTTCGGCATGGACCGTCAGGAGCAGCGACAGGTCGACCTCCGGCGGCGCCTCGGCCGGCCGCGCCCGCGCCGCGGGCAGGCGGACCGGCGCGTCGGGCCGGTGCGTCCGGTCGCGACCGGCCTCGAGAATCGCCGCGACCTCCGCCCGGTAGGCCTCCGGCCGCCGCTCGGCCACGAGCTCCTCGCGCAGCGCGAGGGCCCGGCGCCGCGCCCCGTCCCGGTCCGCGAGCGTCTCGCGGATCGCCTCGACATAGGCGCCGGGTTCGCGGGCATCGGCCGGCACGCCACGCGCGCCGGTCGCCTTCAGGATCTCGCCGGTGCCACCGACGAGGGTGCCTACGATCGGCAGGCCCGTCATCGCCACCTCGAGAAGAACCGAGGGCACGCCGTCCCAGGCCGAGGTATAGAGCCAGAGATCGGCTTGCTGCAGGGGCAGGTCCGCGAACCGCTCGTACCGCCCTTCGAGGACGACGTTCTCCGGCGCCGGTGGAAGGCGTGTCGCCGCACGGGTCAGCACCCGCTCGCCCCAGAGGCGGAACTCGACCTCGGGCATTTCCCGGGCGATCGCATAGACGAGATCCACCCGCTTCTGCGGATCGAGGCGGCCGGACCAGAAGACCTGCGGGCGCCTCGGACCGGCCGCGCGAACCGCGTCCGGTTCGATGGCGTCCGGGACTTCGCCGGCGGCGTCCGCAGCGGTTTCCCCGAACGGGGTCCGGGCCTGTTCCGCCGCCCCGTCCCCGGGGACCACGACGGGCCGGATCGACGGGTCCACGGGGGCGCGCAGCACCCGGAGTTTTCCGCTCTGATCGGGCGGGATCAGGTATCGCTCGCAGAGCGTCGCGCGCAGCGCCGCGCTGTCGGTGCAGATCGCCGCCAGAATGTCGAAATGCCGGTAGACCCGGTGGATCGTGTAGCCGGTTTCGTGGCCATGCGCCGTCCGCTCCTCGCAGAAAAGGCCCGCGACCAGCGCCATCTCCTGCGACAGCGTCCTGCCGAACGGCGTCATCGCGTCCCACATGAGACGGCTGTTGACGTTGAACACGATGTCCGGACGCAGGATGCGCAGGAACGCGCAGAGAACCTGCTCGCGCAGCTCGGGGCTTGCGAGGTCGAGATCCGACATGTCGACGTGACGCGTCCCGGCGGGCAGCTTGCCGGGCGGCATCTCGCCCCCCTGTTCGGTGGTCAGGACGAGCACCTCGCGCGCGCCGTGAATGTCGGCCAGCGCATGGGCGAGATGCCCCTCCATGCGTCGCCCGCCCCCCCAGCGGGGCCGGTTGACGACCACGACCGCCCGTGCGCGCCGCAGCTCCGCCCGATGGGCCAGCGCATGCAGCGCGACCGTCCGCGACATGACGAGGTCGGAGTTGAACGTGCCGATCCGGATATTGCCGACTTCGGGCCAGGACAGGGCCACGAGCGGGTCGAGCGCGGTCGCCCGTCCGACCATCTCGCCCAGCGTGCCGTGGTGGAACCGCTCGACGACGTCGCGATGGGCGGCGGTCCAGGTCGCCTCGACCTCGGCCGCGGGACGGTCGAGGACGGCGGCCATGGCAGGCAACGCCCGGAGCGGCGCGACGCATCCCTCCGGCGCGCCCGCCGTCAGCCAATGGCCGAAGGGGGTCAGCCCGCCCAGCTCGTCCTCGGACAGATTCGCGCGGTAGCGCCGGGTCGAGAATGTCGGGGTCGGATCGCGCATCTCCCGCGCGCCGGCGCGAATGTAATGCGCGACGGGGTCCATCCGCTCGCGGAAGATGTCGCGGTAGCTCAGGAAGTAATGCGCGAAGTCGAACCGCGTCCGGATGAGGTCGTATTCCTCGCCGTAGCCCTCCGGTCGCGCGACGCCGCGGGCGATCCGGATCAACCGGTCGAGATCGGGCCCGAAATGTGCCGTGTCGCGTTCGCCGGTCGCGGGCGGGTCCACGGGATCGGGCAGATAGACAACTGGCGGGCGGACGGTCGCGTCCCGCGCGAGCGGGGCCGGCGCGGTCGTCGGGGCGGGATCGAGAACGGGATCGGACTCGGGACCGGGATCGTCGGGGGCGGGCTCGGGATCGAGCCGGCTTTCCCCGTCGGGGTCGGGGCGGTTCCCGGCGGGCGGACCGGCCTCCGTCGCGACGACCTCCTCCGTCCCCACCGTCTTGTCCGGCGCCGCTATCGCCTCCGTCCCGTCCGGCGTCGCAGGATGTTCACGCTTGAGGCGTTCCGCCAAACGCGAGATCAGATTGGTCATGATCGTTCGCCCCGTCCGTTCGGAGGCCCGTCTAGACGGGGGGCCGCACGGCTTCAATGGACCCCCGGCCGAGCCATTCCAGAGCGTGCCCGTCCGGACGCCCCGTGTTCGGGTTCCGGCGCGGGAGGCCCCCCTGTTCCGGGGCCGGTCGATGCCCGGAACGCGGACGGAGACCGTTAACAAAGCGTTAACCGCTCCGGCCGAGGGTCCGCTCCTTCAACGCAGCGGAGTTCCCCACCATGCCCGACTACGAGAACACGACCATCCTGTCGCTCCCCCTGATCCAGGGCAACCAGGCGCAGAAGCACGTCACGCACAACGAGGCCCTGCGGATCCTCGATGCGCTCGTGCAGCCCGTGGTCGTCGATCTCGATCGCACCGTTCCGCCGGCCTCGCCGGAGAACGGTCAACGCCACATCGTCGCGCCGGGCGCGGTCGGGGAGTGGGCGGGCCGCGACAACGCGATCGCCGTGCGCCAGGACGCCGCCTGGGGGTTCTTCGTTCCGCAACAGGGCTGGCGCTGCCATGTCGAGGCGCTGGCCGCCGACGCCGTGTTCGACGGGGGCGCCTGGCAGAAGGACGGCACGGCCGATCGTGTGGAGACCTTCGGGATCAACACTCTGGCGGACGACACGAACCGCCTCGCCGTCGCCGCCGACGCCACGCTTCTCGACAATGCCGGCGGCGGGCATCAGCTCAAGATCAACAAGGCGACCGAGGCGGACACGGCGAGCCTGCTGTTTCAGACGGGGTATGCCGGGCGCGCCGAGATGGGCCTCGCGGGGGACGGCGGGTTCGCGGTCAAGGTCAGCGCGGACGGAGCGTCCTGGACGACGGCGATGGCGATCGACGGCGCCAGCGGCGCGGCGACCTTTTCCGAGATCCGGGCCGATGCGGTCGTCGGCGACGCGGTGCAGTCGGACCCGACCGACCGCAGGCCGGGGCGCCTGATGCGGGCCGATTACGGCTATGGGCCGGGCAACGTGGTGGGGCCGGTCGCGCAGGCGAACGGGGTCCCGACCGGCGCCGTGATCGAGTCGGGCACGACGCCGAACGGCTCCTACCTGCGGTATGCGGACGGCACCCAGATCTGCACGATCGAGTCCTTCGCGACGGCACGGGAAGCGGCGGCCACATGGAGGTTCCCGAAAGCCTTCGCGACCACCACGGGCCTGTTCGTCAGCATCACCGCCACCTTCGGCGGCGGACCCAGGATCTTCGCGGTCGACAAGGCCGAGCCGAGCGGCGTGGACATCCGGTCCTGGACGGAAGGCGGCAGCCAGAACGTCGCGCCGACATGCTGCGTCATGGCGGTCGGCCGCTGGACCGCCTGATCCCCCGGGCCGACCCGGCACCCGAGATCCCGCACGCCATGGCTTGGCCCGGCCGGAGAGCCTGCGAAGGCTCTCCGGCCGGGCGTCGCTTGACAAGGCCGTACCCGCATGGTGGGACGTGACTTCACGTAAGGGGCAGCGGGCCATCGGGGATCATGCGATATTCGGCTTCGAGACACCGAGCATCCCCGACAGCCTTATTGGCACGCGTCGCGCCGACGCCACCTCGTGACGCGCCGCCCGGCGGCGCGATGCCGGATGTCGCGGCATGCAGACCTGCATAATCATCCTCTCGATGCACCGCTCGGGCTCGTCGGCGCTGGCCCGCGTGCTCAACCTGATCGGCTTCGCGCTGCCCCGGACGCTGATCCCGGGCAATCAGAAGGACAACGATCTGGGGTTCTGGGAAAGCCAGCCGCTGGTCGATCTCGACGACGCCTATCTCAAGGCGGCGGGATCGCATTGGTACGATCTCGCGCCCGTCGGCCTCGATCTCGTCTCCGACGAGGCGCGGGAAGCGTTCGTCGGCAAGGCGGTCGAGATCATCGGGTCGGAGGTCGGCGAGGCACCGTTCTTCGTGATGAAGGATCCGCGAATGAGCCTGCTCTTCCCGCTCTGGCGGGAGGCGCTGCAGCGATCGGGAATCCGCACGCTCTGCGTGCTGCCGGTGCGCAATCCGCTCGACGTGGCCGAATCCCTCCATGCGCGCAACCGCATCCTGCGCGGAGAGGCGCTCGTCTCCTGGCTGCGTTTCGTGCTGACCGCGGAGCGCGATACGCGCGGCCTGCCCCGCGTCTACGTGCATTACGACGATCTCGTCGCCGATTGGCGGAGCGTGACGCGGCGCCTCGCGAGCGGGCTCGACATCCAGCCGCCGGAGATCTCCGAGGCCGTCGCGCACCGCGTCGACGGGTTTCTGTCGGCGAAGTGGCGGCATCACCTCGCAGGGGACGCGGCGGTCTTCGAGGACGCGCTGACCGGCCCTTCGGTCAAGGACACCTACCGGATCCTGCGGCGCTGGTGCGCGGGCGCGCGACGCGACGGCGACGAGGCCGAACTGGACGCGATCCTGCGGCGACTGGACGAGGCCACGCCGATCTTCCGCAAGCTGGCGGTGGAAAGCCGGGAGCTTTCGGTCGAGGCCCGCGCCCTGAACCGCGACAGGGCGAAACTCGAGTCGGAGCTTCGGGAGCACCGCGAGGCGATCGAGACGATGCGGACCGAACGCGATGCCGCACGGACGCGGCTGGAGGCCCTCACGACCGCCGCCGACGATCGGGTCGCGCGGCTTGAGCAGGACCGGCGCCGCCACGTGGCGGCGCTCGAATCCGACCTCGCCGCGTTGGCCCGGCGGGCCGACGAGGACCGCACGTCGCTTCGGGACGCGCGCGAGGCGCTGGCCCGGCTGTCCGCGGAGGTTTCCGCCCGGATCGAGACCTATGCCCGGCGCCCGCCGCCCGCGCCCGCCGAAGCCCCTGCAGCGCCGCCGAGGGCCGCGAAGACCGTCGCGCCACCCCCGCCGAAGGTCGAGGACAGCGCCGCCCGGCCCGCGAACCCGACGCGCGGCCCGCGTTTGTCGGCCCGCCGCGCGGTCCGGAATCTCCGGACGCTCGGGCGAAGATGGATCATCCGGTCATGAACGTCATGGGAGCGGGGATGGAAGACCTGTCGCTGCTGGAGAGCAGCGCGCTGTTCGACGCGACCTGGTATGCCGGGACCTATGCCGATGTCCGGTTGAGCGATCTCGATCCGGCCGTGCATTACCTGCGGATCGGCGCGCCGCTCGGGCGCAATCCGTCCGCCCGGTTCGACGCGAAGGCGTACGAGCAGACCTATCCCGAAGCGCTCGGGTTCCATGGCGGCGCTCTTCTGCACTACCTCAAGGCCGGCACGCGCGAGCATCGGATCGTGCCGGTGGTCGACGTCGCCGGCCCCGCGCGGGCGGAATGGCGCGGCCGGACCGCGTGGCACATCGACGACCATCTCCGGACCCGGATCGCGGCGGCGATGGAGCTGCCGATCGCGCCGGCCCATGAGGCCGCCGCCGCCACCATCGCGCCCGCCTTCGACGCCGAATTCTATGTCCTTGCGCATCCCGAGATCCTGTATTCGCGCCTCAACCCGATGCAGCATTACCTGCAGGTGGGCGCGAAGCGGGGCTGGGATCCGTCGCCGCATTTCGGCACCGCCCTGTACCGGCGACGGCACAAGGCGGCGATCCCCGGCGGCATGAACCCCTTCGTGCACTGGGTCACGGAAGGCCGGCGCGCGCGGTTCGTCGGCGAGCCGGCCAACAAGTTCCCGCCGATCGCCCGCCGTCTGAACAAGGCACCGTTCGACGTGTCGCGGGCGATGACGGACCGGCGCCGGGATCTGTTCGAGCGGCTTCGATACGGCACGCTGGGCGAGATGGTCGCGAAGGCCGCCGCGCTCGACCCGCTCGTCGGGGCCACCTGGCCCGCCGCGTTCCGGCCGAAGATGCCGCCCTTCCATCATGCCCGGACCGGCGAAAAGCTGGTCGCGACCCTGGCCCTGCGCGACGCGGCCGGGCATCGACGGGCGCCGTTCGTGATCGCGGTGAACCGCCCCCGCTGGGGCAGCGGGGCGAAGGAGGAGGGCTACCTCGCGCAGGCGCTCGCCGCCGCCTACGGGCCCGGCTCGGTCCTCGTCGTCTACACCGATGCGAAGGGGACGGCGCCGTCCGGCCGCTTCGATCCCGCCATCCGGCAGATCGACCTGACGGCGGCGACGGAAGGGTATGCGGAGGGGGTGCGGAGCGACCTGTTCCTTTCCTTCCTGCGCAGCCTGCGCCCCGTCGCCGTCTTCAACATCAACAGCCAGCTCGCCTGGACCTGCCAGATGACCTACCGTCGCCTGATGGCGCAGGAGATGCGGATCTACAATTACCTGTTCTGCAACGAAAAGAACCTGACTGGCGAATGGAGCGGCTATCCCGTGAAATACGCGTACCGGTGTTTCGACCATTGCGCGGCGCTGATCGTCGACAGCGCGTTCCTGAAGGCGGAGCTGGTCGAGCGCTTCGCGCTTCCGGAGGCGGGGCGCGACCGGGTGCGCGTGATCTCCGCCCCGGCGGAGACGTCGGTCGGTCTCGTGCCCGAGCCGCCGCGCGACGCGGATCGCCGCCCGCAGGTGTTCTGGTCGGGACGGTTCGACCGTCAGAAGCGCCCCGACCTCCTGGCGCGGATCGCCGAGCGCCTGCCCGACGTGGATTTTCACGTCTGGGGCAAGGCCCTTCTCGACAGTTTCGACACCGCCGCGCTTTCGGCGCCGAACATAAAGCTGAAGGGCACCTACGAGACGTTCCGCACGCTTCCGCTCGGGGGATGCGACGCCTGGCTCTACACCTCCGAATGGGACGGCGTGCCGCATCTGCTGCTGGAGGTCGCGATGACCGGCATCCCCCTCGTGGGCAGCGTCGTGGGCGGCACCGCGGAGGTGCTCCGGGACGACATGAGCTGGCCGGTGGAAGATGTGGACGACGTGGAGGCCTATGTCCGGGCCCTGCGGGAGATCCTCGCCCGTCCCGCCGAGGCCCGCGACCGCGCGGCCCGTCTGCGCGCGCACATGGCGGAAACGCGCGACGGCGCCGGCCTCCGGGCCTTCGTGGCGGAATTCGCGGAGGCCGTGGACGGACATGCGGGCCCGCGCGCGGCGACGGAACGGGCGGCCGGGCATGGCTGACCTGTCCATCGGCCTTCTCGCCCACAACGAGTCCCTCCTGCTCGGCCCGACCCTGCGGAGCCTGGAGGCGGCGATCGCCGCCGTGCAGGAAACGGGCGCCAGCGTCGAGCTGCTGCTGGGCCTCGACAATTGCGACGCGCGGACCCGCGACTTCGTGGCGCAGCCGCGCTTCGACCGCTGGCGGCGCACGGATTTCGCGCTCGGGGATCAGGGCCGCGTCCGCAACGAGCTCGCGCGGATGGCCACGGGCGGCTTCATGGCCTTCGTCGATGCCGACGACCTGTACAGCGAGAACTGGTTCGCCGAGGGGCTGCGCGTCCTTCGGGAGGCGGAGGCGCAAGGCCTGCGGCGGATCGCGCGGCCCGAGCTGAACTGGCTGTTCGACGCGGGCCAGAGCCTCCTCGTCGTCCCGTCGCAGGACGATCCGCTCTACCTGCCGGAATACCTGCTGGTCTCGAACCCCTACGACGCGCTCTGCATGGCGCCCCGCCGGGTCTGGCTCGATCATCCCTACGCGGATCGGGCCGTGGCGGAGGGCTATGCCTACGAGGACTGGCAATGGGCGATCGAGACCACGGCCGCCGGCTGGACCCATGTGGCCGTGCGGGACACGATCATCTTCAAGCGCCGCCGCGACACGTCCCAGACGGTGCGCGCCGCCGGCGCCAACGTCCATATCCGGCAGGTGCCCGGAACCGCGATCGACGAAGGCCATCTGCTGCGGCCGGACCCGGCGCGGGGCCGCGACGGCTCGGGGAACCCGGACGCCTGAGACGAGACGGGCCGTCGCACGGGGCGGGCTTCGGACCCCTTCGGCCAGCGGCGTGAACAACGCCGCGGCGCCCGGGCCCGGGGGCCGCGCCGGAACGCCGGCCCCCCGCCTGCCGACGCAAACCTCCCGCGGATTGAACAGGGGAGCGCCTCGCGTCGTTAGGGGATGACGACCCCCGGCGAAGCAAGGAGGATCCCATGGTCGACCGTTTAAAGATGCAGGACCCGCGGACGCAATATCCCGCGCCCCCGTTCCCGAAGCAGCCCCAACCGGCCCCCGGCCTCGCCCGGCGGCTCGATCCCCCGGCCGACCACGGCGAGGAGAGCTACAGGGGCTCCGGCCGGCTCGAAGGCCGCCGCGCGCTGATCACCGGCGGCGATTCCGGGATCGGGCGCGCCGTCGCCATCGCCTATGCCCGCGAAGGGGCGGATGTCGCCATCTCCTACCTGCCCGACGAGCAGTCCGACGCGGACGAGGTCGTGGCCCTCATCGAACGGGCGGGACGTAAGGCCGTGGCCCTGCCCGGTGACGTGACCGACGAAGCCTATGCCCGCGACCTGCCGAAGCGCGCGGCCGAGGAGATGGGCGGGCTCGACATCCTGGTGGTGAATGCCGGGCACCAGAAGTTCACCCCGTCCTTCGACGAGCTGACCAGCGACGATTTCGACACGACTCTGCGGACGAACCTCCACGCGCTGTTCTGGACCACGCAGGAAGCGGCCCGGATCATGCCGCCGGGCGCGTCCATCATCACCACGGCCTCCGTCCAGGCCTACGACCCTTCGGCCTCGATCATGCACTACGCCACCACCAAGGCCGGCATCGTCGCCTTCACCGAGGCGCTGTCCTCGGAGCTGATCGAGAAGGGCATCCGCGCCAATTCGGTCGCGCCCGGCCCGATCTGGTCGCCCCTGAACCCCAGCGGCGGCGCCCCGCAGGAAAAGGTGGAGCGCTTCGGCGGATCGAGCACGTTCGGCCGCCCCGGGCAGCCGGTGGAGCTCGCGCCGATCTACGTGCTTCTGGCCTCGCAGGAGGGCAGCTACCTCACCGGAGAGGTCTACGGCGTCACGGGCGGCAAGGGCATCGCCTGAGCGGCGGGATGCCCCCGCGGGGAATCCCTCGACCGGACCGCATCGCGAACCGCATCGACCCCGGAGACCAGAGCATGACCGACCGCCCGCGCCCCCACGATGACCCGAGGCCGAAACCGGACCACGCCCCGGCGGCCGCCCCGCCGATGCGGGGCCTTGCATGATCGACCTGGCGAACGCATCCCTCCTGCTGGTCGCGGCGGTCTTCGCCGTTTCCGCCCTGTGCATCGGGATCGCCGGATGGCGCCTGTCGGGGGTCGCCGACCAGCTCGCCGACCGGACCGGCATGGGCGAGATCGTCGCCGGCGCCCTTTTCGTCGGCGCGGCCACGTCCCTGCCGGGCGCGATCACCTCCGTGACCACGGCGCTGCAGGACGCGCCGGGCCTTGCCGTCGGCAACGCGCTCGGCGGGCTCACCGCACAGACGGCGTTCATCGCGGTGGCGGACCTGTTCTACCGGCGCGCCAATCTCGAACACGCGGCCGCAAGCGTGACCGGGCTCGCGCAGGGCGTGCTGCTCGTGGCGCTCCTGTCGGTGCCGCTCATCGCCTCGGTCCAGCCGCCGGTCACGATCTGGGGCATCCATCCCGCCTCGCTCCTCATCCCCGTCGGCTACGGAATGGGGCTCCGCCTCCTGACCCGGATCAAGGAGGAGCCGATGTGGTCGGCGGTGCAGACCGACGAGACGCGCGAGGAGATCTCGGAGACGGAGGACGGCGAGGACGCGCCCTCGGACCGGTCGCTCTGGCTGCGCTTCTTCCTTTACGCGGGGGTGACGGCGGCGGCGGGTTACCTGATCGGCGAGGCGAGCATCGCCCTCGTCCAGAAGACCGGCCTGTCGGAATCCGCCGTGGGCACCGTGTTCGCGGCGGTCGCGAACTCCCTGCCCGAGCTGATCACCGCGATCGCCGCCGTCCGCATCGGCGCCGTCAACCTCGCCGTGGGCGACGTGATCGGCGGCAACGCCTTCGAGGTCATGTTCCTCTGCGTGGCCGACTTCGCGTATGACGGCTCCATCTACGAGGCGATGACCGACGGGGACCGGACCACGGGGCTGATCGCGATGCTGATGACGACGGTGCTTCTTCTCGGCATGCTACGGCGCGAAAAGGCGGGCATCGCCCGGATCGGCTTCGAAAGCGCGTTCGTGCTCTGCCTCTACGCCGTCTCCGTGGGTCTCATCTTCCTGCGATGACACGCGACGCGGCGGGGCCGACGCTGCGCACTCTCCCAGAAACCGAGCTGTTTCATGGAGCGGATCGGGGGGCGGGTCGTCGCGGTGCCGACCGGGCTTGGCCGGCACCGCGCTGCCGGATGGTCGACCGACCTCCGGCAGCGTTCGGGGATCAATCCGAAAGGTCGGCTTCCAGCCGTTCCACGGCGTAGTCCTGCGCTGCCGCCGCGCCCTCGACGATTGCCGCCATGCCGAAAAACTCGTGCGTGACGCCCTCGAAGGTGCGTTGCTCCACGGGCGACCCGGCGGCTTCGATCGCCTCCGCCAGCATCTCGCCGTCGCTCAGAAGCGGGTCGATCTCGGCGTTGATGATGGTCACCGGCGGCAGGCCCGCCAGATCGGCGTCCACGAGGCTGATCCGCGGATCGGAAAGCTGGCTCTCGTCGGTCACGGTGAGGTCGAAGAACCATTCCATCATCGCGCGGCTCAGCGGGATCGCCTCCGCGTTCGCCTCGTAGCTCTCGGTGTCGAGGCTGGTCTGCGCGACCGGATAGACGGAGACGATGTGGTCGGGCTCGGTCAGCTGCTGGTCCCGCGCCGCGATCGCCGTGGCCACGACCATGTTGCCGCCCACGCTCTCGCCGACGAGGGCCAGGCGGTCGGCGTCGGCATTGTATTGCCCGCTGTTCTCGACGGCCCACTTGTAGCCCGCCAGCACGTCCTCGTGGGCGGCCGGGAACGGATCCTCCGGGGCGTGGCGGTATTCGAGCGAGATCACCACCGCGTCGAGCTTGTCGGCAAGCGCCGCGGCCGAGGCGTCGTAGGTGTCGATATCGGCGATGACCCAGCCGCCGCCGTGGACGTAGACGACGAGCGGGAACGGCCCCTCGCCGGCATCGGTCGGCGTATAGACGCGGGCCGGCTGATCGCCCGCCGCGGCGGGATAGGTGATGTCCTGCCGGGTGACGGCGGGCTCGGCCACGTCGAGGCCGTCCTCCTCGATCACCTTCGCCACCGCATCGGCCGGCGTCGGCTGCTCGCGCGCGTTCTCGGCGGAAAGCTCGGGGAGGGGCTTCGGTTCGAGCGATTGCAGCGCCTCGAGCACGCGCGCCATGTCGTCGTCGGCGCGCGACATGGTCCCCGACATCGCGGCGTCGTCCTGGGCGGACGCCGGCGCGGCGAGGGTCATCGCGCAGGCGATGGTCGCCAGGGCGGATACGGGTCGGGTCGGTCTGGTCGGCATGGGATCTCACCTTTTCTGATCGTGGACGCGGCGGAACGGACGATTCCCCGCGCCCCGCGGTCCAACGCAACGCGGACCGGGCGCATTCGATCCCGCGCGGCGCGGATCGTCCCGTCGGGCACCCCGGAGGCGGGACGGGCGTCCGGCGACAACCCGGATCACCGGGCACGCCGGCCCCGGGCGTGGATCTTCAACCGTGCTCCGCGCTCAATGCGCCAGCTCCGTGAGGAGAAAGGCCGCGGCGAAGCCGACGGTCGCCGCCAGGGCGACCCACGGGCCACCGGTCTGGAACGCTTCGGGGAACATCGTGTCCGCGAGCATCGCGAGGATGCCGCCGGCGGCCAGGGCCAGAATGAAGCTCTGCGCGGCGGGCGGCAGCCCCGCGAGCAGCGCGAAGCCCAGAACGCAGGACGCCGTGCAGGCCAGCGCCACCAGGCTCCAGGCGACGACGATATAGGTCGTCGAGCGCCCTTCCTTCCGCATGCCCACGGTGGAGGCGATGGCGCCGGGCAGGTTCGACAGGAACACCGCGCCGAGCAGCACGTAGCCGAGGCCCTGCTCGGCGGCGAGACCGATGCCGATGGCCGCGTTCTCGGGCACCCCGTCGAGGACCGTGCCCACCAGTACCGCCATGCCGGAGATCGTCGCCTGTTCTTGGGTTTCGGGGATGCGCTCGGCCCCCGCGCGCACGTCGCCGGCATCCCGCCCGGTGCGGCGCGGGCTCTCCTGCGCGCCCTGTTCCAGCATCTGGTCGAGGACGATGTAGACGATGCAGCCGGCGAGAAGCCCCCCGATGGCCCAGCCGATGAAGCCGCCCTCCGTCGCCTCGGCCATCAGCTCGGAGGTGAGCGCCACGACGAGGACGCCGGCCCCGAACGCGATGATGCTCGCGAGCACGCGGCGCGGGATCGGCAGGACCAGACCGATCGCGACGCCGATCGGAAAGGCGGAGGAGGCGAGAAGGCCCATCACGAGCGCGGTCTGCATGGTGCGGGTCCTCCGTCTGGCCTGACCGGAGCGAACGACGGATCCGGCGCGCGTGCAAGCGCGTCGTCCCGACGCCCGGCGGGCCTAGTCCGCGGCGACGGGCGCGCGCACCTTCCAGAACAGGCCCTCGGGCCGGAAGAGCAGCTCCGTCTCGCCGCCGAGCTCGCGCGAGGTGTAGGACCGCAGGAGGCGGGTGCCGAAGCTGGTCCGCGCCGGCTCGGCCACGGGCGGACCGCCCCGCTCCGTCCACTCGAACTCCAGCGCGTCGTCGTCGAGGCGCCAGCGGATCGCCACGGCCCCCGTCCCGGTCGAGAGCGCGCCGTATTTGGACGCGTTCGTCGCAAGCTCGTGGAGCGCCATGGCGAGGGCGAGCCCGGCCCGGGGCCGCAGCGCGAACTCGGGGCCCTCGATCACGAGGTTCGACCCTTCGGCGTCGCGATAGGGCGCCATCACGTTTTCCACGAGGCTCCGCAGCGTGCCGGGATGCGCCGTATGCCCGTTCAGCATCTGGTGCGCCTCGGCCAGCGCGCGGGTGCGGCCCTCGAAGGCCGTCGCGAACTCGTCCAGGTCGCGGGCCTCGCGCCGGGTCAGATTGAGGATGCCGAGAATCTTCGCCAGAAGGTTCTTCACCCGGTGGTCGAGCTCGGAGAGCAGGAACTGCAGGTGCCGCTCCTGCGCGCCCTGATCCGCGATCTGGTCGCGCACCATCCGCTGCCGCCGCCGCGACCCGATCAGCGTGACGAGCGTGGAGCGCAGGGTCCGCGCCCGCGTCGGCCGCTGCAGGATCACCAGCTCGACCCGCTCCGCCGCGCCGCCCGGCAGCCTGAGCCCCGGCGGCAGCCGCCCCGCATCGGCGACGAGCGCGAGCACGGGCAGCGCCGACCAGGACGGCTGCGCCTCGAGGTGTCGCAGCAGGGTCTCGCCGGTCCGGCGGTGAAGCGCCTCCTCGGTCAGGACCACCGCGTCGCAGCCCTCCGCCATCCGCGCGGCGAGCGCGTCGCTGGCGGTGACCGCGACCGGATCGGATTCGACGTCGCGGGCGATCTCCGACAGCACGTCCGCGTCGCGGCCGAGCGGCGCGTAGATCAGGACCCTCGGATCGGGCCCGCCGGGGGCGCGCAGGCCCTCCTCGGCCGGGGCCACGGCCTAGACCACGACGAGATGGGGGCGCGCGACCTGGGCGGATGGCACCACGTTGACGCTGCGATCGCCGATCAGCAGCTCGCGCACCCGCTGTTCGTGATCGCCCTGCCGCTTCTTCAGCACGGTGAGCGTCCGCCGAAGATCCCCTCCGCGCTCCTCGTTCCGCAACAGGAGCGCGCTGTCGGCGAAGTAGCCGATGTCGATCCCCGCCGAGTTCTCGCCCTCGAGCAGGCCGTGCTGCGTCAGCGTCAGGACGGTGAGCACGTTGCGGCGGGACAGGTAGGTGAGCAGCGTGTGCAGCTGCGCGATAAGGTCGGCGCCGTTGGGATGCGCGCCGAGGAAGCCGCTCAGCGAATCGATGACCACGAGTTCGGCGCCCCGGCGATCCACCGTGTCGACCACGGTCTGGATGAACTCGCCGGCGGACATCTCGGAGGAGTCGAACTGCTCGAGGATCAGCTTGCCCGCCGCCTCCTGCTCCTCCAGCCGGAAGCCCAGCTTTTCCGAACGCCGCCGGAAGATCGCTGGCCGCTCCTCGAACAGGAACATGGCCGCGATGCGGTTCTCGCGCATCGCGGCGCTGGCATAGGCCGTGCAGAGGGTCGATTTGCCCGTTCCCGAATGCCCCGCGATCAGGCAGGTCGTCCCCAGAAGAAGCCCACCGCCCAGCATCTCGTCGAGCCCGTCGATCCCGGATACGATCTCCCCCCCGGAAAGCCGGTCCACGGCGTCCCGCGGGACCACGCGCGGAAACACCGACAGCCCGCCCCTGCGGACCGTCAGATTGTGGTAGCCCTCCACGAAGGCATGGCCGCGCATCTTGCCGACATGCAGGCGGCGCATCGTCGCCCCGTAGCCCGGGTTCTCCTGTTCCAGCTTCAGCGTGCCGTTGACCATCCCCTCGAGCTGGCGATCCCCGAGGCTCCCGTCGTTGTAGTCGAGCGCCAGCGTGGTGGCGCCGAGGCGCCCGACCGTTTCGCGCAGCAGCAGAAGCTCGCGGCGGTAGCTCAGCGGATCGTGGGCCAGAAGCCGCATTTCAAACAGGGAATCGATCACCACGCGATGGGCGCCGGAGCCCGAGATCAGCGTTTCGATCCGGTTCACGGCCTGCGAAAGCTCGGCATCGGCCGTATCGAGCACGGTCTGCCGGTCGTCGAGCCCGGGCGCGCGGCCGATCGCCGAGACCTGCTCGATCGTGATGCCATCGAGATCGAAGCCGTGCGACGCCGCGATCCGCTCCAGATCGGCCCGGTCCTGCGACAGCGTCACGAACAGCGTCCG
The DNA here is from genome assembly GCF_947494025.1 of uncultured Jannaschia sp. Taxonomy (GTDB): domain Bacteria; phylum Pseudomonadota; class Alphaproteobacteria; order Rhodobacterales; family Rhodobacteraceae; genus Jannaschia. Next base: position 16,643 of record NZ_CANLTQ010000012.1, read on the forward strand.
CTCCCCGCGGCGATGCCCCTCCAGCAGGAATTGCAGGCCCAGCGTCGTCTTGCCGGTCCCCGGCGCGCCGCCGACGTAATAGAAGGCGCCCGCCGGCAAGCCGCCGCGCAGCACGTCGTCGAGGCCCGGCACCCCCGTCGTCACGAGGCTGGTTCCATGCTGTTCCGTCAAGGCGAACTCCACAGTCCGGCGCGTCCCTTGCGCGTCCCCCGTTTGCGTATAATGCGTAATTCTGGAATGCTCAATCGACCGAATGACGCGAACTTTGCAGGATGCGAATCCGGACGTATTGCGGGTCGCCCAGATAGCGGGAACGGACCAGAGCGATGATCGACCCACGGGAACCGCGGCTGACGGCCGCAGAAGCCACGCGCAATTTCGGCCGTGTCCGCGAGCTCGCGATCCGCGCGCCGGTCGTTGTCACCCATCACGGGCGCGACAAGCTCGCGATCCTCAGCATGCGGGATTACGCGACCCTGCAGGCCGGACCGGAATCGCCCGGCGACACCGTGCAGCGGCAGAAGCTGATGCTGATCCTCGACGGCATCTCCGAGGGCTACGTCTCGCTCGACCCCGAATGGCGTTACGTCACGATCAACCGCGTGGCGGAGCTGTTCCTCGGCCAGCCCCGCGAGGCGCTGATCGGCCGGATCCTGCCGGAGGCCTTTCCCCAGATCCGGGGCACCCGCGCCGAGGCGCAGCTCCGCCGGGCGATGGATCACGGCGAGGAGGTGTCGTTCGACTGGGGCTCGCTCGTGCACAGGGGCCGCCGCCTCCATGCGCGCGCGTTCCCCCTGCCCGCGCCGTCCGGCGGCATCGGCATCCTCTTCAGCAATCTCGGCGCCACCGAACGGCTGGAGACGCAGGAGCGGCTGCAACGGACGGGGCTGCGCCACCTTCTGGCGGAGCTGCCCGGCTGGGCGGTCTTTGCCTACGACGGCGACGGCACCGTGATGCAATGGCCGGAAAGCGCGGCATCGGTGCTGGGCTGGACGGAGGCGGAGATCCTGGGCCAGTCGATCGAACCGCTGTTCACCGCGAAGGATCGCGCGGCCGGCCGGCCCTGGAGCGAGATGTCCGCCGCGCGGCGCGACGGCCGCTCCGACGACCGGATCGCGCTTCTGCATCGCGACGGCGCCGAAATCCCCCTGCGAAGCATCCTCCTCGCCCCGCCCGACTGCCCGGGGGATTTCCTGCGCATCGTCACGCCGCCCGCCTGAGGCCGCTTCCTCGGGTGAATCCGTGCGGGCAACCCCGACGTCGCCCCGGTACCGGACCGCGTCGTTCGGGAGAACGATATGGCCGGTTCCGGAACGACGCCGATGCGGAACGATGCGACGAAGCCCCCGCCCGCCGGCGGAGGTCGCGCGCCGCCCGGATCACCCGCCCCACGTGTCGCGCAGCACGCGCAGCCAGTTGCGATGGCAGAGCCGTTCGAGCAGGGCGTCGTCGTAGCCATGCGCGCGCAGCGCCTCGACCAGCCGGGGCAGACCCGCGACGTCGCCGATCCCCGCCGGCACGGTCGCGCCGTCGAAGTCGGAGCCGAACCCCACGCCCCCCTCCCCCAGCCGCGCGAGCAGGTGATCGAGATGGCGCAGCACCGGCTCCCAGCCCATATCCGCGCCACGCAGCCCGTCGGGGCGCAGGAAGCAGGTCGCGAAGTTCAGCCCCACCAGCCCGCCGCGCTCCGCGATGGCGTCGAGCTGGCGGTCGGAAAGGTTGCGGCTCGATGGCGTGACGGCATGGGCGTTGGAATGGCTCGCCACCAGCGGCGCGTCCGACAGCCGGGCGACGTCCCAGAACCCGGCTTCCGTCATGTGAGACAGGTCGATCAGGACGCGCAGCGCGTTGCATTCGCGCACCAGCGCCTCCCCCGCCCCGGTCAGCCCCGGCCCGGTATCGCCGGTGGAGGGATAGCGGAACGGCACGCCGTGGCCGAACGCCGTGGGCCGGCTCCAGACCGGCCCGAGCGAGCGCAGCCCGAGCCCGTGCCAGACGTGCAGCGCGTCGAGATCGGGGCCGATCGCCTCGGCCCCCTCCATGTGCATCACGCCCGCGATGCGCCCCGCCGCCATGCAGGCCTCGATCCCGCCCGCGTCGCGGCACAGCGCGAAGGCCCCGTCCGAGGCCCGTTCCATCCAGAGAAGGTGCCCGGCCATCGCCAGCGCCTCGGCCTGCGAGGGCCCGAGCGCCAGCGCGTCGGGCAGCGGCAGGTCGTAGGGCGTCCGCTCCATCGCCGCGTCCATGTCGATGCGGTCGTCCGCCGGCGAGGGCACGTAGATCGCGAAAAGCCCGCCCGCGAAGCCGCCCGCCCGCATCCGCGGCAGGTCGAGATGGCCGGGCTCCGCCGTGCCGCCATTGTCCTCCAGCCAGAGCCTCCCGCGCCGCGCGGGGTCGCGCAGCGGGCGCAGGAGGAAGTCGTTGTGGCCGTCGAAAACCGGGATCGTCACGTTGCGCCGTCCTTTCTGAAACCCTCGCTCGCGCGGAGAAGGGTCCGGGTATAGTCCTGTTCGGCCGCGTGGCCGCGCAGCGCGTCGCGCGTCAGCTCCTCCACGACGCGGCCGTTCTGCATCACCGCGAGACGCTCGCACATATGCGCGACCACGGCGAGATCGTGGCTCACCAGCACGTAGGTCAGCCCCCGCTCGGCCCGCAGCCGGTCGAGAAGGTTCAGGACCTCCGCCTGGATCGAGGCGTCGAGCGCCGAGGTCGGCTCGTCGAGGAGGAGGATCTTCGGCTCGAGGATCAGCGCCCGCGCGATGGCCACCCGCTGCCGCTGCCCGCCGGACAGCTGGTGCGGATAGCGGAACCGGAATCCGTGCCCCAGCCCGACATCCTCCAGCGCGGCCTCGACGCGCGCGCCCCGCGCGCCGAAGCCGTGGATGGCCAGCGGCTCGGACAGGACGCGGTCGATCGTGTGCCGGGGATGCAGCGAGGCGTAGGGATCCTGAAACACCATCTGCACGCGGCGGTAGAAGTCGGCCCGCCGCGGGGCGGGGATCGCCGCGCCGTCGAGCGCGATCCGCCCGCCGCTTACCGGCGCCAGCCCGCAGATCGCGCGCAGCACCGTGGACTTGCCCGACCCGCTTTCGCCGACGATGCCGAAGGACTCGCCCTCCGCCACCGCGAAGGCGATGCCCCGCACCGCCTGCACCGCGTCCGCGCCGTGCCCGAACGTGACCGAAAGGTCGTCCACCGAGAGCAGCGCGCTCATCGGGCCCAGTCCGCGTCGCGTTCGAGCGTGGGCAGCGGCCGCGCCTCCGCGTCGATCCGGGGCAGGCAGTTCAGAAGGCCCCGCGTGTAGGGATGCGTCGCCCGGTCCAGATCCGCCGCCGCAATCTCCTCCACCACCCGGCCGGCATACATCACCAGAACCCGGTCGCAGAAGGTGGAGACGAGCCGCAGGTCGTGGCTGATGAAGACGAGCCCCATGCCCCGGTCGCGCACCAGGTCGTCGAGGATGCCCAGCACCTCGAGCTGCACCGTGACGTCGAGCGCGGAGGTCGGCTCGTCCGCGATCAGCAGGTCCGGACGGCCGACCAGCATCATCGCGATCATCGCCCGCTGACCCATCCCGCCCGAAAGCTCGTGCGGATAGGCGTCGAACACCCGGCCAGGGTCGCGGATCTGCACCGCTTCCAGCATCTCCAGGGCCCGGGCCTTCGCATCGCGCCGGGACACGCCGCCGCGCCGGCCGGCCTCCACGATCTGCCGGCCGATCGTCATCACCGGATTGAGCGAGAACTTGGGATCCTGCATCACCATGCTCATCCGCCGGCCGCGGAGCTGCCGCCAGATCCGGGGGGACGCGCCGCGCAGGTCGATGCCGTCGAAATGGAGCCGGTCCGCCGTGACCCGTCCGCCCGCCGCCGTCAGCCCGAGGATCGCGCGGCCAGTCTGGGACTTGCCCGAACCGCTCTCGCCCACGATGCCGAGCCGCTCGCGCCCGAGCGCGAAGCTCACGCCGCGCACCACCTCGACCGGGCCCTGCCGCGAGGGATAGGCCACGCGCAGGTTCTCCACCTCGAGAATGGCGCTCACGACGCGGCCTTCGGGTCGAGCACGTCGCGCAACCCGTCGCCCAGGAGGTTGAAGCCCAGCGAGACCACGAAGATCGCGATCCCCGGCATGGTCGCCACCCACCAGAAATCGATCAGGAACCGGCGACCGGACGCGATCATCGCGCCCCATTCCGGCTGCGGCGGCTGCGCGCCGAGCCCGAGGAACCCGAGCCCCGCCGCCGTGAGGATGATCCCCGCCATGTCGAGCGTCACCCGCACGATCACCGAGCTGAGGCAGAGCGGCACCACATGGCCCCAGATGATGCGCGGGCTCGACGCGCCCTGCAGGCGGATCGCGGCGATGTAGTCCTGGTCGCGGATCGTCAGCGTCTCGGCCCGCGCGAGGCGGGCATAGGGCGGCCAGGAGGTGATGGCGATGGCGATCACCGCGTTCTCGATCCCCGGACCGAGCGCGGCCACGAAGGCCAGCGCGAGGATCAGGCGCGGGAAGGCGAGGAAGATGTCCGTCACCCGCATCAGCACCGTGTCCACCCAGCCGCCGAAATAGCCCGCGCAGGTCCCGATCACGAGGCCGATCGGCGTCGCGATCACCGCGACCAGCGTCACCACGAGGAGCGTCAGCCGGCTGCCGTGGACGACGCGGCTGAAGATGTCGCGCGCCTGGTCGTCGGTCCCCATCGGGTGCGTCCAGGACGGCGGCAACAGCCGCGCGGTTCGAAGGTCGCCGCCGCGCAGCGGATCGAACGGCGCGATCAGGTCGGCGAAGAGGGCCATCCCCACGAGCGCCGCGACGATCGCGAGCCCCACCATGGCGAGGCGGTTCGCGCGGAAGGCGAGCCAGGTCCGGTAGGCCTGTCCCAACCGCGCCTGCGCGGGCGAGGCGGGCCGGTCGGCGAGCAGCCAGTCCCGGCGCGAGGGGGTCGCCGCCGCGCTCATCGCCGCCGCACCCGGGGGTCGAGCATCGTGTAGAGCAGGTCCGACAGGAGGTTCAGACCCACGAAGATCACCCCGATCACCAGCGTGCCGCCCAGCACCGCGTTCATGTCCGCGTTCTGCAGCGAGTTCGTCAGGTACTGCCCCAGCCCCGGCCAGGCGAACACCGTCTCGGTCAGCACCGACCCTTCCAGCAGGCCCGCGTAGGAGAGCGCCACCACGGTGACGAGCGGCACCGCCGCGTTGCGGAGCGCGTGGACCCAGATGATGCGCCATTCCGGCACGCCCTTCACCCGCGCGGTGATCACGTATTCCTGCGCCAGCTCGTTCAGCATGAACGACCGCGTCATGCGGCTGATATAGGCCATCGAGAAATAGCCCAGCAGGGCCGCCGGCAGCGCCAGATGCGACATCACGTTGCCGAACGCCGCCCATTCCCCCTGCATCGCGGTGTCGAGCAGCAGGAGCCCCGTCACCTGCGTGAAGGAATATTCGTAGGAGATGTCGATCCGCCCCGGCCCCGCGACCCAGCCGAGCTGCGCGTAGAAGACCAGCAGGCCCAGCAGGCCGAGCCAGAAGATCGGCGCCGAATACCCCACCAGTCCCAGGATGCGCACGATCTGATCGGCGAGCCCCCCCTGCCGCACCGCCGCGAGCACGCCGACGGGGATGCCCACCACCGTGCCGATCACGATGCCCGCCGTGGCGAGCTCCAGCGTCGCGGGAAAGACCCGCGCGATGTCCTCGACGATGGGCCGCTTGGTCAGGAGCGAGGTGCCGAAATCGCCCGACAGGACGTTTCCCAGATAGATCAGGAATTGCCGCCAGAGCGGCTTGTCGAGGCCGAGCGCGACATAGGCCGCGTCGTAGGTCGATTGCGAGGCCCGGTCGCCGACCACGGCGAGGACCGGATCGACCGGCACGACCCGGCCGATCAGAAAGGTCACGAGCAGGAGGCCCAGAAACGTGACCGCGACGGTCGCGAGGAGCCGTCCCGCCTTCATCCCGATCCCCGAAAGGGCGCGCCAGCGCCCTCCCGCATTCGCCGGCGACGTCGCGGTCATCGGGTCTTGGTGACCTCGACGAAGGAGTTGTCGTTGAAGGACGGCCCGATCACGTAGCCCTCCACGTCGTCGCGCATTCCGAAGACCTCGATCTCCTGGAACATGATGACGAAGGGCCCGGTCTCCATCACCTCGCGCTGCAGCGCCTCGTAGGTCGCGGCCCGCGCCTCGGTGTCGCGCTCCAGCGAGGCCGCGACGGTCCGGTCGCTCAGCTCCGGGATCTCCCACGCGTTGCGCCAGGCCAGCGGCTTCTCGGCGGCGTCGTCGGAATTGTCCGGGTTGTAGGCGAAGGTCGCCGCGTTGGTGTTCGGATCCTGATAATCCGGACCCCAGCGTCCGATATAGATGTCGTGGTTGCGGGCGCGGTACTTGGTCAGCGTCTGCTGCCCGTCGCCGGGGATCAGCTCCATCCGGATGCCGGCCTCGCCCATGGTCTGCTGGATGGCCTGCGCCATGGAGGTGATCTCGGGGGTGTTGCGCGTGTCCATCGTGACGTCGAACCCGTCGGCGAGCCCGGCCTCCGCCAGAAGCTCGCGCGCCCGCTCCACGTCGAGCTCGAAGGGGGTCTCGTTCACCGCGCCGAGGAAGCCCTCGGGCAGGAACGCCTGATGGACCTGCACCTTGCCGGACATGATCGTGTCGGCGATCGTGCCGTAATCCACGAGATGCTTCATCGCCTCGCGGACCTCGGGCATGGCCAGATATTCATTCTGCTGGTTGAGCCCGAGATAATAGAGCGACCCCTTGATCCCGTTCTCGATGCGGATGCCCTCCTCGCCCTCGAGCGCGGAGATCTCCTCGGCGCCGAGGCCGCGGGCGATGTCGATGTCGCCCTGCTCGAGCAGGAGGCGCTGCGTCGCGGCCTCCGGGATGTGGCGGTAGATCACCCGCGCCATCTCCGGCGCCTCGCCCGAGAAGTTCTCGTTGCGCTCCAGCACGATCACCTCGTTGGCGCGCCAGTCGCGGATCGTGTACTCGCCCGACCCGGCATAGTTCGTCTTGAGCCAGTTGTAGCCGAAATCGCCGTCCTCCTCGTGCTCCATGACGAGCTGCTTGTCGACGACGAAGCCCACCGTCGCCGTCAGGCAGTAGAGCAGCAGCGTCGGCGCATAGGCCTGATCCATCTCCAGCTCGAAGGTCATGTCGCCGGTCTGGCGCACCATCTCGTCCACGTTGTCGGCCGTGAGCCCGAACTGCGTCAGGATGAACGCGGGCGACAGGTCGAGCTTCACCGCGCGTTGCAGCGTGAAGACCGCGTCCTCCGCCGTGATCGGATTGCCGGAGGCGAATTCGAGGTCGGGCCGGATGGTGAAGGTGAACGTCTTGCCGTCCTCGCTGACCTCCCAGCTTTCGGCGATCACCCCGAAGATGTCGGACACGTCGTTCACGTCGTAGCCGACCAGCCCCTGATAGGAGTTGCCGAGCACTTCGGAGGCGGTGAACTCGAACACCTCCGCGGGGTCGAGGGAGATCACGTCGTCGATCGCCCAGGCCTGGATCAGCGTGTCCGCCGGGGTCTCGGCCCGGGCCGGCCCCGCGACCGGCGCCGCCATCAAGCCGATCGCCGTCACCGCGGCGAGCGCGCCGCTTCTCGTCATCGTCTGCATCGTTTCTCTCCCTGTCTCCCTGCGGCCGCGGTCCGCTCCGTCGCCGAAGCGGCGCCCCGCCCCAGCTTAGGGTCGCGCCGCCGGAACCTGTCAACCCGCATCCACGGCGCGCAGCCTCGCACCGCCCCGGCGGCAAAGGGACGACGGGGCGTTCAGGCGGCCCGGACCGGGGCGGGGGCGCGAAAAAGCGACGTCGAGGCTTGCCATCGCCGCGAAAGGCGGCGCAGGCTCGCCGCGATCCGGAACGGACGAGGGGGAAGGCGTTGAACGGAACGGAACGGGGCCTTTCTGTCGCCGACATCGAAGGGGCCGAGCGGCTCATGGGCGTCGCCTACACGCCCGGCGAACGCGCGCAGATGCTGGAGAACCTCGAGGGGCAGATCGCCTCGGCGGTGGCCCGGCGGGCGGTGCGGCTCGGAAACGACGTGCCCATGGCCTCGCGCTTCGATCCCCGGCCGCCGGGCTTCGCCATGCCGCATGGCCGCGACCTGCTCCGCCCCGCGCCGCGCCGCGCCACCCCCCTGCCCGAGGCCGACGAGGACATCGCCTTCGCCCCGGTGGCCGCGCTCGGCCCCTGGATCGCGTCGGGCGCGCTCACCTCGCGCCGGCTCACCGACATCTATCTCGACCGGATCGCGGCGCTGAACCCGCATCTCGAATGCTTCGCCACGATCTGCGACGCGGCCGCGCGGGCCGAGGCGGACGCGGCGGACGCGCTCACCCGGGCGGGCGTCTCGCTCGGGCCGCTCCACGGCATTCCCTACGGGCTCAAGGACCTGTTCGACACGAAGGGCGTCGCGACCGGCTGGGGGGCGGAGCCGTTCCGGGACCGGGTACCCGAGCGCGACGCCGCCGTGACCCGGCTGATGCGGCAGGCGGGCGCCGTGCTGCTGGGCAAGACCACCGTGGGCGCGCTGGCCTACAACGACATCTGGTACGGCGGGCGCACGCGGAACCCGTGGAACCTCGCGGAGGGGTCGAGCGGGTCGAGCGCCGGTTCCGCCTCGGCCACCGCGGCGGGGCTCTGCGCCTTCAGCATCGGGACCGAGACGCTGGGTTCCATCACCTCGCCGTCGCAGCGCTGCGGCACGACCGGCCTGCGGCCCACCTTCGGGCGGGTCAGCCGCGCGGGCGGCATGGCGCTCTGCTGGTCGCTCGACAAGGTCGGCCCGATCTGTCGCGGGGTGGAGGATACCGGCCTCGTCCTCGCCGCCCTGAACGGCGCCGACCCCGAGGACCGGTCCTCCATCGCCGCGCCGTTCCACTTCGACGCCACGGCCGGCATCGACGGCCTGCGCGTGGGCTATCTGCCGGAGGCGTTCGGCGAGGGCGCGACGGAGGTGGACCACGCCGCGCTCGACGCCGTGCGCGGCCTCGGGGTGGAGGTGGTGGAGGCGTCGCTGCCCCCCCTGCCCTACGACGCGCTGATGAACGTCCTCTACGCCGAGGCCGCCGCCGCGTTCGAGGCGCTGACTCTCGACGACACCGACGACACGCTGACCTGGCAGGAGGACGGCGCCTGGCCCAACACGTTCCGCAAGGCGCGCTTCCTGTCGGCGGTGGACCACGTGCAGCTCGACCGCCTGCGCTTTCGCGTGATGGGGGCGCTGGACGACCTGTTCGCCGGGGTGGACCTGCTCGTCGGGCCGTTCATGACCGGGCCGATGCTCGTCGCCTCGAACTTCACCGGGCATCCCTGCCTCCACCTGCGCGCGGGCTTCCTGGAGGTGGCGACGCGCGGCGCGGCCTCGCTCGGCTCGGGCAAGCTCACCACCGGGACGGAAAGCGGGGCGGAGCGGTTCACCGTGCCGCAGGGGATCTCGGTCTGGGGCCACCTTTTCGACGAGGGGCCGCTTCTGCGCTTCGGCATGGCGCTGGAGGCGGCGCTCGGCGTCGCCGCGCGGCGGCCCGGCCTCGACATATGACAACGCGACGACAAGGGGGATCATCGCCATGAAACGCAGGGACTTTCTCGCCAGCACGGCCATGATCGGCGGCACCGCGCTTCTGGGGCCGCTTCCGCTTCGGGCGCAGGACGCGCCGAAAAGCGGCGGCACGCTGATCTGGGGCCATTCGGAGACGACGCAGAACCTCGACATCCACCAGACGGGCACCGCCTCCACCGGCCGCGTGCTGCAGAACATCCACGAGAGCATCGTGACCGTGGATGCCGATCTGAACGTCATCCCGAACCTCGCCGAAAGCTTCGAGATGTCCGAGGACGGGCTGACCTACACGTTCCGCCTGCGCCGGGACGTGACGTTCCACGACGGCTCCGACATGACGGCGGCGGACGTGAAATACAGCTTCGAGCGCGCCGCCGATCCGGCCACCGGTGCCACCAACTTCGAGGTGTTCAACGCCGTCGACACCATCGAGACGCCCGACGACCATACCGTGATCGTCCGCCTGTCGCAGGTGAACGCCCCCTTCCTCGCCCGCCTGGCCGAGAACGGCGCGGGCGCGGTCATGCCCGAGGGGTCGGGCGACATCCAGGGCGAGACGCCCATCGGCGCCGGCCCCTTCCGCTTCGTGCGCCGCGAGTTCGGCAACGAGGTGGAGCTCGCGCGCTTCGACGCCTATTTCGACGGCCCCGCCCATCTGGAAGGCGTGCTGGCCCGCGAGATCACGGAGCCGACGGTGCGCCTGACGGGCCTTCGGACGGGCGAGCTGCACATGATCAACGACATCCCGCTCGACCGCGTGGCCGAGATCGAGGGCGACGCGAACCTGCAGGTGGTGTCCTGGTTCCCGCTGAACTGGGATTTCGTGAACTTCAACCACGATTACGAGCCCTTCAGGGATCCGCGCGTGCGCGAGGCCTTCGATCTGATGATCGACAAGGAGATGCTGATGCAGGGCGCGCTCTGGGGTCAGGGCGAGATCACCGCCGCCCCGAGCTTCCCGACCCATGCCAGCCACAACGACGACATCTCGCCCCGCCCGCAGGATCTCGCCCGCGCGCAGGAGCTGCTGCAGGAGGCGGGCTACGGGCCCGGCGAGCTGAAGGTCGTCTTCAAGGTCACGACGAACTATCCCTACCATGTCGACAGCGCGCAGATCATGCTCGAATGGTTCCGCGCCGCCGGCGTCGACATGACCATCGAGCAGCTCACATGGTCGGACTGGCTGAGCCAGGTCTGGGTCGACAAGGACTTCCAGATGACCATGATGAACTTCTTCACCCTGTGGGAGCCGGACTTCCTTTATTATTCGATGTGGCATTCCACCGGGGGGTTCAACTACCGCCACATCGCCGACGACGCGCTCGACGCGCTGCTGGAGAAGGCGCGCGTCACCACCGACCGCGAGGAGCGGATGGGCATCTACAAGGAGGTGCAGGCCTATGTGCAGGACAACACGCTCGACGTGATCCTGTGGTTCCGCAACGGCACGATCGGCGCGCAGCAGAGCGTGCGGGGCCTCGACACGATCGTCCATCCGAACGGCTCGGAGCTGAACTTCCACAAGGTCTGGCTGGACGCCTGACGCGACCGCCCCGGCGCCGCCGCCGGGCCCCGTCCGCGCCCCCCCGGAGAACGCATGGCCTATCTCGGCAACCGTCTGCTGTCGCTCGTCCTGACGCTGTTCCTGATCTCGATGGTCACCTTCGCCGTCACCCACATCCTGCCGGGCGATGTCGCGATGATCATCATGGGCACGCAGTCGAACCCCGAGGCTCTGGCCGGACTGCGCCAGTCGCTCGGCCTGAACGAACCGTTGCTGGTGCAATACGGCCGCTGGATCGGCGGCATGGTGACCGGTGACTGGGGCACCTCCCTCGTCTTCCGGGAGCCGATCGGCCCGCTCATCGCGCAGAAGGCCGCCGCCTCGGCCCTGATCGTCGCGATGTCGATGTCGATCGCGCTCGCGGCCGCGATCCCGCTCGGCGTCTGGGCCGCCGTCCACCGCGACCGCTGGCAGGACGGCGCCGCCTCCACCACCGCGCTTCTGGGCGTCAGCCTGCCGGACTTCTTCTGGGGGATCATGCTGATCCTCCTCTTCGCGCGCGTCCTGGGCTGGCTGCCCTCCTCGGGCTTCGTGCATCCCGCCGACGATTTCGGGGGCGCCATCCGCCACGCCTTTCTGCCCTCGCTCGCGCTCGGCCTCGGGCTGATGGCGCATCTGACGCGGATGACGCGGGCCACCATGACCGGCATCCTGCAGCAGGAATTCATCCGCGTCGCCCGCGCCAAGGGCCTGTCGGAGCGCACGGTGATCTGGCGCTACGCGCTCGCCAACGCGATCGGGCCGGTCGTCACCGTGGCGGGGCTGCAGGTCGGCTACCTGTTCGGCTCGATCATCGTGATCGAGAGCCTGTTCAACTTCACCGGCATGGGCTGGCTCACCTATCAGGCGCTCCTGAACCGCGACATCCCGCTGATCCAGGCGACGGTCTTCACCATCGCCGCCGTGGTGATGATCGTGAGCCTCCTCGTCGACCTTCTTTACACGGTGATCGACCCGCGGGTGCGGCTCGGATGAGGCGGCTCATGACAACGAGGGGGATCGTGGGCGGCGCCCTCGTCGCTCTCATGCTCGCCCTCGCGATCCTCGCGCCGCTGCTCGTGCCCGACACCTGGGCCACCGAGATGGACATGCTGGCGCGTCTGTCCCCGCCCTCGCTCGCCCATCCGCTGGGCACGGATCAGCTCGGCCGCGACCTGATGTGGCGGGTGATGCTGGGGGCGCGCACGTCGATCCTGATCGCCGGCGCGGCGGTGCTGATGAGCCTCGTGATCGGTCTGCCGCTCGGCGTCGTGTCGGGCTATTTCGGCGGCTGGATCGACAACGTGCTGATGCGGATCGTGGACGCCACGCTGGCGTTCCCCGCCCTCCTCCTCGCGCTCACCATCAGCGCGGTGCTCGGCCCGAACCTGCGCAACACGATCATCGCCATCGGCGTGGCCTTCACGCCCTATCTCGCGCGGATCATCCGGGGCGAGGCGCTGCGCGTGGCGCGGATGCCCTATATCGAGGGCGCGCGCGCCGCGGGCACGACCGACACGATGATCATCCTGCGCCACGTCCTGCCCAACATCATGGCCCCGATCATCGTGCAGGCGACGATCAGCCTCGCCTTCGCGATCCTGGCCGAGGCGGGGCTGAGCTTTCTCGGCCTCGGCACCCAGCCGCCCGACAGCTCCTGGGGCCTGATGATCCAGGCCAGCCGCGACTATCTCGACCGCGCGCCCTGGACGGCGCTGGTGCCGGGGGCGGCGGTGGCGCTGACGGTGCTCGGCCTCAACATGTTCGGCGACGTGCTGCGCGACGTGCTCGACCCGCGCCACGCCATGCCCGCGAAGCCGGCATGAGCGCGCTGGTCGACATCGACGGCCTGACCGTCGGCTTCCGCACCGCCGACGGTCCCGTCACCGCCGTCGCCGACGTGAGCTTCACCGTCGCGCCGGGCGAGACCGTCTGCGTCGTGGGCGAAAGCGGTTCGGGCAAGTCCGTCACCTCGCTCAGCCTGATGCGGCTCGTGGAGTTCGGCGGCGGCGCCATCCTGGACGGCCGCCTGCGCTTCGACGCCGCCGCCGGGCCGCTCGACGTGGCCAGGGCCAGCGACGCCACCATGCGCGGCCTGCGCGGCAACGAGATCGGCATGATCTTCCAGGAGCCGATGACCTCGCTCAACCCGGTCTTCACGATCGGCCGGCAGATGGTCGACGGCCTGCGCCTGCACCGCAACCTCGCGCGCGCCGCGGCCCGCGCCCGCGCGGTGGAGCTGCTGCGCGAGGTCCGCATCCCCGAGCCGGAGCGCCGGCTGGACCAGTATCCGCACGAGCTGTCCGGCGGCATGCGGCAGCGCGTGGTGATCGCGATGGCGATGGCCTGCCGTCCGCGCCTGCTGATCGCGGACGAACCCACCACCGCGCTCGACGTCACGATCCAGGCGGAGATCCTGGGCCTCATCGACCGGCTGAAGCGCGAAACCGGGATGGCGGTCCTTTTCATCACCCACGACATGGCGGTCGTGGCGCAGATGGCCGACCGCGTCGTGGTCATGCGCGGGGGCCGCGTGGTCGAGACCGGACCGGTGGAGCGCATCTTCGCCGCCCCGCAGGCCGACTACACCCGCGCGCTCCTCGCCGCGGTGCCGCGTCTGGGCGAGATGGCCGACCGTCCCGCGCCGGAGCCGATGCGCATCCCCGGCGCCCCCGTTCCCGCCGCCCGGCCGTCCGCCCCCCCGGGCGATGCCGCGCCGATCCTCGAGCTGCGCCACCTCACGACTCGCTTTCCCGTGCGCACCGGCATGCTCCGCCGCGTCACCGCCAACGTCCACGCCGTGGAGGACGTCTCCTTCGCGCTCGCCGCCGGACGGACGCTGTCGCTCGTGGGCGAGTCGGGCTGCGGCAAGTCCACCACCGGCCGCTCCGTGCTGCGGCTGGTGGAGCCCACATCGGGGGAGATCCGCCTCGGCGGACGCGACATCACCGATCTCGGCGGGCGCGACCTGCGCCGCCTGCGCCGCGATGTGCAGATGATCTTCCAGGACCCGTTCGCCTCGCTGAACCCCCATATGCGCCTCGCGCAGCAGGTGGCCGAGCCGATGCGCAACTTCGGCACCGCGCGGGGGCGCGAGCTCGCGGATCGCGTGGCCGACCTCTTCGACCGGGTGCAGCTTCCCCGGAGCTTCCTGAACCGCTACCCGCACGAACTTTCCGGCGGTCAGCGGCAGCGCGTGGCCATCGCCCGCGCCCTGTCGGTCGGCCCGAAGGTGATCGTCGCCGACGAAGCGGTCTCGGCGCTCGACGTCTCGGTGCAGGCGCAGGTCCTCAACCTGATGATGGAGCTGCAGGCCGATCTGGGCCTGAGCTTCCTGTTCATCAGCCACGACATGGCCGTGGTGGAGCGCGTGAGCCACGACGTCGCCGTGATGTATCTCGGCCGCATCGTGGAGATCGGGCCCCGCGCCGCGGTCTTCGCCGACCCGCGGCACCCCTATACCCGCCGCCTGCTCGCCTCGGTCCCCATCGCCGACCCCGCGCGGCGGCGCGAATTCGCGCAGGCCGACACCGCGCCGATCCCCTCCCCCGTCCACCCGGCGGGCTACGTCGCGCCGCGCTCCGAGTACCGCGAGGTGGCGCCGGGCCACCGCGTTCTGGTCTGAGCGGTCGCGGGCCGCCTCAGCGGACCAGCTCGACCCGCACCGCCAGCGCTTCGGCCACGTCCGCCCAGGCCCGGTCCGCCGTGACCGCCGGCAACCCGAGATGCCGCGCCAGCGCGAGGCAGGCCCGGTCGCCGTGGCTGAGGCCGAAGGGCCGCGTCGCGGCGATCATCGCCCCGCCCGCCGCCGCGAGATCGGCCGTCAGGTCGTGCACGCCGGCGAGCGCGAGATCGGCGACCGTCCCGGTGGCGAGCGCCTCCGTCCCCCCGTCGCGAACGATCTTGGACACGAGCTCCTGCACGTTGAGCGTGGAGACCACCGCGCCGCGGTCGAGCCAGCCCGCCGTCACCGCGGCGCCGGGCTCGTCGAGCAGGTAGGCCAGCAGTGCGGACGTGTCCGCGACGCAGGCCGCCATCAATCGCCGCCCGCGACGGGATCGGCGTCGCCCTCGCGCCGCGCCTCCGCCCGCCGCTCGGCGATCAACTCCTCCACCACGTCGCCGCGCTCCGCGTAGAGCGACCGCAGCCGCGCCCGCGCACGGGCACGGGCGCGCGCGACGGTGGTGATCTCGATCCGGTCCCCCTCGGCCTGCACGACCACCCGGTCGCCCTTGCCGACCCCGAGCACCCGCCGCAGCTCCGCCGGCAGGATCATCCGCCCGTTCTCCTGCAAGGGTACGTTGTAGCTCGGCATGACCCTGATCCCCGCATCCTGTCCCGGTTCAGATGTATATGGCCCCATACGGGGCAAAACGCCAGAGCGCCGGGCGATGGGTCGAACGGATCCGTGAGGCCGGCCGGCGGAACCCCTGGCCAGCCCTTGCGTCCCGCGGCAGGCGAACGAGACCGTCGCGACGCGTGGCCCCCGCCCCCTCAACCACCCCGCCGAGGCTCGTCCGGCCCCCCGAGCACCACCTCGGCGATCCCCTGCCGCCGGGCCAGCCGCGCGAGTTCCCCGAGATAATGGCTGCGCACGTAGCTTTCGTGAAACCCCGTCGGCGCGTGGAGCCGGAGAGCGTCCTCCTCCCCCGTGCAGCGCAGCGGCGCGATCCAGGCCGCGTAGGCGCCCGGCTCCGATTCGCGGAACGCCCCGCAGATCGCGGCCCACGGCCCCCGCCCCGCGACCGCCGGCGCGAAGGGCACGACGTTGCCCGCCTCGGACGCGGGCGGTTCCGGCGCGAGACGGGCCGCGAAGTCGGGACCGACCGCCGGCCAGACGAAGGCGGTGTCCCGTAGGATCGCCGCGATGCCGAGTCCGTAGCAGGCCACCCGGCCCTTCGCCGCCGGCACCTTGAGCCAGAGCCATTCGCGTTCACGCAGCCGCGCCATCTCGCGCTTCACCGTGCGCGTGTCGACGCTCCAGAGCCGCGCGATTTCGGCCTGCCCCGTGGCGAGGCTGTCGGCGCGCCAGTCGTAGCGCGCGGTGATCAGCGTCATGAGGCGCAGCGCGGTCCGCTGCCGGTGCTTGTCGCCCGCGCAGGCCGCCGCGCCGAGCGCCGTGAGCAGGTCGTATTTCAGCGCCGCCCCCGCCGCGCCCGCGATCCGTGCCGGCCGCGCCCCCGTCACGTCCGCCCCCCGGGGCGATGACCGCCCTTCCTCGCCGGCTTCATCGGCGTTCTCCTCAGCCCGAACTCGTCGTTCTTCGCGACAATGCCGGGATTAGCGTTGAGAACCGCGATTCTGTCAAGCGGGCCGCCGACCGGCCCCATTCTCGTCTGATGAAATCGGTATGAACAGGTATTGGGGGACGCTCTGCCTGTCCCGCCAAACGACGAGGATGTCCCCTCAACGCGCCCCAGTCCGGGCCATCTGTCCCCCCAAGACGGGCCGCGGAGGCGGCCGGGCGCCGAATCGGCCGCGCGCGATTTCCCCGCGGGGAAATCGCGCGCGGGCTTCGATCGAGAATATCGCTCTTTACCCGTTCCCGCAAATCGGCGTATTTCCGGATAAAGCGGCAAAGAACGGTGGCGTCATGTTCGATCACGTGGAACTGCAGCGGCTGCGCGACAGCTCGCTCAGGATGCAGGGCTGGATCCGGAAGGAGACGTTCTCGCCCGCCAACGAGAAGGTCCTGCGCCGGTTCTCCTCCTGGGAGGTGGCGGAGCTCATTTTCGGGGTGAACCAGAACACCTTTCGCGGCCGCCTCGCCGCCGACCCGGCCCTGCCCTCGGGCGAGGTGGAGCCCGACGGGCGGCAGCGCTGGTTCTCGCTCGAGGAGATCAACGAGCTGCGCCGCAAGATGCGGATCAACCGCAAGCCGCTCATGCCCCGCCGCCCGGCGGGCAAGCGCGCGATCCGCGCGGCCATCGCGAACTTCAAGGGCGGCGCCGGCAAGTCCACCACTGCGCTCCATTTCGCCCACGCCGCCGCGCTCGACGGGTATCGCGTGCTCTGCGTCGATTTCGATCCGCAGGCCACGCTGAGCCATTCGATGGGGCTTTCGGACGTGAACGAGGAGAACACGGTCTGGGGCATCATGGGCCGCGACCTGATCCACGAGACGGAGCGCATGAACGCCGCCACCCGCGGGGCCGAGACCGGGCGCGGCGTGCCCGAGCGCAAGCTGCCGGACTCGGTGCGCGGCACCGGACTGGGCGATCTGCGCGCGTCCGAGTTCATCCGGCCCACCTGCTGGCCCACGATCGACATCGTCCCCTCCTGCGCCAACGCGGCCTTCGTGGAGTTCGCCTCCGCGCAGTATCGCCACGTCAATCCCGACTGGTCGTTCTTCGCCGCCGTGGACCGCTGGCTCGGCGCCCTGCCCCACGACAGCTACGACATGATCATCTTCGACTGCCCGCCGGCCATCGGCTACCAGTCCATGAACGCGGTCTTCGCCGCCGACGTGCTCTACATCCCGTCCGGCCCCGGCTATTGGGAATACGATTCCACCACCTCCTTCATCGGTCAGCTCTCCGAGGCGCTCGAAGACCTCACCGGCTTCGCCGATTTCCCTGCGGGGAAATCGAAGGCATTCCTCGACGTGCGCTTCCTTCTCACCCGCTACGAGCCGGCGAACGACCTGCACCGCGCGATGCGCGACGCGTTCGGCCGTGTCTTTGGCGACCGGATGGCGAGCGAGGTGATCGAGCATACCCGCGCGGTGGAGCAATCGGGGCGGTTCCTCTCCTCCGTCTACGAGATCGACTACCGCGAGATGACGCGCGAGACCTGGCGGCGCGCGCGATCCACCTTCGACGCCGCCTATACCGAGTTCCGCGACGTCCTGCTCGAAGCCTGGGATCAGCTGGAGGATGCCGCATGAGCCGCAAGCGTCGCATGTTCGACATCGAGGTGCCCGAGGCGGAGATCCCCCCGGACATCGAGACCAAGTCGATGGGCCCGCGCCGCCGCGGACCGATGGCTACGGCCATCGGCAACACCGCGGATTCCCTGCGCGGCCGCGCGCAGATCGAGGCCGATATCCGCGCCGAGAACGACGCGCTCGCGCACGAATTCGTCCGGCTCAAGAAGCTCGGGCTGATCGTCGACCTGATCCCGCTCGACCGGATCCAGACGCGCAAGCTGCAACGCGACCGGCGCCGCTCGGGCGACCTCGCGCTCGACGACCTGAAGGCGTCCATCCGCGATATCGGCCTGTCGAACCCGATCCGGGTCGAGCCTGTCGGCAACGGGGATTACGAGTTGGTGCAGGGGCTGCGGCGCCTCACGGCCTATCGCGAATTGCTCGCCGAGACGGAGGAGGCGCGCTGGACATCGATCCCCGCCGGCATCCTTCCCGGTGGGGAAAGCGACGCCGCGCTCTACCGGCGGATGGTCGACGAGAACCTCGTCCGCAAGGGTGTGAGCTTCGCCGAGATGGCGCAGCTTGCCCGCTACTACGCCGAGGACCGCGTCGACGGGTGCGAGGACGTGGACGAAGCGGTGAACCACCTCTACGCGGCGGCGAGCCCGCAGAAACGCAGCTACATCCGCCGCTTCGCACTGCTCATGTCGATGCTGGAAAAGGTCCTGTCCTCGCCGGAGCAGATCCCCCGGGCCGTCGGCCTGGCGGTCATGGACCGGATCGAGGGCGACGGGGAGGCGCGGGCCGATCTCGTCGCACGGCTTCGTGCGGTCGGGGAGGGGGACCAGGTCGCTGTCCTGCGCGCGTTCCTCGCCGAACGGCCGGAACCGGTGGCCGAGCGAAGCCGGGGTGCTCCGCGACGCTCGAAGGGGCGGGTGGCGCTCAGCGTTCCGGTGGGCGGCGGCATCCGCTGCACGGCGACCGACGGCAAGATCGAGATGCGCGCCCGGCGGGACTTCTCCAACATCGAGCGGGGACGGCTGGAAGCCGCCATCGCGGCGTTCTTCCGCGAACTCGGCGACGATTGATTTCCCCACGGGGAAATGCGGCCGGGGCGAAGCGATACGTCCCGTCGCGGGGTGCGCGCGACTATTACGGGGCAATGGAGTCAAGGAACCGCCAGCGCGACCGGCGCGGGGCAGGAAGCCCGTGACGTGGCGGGAGAGGATCGCCCGACTTCACCGGAGACGGGCAGGCCGCGAATGTCCTGCGACGTCCGGACGAGGTTCCGACGACCTCGGCGGACCCGACCGCAGAGGAACCGGGCGGGCCGGACATGGGGGATTGTTCCGATTGGCTAAGCTCGAACGCGAAGATCGACTGCACTAAAAAAGTAAGCCTTGTCAGGCAGATAAGGAAACTATCACTAGTGCTGGCATGTTTGTTGATGTCGGACGATGTCCATCCACCGTGGATACACCGCATGCTGCGCCAAGCCGCTGCGTCGCGTTCGCCGCGGGTGGCGTTCGTTCGCGATGCCGCGGAACGGATACACGACCCGGCCGACGATCCGGCGGCGTATCGGCCCGATCCCGGCGGTGGTGATCCGCTCCGGCGGCGGCTCGCGAAAGCGCGGCGCGCCGGGGCAGGGGAGGCGGGTCCGATTGCCAGGGATGTTGGCCGGCCTTGCCGATCGGCATGGGGTCGCGGGTTATCCGGAACGCGCGCTTGCAAATGCGCGGCCCGTCAAGATCGACGGGCGCGAGGGCAAGGGACGTTCGAAGGCGATGCGAACGGCATCGGGAGCGAGCCGTTCGTACATCGCGGCGGGAGCGTGCAGTTCGCGGGCGGCGACCGCGTCGCGGACCGGCAGGGCAGGGGGGCCGCCGGTTACGGTATCGGCTGCGCGGGGCCGCTCGCGCCCTGCGGGGGGCCTGCGCGGCATCCGGCCCGGATACGATCACGACAGACGCGTCCGGAACGGATCCGGCAGGGGGGCCGTGGCGTCTCGGGCTCGCCCATCTCCCGACGCGGTTCGGGGCGTGCAGGCGCTGGATGACATCGCCCTCACGGTCGCGTGGGGTGCAATAATCCGCGTCGCGGGCAGGAACGACAGCCACGGGTCCACGCCCATAAAGGCGGGGCGCGGCGTTCCTGCGCCGGAGCCCGGCGCGGTGATGGAACGGACGGGACCGTCACGCGCGGGCTCGACTTGGCAGGACCTCGCGCTTTTTCCGGAAATGCCGGTGGCCGGGAAACTCGCCTTCGTGCGCAACCTCGGCCCCCGACCACGTTTCGTGAACCATGCCGCGATGTGGCGCGCGGCGGGCGCGATCCTCGACCGGCCGGGCATGGACATCGCGCGCGACGCGCCGGTGCGGGTGTCGGTCGCGATGACCTCGTCGAAGACGGCGATGCCGGTCTTCCGAAGGCCGGCCTATCGATTGCGGCGGCCTCCGTCTCCGATTCCAGCCCCAGCCGGGCCGGGCGGCGCGGCGCGTCAGTCCCCCGCGCCCATCATCAGGCGCACGACCTCTTCGTCGCTGGTCTCCGCCGGGCGGCGCTCGCCCGCGACGCGGCCGCGCGCGAGCACGATGATCCGGTCGGCGGCGGCGAAGATGTCGGGCAGGTTGTGGGAGATCAGGACGATCCCCACGCCGCGCGCCTTCAGCCGCCCGATCAGGGCCATGACCTCGCGCTGCTCGGGTACGCCGAGCGCGGCGGTCGGCTCGTCCATGATCACGAGCTCGGCCTCCCAGTGGATCGCGCGGGCGATGGCGATGGCCTGCCGCTGGCCGCCCGAAAGCTCGCGCACCGCGGCGCGGGGGTCGGGCAACTCGATCCCGAGGCTCTTCATCACCCGCGCGGCGTCCGCGCGCATGGCGCGGCGGTCCAGAACCGGAAGCCCCAGCACCCGGGTCATCTTCTCGCGGCCGAGATAAAGGTTCAGCCCCGGGTCCAGATTGTCGGCCAGCGCGAGGTCCTGGTAGATCGTCTCGATCCCCGCGCCGCGCACCGCCTCGGGGGAGGAGCCGGTCAGGCGGCGGCCCTTGAAGCGGACCTCGCCCGAGGTGGGCTGGTAGACGCCGGAGACCATCTTGATCACCGTGGACTTGCCCGCGCCGTTGTCGCCGGCCAGCACGACGCATTCGCCGGGGCCGACCGCGAAGGAGACGTCGCTCACCGCCTCGTTGCCGCCGAAGCGCTTCCGGAGGCCCTCGACCTCGAGAAGCGCGCTCACGACCGGGCTCCGGTCAGGCGGTCGCGGGACTGGTCGACGATGACCGCGACGATGATCACGAAGCCGACCGCGATGAACTGCCAGTAGGGGGGCAGGCCCGAGAAGACGAGGCCGAACTGGATCACCGCGATGATGAGCGAGCCGACCACGGTGCCGGTGATCGTGCCCTGCCCGCCGGTGAGGGAGGCGCCGCCGATGAAGACCGCGGCCACCGCGTAGAGCAGGATCGGCTCGCCGGCATTGGCCGCGCCCGCCGAGAACCGCCCGGTATAGACGAGCCCGCCGATGGCGGCGGTGATGGAGGAGATGACGAACAGGATCATCAGGTGCCGCTTCACGTCGACGCCCGCCCGCTCGATCGAGGCGCGGCTCGCGCCGAGCGCGTAGGTGTGCACGCCGAACTTCGTGTAGGTGAGGACGTAGTGGCAGACGAGCGCCAGAACGATCGCGAGCAGGACCGGGATCGGCACGCCCAGCACGTCGCCGTTGCCGAAGGTCCGCGCCGCCTCGTTCTGGATCGACACGACCGCGCCGCCCGCCACGATCAGCGCCGCGCCGCGCGCGATGCCGTAGGTGCCCAGCGTGCCGATGAAGCTCGGCACGTCGAGGCGCGAGACGAGCCAGCCGTTGACCAGACCGACGAGCACGCCCGCGCCGATGCCCGCGCCAAGCCCCGCGAGAAGCACCAGCACGCCGCCATCGGCGCCGAACAGGTTGACCACGAGCGCCATGGTCACGGCGGCGAAGCCGGAACTGAAGGCGATGGAAAGGTCGATATGGCCCGCCACCACGACGAGCGTCAGCCCGAGCGCGAGAAGCAGGATCTGCGCCGCCGCGATGGCCAGCGATTGCAGCGAATAGATGCGGAACAGGAACGTGGTCCCGACCTCCACCTGCGCGTAGACCTCGAAGAAGACGAGGATCGCGAACAGGAAGAGCCAGGACCACAGGTTGAGCAGGGGCTTCCAGAAGGAAGCCCCGCCGGGGGACGCGTTCATGCTCATTCCGCGTAGATGAACTTCTGGATGTCCTCGTCGTCCACGTTGTCCGCCGTGATCACGGTGAAGCCGGTGCCGATCTGGGTCGGGACCGACTGGCCCTGGATCACGGCGAAGGCGGTCATCACGCCGTAATAGCCGATCTCGGCGGGGTGCTGGGCGATCACGGCATCGACCTGACCGGAGGAGAGGTTGTTGGTGATCGAGGGCGGCGCGTCGAAGGCGATCATCGTCACCTGATCGTTCATGTTCGCCGCCGCCACGCCGTTCGACGCGCCGAGCGCGGAGAACAGGTTGGCGCCGAACACGCCCTTGATGTCGGGGTTGCGCGCCAGCACGGCCTGGAACTGCGAGGCGGCCTGCGAGGCGTCGTTCTCGTTGTACTGGGTGTCGAGCACCTCGATGCCCGGATGGTTCTCCGCCATCTCGGCCTTGAAGCCCTCCTCCCGCTGATCCATCGTCGAGACGCCGGGGCGCAGGTGGGCGACATAGACCTTGCCCTCGCCCCCGATCGCGTCGGCCATGGCGCGCGCGGCCATGCGCCCGCCCATCACGTTGTCGGAAGCGATGTAGGAGAGCGGGAAGTCGGCGTCGCCGGACCCGTCCCCATACTGGCCGTCGCCGACGAAGGTGTCGACGGTGATGACCGGGATGCCGGCCTCGTCGGCGCGGCGCAGCGGCTCGACGAGCTGGGTCGAGTCGGTCGGCGCGATCAGCAGCGCGTCGGGCTGCCGCGCGATCACGGCGTCGAGCACGGGGGTCTGCAGCACGGGGTCGAATTCCTCCGCGCCCTGGAAGTTCACCTCGATGCCGAGCGCCTCGGCCGCCGCCTGCGCGCCGCGGTTCATCGTGATGTAGAACGCGTCCGTGGTCAGGCCGGGGACCAGCGTGATCGAGATGTCCCCGGGCGGGACCGGCAGCATGTCGTCCTGCGCCGCGGCGGGCGCGGCGGCGAGGCCGGCGGCGGCGACCAGCGCCGCGCGAATGAGATTGGTGGTCATCCTGTTCCTCCCTGTGGGCGGTCCCTCCCGGACCGTCCCGGATGCTCTGCGGTTTGCCGGCAGCGGTCAACAGGATTGGGGTCCGGCCGGTCTGGATGCGTCCGATGCGATATGGTCTCGTGACGTCAGGCGGGGACGACGGGGGGCACGATGACCGGCACGCGGAGCGAGGGCGGACGGGCGGGGATCGTCTGCGCCGGGAACTGGATCGTGGATCTGGTCCATGAGCTGCGGGACTGGCCGGAGAAATCGGCCATCGCGCATATCCTGTCGCAGAGCACCGGCGTCGGCGGCGGGCCGGCCAACGTGGCGCTCGGCCTGCACCGGATGGGCGCGCCCTATCCGATCCATCCCGTCGGACTGATCGGCGCCGACGGGATGGGCGACGCGATCCTGCGCCAGTGCCGCGAGGCCGGGCTTTCCGTCGAGCGCCTCCGCCGCACCGACCGCGCGGCCACGAGCCAGAGCCACGTGATGACGGTGCCGGGCGACAGCCGCACGTTCTTCTACCATCCGGGAGCGAACGACATCCTGCGGCCCGCCGACATCGACATGGCGGAGCTCGCGGCGCTCGACGCCCGGATCTTCTATCTCGGCTACCTGAACCTGCTCGCCGCGCTGGACCGGATCGGCCCGGACGGGCGGACGGGGGCGGCGGCGCTTCTCGCGGCGGCGCGGGCGGCGGGGATGACCACCTGCGTCGACCTCGCCTCCTCCACCGCGCCCGACTACGCGGCGGTCGTCGCCGCGACGTCGCCCGAGATCGACGTGCTGTTCGGCAACGAGGTCGAGGCGGCGCGCGCCACGGGCCGCGCCATCGCGGGCCCGCGCGACGTGGACGGCATGGCGGAGGCGGCGCGGGCGCTCGTCCGGGGCGGCGTGCGACGGGCCGTGATCCTCCACTCGGCGGAACGCACGATCTGGTGCGAGGCGGGCAGGGTCGACATCTTCGCGCCCGATCCCGTGCCGCCCGGGGCGGTCGTCAGCCCGGTCGGCGCCGGCGACGCCTTCGCGGCGGGCATCCTCCACGGGCTGCACGAGGGGTGGGACCGGGCCCGCGCGGTGGACCTGGCCTTTCGCGCCGCGGCCGCCTGCCTCCGGGGGCGTTCGTCGACCGACGGGCTCGGCGCGCTTGCGGGGGCGCTAGCCCGGGACTGACGCGCGCGCGGTTCCTCAGGCCGCGCGGCGCAGCACCTCCTCGGTGATCGCGAGGTCGTCTTCCAGCGGGCGGGTCGGCGCGATGCCCTTCCGCTCCAGGGCGCCGTGATATTCGCGCACCGCCGCCTCGGAGGAAAGCTCCCGGTCGGCGACCGCGCGCATCATCCGCACCATCTCCTCCGGGTCGTCGGCGCCGGCGATCTTGCGGCCGAACAGCGCCACCCGCGCGCCGTGGGCCTCCACCTGCGCGATCAGCTCGAGGCAGTCGCGCGAGGTGCCGGCCCCGCCGCCGAGGATGCCGACCACAAGCTCCGGGTCGAAGCCCGCGAGCTCCTCCAGCGCGTCGGGGCCGTTATAGGCGATTTTCAGGAATTCGGGCCGCTCCGCCCGCGACAGCCCGGCGATGGCCCGCACGATCGCGTCGTTGACGAAGGCGCCGACATCCTCGAGCGCGAGGTCCCGCGGGGCGTTCGGGTTGAACACTTCGAGGAAATGCCGGAACCGCACCCGCGCGGCGTCGGCCCGGAACGCGGCATAGGCCTCCAGCCCCGCCAGGTCGGCGTCGAGGTCGTTGTTGAAGGTGATCGAGTAAAGCCCGAGATGGCAGCCGAGCCGCGCGGCCACGGCCGGGTCCGCGGTGCGGAACGGACGCGAGGGCGCCCCGGCGTAGGTCGCGCCCCGAAAGCGCCAGACATCCGTCGTGTCGTTCGCCCTGATCGCCGGCGTCACGCGGGCGCCGTCGAACACGCCCCGCTCCGCCAGCCGCTCGTAGTTCGACAGCGACAGCAGCATGATGTCCACGAGGTCCTGCCGCACGATGCCCGCGCAGGCGTCGAGGAACTCGGCCCGCGTCACCGGCCGGCTGCCGCCCCCGGCCAGGCGGACCCGCCCGGCGGCGGCCATCGACGGGCCCATGTCGCTGTCCTTGGCGTCGGCGATGATGAAGTCGCCGGGCCGGTCCTCGCCCCGGCGGATGCGGGCGAGCTTCTCGTCGAGTCGTAGCATGTGGCGTGTTCCGTGTGTTGCGGTCGGCCGCGCCGGCGGTGCGGGCGCCCTTGCCCCCCGGCATGCCACGCGCGGGGCGCCGCGCCAATCGGCGCGGGGGCGGGGCCGCGTCGGGGGCGGGTTTTTTCCCCGGACCGGATTGCGCGCCGGGCGGGGCGCGGTAACGGTGTGGGGCGGAACGGGGGACAGGATGCGCGGCCACGGGGAACAGGGGAACGGCGTGGCCGGCCCGCCGCGCGGAGGGGCGGCGTGACGCGCGGGATCGCCCCGGACGCGCTCGGCCCCACGATCTGCGCGGGCGAGATCCTGGTGGAGATCGTCGCCACCCGGCCCGGCGCGGGCTTTCGCGAGGTGCTGGACCTCACGGGCCCCTATCCGAGCGGCGCCCCGGCCATCTTCATCGACCAATGCGCCCGGCTCGGCGGGCGGGCGGCGATGATCGGCGCGGTCGGCGACGACGATTTCGGCGCGGTCAATCTGGACCGCCTGCGCCGCGACGGCGCCGAGCTGAGCGGCGTCGCGGTCGATCCGGAGCGTCCCACCGGCTCCGCCTTCGTGCGCTACCGTCCCGACGGCGCGCGCGACTTCGTCTACAACATCGCCCATTCCGCCGCAGCGCGGTTCGGCTGGTCCCCCGCGGTCGAGGCGCTGACGCGCCGCGCGGGGCACCTCCATGTGATGGGCACCGCGCTGTCGATGCCGGCGGCGCGGGAGGTCATCGCGCGCGCGGCGGAGATCGTCCTCGCGCGGGGCGGGTCGCTTTCGGTCGATCCGAACCTCCGCAAGGAGATCGCCCACGACGCGGAGACGGAGGCGCTGTTCGCGGATCTCATGGGCCGCGCGGCGCTCTGCCTGCCCTCGGGCGGGGAGCTCGCGCGGGCGGCGGGGGTCGCGGGGTCCGGGGCCGTCGCGGCGCTCCACGAGCGCGGGGTGGGGGAGGTCGTGCTGAAGCGCGGCGCGGCGGGCGCGACGCTGTTCCGGCCGGGGCGCGACCCCCGCCACGCCCCGGCCTTCGCCGTCGCGGAGGTCGATCCGACCGGCGCGGGGGATTGCTTCGGCGCGGTCTACCTGACCTGCCGGCGGCTCGGCATGGCGCCGGAACGCGCGCTGGACGACGCCTGCGCCGCCGGAGCGCGCAACGTCGCGGTGCGGGGGCCGATGGAAGGCGCGGCCACGCGCGCGGAGCTCGACGCCTTCATCGCCGCGACCCCGAGGAGAACCCCATGACGCCGCTCGAAGACCTCGCCCGCCATCGCCGCGCGGGTCGTCCCGCGGGCATCGTCTCGGTCTGCTCGGCCCACCCGCTCGTGCTGCGCGCGACGCTCCGGCACGGGCGGGAGAGCGGGGCGCCGGTGCTGATCGAGGCGACCTGCAACCAGGTGAACCACGAGGGCGGCTATACCGGCATGCGCCCGGCCGACTTCGCCCGCCTCGTCCGCGGGATCGCCGCGGAGGAGGGCTGCCCGGAGGAGCGGATCGTCCTCGGCGGCGACCATCTCGGCCCGAACCCCTGGCGCGACCGGCCGGCGGAGGACGCGATGGCGGAGGCCGTGCGGATGGTCGAGGCCTATGCGGCGGCGGGCTTCCGCAAGATCCATCTCGACGCCTCGATGGGCTGCGCGGGGGAGCCGGCGGCGCTGGACGACGCGACCACCGCGATCCGGGCCGCCCGCCTCGCGCGGGCCGCGGAGGGGGCCGTCGCGGCGGACGATCCCCGGCGCCCGGTCTACGTGATCGGGACCGAGGTGCCGCCGCCGGGCGGGGCCGACCACGCGCTCGACAGCGTCGCCGTCACCGCGCCGGAGGCCGCGCGGCGCACCATCGCCGTTCACCGGGAGCGCTTCGCGGCGGAGGGGCTGGAGGCGGTGCTGCCGCGCGTGATCGCGCTGGTCGTGCAGCCGGGCGTGGAGTTCGGCAACCGCAACGTGGTGCGCTACGAGCCGGACGCCGCGCGGGACCTCGTCCGCCTGCTCGACGCGGAGCCGGGTTTCGTCTTCGAGGCGCATTCGACCGATTACCAGGGCACCGCGCCGCTCGCCCGGCTGGTCGCGGACGGCTTCGCGATCCTGAAGGTCGGGCCGGAGCTGACCTTCGCGCTGCGCGAGGCGCTCTACGCGCTCGACCTCGTGGCGTCGGACCTCGTGTCCGGTTACGGCGACCGTCCTCTGATGCGCGCGATGGAGGCGCTGATGACGGGTGAGCCCGGCCATTGGGCGCGCCATTACGGCGATGGCGCGGACGCGGTCTGGCTGCGGCATTACTCGCTGTCGGACCGGATCCGCTACTACTGGGCGTTGCCCGAGGCCGAGGCCGCCGTCGCGCGCCTCCTCGCGGCGCTGGACGGGCGACGGGTGCCGCTGCCGCTCCTCTGGCAGCACCTGCCGGGCGCCGCCGCCCTGGCCGACCGGCCGTTCGATCCGGAGGCCTTCGCGGTCGCGCACGTCGCGAACCGGCTTGCCGCGTATCACGCCGCGTGCGGGCCGGCGGATCGGGGGTCCGACTGAGAGCGGCCGCGCCCCCCGTGACCCGCGCATCGGGCTCCATACGGTCGGCATCCGCGGCTCCGGCCCGCATCGCGGCACCCACGGGCGGATCGGTTCCTTCGGGGTCAACGCGGCGGTGATCCGGGGCCACGAGGCGTCCGGCACGGTGATCGCATGCCGGCCCGGGGCGACGCCGCCGCGCGAGGGCGCGCGTCCGCGTGGGGTCGGGCATCCCGGACCCGAACGCGAAGTCCGCACCGCGCCGGCGGGCGCCGTGCCCGTATCGCGCACTTGCCCGAACCGGCCTTTCGGTGGCAGGTCAGACAGATCGCTTCAACGGGGGAGAAAACACATGACGTTCAAGACGACATTCGTCGCGATGGCGGCCTTGGTCAGCCTTGCCGGCCCGCTCGCCGCGCAGGAGCGCACGCTGCAGCTCGGCCACCTCGCGAACGAGGACAATTCCTGGCATCAGGCTTCGGTGCGCTTCGCCGAGGAGGTCGAGCGCCTCACCGACGGGCGCATCGCCGTGGAGGTGTTCCCCAACGAGTCGCTCGGCAAGGAGATCGACCTCATCAACGGCATGCAGCTCGGGACCGTCGACATGACGATCACCGGCGAAAGCCTGCAGAACTGGGCGCCGATGGCCGCGCTTCTCGCCGTGCCCTATGCCTACGGCTCGCTCGAGCAGATGGACGAGGTGGCCTCCGGCGAGACCGGCGACCGGATCGAGGCGCAGATCGTCGAGCGCGCGCAGATCCGTCCGCTGGCCTATTTCGCCCGCGGTCCGCGCGAGCTGACCTCGAACCGCCCGATCGAGCGCCCGGAGGATCTGGACGGTCTGCGGATGCGTGTGCCGAACGTGCCGCTCTTTGTCGACGTCTGGTCCGCGCTCGGGGCGCAGCCCACGCCGATGGCCTTCTCCGAGGTGTTCACCTCGCTGCAGAACGGCACCATCGACGCGCAGGAGAACCCGCTCGCGCTGATCCGGTCGGCCAGCTTCGCGGAGGTGCAGAGCCACGTGAACCTGACCGACCATGTCCGGTCCTGGATCTACCTCGCGATCGCGGAGCAGACCTGGAACCAGCTTTCCGAGGAGGACCAGGCCGCGATCGGGGAGGCCGCGCGGATCGCGCAGGACTACGAGCGCGAGCTGTTCCTGGAGAGCCTCGAGGCGGACCGCGCCTATCTGGAGGAGCAGGGCATGACCTTCGTCGAGGTCGACAACGCCGCCTTCGCGGACGCCGCCCGCGAGGCCGTGCTGTCGAATGTCGGCGACGAGATCCGGCCGGTCGTCGAGGCGCTCTTCGCCGAGCGGGCCGACTAGGCCGCACCGATCCGGCGCCGCCGGCCGCGATGCCGGCGGCGCCGGGTTCCATTCCCCGGAGGGCGGCAGGATGCGCTTCGTCCAGAGTCTCGAAACCGTGGTCGTCGCGATCTTCCGCGCGCTGGTCGGCCTGTCGTTCCTGGTCCTGATCGGCGCGGTGCTCGTGCAGGTCGTGGGCCGTCTCGGCGGCGCCTCGCCCGTCTGGAGCGAGGAGCTGACGCGGTTCGCGCTGCTCTACCTCGCGGCCATCGGCGCGGGGCTGTCGCTGCGCACCGGGGAGCTCGTGAACGTCGACGTCGTCTCGGAGGCCATGCCGCCGCGCGTCTCCTGGTGGCTCCGGCTGGTCTCGGCGATCCTGGTCGCGGGGCTCGGGCTCTATCTGCTGCCGATGGCCTGGCAATACACCGCGATCGGCGCGTTCCAGACCTCGCCCGCGCTCGGGGTGAAGATGAGCCTCGTGCATTTCACCATGTTCCTGATGCTGGCGCTTCTGGCGTTCTTCGCCGTGCTTCGCGTGGTGGGCATGCTCGCCGGGACGACCGACGGGCGCCCGGCCGCCCGCGACATGCCGCAGGCGGACTGACCCGATGGACGTGACGATCCTGTTCCTGGTCTTCGTGGGGGGCCTTGTCATCGGGGTGCCCGTGGCGGTGACGCTGGGCCTCGCCTCGCTGGCCTACATCCTCGTGGCCGGGCTCAACCCGGTGGCGATCCCGCAGAAGATGTATGCGGGCATGGACGTCTTCGTGCTGCTGTCGATCCCGGGCTTCATCCTCGCCGGGAACCTGATGAACCGCGGCGGGATCACCGGGCGGATCATCCGCTTCGCCTCGGCGCTCGTGGGGTGGGTCCGCGGCGGGCTGGGGCTCACCAACATCGCCGCCTCGATGCTTTTCGGCGGGATCACCGGCACGGCGGTGGCGGACGCGGCCTCGATCGGCGGCGTGATGATCCCCGGCATGAAGAAGGCGGGCTACCCGGCCGACTTCTCCGCCGCCGTCACCGCCGCCTCCTCCACCGTGGGGCCGATCATCCCGCCCTCGGTGCCGATGATCATCGTGGGCTCGCTCGCGGGCATTTCCGTGGGTCAGATGTTCGTCGCGGGCGCGATCCCCGGCATCCTCATGGGCCTCGCGATGATGGTGACGTGCTACGTCATTTCGCGCAGGCGCAACTTTCCGCGCCAGGACTGGCAGGGCTGGGGCGAGGTGGTCCGCGCCTTCGGCTCCGCCTCCTGGGCGCTGGCGATGACGGGGCTCATCATCTACGGCCTGCTGTCGGGGCTCGCCACGCCGACCGAGACCGCGATCGTCGCCAGCGTCTACGCCCTCCTCGTCGGCGGCGTGATCTACCGGGAGCTTCCGTGGCGCGCGGTGCCGGGCATCGTGACCGACAGCGCGGTGGCCTCCGCCGGCATCCTCGCGCTGGTGGGCTTCGCCAACGTGTTCGGCTGGATCCTCGTCTCCGAGCGCATTCCGCAGTCGATCGCCGACGGGGTGCTGCGGATCTCGGACAACCCGATCTTCGTCATCCTCATCATCAACCTGCTGCTTCTTTTCGTCGGCATGTTCATGGAGACGATCGCCGCGCTCATCATCCTGTTCGTGCCGCTCCTGCAACTGGCGCAGGCGGTGGGGATCGACCCGATCCACTTCGCCACCTTCGCGGTGCTGAACCTGATGATCGGGCTGACCACGCCGCCGGTCGGGGTCTGCCTGTTCGTCTGCGCGGGCATCGCGCGGCTGCCGCTCGCGCCGGTCGTGCGCGCGATCCTGCCGTTTCTCGCCACCAACATCCTCGTGCTGCTGGCGGTGAGCTACGTTCCGGCGCTGTCCACCTGGCTGCCGCGCCTGGTGGCGAACTGAGCCTCCGCGCCGGATTGGCGTTCCGCGCGGGGCGACGTATGACCGTCCGTGAACAGATGCACCGAGGTCATTCCATGCCCGACTACGCGATCACGCCTCCGCCCCCGCCCACGATCCCGGTGCGGGGCGGCGGCGCCTTTCCGGTGCGCCGCGTCTACTGCATCGGGCGGAACTACGCGGCCCATGCCATCGAGATGGGGCACGACCCGGACCGCGAGCCGCCCTTCTTCTTCCAGAAGAACCCCGACAATCTCGATCCGTCCGGCACCTTTCCCTACCCCGCGAAAAGCGAGGACGTGCATCACGAGGTCGAGCTTCTGGTCGCGCTCGGCACGGGGGGGCGCGACATCGCCGTGGCGGACGCGCTTTCCCATGTGTGGGGCTACGGCATCTGCCTCGACATGACCCGGCGCGACCTGCAGGGCACGGCCAAGAAGATGGGCCGGCCCTGGGAGATCGGCAAGGCGTTCGAGCGCTCCGCCCCCGTCGGCCCGCTGCATCCCGTCGCCGGGACCGGTCCCCTCGCGGAGGGCCGGATCGAGCTTCGCGTGAACGGCGCCGTGACGCAGGCGGGCGACCTGAACCAGATGATCTGGAAGGTGCCGGAGATGATCGCCTACCTGTCGGAGTATTTCGAGCTCGCCGCCGGCGACGTCATCATGTCCGGCACGCCCTCGGGCGTCGGCCCGGTGGCGCGCGGCGACGTCATGGCGGCCAGCATCGAGGGGCTCGGCACGCTCGACGTGACCGTGACCTGAGGGGGGCCTCACGCGGAGCGGGCGCGGCCCGTCGCGTCGGCGGTGTCGCGGATGACCTCCGCGATGGCATCGCAATCCGCCGGGCCGAAGGTCAGCGGCAGGCGCATGTCGAAAAGGCCGGACAGGATCGCATCCGTTCGCGGCAGGGTCTGCGCCGGCACGTAGCGCCAGTTCCGGTGGCTCGAGGTGAAGCCCGCGGGCGCCGGCGCGCCGAACCACTTCAGCTCCACCCCGTCGGCGGCGGCGCGGTTCACGAAGGCGGCGGCCGCCTCCGCGCCGATGCCGGGGATCGTGACCTGGATCGAGGAGCCGACATAGCGCTCCTCCGGCGGGCGGGCCGGCAGACGCAGGGCAGGGTGGTCGCGCAGCCGATGGGCCAGCCGGTCGTGCAGCGCGTTCCAGCGGTCCAAGTTGGCGTCGAGCCGCGCGATCTGCGGCCGCAGCAGCGCGGCGCGCAGATTGTCCATCCGCGCCGACAGGTTGGGCATGTCGAGCCGGGCGTCGGCGAAGGCCTCCGCCTGCGGCCCCGCGCCGTGGCGGTCGTGCAGCATGTAGGAGCCCGACAGGATCGTCGCGCGCGCCATGAAGCCTTCGTCGTCGGAGGTCAGCAGACCGCCCTCGCCGGAATTCATGTGCTTGTAGGTCTGCGTCGAGAAGCACCCCGCCAGCCCGAAGCCGCCCGAGCGTCGTCCGGCCCAGGCCGCCCCCATCGTATGGGCGCAATCCTCGATCACGGTCACGCCCCGCGCGGCGGCGATCTCCGTGAGCCGGTCCATGTCGCACAGATGCCCGCGCATATGCGACAGCAGGAGCCAGCGCGCGCCGGTCGCGCGGGCTTTCGCGTCGAAATCCTCGAGGTCGAGCACGAGGTCGGGCGTAATCTCCACGAGCGCCGTCCGCGCGCCGATTGCCGCGATCGCGCCGGGGACGGGGGCCAGCGTGAAGGCGTTGGTGAGCACCGTGTCGCCCGGAGCCACCCCCGCGGCGCGCATGGCGATCTGCATCGCCTGACCGCCCGACGTCACCGCGAGGCAGAAGCGCGCGCCCTGCCATGCCGCGAAGTCCCGTTCCAGCAGCGCCGCCTCCGCGGTCTCGTCCGCCGCGGTGTTGTAGCGATGGAGGCGGCCCGAGCGCATCACCGCGAGCGCCGCCGCGATCCCCGCCTCGCAGATCGGCTCCTGCTGGGTGAAGCTGCCGCGGAAACGAGGCTTCGTCATGGCGCGTGTCCCTTCCGGCCGATGCGGCGAGCCTACAGGGGAAACGCGCGGCGTCATGCGGGAAACGTCCCGAAACGCCGGATCATGGTCCGGCCCGGCGGTCGGGCGGACGCGACGGGACGCGAAAGCGCCGCCCGATGGCTTCACCTGCGGCGCGGATTCGGTCATGCCTCGACGCAACCGGACCCCCCGCGGGGGGACGGCAACGAGCGAGGAGGACGCGACATGGACGGCACGCAACTCAGGATCGTGGAGCAGCGGCTGCTCTGGCTGTCGCACTGGATGATCCACAACGCCAACCACCTTCGCCCCAAGGCGGACGGGATCAAGGTCGGGGGGCATCAGGCCTCCTCGGCGTCCATGGTGTCGATCATGACCGCGCTCTATTTCTCCGCGCTCCGCCCCGAGGACCGGGTCGCGGTGAAGCCGCATGCGTCTCCGATCTTCCACGCGATGCACTACCTCATGGGCAACCAGACCCGCGAGAAGCTGGAGAATTTCCGCGGCTTCGGCGGCGCGCAGAGCTATCCCAGCCGCACCAAGGACATCGACGACGTCGACTTCTCGACCGGCTCCGTCGGCCTCGGCGTGGGCATCACCGCGCTGGCCTCGATCGTGCAGGACTTCATCGCGGCGAAGGAATGGGGCGACGTGCCGCTTGGCCGCATGGTCGCGCTGGTGGGCGACGCGGAGCTCGACGAGGGCAACGTCTACGAGGTGCTGCAGGAGGGTTGGAAGAACGACCTCCGCAACACGTGGTGGATCATCGACTACAACCGCCAGTCGCTCGACGGGATCGTGCGGGAGGGGCTGTTCGGGCGGATCGAGAAGATCTTCGACGCCTTCGGCTGGGACGTGGTCAAGGTGAAGTACGGCGCGCTGCAGCGCGCGGCCTTCGCCGAGCCCGGAGGCGAGACGCTGCGCGACTGGATCGATGCCTGCCCCAACGTCGAATACGCCGCGCTGACCTATCGCGGCGGCGCCGTCTGGCGCGAGCGGCTGATGGACGATCTGGGCGATCAGGGCGACGTCACGGCACTGCTCGACCGGCGCGACGACGAGGCGCTGGCCGCGCTGATGGAGAATCTCGGCGGCAATTGCGTGGAAACGATGGCGGAGACCTTCGCCGCGATCGACCACGACCGGCCGACCTGCTTTCTGGCCTACACGATCAAGGGCTGGGGCACGCCCATCGCGGGGCACAAGGACAACCACGGCGGCCTGATGACGAAGGCGCAGATGGCGGAGTGGCAGGCCGACATGGGCGTGCCGGAGGGCCAGGAATGGGAGCGCTTCGCCACCGTTCCGGACCGGCCCGCGCTCGAAAAGGAGCTGGCCCGCGTCCCGTTCTTCGCCGCCGGACCGCGCCGCCACGGCGACGCGCGGCTCGACGTGCCCGCCATCCCCGCCGTCGCCGACCGGGAGATCTCGACGCAGGCCGCCTTCGGCAAGATCCTCGACGCGCTCGCCCGCGGCGACAGCGCGCTCGCCGCGCGCATCCTCACCACCTCGCCCGACGTCACGGGGACGACGGGGCTCGGCGCCTTCGTCAACCGCCGAAAGCTCTTCGCGCGCGAGGCGCTGGCCGACGCCTTCATCGACCACCGCATCCCGTCCGTGGCGAAGTGGAACTTCGCGCCCGACGGGCAGCACGTGGAGCTCGGCATCGCGGAGATGAACCTGTTCCTGCTCCTCGGCGCCGCCGGGCTGGCGCACAGCCTGTGGGGCCGGCGCGTCATCCCCATCGGCACGGTCTACGACCCCTTCGTGCATCGCGGCCTCGATGCCCTGAACTACGCCTGCTACCAGGACGCGCGCTTCATGATCGTGGGCACGCCCTCGGGCGTCACGCTCGCGCCCGAGGGCGGCGCGCACCAGTCGATCGGCACGCCGCTCACCGGCATGGCGCAGGACGGGCTCGCCGCGTTCGAGCCGGCCTTCGCCGACGAGCTCGCGGTGATCATGGAATGGGCCTTCGACTACCTGCAGCGCGACGGCGAGGGCGACCCGGACGAGCGCACCTGGCTCCGCGACGAGACCGGCGGCTCGGTCTATCTCCGGCTCACCACGAAGCCGCTGGAGCAGCCGGGCCGTCGCGCCGACGACACCTTCCGGCAGGGCACGATCGACGGCGCCTACTGGCTGCGCCGCCCCGGCCCGAACTGCGCGGTCGTGATCGCCTATCAGGGCGCCGTGGCCGACGAGGCGATCGCGGCGGCCGGCATGATCGGGGAGCATCGCCGCGACGTGGCCGTGCTCGCCGTCACCTCGGCCGACCGGCTCAACGCCGGCTGGACCGCCGCGCAGCGGGAGCGGGCGCGGGGCAATGCCGGCGCGACATCCCATGCGGAGCGCCTCCTGGGCGAGCTGCCGCGCCACTGCGTCCTCGTCACCGTGCTCGACGGCCATCCGGCGACGCTGTCCTGGCTCGGCGCGGTGGCGGGGCACCGGACGATCCCGCACGGGGTGGAGCATTTCGGGCAGACCGGCACGATCGGCGACCTCGCGGCGCATTTCGGCATCGACCGGACCTCGATCGCACGCTCTGTCGGGGCGCTGACCCGGGGCGCGCGGGTCTAGGGCGCGCGGCGGCCGCCTGGGCGGCCTCCGACCGGCCGCCCGGCTCAAAAAGGCCGGGCCGCGGGCCAACTGTCGCAGCGTCGCGAAACAGTTGCGCGAAACGAAGGCGTCGCCCATCCTGACCGGGCCCGCCGCCCGGCCGTTTCGGGGCGCGCGCACGGAACCGGAGGCCCGTCGCGGCGGCGACGGGAAGTTCCGTCGCCGTCGAAGCCGGTCGGGCCGGGGGCACGGTAAAGGGAGGAATGCCACGATGAGATACCTGACGACGACGATCCTCGCGGGAACGCTGGCGCTGCCGGTCGGGCCCGCCCTGGCGCAGCAGGCGGAGCTGCCCGACAACATCGAGCGATTGCAGAACATGCAGTCGACCGGCACGACGAGCTTTCAGCAGATCGCGCAGGAGGGACCGTTCGCCGACGGCATCCGCGAAACGCTCGACCGGATCGAGATGCCCGAGGGCTTCGAGATCGAGCTCTACGCGATCGTGCCCGACGCCCGGCACATGGCCGTCGGCCCGCAGGGGGTCGTGACCTTCGTGGGCACCCGCAAGGACAAGATCTGGGCGGTCACCGACCGCAACAAGGATCGCGTGGCCGACGAGGTGAAGGACTTCGCGCCCTCGCTGACCTTCACGATCCCCAACGGCGTGTGCTTCGGGCCGGACGGCATGCTCTACACGGTGGAGCAGAACCGCGTCCTGGTCTTTCCCGCCGCCGAGTTCTTCTACGAAAGCCCCGACGTCGCCGTGGGTCAGGTCGTGGCGCAGGGCGAGCTGATCCCCCCGGAGGAGGAGAGCTTCAACCATTCCGCCCGCGTCTGCCGGATGGGCCCGGAGGACGGCAAGCTCTACATCTCGCTGGGCCAGCCCCACAACGTGCCGCCGCCCGAGAAGATGGACCTCTACACCGAACAGGGCATCGGCGGCATGATCCGCATGAACACCGACGGCACGGAGCGGGAGGTCTACACGCTGGGCATCCGCAACTCGGTCGGCCACGACTTCCACCCGGAGACCGGCGAGCTGTGGTTCACCGACAACCAGGTGGACGGCATGGGCGACGACATCCCGCCGGGCGAGATCAATCGCCAGACCGGGATGGGCCAGCATTTCGGTTTCCCGTATTACGGCGGCGGCGACGTCCGCACGGCGGAGTACGAGGGCGAGGAGCCGCCCGCCGACGTGGTGATGCCGGTGGTGGAGACGGTGGCGCATGCGGCCGATCTGGGCATGACCTTCTACACCGGCTCGATGTTCCCCGACCGCTACCGAAACGCGATCTTCTCCGCGCAGCACGGCTCCTGGAACCGGACCGAGCCGGTGGGCGCGCGCGTGATGGTCACCACGCTCGACGCGGAGGGCAACGCCACGACCGAGCCGTTCGCGGAAGGCTGGCTCGACGAGAACGGCGAGTATCTGGGCCGGCCCGTCGCCGTGGCGCAGCTTCGCGACGGCTCGCTTCTGGTGTCCGACGACCTTGTCGGCGCGATCTACAGGATCAGCTACGAGGGCCGCGAGTGAAGCTTTTCGCACTGGCGCTCGGCGGGGTTTTCCTCGCCGGGCCGCTCGCCGCGCAGGCGGGCGACCCGGAGGCCGGGCGCGCGCTGGCCGGGCAATGCCGCACCTGCCACGGGCTGGACGGGGTCGCGCAGATCCCCGTGGCGCCGAATATCGGCGGGGAGCCCGCCCCCTATCTCGCGCGGCAGCTCGAGGCGTTCCGGTCGGGCGCGCGGGTGAACGAGATGATGAGCGTCGTCGCGGCGTCGCTGTCGGACGCGCAGATCGCCGATCTCGCGGCATGGTACGCCTCCCACCGCCCGGTCGCGAGCCTTTCGGCGGACCCGTCCGACGCGCCCGAGCTCTGCAGCGCGTGCCACGGCGCCGACGGGATCTCGGTGATCGAGGACGCGCCGAACCTCGCGGGCGAGAACAGCATCTATACGGAGACGCAGCTCAAGGCATTCCGCTCCGGCAGGCGGGAAAGCGAGGTGATGGGCCCGATCGCGGCGGAGCTGTCGGACGCCGATATCCGGGCGGTCAGCGACTGGTACGCCGCGACCACGCTGGAGATCGTGTCGCCCTGACGGCGCGCGGGGCAGGGCCTACAGGATCTGGTCGAGACCCCAGAACCGGCGCACCTGCTCCATCCAGACCCCGTGCGCCCCGGCATCCGGGCCGGGGACGCGTTCGACGCGGAAGCCGAAGCGTTCCAGCCCGGCCTGCCCGTCCTCGGACAGGATGACGATCTCCACGTCCCGCTCCAGCGCCAGCGCGGCGAGGCGCATGGCGCGTTCGGCGGCGTCCGGCCCTTCGCCCGTCACCCGGAAGCCGACGCAGATCGCATCCTCGCGCTTGAAGCGCGGCTCGGGCAGGGGCAGGGCGCCGATGGCGGGGAAGACGTCGCGGCCCGGAGGAACGGGCGCGGGATCGAAGAGCGCCGTCAGGTCGTCGATGTCATCGGCGCGATGCGGCGCGATCCGCGTCAGTATCGTCCAGTAATCCGGCATCATCGTCATGCACCTCCTCGATGGCGCGCGCGGCGGCGCGGTTGCCCGGTTCCGGCAGTTCGATCCGGCGAAGCCGCGCCGCCGCCGCCGCCGCCTCGCCGCGCGCGAGGAAGCGCGAAAGCTCCCGTTCGAGCCGGGCAAGCTCGTTCGGCTCGACGAGCGCGGCCAGACCCCGCTCGCGCGCCGCGCCGGCCCGGGCCCTCTGGTCGTCCATGAAGGCGCCGGTCTGCGGCAGGAAGATCGCGGGCGTCCGGTTGTAGAGCACCTCGTGGAAGAGGTTGTAGCCGCCGGCGGCCACGCAGAGATCGGCCGCGGCGAGCAGGATGCCGGCCCGCCCGGTGCGGACCACGCGGCTCCGCCGCCATCCGAACCAGCCGGCCTCCTGCCGTGCGCCGGGCCAGACGACGACGAGATGGAGCGTGTCGCGCCGCGATTCCATCATGCCGCAGAGCGCCTGGATCTGCGCGCCCCGGTCCGCCGCGATCCCGCCGCCGAGCAGGGTGACCACGAGGTGATCGAAGCGGACGCCGTAGCGCTCGGTCAGGGATGCGCGAAACGCGGCGCGCGCCTCGGCCGGGAGCGTCGTGCGGCGGACCACGGGTCCGACCTCGCGCACGTGATCGCCGTGGGAATAGCGGGTGTTGAGTTCCGCGAAGGCCTCGAGGGGCACGACCACGCGCGCGAACACCTTCTCGCGGTCGAGCGCCACGGAATTGTCCTGCGTCGTCTGCCACAGGCCGCGACGGATCCAGACGCCGCGAAGCCGGTTCTCCAGGATCGTGCGGTAGATGGAGTCGAACACGTAGCCGCCGTCGAAGACGAGCGTCCGCCCCCCCGCCGTCAGCGCGCGGAGGCGGGTATGGTTCGCGAGGTCGTTCTCGAAGCTCTGCCGGTGGAAATCGCTCCGCTGGATCAGCGGCATGACGTCGAAGCCGTAGGATTTCACGAGGCGGGTGCAGCTCGGAAAGGCGGCGAAGACGGGGGCGGGCGCGGTCAACTCGCGCGCGACCAGCGCGCAACGCTGCGCGTGGCCGAGGCCGATGCCGTTCGTCGGCACGAAGGTCAGCGGCGCGCGGCCTTGCGCGGGGTCGGACGGCGGGGGGGCGGCCGGCGCGGGGGGGCCGAGGCCGGGCATCGCCGTCGCGGGGGCGAAGCCCTCGGCGGCCCGCGATCCGGCGGTCCGGCGTCCGAGTTCGGCGAGGTTGGGCAGGATCTCCGCGTCCAGGAACGGCGCGAGCGTCGCGGTGTCGACCGGCGCGCGCACGAAGAGTTCCAGCGCGGCGGCGACCGCATGGCCGGGCGTGGCGTCGAGCAGCGGCACCCCCGAACGGCCGAGCGTCGCGACGAGGCACTGGAGCCGGTAGTTCCCCAGAAGCGGCGCGAACGTCGCGCAGATGTCGACCCGCTCCGCGAGGTCGGCGGGCAGCACCTCGCCGTAATGGAAGACCGGTACCCCGATGCCGTGCGCCGCCTGCCATTCCCGCTTGGCGCGACCGTTCGTCAGCACGGTCACACGGAAGCGCCGCGACAGCGCGAGGGCGGTGACGCCCGCCGCCTCGCGCGGATCGGCGAGGTCCGGCTCGACGAGGAGGAGGCGCGGGATCGCGGCGGGTCCGCCGTGGCGGGGCGTTCCGAAGATCGGGCCGGCGGCGCCGGCCGGGCCGGACCAGTCGCGCTCCGGCAGGTCGTGCAGCTCCGGCTCGGTGCCGAAGACGTAGGAGAGCCTCGCCCGCAGGCCGATCGCCGCCTGCCGGCTCGGAAACGTGCCGAAGGCCCGGCAACGCACGGATCCGCCCGCGAGGCGCCGCAGCGCGACAAGCTTCTGGTCCGACAGCCGATGCGCCGCCAGGAGAAGCACCTCGTCCCCGGCCTCGGGGCGGGTGTCGCCGAGATAGGGCGCGAGGTCGAATTGCAGGTTCCGGCGCAGGTCTGGCGGGACCGAATCCGCGTGGATGCGGGCGGGGAAGCCCGCCGCGGCGAGCTGGCTCACGAAGACCGCCAGATCCTCGAGATGCCGCGTTTCCGCTCCGCAGGTGTCACAGAAGAACATCGGACCGCGCCTCCAGCTGCGAAAGGCCCCCGCCGACCGCGGCGCGGAACGCCTCCGGCCGGAACCGCGCGAGCCAGTCCTGCGCCCGCGCCGCGAAGGCCGCGTACTCGGCGGGCGCGGCGAGAAAGCGGGCGATCGTCGCGTCGACCTCCTCCGGGCCGGTCGCCACCACGGCGGGGCCGAAATTCTCCGCCGTCGCGGGATCGGTCAGGACCACCTTGCCAGCGGCGATGGCCTCCGCGATGACGCGGCCGAAGCTTTCGCGCCAGAGCGGATGCGTGAAATAGACGAAGAAGTCGATCTCCTCCAGGAAGCGCGCGACCTCCGTTTCGCCGAACCGGCGCAGGTCCCAGTGGGCGGGCACGTCGTCCGGCTCCGACAGGAAGCCGTCGCCGCCGAGGATGACCACGCGCTCCGCATGGGCGGGGAAATGCCGCAGCATCCACTCCGTCGGCGGAAACTTCTCCGCTCCCGGACGCGAATGCCGCCCCCGACGGTCCCGCGGCGCGCGGGTCGGCGGCCGGACGGGCATGTCGCAGATATTGAACCAGTCGAACGGGGTCAGCGCCCAGGACGCATCCGTCTGCCGCAGCCATTCCTCGACGGAGCGACGGTTCGTGGCCGAGACGGGCGCGAGCCAGCGCGACGACGCGACGAGACGGGATTCGAGGAGGGACAGGCAATGCGCGACGTCGAAGCCCTCGCCGCCGCCGGGACGAAGGAAGTTCTCGTGCGTGACCAGCACGGCGGAGGCGCAGCTGAACCGCACCGGCAGCGCCGTGTCGAACTTCAGCGCGGACGGGTTGTGGAAGACGATCGTGTCGGCGCGGACGACGGGCGGGGCCCATACGAGGTCGAGCCCCTCACCCTCCAGCGCGTCGGAAAGCGCCGTGTTCACCTCCCGGCCCCGGAACATCGCGGTCTCGATCCCGACGACGCGGAGATCGACCGCCGG
The DNA here is from genome assembly GCF_947494025.1 of uncultured Jannaschia sp. Taxonomy (GTDB): domain Bacteria; phylum Pseudomonadota; class Alphaproteobacteria; order Rhodobacterales; family Rhodobacteraceae; genus Jannaschia. Next base: position 57,769 of record NZ_CANLTQ010000012.1, read on the forward strand.
CGCGAGGGCCCGGATCTCGGCGGCCACCGCGCTCGAGGTTCCGCCCGGGAACCGGGGGTCGAGCACCAGGGCCACGCGGCGCCGGCGGCCCGACGGCAGACGGAAACCGCCGGCGGCGTCCGGTCCCGGCTCCAGCCGCATCTAGTAGACGGAGGCCGATTGGGCGCTCGCGGAATCCTCCTCCTCCGGCTGGCCGATGCCCAGAAATCCGATCATGTTGCGCGATTCCGCCATGAACTGTCCGAGAAGGCGCGACAGGTCCGTGTAACCTTGCAGCAGCTCCGGATTCTCGGCCAGGTAGAGCCGCAACCGGGCGACATCGTTCGACTCGAGCAAATCCTGGATCACCTCCAGCTGCTCCAGCGTCGGGTCGGCCGCAGAGGCGGTGTGGCCGAACGGCATGGCCATGACCATGGCCGAGATCGCGACGGCATATCTCCGCTTCATCTGTCCCGTTCCCCTCCCGACGGCCTCTCGACCGCGTTTCCCCAAAATCGTTAATAGCGGTCCGGGCCACCGAGCGAAAGTCTCGCGCGCCGTCGCGCCGGTCACGTCATGCGCGGCGCTTCGGCCCCGGCGATCCCCGGGCGTCGCGGATCCGCTCTATTCCAGCTGATCGAGGAGAAGCCGCTCGACCGCGCCGGCGAGGCGCTGCCGCTCGCGTTCCTGCTGCGTGACGCGGCGGGCGGCGGTGGCGGCGCGGGACACGGCATCCTCCGACGCGGCGCGCGTTGCGGGCGCGGCGGCGCGCGCCCGTGCCACGGGCGGCGCGCCCTCGCCCTGCAGCCAGACTTCGAGGAAGCCTTCCGGCGGCCGCGCTCCCGCATCCGTGAAGCTGCGCACGGCGACCGCCGCGCCGTCGAACGCCGTCGAGGTGGAGGCGGCGACCGCTTCGGCGGCCGCCCGGTCGCTTTCGTGGTAGAACCTCACCTGCGTCGAGCTGATGCGGATGGAGGCGGGATAAACGGTGACGTCGGCGAAACCGGCATCCGATAGCTCCGCCGACACCAGGTCGGCCTCCGCCGGCGCGACGGCGGGGTAATGAACGGCGACCCTCGCTGGCTGGGAGGCCGGAGGCGCGGCAGTTGCTGTTTGAGACGGCGGCGCGGGGTTCGCCGGCGGGGCGAGGGGCGCGTCGCGCTCCACGGAGGGCCGGAGCGTCGCCGGCGACGCCGTGGCCAGGGCAACCGGGCCGGTTTTGGCGTCTTGCGGCAAAGCCGGTGGAACGGATGCGCCGTCGTCGGATACCGGCCTCTGCACGGCGGTCGCGGCGGGCGGCACCGCGCCCGGTCGGAGCGGTGCGACAGGGGTCGCGTCCCCGGTTCCGACCGCGTCCGCCGGCGCGAGCCCGGGCCGCGAACCGGCACGGACCGGCGGGCCGGGGGCGGGGAGCGCGTCCGGCACGGACGCCACTTCGCCGTCGGCGGCCGCATCGTTGGCGAGGGCGGGGCGCCCCTCCGATCCCGTGCGAGGTGGAACCGAGGACGGGGCGGCGTCCTCCGGACCCGCCGCAGGCGTCGCGGCGGAGGGCGCAGGGGCGGGTTGTTCCGCCGTCGCGATCTTGGCCGGCTCCGACGCCGTCTGCGCGCGGACCGTGGACGCGGCCTCGTCCGCGGCGGGCGGCACGATGGCGATCTGCCAGCCCTGGAATTGCAGGACGAGGGTGGAGGCGGCCCCGAGCGCGATGCCTGCGAGCAGAACGGCGGCGGCCAGCACGGGGGTCCGGCGCTTCCGCTCCGTGACGACGGGCGACACGACACGCAGTCCGGAGGCGCCGGGCATCGCCGCGCGGGGGGCGGAGGCGGACCGATCCGTGTCATGGATCACCGCCACCGGGCGCAGCGGCCTCGCGGGTTCGCCATCGGTGGAGCGGATCGGCCGGCCTCCGGCGAGGGCGGGCAGCCCCGGACCGGGCGCGCGAAGGTCCGGCGACGGAGCGCCTTCGGGCCTCGGGCGAAGAGGACGCTTGCGGTCGGAGGGAACAGGGTTGTCCGCGACCTCGGGCTTTTTCGACCCGGGGCCGGGCTCCGCCTGCTGCACCTTGGCGGCCTTCGCGGCCAGCACCTCGGCGCGACGCGCGCGCGCGACCGCGAGCCGCGCCTCCAGGGCCTCGGGATCCATGAGCTTCCGGATCGCCTCGCGTTCCGGGTCGCTCCTGCCATCGTTGTGATCGGGCAAGGCCCCCGTCCGAACCTGCATGACGTCTTCCGGTTCGTTTTCGCGCGAATGGTTAATACGCGAAAATCGCCCCGCTCGCCAGTCGCGCAGACACCGGCCAGCGGGATTCCGCGCAGATCCCCTACGGTGCGCACGGGGCGCACGCGCCCTTGCGCCGCGACGCCGGCTTGTCGATCCTGCCACGAACGCGCCGCCACGACCCTCTGGCGTCGCAGGGACCGCGACCGAGATCTGAAAGGACATCCGATGCGCTTCGAGGACGCCGCCCGCGACCATGCAGCCGCCTGGTTCGACGGGGGCGGGTTCCGGCGCGAGCTCGCCACGCTCGTCGCCCATCCGACCGAAAGCCAGGATCCGCGCGGCGCGCCGCACCTGCTGGCCTATCTCGAGGAGGCGATGATTCCGATGCTCGACGGCATGGGCTTCGAAACGCGCGTTCACGGGAACCCCGCGGGGGCCGGCCCGATCCTGACGGCGGCGCGGATCGAGGATCCGGCGCTGCCGACAATCCTGACCTACGGCCACGGCGACGTGATCCGCGCGCAGGAGGACCGCTGGCGCGACGGCCTTGCCCCCTTCGAGCTGCGGGAGGAGGGCGACCGCCTCTACGGGCGCGGCACCGCCGACAACAAGGGCCAGCACCTGATCAACCTCCGGGCGCTCGACGCCGTGCTGGCGGCGCGGGGACGGCTCGGCTTCAACGTCAAGGTCCTGATCGAGACGGGGGAGGAGAACGGCTCCCCCGGCCTGCGGACCTTCTGCGCGGCGAACCGGGCGCTGCTGGCGGCCGATGTTCTGATCGCGTCGGACGGGCCGCGGCTCGTGCCGGACGTGCCGACGATCTTCACCGGCGCACGCGGCGGGGCGCTGTTCGACCTGCGCGTCGATCTGCGCGAGGGCGCGCATCACTCGGGCAATTTCGGCGGCCTGCTCGCCGACCCGGCCATCGTCCTCGCCCATGCGCTGGCCTGCATCACCGATGCGCGGGGCCGGATCCGGGTGCCCGAATGGCGCCCCGACAGCCTGACGCCGCGCATCCGGGAGGTTCTGGCCAGGCTGCCCGCGGTCGAGGCGGGACCCGCGCTCGACGCCGATTGGGGCGAGGCCGATCTGAGCCCGGCGGAGCGGGTCTTCGGCTGGAACAGCTTCGCGGTGCTCGCGATGGTCTCGGGCGTGCCCGAAGCGCCGGTCAACGCCATCTCCGGTCACGCGCGCGCGACGTGCCAGCTCCGCTTCGTGGTCGGGACGGAGGTGGAGGACATCGTGCCGGCCCTGCGCCGCCATCTCGACGCCTGCGGGTTCGAGGGGGTCCGGATCGTCCCGGCCGAGCGCGGCACGTTTCCGGCGACGCGGCTCGATCCCGACCACCCCTGGGTCCGCTTCGCCGCGCGGGCACTCGAGGCCGCGACCGGCCGGACGCCGCATCTGCTGCCCAATCTCGGCGGCTCGCTGCCGAACGACTGCTTCGCCGACGTGCTGTCGCTGCCGACGATCTGGGTTCCGCATTCCTATGCGGGCTGCAACCAGCACGCCCCCGACGAGCATGTCCTGCGCCCGCTCGCGCGCGATGCCCTGCTCGGCATGACCGGGCTGTTCTGCGCCATCGCCCGCGACGGCGGGCCGACGGAGGGCGCCCACGTTTGAGGCGGCGGCCCGTTTTTCGGCTGATGTATCCGGGGCGAGGTCCGGCGCCATCCATGCCTTCGGGTTACATAAGTCGTCTTACGAGAAGAAAGGATGTAGGCGCGAAGTCAAACTGTCCCCCATGTGCAAGGTAGAAGTGTCACGCTTCCCCGTTTGACGATCAGGTTGGAGTGCGACTGTGGGATGGATTCTGATGGGCGCGCGCGCGTTGAACCGGATCGGTCCTTGGTCAGGTGGTCCAGGGTCGGATGACTGCGACCAACGCGGCGAACTTGCTGGGCCTCGGTCGCAGGCAGGTTCAGAGGCTGAGGAAGGCCTTCGAGGCCGAGGGCGCGGCGGCGATCCGGCACAGGGCCCGCGGCCGGGGTCTCGAACAACCGGATCGATCCGGGCATCCGGGATTACGCCGTCGCGCTGGTTCGCGAGCGCCATGCGGATTCCGGACCGCCCCTGGCGGCCGGGAAGCTGTTCGAACAGCATGATCTGAAGGTCTCGCGCGAGACCCTGCGCGAATGGCGACAGGCCGATGGGCTCTGGCTCGCACGCCAGCAGCGCCGGACGTTCCATCAGCCTCGATTGCGCCGGGAGGCTCTGGGCGAACTGGTGCGGACCGGCGGCTCGGATCATCGCTGGTTCGAGGATCGCGGGCCGCCCTGCACGCTGCTCGTGTTCGTCGACGACGCGACGAGCAAGCTGATGCAGCTGCGTTTCGTGCCGTCCGGGAGCACGTTCAGCGACGTCGAGGCATTGGAGCTGTACCTGGCCAACCACGGTCGGCCGGTCGTCTTCTACAGCGACAAGCACACGGTGTTTCGTGTCGCCAGACAGGCAGCGAGAACAGGTCACGGCATGACGCAGTTCGGTCGTGCCCTGAACGGGCTGAACGTCGGGACCCTGTGCGCGAACAGCTCCCGGGCCAGGGGCCGTGTCGAGCGTGCGAACCGGACGCTGCAGGATCGCCCGGTCAAGGAACTGCGGCTCGCGGGCATCTGCGGCATCGCGGCGGCGAACGACTTCCTGCCCGGCTTCACGGATCGCCACAACGCCCGCTTTGCCAAGGTGCCGCGCCGGCCCGACGACCTGCACCGGGCGCTGAATGCCGAACCCGCTCGCTTGCACGACGTTCTCTGTCCGAGGGACCAGCGCTATGTCGGAGCGCAGCTCTCCCTGTCGTACGAGCGCAAACGGATCATCCTCGAGGAGAACGACGTCACCTGCGGTCTCGCAGGCAGGTACGTCGATACCCATGTCTTCCCGGACGGTCGGCTGGAGGTCCGCTGGAAGGGCGTCCGCTTGCTCTACAGGGTCTTCGACAAGGATCAGCGCGTCACCCATGCCGCGATCACCGGGAACAAGCACCTGAGCGCGGTCCTGGAGTTCATCGAGGCAGAACAGGACAAGGCCCCGCCGAAAACCCGCCCCGCCGGAAAGCAGCGCACTCCCTATATGCCGACCGGACGCAGGAACGATGGCTGGACCTCGGCGGCGGCCCGCATCGCCAAGTCGAAAGCTGCGCAGGCGGCCGGTCAAGGCTCCGATCCTTGACGTCTGCACTCTGTCCGGCCGCCCCCAACCGCCGCACTCGCGACATTTCTGCTTTGCAGCCCGAGCGACACTTCTACTCGGTTGCAACATCTAAAACTTAAAAAATTTCGTAGCTTACGAACTGTTCTTACCAAATCCGCTGCATCCCTTCATCCGGCACGGTGTCTAACCTCTCGTCCTTCGAGACGACCGGTATTGCGCGTTCGAGCGCGGTCGCGACGATGATCCGGTCGAACGGATCGCAATGCGCCCAAGTGAGCCGTTCAGCACGCTCCATGACGGCTCCGGACGGCTTTGTTGCACGGACCGGCTACCGGGCGGACTGCCCCCTTCCCCGGACGGACTTATCCTGCGGGTTTGGTGACGGGGATGCCGAGGGCGGTGTAGCGGTTGAGCACGGCGATGCGGACCTGGAACTCGGCGACCTGGCGATCAAAATCGCGCGCCATGAGACGCTGACCCAGCAGTTTCGCTTCCCGGACCTTCGGTTCATGCAGTGCATCTTCGTCTCGATGCGGCTCCGGCGGTGGTATCCGGTCAGACGTCGCCAGAGGGATCGGCCCAGGTACTTCGACGCCCGCAGGGCTTCGTTTCGAGCTGTGGCGCCGGCGGTGTCCGGCTTCTATGGCCGCGCGTTCCGGCGGGGCGGAATGACGGCACTCGCGCCGCGGTCGGCGATCGCATCGTGGCAGCGGCGAGTATCATAGGCGCCGTCCGCTGCCCGGCAGGGCATCGCGTAACGATGTCCCGAAAGGGGGCTGTGACCGGCCCGATCTCCTCGTCCGCAGAGATCTGACCGATCAGGTTCGGCAACACGGGCGCATCGCCAACGTGGCTACCGGTGATCTCGACGGCCCGGACTTCCATCGTCGCCCCGTCGATGCCCAGGTGGACCTTGCGCCACACGCGTCGGCGGGAACCGCCATGCTTACGCACATGCCACTCGCTTTCGCCCCGAACCTTGATCCCGGTGCTGTCTGTTACCCGTCAGGGCATCACGCAGTGACGTCCCGAAAGGGCACCAGCAGATGCAGTGGCCCCTTCGATCCCCGGTAGGGCAGCCTGACTGCCAAGGTCCGCTGACGCCGGCACAGCGTGCTGTAGTCGGGGACCGACAAGTCCAGTCCCGCCAACCGAAGCAAGCTCGCGACAAAGCCTGCCGTTTGCCGGAGTGGCAGCCCGAACAGGATCTGGATCGTCAGACAGGCCTGGATCGCCTCGTCGCTGTAGGCCTGCTGGCCGCACCGCCTGCCGGTCGGTGTCGCATCCCACGTCATCTTCGGATCGAACCAGAGCGTCGGCGAGCCACGCTTACGCAGCGCGGCATTGTAAGCGGCCCAGTTCAGGGCGGTAGCGGGTCGGAGCAGGTCGCGTCATGCCGACCGGCTATCCCGCTGACCAACCATTGTGAATCCCAGTACAGGTCCCTGCAACAAAGCCCCGGAATGCCGCTTTTGCAACTGGAGACGCGTATGGAAGCATGGGACGCGTGGTTCGAGGCACAAGGCGGCGCGCGGCCCGCGACCGAGGGAATGCAGATGGACCAGTTCTCGACGATGATCGAGACGGCGATCGGCGGGCTCGGCATCGCGCTCCTCCCGGACTACCTGGCGCAGGTCGAGATTGCCGAGAGCCGTCTGCATCCGATTCTGCGCCCCGCTGTCCCCGGACTCGGCGCCTACTGGTTCGTCTGGCCCGTTGACGCGCACCAGTCCGCACCCCTGGTCGCCTTCCGCGACTGGATAACGCAAGACGCCACGCCTGCATTTTGACGTTTGGGCTTACAGTTTCCCCGGAAAGAGCTGGCATCGCTATACCACGGGATTCGGACTTACCGCCCTATACCGGCTTTCGTCCTCTATCGCTAAATCATCTCTGCGGCTCGCTGTGCGAAAGAGCGAGCCAGCGAGGCTACGTCTCGAGCATTCGCACCCGCTGCGGTGCCGGCGCGCGCGCGATCAGAAATGCCTACAAAGATGACTGCAAACCGGAAGAGCGAGAAGATGACGTGGAAATCTTGGAGAGGCGGCGTAGGGCGAGCATGAACGCGGTAGTGCGTCTGGAACGCCGTGAGATCAGGGATGCCGAGTGAGGCCAGATCAAGGCCACGGATGCCGCCATACTCGTCGGGCGACGTGTGCCAGGTCATGCCGCAGAAGCCGAGATCGGCGAGAGGATGGCCGAGTGTGGAAAGCTCCCAATCGAGGATCGCGATCACTTTCGGCTCGTCCCGGTGGAACATCAGATTGCCGAGTCGGAAGTCGCCATGCGCGACACACGACATCCCGTCATCCTCGCGAATATGATCGGGTAGCCAATCGGCGAGCCGCTCGAGTTCGGGGATGGGGTCGCTTTGGCTGGCGCGCAGCTGCTTAGTCCATCGTCGCACCTGGCGCTCAAAGTAGTTGCCCGGCTTTCCGTAATCCGCGAGGCCCGCCGCATCGGGATCAACAGCATGAAGACGCGCCATCACTTCGGCCATGGCCTCGTACATCGCCTTGCGCTCGACAGGGGGGACGCCCGGCAGGCTGCAATCATTGAAAACCCGTCCGTCCAGGCGCTCCATCAGGTAGAACGGCGTGCCGATCGTCTCCGGGTTTTCGTGAAAGAGGATCGTGTCGGGCACGGGAACTCCATGCTGTCCGAGCGCCGCCATGACGCGGTACTCGCGGTCGATGGCGTGGGCGCCGCGCAGGATCGGACCATCAGGTTGCTTGCGCAGGACCATGCGCCGCGCGCCGTGGGTGACGAAGTAGGTCGGGTTGGATTGCCCGCCCGAGATGCGGGCCAGCTCGGCCATCGGGGCCGGACCGAACCGGTGGTCGAGGAACGCGCGAAGCGGCGCGGGATCGAGATCAGGGCTGCTCATGCTTTTCCCTCTCGACCAGCTCCGCCGCCATCTGTCGCAGGAGGAACTTCTGCACCTTTCCCGTGGCAGTCTTGGGAATTTCGCCGAAGACGAACCGACGCGGGCGCTTGAAACCGGCCAGCCGCTCGCGGCAGAACGCGTCCAGCTCGGCAGCCTCGACGGGATGGCTGGCTTCGATGAAGGCGTAGGGTGTCTCGCCCCATTTCGGGTGCGGAGCCGCGACCACCGCGGCGAGCGCCACGCCCGAATGGCGGTGCAGGATGTCTTCAACCTCGAGCGACGAGACATTCTCGCCCCCAGTGATGATGACGTCCTTGGCCCTGTCGCGGACGTGGATGCGCCCGTCGCTCTCTATTACCGCGATGTCGCCGGTGCGGAACCAGTCCCGGTCGAACGCTGCTTGCGTGGCTGCGGCGTCGTCCAGATAGCCGGCCATGATCGTGCTCCCCCGCAGGACGATTTCGCCTTGAGTCCGTCCATCGGGGGGCACGTCCGCACCAGCTGCGTCGATCACCCGCAACGCGGGGGCGGTGGCGTGAGGCCGGCCCTGGGAGGCAAGGTAGGCCGCTTTCCTGGCGGCCGGTGCGTCCGCGAGTTCTGGCGGCAGCGAATTGATCGTGCAGGGTCCGTAGCACTCGGTCTGCCCGTAAAGATGCGTCAGGTCGAAACCGATGGAGTCGAGCTGCTCGATCAGGGCGGTCGTCGGCGCGGCACCCCCCGTCCCGACCATCACGCGGCGCGCGTCCGCCCTCCGGCGCTTCCGGGCGGGGTGGTCGAGCAGCATGTAAAGCACCACCGGGGCGCAGGCGAAGTTGGTCACGGCGTGCGTCTCGATCAAGCCGAAGACCGCCTCGGGGTCCACGCCGTCCAGGCAGATATGCGTGCCCCCGGCAGCCGTCACTGCCCAGCCGTGACACCAGCCGTTGCAGTGGAACAGCGGCAGCGTCCAGAGATACGCGGTGCTCGAGCCGAAACCCAGGCTCACCCGGTTGCCCTGCGCGTTCTGGAAGGCGCCGCGGTGGTGCAGGACGACGCCCTTCGGGCGCCCTGTCGTTCCCGAGGTATAGTTCAACGCGATCGGCTGCCATTCGTCGGTGACCACGTCCCGCCAGTTCCGCCGCATGGACGACACAGGGCCGTCCATCACACTGAACGCCGCGGCGTTCTCTTGCAGGCGGCCCCATACGAGACAGGGGCGGCCGTTGGCGACTTCAGCCGCCAAAGCGGCGCGCGGTCCATCGGCCATGATGACCTTCGCGCCCGAATGGTCGAGGATGTAGGACACCGCCGCGGCGTCGAGCCGCGTATTGATCGTGTTCAGGACCGCGCCAAGTAGCGGAACGGCGAAATGCGCGACAAGCATTTCCGGCACGTTGCCAGCCAGAACCGACACCACGTCGCCCGGTCTCACACTATGCAACGCCAGCCCTTCGGCCATTCGCTGAACCGCGGCATCCACGTCATCCCAAGTATGGCGCGACGACCCCCAGATGATTGCAGTTGCGCCCCCATGCTCGGCGACCGTCTTGTCCAGCATGTCCAGCGGCGTAAGCGGAGTATGGTTCGCCGGCCGTGGGGCCAGATGCGCATTGTTGAACATCGTCAGCCCTCCGTCGCGCTCCATGACCAGAAGTCCCGGCCTTCCCCGGCGAGCGTGCGGCTCAGCACCATGCGGTGAACCTCGTCGGCGCCATCGACAAGCCGGGCCTGCCGGGCATAGCGATAGACCCATTCCAGGACGGTATCCTTGGAATAGCCGCGGGCGCCGTTGATCTGGATTGCCACGTCCGCCGCATCGTGCAGCACGTTCGCCACCTGGATCTTGGCCATCGAGATTTCCTTGCGGGCGAAGCCGCCGCGGTCGATCTCCCACGCCGCCTTCATCACGAGCAAGCGGCCGACCTCGATCCGCATCGCGATGTCGCCGAGCATCTGCTGCACGCTCTCCCGCTCTATCAGGCGCTGACCGAAAGCTTCGCGCCGTTCAGCGTATTCGGTCGCGACCTCCATGCAACGCTTGGCAAGGCCGAGCCACCGCATGCAATGGGTGAGGCGCGCGGGACCAAGCCGGGTCTGCGTCACCTTCATGCCTCGCCCTTCCTCGAGCAGCACGTTCTCCTGCGGGATCTCGAGGCCGTCGAAGACGAGCTCGCAATGGCCGCCATGCTCTTCCGGTCCCATGATCGGGATCCGGCGCTCGATATGCCAACCGGGATCGTCGCGGTGAAACAGGAAAGCCGTATGCCCGCGCCGGGCGTGGTCCGAGGTGCGCGCGATCAGTATGAAATGCTCCGCCACGCCCGCACCGGTGATGTACCACTTGCGGCCGTAAATGACGTACCTGTCGCCGCGCTTCTCGGCGCGGGTCAGCATCATCCCCGGGTCCGAGCCGCCGCCTGGTGCCGGCTCAGTCATAACGAAGGCGGAGCGCACCTCGCCCCGCACGATGGGCTCGAGCCAGCGCTCCTTTTGCGCTGCCGTGCCCAAGGCCTCGAGCACCATCATGTTGCCGTCATCCGGGGCAGCCGAGTTGAAGACGACCGGGCCGAAGATCGAGCGGTTCATCGCCTCGTAGGCCACGGCCATGCCCATCTTGCCGAGGCCTCCGCCACCGTTCCCAGGCTTCAGTTGCAGACACCACAGACCCGCCTCGCGCGCGGCGGCCCGCTCGCGCTCCAGCACGTTCGGAGCGATGTTCTCGTGGTCGTCATAGGCGCCGGGATCGGACTCGAGCGGGATCAGCCGTGTGTCGACGAAATCCGCGACGCGCGCCCGCAGCGCGTCGAGGTCGGCAGAGATCGAGAAGTCCATGAGCGGCTTTCTTGCAGGAGAATACGAATTGGGCCCGGAGACGCACCGAACCGGCGATGGAAGGCCGGCCCCGATACCGGAACGTCCGCAAAATGATTGCCCAAGTTCAGAAAATGACGACCTGACGGATGGCCTGCCCCGCCGCCAGACGTTCGAACCCCTCGTTCATCTCGTCGAGGCCGATGCGGTGGGTCATGAGACGCTCGATCGGCAGCTTCCCCTGCTGCATCATTCGCGCGAAGCGCGGGATGTCGCGAACCGGAACACAGGAGCCGACATAGGATCCCTTGATCGTCCGCTCTTCCGCAGTCAGCGAGACGGCGGACAGTTCCAGCCGGGCTGCGGGGTTGGGCAATCCGGCAGTCACCGTGGTGCCGCCCCGCCGGGTGATGTCATAGGCAAACTGCAGTGCCGGGACCGCGCCGGCAAGTTCGACCGCAAGATCGACCCCTCCGCCCGTCCATTCCTTGACCCGGACCACCGCGTCCTCGTCCCGGGGGTCAATGACATGAGTGGCCCCCAGTTCCTTCGCAAACGCGCGCTTGTCCTTGGCAAGGTCCACCGCCACGATCGTTTCCGCCCCTGCCGCGACAGCACCAAGAAGCGCGGCAAGGCCGACGCCGCCAAGGCCGACGACGGCGCAGCTTTCGCCCATCTTCAGGTGTCCCGAATTCAGCACCGCCCCGACGCCCGTCAGCACCGCGCAGCCGAGAAGCGCCGCCCGGTCAAGAGGGATGTCCTTGTCGATCTTGACGCAGGAGTTCTCGCTCATCACAGCATATGTCGAGAAGGCAGAGACACCGACATGGTGGTGAACCTTCGCCCCATCGACAGAGATGCGCCGCTCGCCTGTCAGCAGTGTGCCTGCCGCACCGGCTCTGGCGCCGGGTTCGCAGAGGGCCGGCCGGCCTTCCGCGCAGGGAACGCAATGCCCGCAGGAGGCGATGAAGACCATGACGACGTGGTCGCCGGGCGCGAACCGCGTCACGCCCGGTCCGACGGACTCGATCACGCCGGACGCCTCGTGCCCCAGTGCCACCGGAGTGTCGCGGGGGCGGTCGCCGTTGATGACCGAGAGGTCCGAATGGCACAGGCCCGCCGCCGCCATCTTAACCAGCACTTCGCCCGCTCCCGGATCCTCGAGCGTCGCCTCGACGATCTCGAGAGGGCGGCTGTCGGTATACGGCCGGGCGGCCCCGATCTCGCGCAGTAGCGTAACCTGTGCCTTCATTCGAACCTCTCCCCTGTCTGCTCTTTACCGGATCGCGACCGGATTGATCATGGACTGCACGGCGCCCTCGAACCGCGGCTGGCCGAGCACGAACATGAATTCGCTCACGCCATCCTCGACAAGCTGGCCCGTCGCCATGTTCTCAAGGATATAGACGCCGTTCTTGGCCAGAAGCTCCTGGTGGGCTGGGAAGACCAGGCCATCGGGATGCGGCACGGCATCGAGTCCCCAGGTATCCGCACCGACCGCAACAACGCCCTGCTCGGCCAGCCACGCGGCCCCTTCGTCGTCGATCCCGGGTTCACCGACCGCGAAACGCTCGGGGTCGCTCTCGATGATGTCGAGCCAGCCGGTGTGCAGGAGAACCACGTCGCCTTCCTCGATCGACAGCCCGGCCGCATCGAGCGCGCCCTGGATATCCTCGGCCGAGATCAAGGTCCCCTCCTCCATCATCTCCGTCCCGGCCTGGCCGGCCATGTCGAGGACGATGCCACGGGTGACGATGGGCGGAATGTTGTGCACGCCCATTTTCGTCAGGCCGCCGGTGGTGATGTAGTCGGCCGGCGTGTTGCCGTTGTAGAAGACGTTGTCGATGCCAAGGTGGCCAAGACCGTCGATCTGCGAGCCAAGGCCCACCCAGCCCATGATGACGTCGTCGACATAGGTCATCTTGTTCGACCCAAGGGACGCGCCACCCTCCTGCCCCGGCATGAAGATGTTGATGTCCAATTCGCGGACCCCGAAGCCGGGCGTGTTTGGCCCGACCGGAATACCAAGAGCATACGTCTTGCCGTCCGTCACCAGACCGGCGGCACGCTGCACGAGTTCGGGCGTCAACAGGTTGGCCGCGCCGATCTCGTCATCGGCGCCGTACCTGGACGGGTGCCAGGTGCCTTCGGCGTGGTCGTGCTGCTCTGCCAGGGCAGGCAGGCTCAGCGATGCGGCAAGGGCCGCGGAAAGTATCATCCTCATCTGGTCTTCTCCTCCCACTGCGTTGCGATCAGGCGGGATCGGTCAGGCCGCCGTCGCGGTCTTCTTCTCGATCTCGCCCCGCTCGATGACGTAAAGACCGTCCACAAGGTCCGCCGAGTGGACATGGTCGGATTCCGAAAGAAGCACCGACAGACCTTCGCCGCGCAGCTTGCCGATCACCTCGATCAGCCGCTGCGCGAGGGCTGGTGCGACGCCCTCGAACGGCTCGTCAAGCAACAGGAGCTTCCGGCCGACGATCAGCGCGCGGCCGAGCGCGACCAGCTTCTGTTGCCCGCCCGACAGGGACATCGCCTTGCGATCGGCGAACCGGCCGATCTCGGGCATGAGGTCATAGACCCAGTCGAGGCGGGCGCGCTCTATCTCTTCCCCCAGCGCGTTCAGGGGCAAAAGGATGTTCTGCTCGACGGTGAATTCGGGTATCAGGCGGCGATCCTCGGGCATGTATCCGATGCCCATTGCGGCACGGGTATGGGCCGGCTCGCGCGTGACGTCGGTTCCATCCACGTGAATTTCGCCGCCGTCCGGCGGAAGGATGCCCATGACCGAGCGCATGAAGGTCGTCTTGCCGGCACCATTGCGGCCAACGAGGCCCACGGTCGTCCCCTGCTCGACGATCAGGTCTGCGCCGCGCAGGATCTGTGTTCCTGCGATGCTGCTCCGTAGCGCGCGGGTCTCAAGCATGGACGCCTCCGATCACGTATCTCTTGACCTCCTTGTCGACGAGAACCTCGTCGGTGGGGCCGTCCGCAAGAATCCGTCCTTCGTAGAACGCGACCGTGCGCTCGGCGAAGCGGGTCACGATGTCCATGTCGTGCTCGATGAAGAGAAGTGTCGCCCCTCCTCCCTTCAAAGGATCGATGACCCGGTCCATCATCTCGATCTTCTCGTCGACCGAGACGCCGGAGGTCGGCTCGTCCAGCAGGATGAGCGCCGGATCGTCGATCGCCGCCATGGCGATGTCGAGCTGCTTCTTGACGCCCTGCGGCAAGGTGCCGACCTCGGTATCGGCATGGCTCTCGAGGCCGAAACGCTCGAGAACGGCGCGCCCGCGATCCATCCGGGGCTTCGTCAGCGCCGCACCCCAGAGGCCGCCCTTTCCGTCGGCGGCGGCGATATCGGCCATCATCACGTTCTCCAGCACGGTAAGCTGCGGGAAGATCTGGCTGATCTGGAACGACCGGCGGATCCCGGCCTGCGCGGTCTTGCGCGGAGTGGAGCCGGTGATGTCGCGGCCACGGAAGCGTATCGCACCGGCCGATGGCTTGAGATAGCCCGTCACCATGTTCACGAAGGTGGTCTTGCCCGCGCCGTTCGAGCCGATCACGGCAACGGTTTCGCCCGGGTAGAGCGACAGGGATATCTCGCTCGCCGCGACGACGCCGCCGAAACGCTTTTCCAGGTTTTCCGTAACGAGAATAGGATCGGTCATGCCTTCCTCCTCCATTCGGTGAGGGACCACAGACCGTTCGGCAAAAGCAGGATGACGGCAAGCATCACCGACCCCAGGATCATCTGCCAGGCGTTCGGCGCGAAATCGAGCGCGTAGGTCCGCACGAGTTCCAGCAGGAAGAAGCCAATGACCGGGGCGATGGTCGACCCGCGCCCGGCAAGGAGCGCGACGAAGACGAAGCCGCCCGAGGTCGTCCAGTTGGTCATCAACGGGTCGACGTGGCCGGTCGACATGGCGAAAAGTCCGCCGCCCAGACCCGACAGCGCGGCTGCAACGACTATGGCGATGAAGGCGACCTTGCGGGAGCTCGCGCCCAGGTACTCGAGGCGGATCTCGTTCTCGGCCACTGCCTCGCAAAGCATCCCGGCGCCGGAGGTCAGGTAGCGGGCTGTCGCCAGGCACGCCAGGACCGTCAGAACGGCCGTGGTGATGTAGTAGACATCCGGCCGCACCGTCCGATCCGGCGTCCAGCCCAGGTAGGTGACAGCCGGAATGTTGAACCCGTCCGTCGATCCGAGCCAGGCCGCCTTCACCAGCAGACCGTAGAGGATCATCGACACCGCAAGCGACAGCATCGCGTAGAAGATCTCGCGGTAGCGCGACAGGAGAAGGCCCAGCACCACGCCCGCCACCGTTGCAATGGCAATCGCAGCGATCAGGAGCAGAAAGACGTCCGTAATTCCCGCCTTCGCGGCAAGCATGCCGACCGCGTAGCCACCGAGCACGTAGTAGAGCCCCTGTCCGAAATTGACGAGCCCCGCCCGCATCTGCAGCGCCACGCCGAGTGCCACGAGCCCCCCCGCCAGCGCCGTCTGCAGCAGGAACCGCATCCAGTCCGGCAGGAAGAACCCGAGGATCAGAAGGCCCGCCAGGATCGCGATGTGCAGCGGCTCGCGCC
Organism: uncultured Jannaschia sp.; assembly: GCF_947494025.1. GTDB lineage: Bacteria > Pseudomonadota > Alphaproteobacteria > Rhodobacterales > Rhodobacteraceae > Jannaschia. Next base: position 73,388 of record NZ_CANLTQ010000012.1, read on the forward strand.
GGAAATCTGTCTTCATCATATCTTGCGTCCCGATGCGCGGGCGAAAAGCCCGTGAGGCCGGATCGCCAGCACGACGGCCATGACAGCGTAGATGGCGAAAAGTTCGAATTCGGGGGCCAGGTGGACGGACAGGGCGCGTGCATAGCCGGCGAAAACGGCGCCGATCGCCGCACCCGGGATCGACCCCAGCCCCCCGATCACGACCACGGCGAAGGCGAGGATGATGACCTCGACCCCGATGCCGGGGGTGACCGCAATCTTGGGTGCCGTGACCACGCCGCCGACCACGGCAAAGATCGTCCCGATCGCGAAGGTCGTGGCAAAGACGCGCTTCACGTTGATGCCCATTGCCGCGCTGATTTCACGATCCGCGACGACTGCGGTCGTCATGCGGCCCATTCGCGAACGTTCGAGCCAGAACCACAGGGCGATCCCCATGACGACGGCAAGCGCCACGATGAGCAGATCGTACACCTGGTAGGGAAGGCCGCCGATCTCGATGAAGCCGAAATGCGCGTAGGGCTGGTACACGAAGTAGCTCTTGACGCCCCAGATGAGCTTCACCGCGTCCTCCAGGATCAGGAACAGCGCGTAGGTCACAAGGACCATCAGCACTTCGTCCCGACCATACAGGTTGCGCAGAACGCCACGCTCGACGATCAGACCGACAATCAACCCTGCGACTAGCGCCACGACGCCCATCAGGGCGAAGGCGAAGACGCCGGGCAGACCGAGCGAGTAGTAGACGCCAAGTGCGGATGCACAGACATAGGCCCCGATGGCATAGAACGCACCATGGGCAATGTTGAGGATCCGCATGACCCCGTAGATCAGAGTAAGCCCGACAGCGACGAGAAACAGCCATGCGGCGTAGCTCATCCCATCCAGCATGATGGCCGTGAATTTCTGCATGTCATTCGTCCGCCAAGGGAAAGGCGGGCACCCGAGGCGCCCGCCTGCGTCAGCTTGCGATCAGTCGCACTCGGCTCCGGGGAAACCGGCGGCGATCCACTCTGCCGCGGTCTGGTCGGCGGGCGGGTTGATGCACTCGGCGCTGTAGGTGATGACGTTCTCGACTCCGGGTTCGCCATCTTCGAGGACGTAGGTGCCGTAGCTGATGCTCTGGGCGGCCTGATGCCCATTCCCCAGCGACATCCGGACGGTGCCCGACGGAGCTTCGAACTCGAGGTTTTCCATCGCTTCGGCCGCAGCCGTGCTGTCGGCCCCTTCGCCGGCCTTCTCGTAGGCGGCCTTAACGCCAAGCACAGCCTGCGCCATCTTCCAGGCGGGGTATGTCGGCTCTTGGCCGAAGCGCTCGGCATAGGCTGTGCGGAACCACTCGGCCAACTCGTTCTCGGGCGCGAAGACGCTGAACGGGCCGCGGGCCGAGATGATTGTGCCTTCCGGCAGTTCGTCAGGAATGGTCGGGAACAGCGCCTCGCCCGTGGTCAGGATGACCTGCGAGCGCGCAAACAGGCCGCGCGGCGCAGCCTGCAACACGAACGCTTCAAGATCGCCTCCCCAGAAGGACGAGAAGATCAGCGTGGGCGACGACGTGAGCAGGGCCGAGGCTTCGGCACCGTACTGCCCGACATAGACCTGCGGGAACTGTTCCGAGACGATTTCGGACCCCGTCTCGAGCGCCTCGAGGGAGCCGGTGAAATCCCGCCAGTTGTCCTGGCCCCAGGCGTAGTTCTGGTTGATCCCGGCGACGCGGCTCAGATCGACGCCCGTGTCCACAAGATACCGGGCCGCGCCTACGGCATCGGTCGTGGCGGTAAGGCCCGTGCGGAACACGTAGGTGGGGTCGGTGACCACTTCCTCGAAAATCTGCGGCGTGCCGCAATCGACGAAAACGGTGAGCGTCTGTAGTTCTTCGGCCAGCGGAGCGACCGATTTGCAGTTCGCAGAAGAGGTATAGCCGATGACGACTTCTGCGCCATTCCGGTCGACCAGGTTGCGATATTCGACGACGGCGTCGGACGCCTCGTCCGAGAAGGTCGCCTCGATCGTGCGGCCATTGACTCCTTCGCTGTCATAGGGCGCAGGAACCGACCCTTCGTTGATCGAGTCGAACAGAAGCTCGGCCGCGTTGCGCTCGGGCTGGCCGAAGGCGCCCGCCGCCGGACCCGAAAGGAACACGGGAACGCCGATCTGGATCGTGTCGTCCTGTGCCCATGCGCCGGTCGCCGTCAACGTCCCGGCAAGGCAGAGCGGTATGATTGTCTTGTGCATTTTCGTTCCTCCCTTGAAAACTTACGTCCCGTCAGACCGACAGGCACGCGTATTTGAGCTCGAGATACTCGTCGATCCCGTAGCGCGACCCCTCCCTGCCGAGCCCCGACATCTTCACCCCGCCGAAGGGCGCTTCGGCCGTCGAGATCAGGCCGGCATTGACGCCGACCATCCCGTATTCGAGCCGCTCCATCACCCGGTACACACGCGACAGGTCGCGGGCATAGAAATACGCGGCAAGCCCGAATTCGGTGTCGTTGGCCGCGCTGATCGCTTCGTCCTCGGTCTCGAACCGGAAGACGGCAGCCAGCGGACCAAATGTTTCCTCGCGTGCCAGGCGCATCTCTGCGACAGCGCCCGTCAGAAGCGTCGGCTGCAGGTAGCGAGGGCCGAGGCCTTCGACAGCGCCGCCGCCGGTGACGATGGTCGCGCCCTTGTCCTGCGCGTCGGCCAGATGGCTCTGTACCTTCTCGACCGCCGCATCGTTGATCATCGATCGGCCCGACCTCGACACCCTCGGTGGTCCCGTTCCCGACCTTCAGCGCGGCGACCCGCTCGGCCAGTTTCTCAACGAACGCGTCGTGAATGCCTGCCTGGGCGTAGATACGGTTCGCGCACACGCAGGTCTGCCCGGCATTGCGGAACTTGGCGATCATCGCGCCATCGACCGCGGCGTCGAGATCGGCGTCGTCGAACACGATGAAGGGCGCGTTGCCTCCCAATTCGAGGCTGGGCTTCATGATCTGGGGCGCCGCCTGCGCCATGAGGATCTGCCCCACCCGCGTCGAGCCGGTGAAGCTGAGCTTGCGAATGGCGGGGTTCTCGCAGAACTCCCGCCCGATCGTGATGGCGTCGGTCGAGGTGACGACGTTGAAGACCCCCGGCGGCAAGCCCGCACGCTCGCCCAACTTGGCCATGGCGAGGGCAGACAGTGGCGTCAGCTCGGACGGGCGGGCGACGAAGGTGCAGCCCGCGGCGAGGGCCGGAGCCACCTTCCGCGCGATCGTCGCATTCGGGAAGTTCCAGGGCGTGATCGAGGCAGCCACCCCGATCGGCTGTTTCAGGACGAGGATCCGCTTATCGCGCTGGTGGCCCGGGATCGTGTCGCCATAGACGCGCCGCGCCTCCTCGGCGAACCAGTAGAGGAACGAGGCGCCATAGGTGATTTCGCCCCGTGCCTCGGCACGCGGCTTGCCCATCTCGGCCGTCAGGATGAGCGCAAGATCATCGGCGTTCGCCACCATCAGGTCGGCCCAATGACGCAGGATGTCCGACCGCTCCTTAGCTGTCATGGCCGCCCACTTCGGAAAGACAGCCGCAGCAGCCGCAATGGCTTCGGCGACATCCGCACGAGTTAGTTCCGCAACCTCGGCTGCAACTTGTTCGTCGGCTGGATTCACGACCACGGAACGGGAGCCGCCGCCGACCCACGCGCCGTTGACGTAGGCGTCTGTCCTGAACAGGGATGGGTCTCGAAGGAGGATCTTCATTTAAGACGTCGTACCTGTATTCGACCACAGTTCACTATATTGGACGCCACTCCATTTGACGGATACGTTGCCGCAGCGCTTTGCGTCAACAGGCATACGATCCGAAACCGATGCAGGCGAGACAAGTTGAGAGGAAACCACAATGAGCGCGAAACCGGCCGTTCCTGCCGTGGCGCGAGCGGCCGCGGTACTGGATCTTATCGCGGCAGAACCGGACACTCTGAGTTTGACCGATCTGGCCGACCGGCTCGGGATCGCGAAGAGTTCGCTCCACGCGCTGACCCGCACGCTCGTCGATGAGGGCCTGCTTCGGCGCACCCCGCGTCAGACCTACGTTATCGGTCCACATGTCATGAGGTGGGCTACTGCGTTCTCCGAGCGCAGCGACGTCGCGGCGGAATTTGCACGGATCTGGGACAAAGGCACAGCGAGGCTGCAGGGGGCGACCATTACTCTGTCGATGCTCGAGGGCAACGACGTGGTGTACATCGGTGCCCGCAACTCAGAGCACACACCCTGGTTCGGCTTTCGCGTCGGAATGCGCCTGCCGATGGCATTCACGGCGACCGGGCATGCCTTCATGAGCCAGATGAACGACTCAGAGATTCGGTACAGGTTCCGGGAGGGGCTTCCCGAAGCGCTGACGCCAAGCTCCCCCCGGACCGTTGAAGAGATACTCGATCTAGTGAGGCAGACCCGCGAGAGAGGGTACTCTCTGGACCTCGGGTATGTCAGCGATGGGATGGTGTGCTTCGGCGCGCCTGTTCTTGGCGCTTCGAACAAGGCGGTGGCGGGCGTCGCCGTCAGCCTCCCCGCCTCGGAAAGAAGCCCGCAGGCGGACGAAGCGGTGGTGACGACGCTGATGCGAATGGCCAGAACGATCTCGGAGCGCCTGGGGGCGGTGATAGAAGATCAAACGGGCTGACCAGTGGATCACTTGTACAGCAGTTTGGCATTGTTGCAGAACTCTGACTTCGGACGATTCACATGGTGAATCCATGCGGTTAGGCGGGACGCATGAGCAAGCC
>NZ_CANLTQ010000013.1 GCF_947494025.1 uncultured Jannaschia sp.
AAAGCCGCACTCGTCGCAACCGCCAGAAAGCTGCTCTGCACCCTCAACGCCATGCTCGCAGCAGGAACAGACTACACCCAGCAGACACCTGGCTAAGTACAGTTGCCGGGCGCCGGCGGGTTCCGCACGACCGGCGATATCAGAACGACGGGGCGATCCGGCCGCCGTCGATGGGCTCCAGGTCGAAGCCCGTGACCACCATGTCGGGATAGCGGAGAACGACGTCGCGGAAGGCCGCGTGGCGGGCGCGTGGCTCTGCCTGCTCCACGGGCATCGCGAAGGCGAAGCGCGCGAGGTGGCGTCGGTAGACCTGTTCGTAGTGCCAGTACTGGTTCGGCGTCAGCGCGGCCTCTCCCTCGCGGCCGGCGAAGACGATTCGCATGCGCGCATCGCCTGCTCGGGTCGTCGTCGGGCCGTCGTACCACGCATATCGCGGATCGAAGTCCCCGCTCAGGCCCAGCCGCTGCGCCCAGACCGGACCGGCCGCGGTCAGCGCGCAGAGCAGCGCGATCACGCCCCTCATCGGTCGCGTCCCATCGGGTTGGCCTCCCGGTCGTCGTCTCCGAATCGGCCATCGTCGGCGAGCGCGTCCTCGCCCTCGGGAATGTAGCCGTCGCTTTCGCGGACCGCGGCATCGTCATGGGTCGGGTCGGCATAGGCATCCGCCGGCATCGGCCCGCCGAGGAACTCATGAAGCGCCTGCTGCGCTTCGCCGGGCGAGGTCCCCTCGTGCGCCGCGATCAGCTTCGCGAGCTCGGCGGTGGAACCATCGGCGTCCTCGAGGTCGGAATCACTCAGTTGCGGCCAACGGCTCATCAGCGCATCGCGGAACGGCACCCAGTCCTGTTCGAAATCCTGGCGGCTCATGCGGTCCTCCTGTGGTTGCGTGTCGGCAGAACGCGTGCCGCGGATGGGGGTTCCTGCGCGGCGACCCGGTTCAGGCGTACATCTCGCGGAGGTCGACGGTGGAACGCACGCCGATCGCGTCGAAATCCCGGTCCAGAAACGCTTCGGCGGCTCCCGCGCCGGCTTTGCGGAGCTGGTGGATGACGACCGGGTTCGGCACGACCTTGGTCGCGACCGAAAGCTGCCGCATCAGGGGATCGTCGGCGATCATGTGGACGATCACGTCCTTCATGGAGCCTTCGGGTATCTTGCCGGAATGGACGAGACGTTGCACGAACTCGACCGCCCGCAACTCGCGCAGCAACGAGGTGTTGAAGCTGATCTCGTTGATCCGGTTCTGGATATCGCGCGCCGTTACCGGCAGCTCGGGCCGCTCCAGCGGATTGATGTTCACGATCAGGATGTCGCGCGGCAGCGACCCGTCGAAGAGCGGAAACAGCGCCGGGTTGCCGGTATAGCCGCCGTCCCAATAGGCCTCCCCGTCGATCTCGACCGCCGGGAACAGCGTCGGCAGGCAGGTGGAGGCGAGGATGGCCTCCACCGTGATCGCGTCCCGCGTGAAGAGGCGGATCTTGCCAGTCCGCACGTTCGTCGCACAGATGTGGAACTCCGGACCGGATGCCGCGCAGACGGCGTCGAAGTCGAGTCCCGACAGGATTCGCCGCAGCGCGTCCTGGCTCATGCTGTTCGTCATGTAGGGACTGACGGCCCGGCTGATCGCGTCGACGAACTGGTAGCCCGGCGACATCTCGGTGCCGTAGCTGACCGCCATCGGGGAGAAGGCCTCGAACCAGGGGCCCCAGACCTCGTCGGTGAGCGCGCCGACGCCGGTCCAGATCGCCTCCAGCCATTCGCGGGCGAGGTTGCGGCTGCCACGCGCGAGGCCGGCTTTCACCGCCGCGCCGTTCAGCGCCCCGGCGGAGGTGCCGGAGATGCCCGCGATCTCGATGCGCTCGTCCGCGAGCAACCGGTCCAGCACGCCCCATGTGAACGCGCCATGCGCCCCGCCGCCCTGCAGCGCGAGGTTGATCCGCTTCGGCGTCATCCGTCCCGCCAGCGGGCCAGAAGGTCGGACACGGCGATGCCGTCGATCGTCATGCCCTCGATCTCGGCATTCGTGATGACGACCCCCGTCAGGTTCGCCGCGTCGATCGTCGCGCCCGCGAGGTTCACGTCGTGGAACCGCGCGCGACAAAGGTTGACGTTCTCGAAGGCGATGCCTTCCGCGTTCACGTCGTCCACCCGCGCAGCCTGCAGCTGACTGTCGGCCAGGATCGCATCCTTGAGGCTGACACGGGTGAAGGTGGAGCCGTCGAGGAACTTGTCGGCAAGCTCGAGACGGTCGGGCAGGGCGCCGCCGTCCTCCTCGCCGGTGAACATGTCCTCGGTCACAACGCGGTCCATCCGCCATCGACGCTGATCGTTGTGCCGGTGATCTGCGCCGCCGCGTCCGAGCAGAGGAACAGCGCCGTTCCGCCGAGCTGTTCCACCGTGGCGAATTCCTTGGAGGGCTGCCGGGCGAGAAGGACGTCACGGATCGCTGTTTCCCGATCCATGCCGTATTCCTTCATGGTGTCGGGGATCTGCCCCTCCACCAGCGGGGTCATGACGTATCCGGGGCAGATCGCGTTGGCGGTGATCGGCTCCTCCGCCGTTTCCAGCGCCACGACCTTGGTCATGCCGACGATCCCGTGCTTCGCCGCGACATAGGCCGACTTGTAGGGCGAGGCCGTCAGCCCGTGGGCGGAGGCGATGTTGATGACCCGGCCCCAGCCGGCCTCGCGCATCATCGGCAGGGCCGCGGCCGTCGTGTGGAAGGCGGAGGACAGGTTGATCGCGATGATCGCGTCCCATTTCGCGGCCGGGAAATCCTGGATCGGCGCGACGTGCTGGATGCCCGCATTGTTGACAAGCACGTCGCAGGCCCCGGCCCGCTCCACGAGCGACCGTGCCGCGTCGCCGTCCGACAGGTCGGCCTGGATGTAGCGGACGTTGACGCCGTGCGCCTTGGCCATGTCGGCGGCAAGGGCATGGTCTTCGTCGGTGTCGGTGTAGGAGTTCAGCACGACGTCGAGCCCGGCGGCCGCGAAGCTTTGGGCGACGCCCAGCCCGATTCCCGAATTCGATCCCGTCACGATGGCCGTCTTGCCCTCGAGCGACATATCTGACCCCTTCTTCGATCATTCTCTATCGCTGCGGAGCATAGATGCCGCAGGTGCAAAGGAAAGAGGAGGGTTCTTCAGGGCAACCGGTCGGTGGGAACGCGACAAGGCCCGGCGGTCGTCGGTCGGCAAGCCGGGGGCGAAACGAACAGCTCGCGTGCCCGCCCCGATCGGTGCGGATCCGGTTGGCCTCCGCACGCCCTACGATATTTCCCCGATTTCAAGCATGCCGTGGTGGAACGCGGTCCTGGCGGCGGGCTTTCGCCGAGATCGCGCGAAGGCGGATGGACGCGGCCGGGAACTCGACTAGAGGAAGGGCGCAAGGTCCGACCAAGGCGCGGGACCCGGCAGCTGCCGGGCAAGACCTGTACCACAATGCCAAAAAAAAACGCCGGCACGAGGCCGGCGTTCAGTCATTGAGGCAGGTTTCATACAGGCAAGAAACCTATCGAGCAGTAATTCGTATATAGACGTTAACGTAACAGAGTCCAAGGAAATCTTTCGATCCCGGCGAACAAATACCTCTGATAAAGTTCAAATTGTACAGGCTGTTAGAAGGGGCAGAACAATGCACCTCGATCGTTTCGCGCGAATCGCCCATCCGATTCGTTCACTCGCCATCGCTTTGATCCTAGGGGGATTCGCCGTCCGGGCAGGGGCCGACAGCCACGGGGTCGCCCTTTACGGGGCGCCCGCGCTGCCGCCGGATTACGAACACCTGCCTTACGTAAACCCCGATGCGCCGAAAGGCGGAACCTTCACGGACGGACAGGTCGGCAGCTTCGACAGCCTCAATCCGCACATCCAGCAGGGTAACGTTCCCTGGCAGCTACGCTTCCTCGCCTACGAGACACTGCTCGGCCGCTCCTACGACGAACCGTTCACGCTCTACACGCTCCTTGCGGATTCGGTGAAGGTGAACGACGCCAATACCGAGATCACCTTCACGCTGAATCCTGACGCGCGGTTCTCGGACGGATCCCCCGTCACCGTCGACGACGTGATCTGGTCCTGGAACGTTCTGGGGCAGGAGGGGGCGAACGGTCGCTACCGGACGGCCTTTGCCAAGGTCTCCTCCGTGGAGAAGGTGGGCGAGCGCGGCATCCGCTTCGCTATCCCCGAACCGGATCGTGAGCTGCTGATGACGCTCGGCATGCGCCCCATCATGAAATCCGCGCCCTATGCCGGGGACGAGCGGTCCTTCTTCCGTTCCGGTCTCGACAACGTTCCCGTCACTTCGGCCCCCTATGTTATCTCCGACGTGGATGCCGGCCGCTTCGTCGAACTCGAACGCGACCCCGACTACTGGGGCGCCGATCTGCCGTTCCGGCAAGGCATGCACAACGTCGACACGATCCGGATGGAGTTCTTCGGCGACGCCACCGCGCATTTCGAGGCGTTCAAGGCCGGCGAACTCTCGTCCATGCGGGAGACGAACGCCTCCGCCTGGGCGCGGAACTATGATTTTCCGGCAGTGCAGTCCGGCGAGGTCGTCCTGTCGGAAATCCCGCACGAGCGGCCCAGCGGGATGACCGGGCTCGTGATGAACACCCGCCGCGCGCCCTTCGACGACTGGCGCGTGCGCGAGGCGATGATTCAGGCCTTCAATTTCGAATACGTCAACGCCGTCATCAACGATGGCGCACAACCCCGGATCACATCCTACTTCTCGAACTCGCCCCTCGGCATGGAGCCGGGACCGGCGGGAGGACGCGTGGCCGAACTGCTCGAGCCGATGGCGCCGGATCTCCTGCCCGGCACGATCGAGGGTTACGCGCTGCCGCGAACGGAGGGGCAGGCCTCCGACCGTCGCGGTCTGCGCAGCGCGATGCGTCTTCTGGAGGACGCCGGCTACGAGGTCGAGGCCGGCGTGATGACAGGCCCGGACGGCCCGCTTTCCGTCGGCATCCTCGTCCCTAACGGCTCATCCGAGGTGCGGACGATCGTCGACATCTATCTCCAGTCGTTGAAACGCCTGGGCATCGACGCCCATGCCGTCTCCGTCGACAGCGCGCAGTTCACCGAACGCACGAACGCCTACGACTTCGACATGGTATGGTATTCCTGGGGCCTGTCGCTCAGCCCCGGCAACGAGCAGCTCGCCTATTGGGGGCCGAACGGCGTGGACCGGCCGGGGTCGCGCAACCTGATGGGGGCCGACGATCCGGCCATTGTCGCGATGATCGACGCCATGCTCACCTCCGAGACGCAGGAGGATTACATCGCCGCCGTCCGCGCGCTCGACCGGGTCTTGACCGCGGGGCGCTACGTCGTGCCGACCTGGTACAATCCCGTCAGCTGGATCGCGCACGATGCCGATCTGAAATATCCGGCCGACAACCTGCCGATCTACGGCGACTGGATCGACTTCCAACCCGACGTCTGGTGGTTCGACTAGGCCGGTCGCCCGCGTTGCCGCCCTGCGAATCAGGTCGGTCGTCAGGTCCAATGCGGCAGGTCACCGCCCGGCAGCGCCGCCCGGGCGGCCGCGAAGGTGTCGGTGCTGTACCCGCGCGCGCGGCAGAAACCGGTGACCCAATCGTCGTCCAGCATGACGAAGTCGAGCACGGCGCCGAGAAAGGCCGGATCGCGGGCCCCCGCGACGATCGCGTCGCGGTCGGCGCCGGTCGTCGACTGGAACTGGTCCAGAAGCTCGGCCTCGGCCATCCAGCCCAACGCGTCTAGGGCGATGACGTCGGCATGATCCCGCTGCATCGGCACGTCCCCCAATCCTCTCGAAACCAATTGTTAACCTTCATGACCGATTAATTCGGTGAACAAAACAATAAGCCGCAGGTAACGGAATGTCGGGTCGCATCCTCATCGTCGACGACGTCGCAACGAACCGCATCGTTATGAAGGTGAAGCTTTCCGCGGCGCGCTACGAGGTCGTGCCCGCGTCGAGCGGTGCCGAGGCGCTCGCGATCGCGGAAGCCGGCGGCATCGACATCGTTATCATGGACATGATGATGCCCCAGATGAACGGCGCCGAGACCTGTCGCAGGCTGCGGGCGAATCCCGCGACCGCGACGATCCCCGTGATCCTCGTGACCGCTTCGGAGGATATGCAGGCCCGGATGGAGGGGTTGTCGGCGGGGGCGGACGACTTCCTTTCGAAGCCGGTGGACGAAGTGGCGTTGCTGGCCCGGGTCCGGTCGCTGCTACGCGCCCGCGAGGAGGAGCGCGAGTTCGAGGCCCGCAGCAGCGCGCTTCTGGAGATGTCCACGCCCGTGGCGATGGGCTTCGCGGAAGCCGGCGGCCAGGCGGCGTTCCAGTCCGCGCCTTCCGTGGGGGGTGTCGGGGGGGGCCTGACCGACGGGCGGATCGCCATCGTCGGCGGGCCCGAATCGACATGGCTGCCGGTGCAGCGCGACCGTTTGCGCCCGCTTTTCCGCGAGACCGTGCGAATCGTCGCTCGCGACGCCGCGCTGGCGATGACGTCGGAGACGGCGCCGGACCTGTTCCTGATCGATGCCGATCTGGGCGGCCGCAACGACGGGCTGCGCCTGATGTCGGAGTTGCGCTCCCGCGCGGCTACCCGTCACGCGGCGTTCATCATCCTCTTGCCGCCGGGTGACAGCGAGCGCGCGGCGACGGCGCTCGACCTGGGCGCGGCCGATGTGGGCTACCATCCGTTCCCGGTGGACGAGATTGCGATGCGCATCCGCACCCAGCTCGCCCGCAAGAAGCGGGCCGACAAGATGCGCGACACGCTCGACACGGGTCTGAAGCTCGCGGTGATCGATCCGCTGACGGGCCTGCACAACCGTCGCTACGGCCTGTCGCACCTGAACCGGGTGGCCGCGCGCTGCCGGGCACAGGGCATCCGCGCCGGCGTCGTGCTGATGGACATCGACCACTTCAAGCAGGTGAACGACACCTATGGGCACCCGGCGGGCGACGTCGTGCTGGCCAAGGTGGCCCAGACCCTCGACAACAGTCTGCGTCACGAGGACCTCGTGGCCCGGATCGGCGGCGAGGAGTTTCTTGCCATCCTGCCCGACACCGACATCAACCAGATGCGCTTCGTCGCGGAACGCCTGCGCAACGCCGTCGAGGAGCTGCGCATCGACGTCCCCGGCGGACAGGTCCTGCAAGTGACGCTCTCGATCGGCGTGGCGCTGCTGGAGGATCGCGACGACGCGGCCAGCCGCGCGATGGAGACGGCGGACAAGGCGCTCTATTCGGCCAAGGGCGCCGGGCGCAACCGGGTGCGGATCGCCTCCGGCGCCTGAGCCGCGGGTCGCCGCTGGCGTCGGCCGGTTCACGACGATTTCGGGGGATCTTGATCCCGATTCTCGCGAGCGCCGCTGCACCGTCATCGACGACTCGAATGCGGCCCGATCGAAGGGCTCCGAGCGCAGCGCCGCGGCAGCACGTCGAAGATGAGCGTGGTCCGTACCGCGCCGAAGCGGAACTCGTCGAGGAACGAGCCCGACGCGGCGATCCGCCCGCCGAGTCTCCTGCGAAAGAACAAGATTTTCGGTGGAACGGCCGCATGGCCGGGCGCCGCGACGATGCGCGCGCAAGGTTTCGGGAGCCGGCGCCGTGTCGCCGCAGGCCGCCCGAAGGAGCTCGTCGAGATCGTGCTCGCGTGTTCCGACGACACCAGCCATTTTCCGCTCGCCGCGTGGGGACAGGCTCCCGACCGCTCGCACCCAGCGTCGCCGCGATGTCCGGGGTCGAATGGGTCTTCGGCATCGCGAAGGACCACAACCTGCCGCTGCCGTTCGCGCAGCTAGGCCAGGGCCGCGCCCCGCGCTGCGCCGTTCCGCGGCGATCAGGCCCGCGAGCGCGAAGGGCGCGACGTCTGACGCTTCGCCCCGCCTCGTCGAGCGGGGCCTGTCGCCCGGCGTTCCATCGCGCAGATCGCCGAAAAGATGCGAACATGCGACCGCACCCGGCCAGACGCCTTTTCCGCGATGCATGCATGTCCTAGCTACGGGATATTGGAGGATCGCGATGACCGAGGCCCACACGAACCCGCAGGACGCGGATCGCCCCATGTCGCAGGCCGTCTGGCGCGGATGGCGGCGACGCTGCCCGAATTGCGGCGAGGGCGGGATATTCACCGGCTACCTGAAGGTGCGCGACGAATGCCCCCATTGCGGCGAATCCCTGCATCATCATCGGGCCGATGACGGGCCGCCCTACCTGACACTCCTGATCGTGGGGCATATCGTCGGGCCGGGGATGCTGTGGTATTTCGTCGCCTTCGAACCCGACCCCTACAGCTTCATGGCGATCTTCATGGGCGCCTCCGTCGTCCTGTCGCTCTGGTTCCTGCCGCGGTTGAAGGGCGTGATCGTCGGCGTGCAATGGGCCGCGCGGATGCACGGCTTCGGCCACGGCGACCCGCCGAGCGACCTGTCGTGAGCGCACCGATCCGCGACGCGGCGAGCGTCGTGCTGCTGCGGCGCGGGGCGGCGGGGCCGGCCGTTCTGATGGGGCGGCGCGGGGCCGGGGCGGCGTTCATGCCGTCGAAATACGTCTTTCCCGGCGGCGCGGTGGACCCGGGCGATGCGGCGACCGTCTTCGCGCGACCGCCTGCCGGGCCGACCTGCGCCGCGCTTCTGGACCGGTCGGAAACGCCGCCCGAAGCGCTCGCCGCCGCCGCCATCCGCGAGCTTGCGGAGGAGACGGGGCAGGTGCTGGGCCGGCCCGGGTCGGGCTGCGACTGGCCCGGCTTCGCGGGTCTCGCCCCCGACGCGGCGCCGCTGCGCTTCGTGTTCCGCGCCGTCACGCCGCCGGGGCGGCCGCGCCGCTTCGACGCGCGGTTCTTTCTTGTCGACGCGGATGCGCTCGCGACCGATCCCGACGATCATTCGCGGGCCGAGGACGAGCTCGCGCACCTCCATTGGGTGCCGCTCGCGGCGGCCCGCGCGCTCGACATCCCCTTCATCACCGAAGTCGTGCTGGCCGAGGTCGCGGCCATCGCCGCCGGCGCCGTGCCGCAGGGCGTGCCGTTCTTCGACAATTCCGGCGAAACGTCGCTCTTCCGCAGGCTCAGGCCCGGAGCAGGACAAGCGCGACCACGCTGAGGCTGACGAGGACGATGGCCAGAAGCTCCCGCCGCGAGAAGCGCTCGCCCAGCACCAGCCAGGAGATCGCGAGCGACAGGATCAGCTCCACCTGCCCGACGGCGTTCACATAGGCCGCGTTCTGAAGCGTGTAGGCGGTGAACCAGCCCAGCGAGCCGAGCATCGACGTCGCGCCCACGAGCGCGGTCGCCCGCCAGCGCCGGAACACCGCGACGAGGCCCCCCCGGTCCCGCCAAAGGAGCCACAGGCCGAGCAGGATCGTCTGCACCAGCGTCACGAGGCAGAGCGTCACCGCCGCCCGCAGGATCGCGGCCTCCGCGTCCACGAGGAGCGAGGCGCCCCGGTAGCCCACCGCCGAGACCGAGAAGAACGCGCCGGAGGCGAGGCCCAGGGCGGAGGCGCGGTTGAAGACCTGCCAGCCCCCGTCCGCCGGCACGGAAAGGACCAGGACGCCCACGAGACCGACCGACATCGCCGCGAGATCCGCGAGCGTCACCGTCTCGCCCAGCACCAGGAAACCCGTCGCCGCCGTCATCAGCACCGTGACCTTGGAGAAGGCGATCCCGACCGCGAAATTGCGCCGCGCGAACAGAGCCACCACGCAGATCGTGGCGAGGATCTGCGCGATCCCGCCCGTCACGGCATAGGGCCAGAAGCCCGGTGCGATGCCGGGCAACGCGCCGCCTCGCGCCACGACCCAGACGAGGAGGCCGAGCGCGATGGCCCCCGGTGCGTAGACGAAGCGCGCGAAGGTCGCGGCGGCTGGCGACAGGCCCCCGACCGAGAGCCGCTTCTGCAGAAGAAAGCGCAGCGCCTGGACGGACGCGGCGAGGAGCGTGGCGGCGACCCAGAGCGACATGCGCGTTCCTCTGGCATGCGGGGCGCGGCGTGCGCCAGTCCCGACCGGCGAGCCGCGGGCCGGGCGGCCGCATTCCTCTCTGGCCGCGTTCTCGGCTTCGGTGCTACGCAGGCGTAAAGCCTGTGAAGGGGAGGGGGACCGAATGAGCGAACGCGACAGCGACGAACACCACGCGGCGCAGCGGAAGGCCGCGCTCGACTATCACCAGTTCCCGAAGCCCGGAAAGCTCGAGATTCGCGCGACCAAGCCGCTGGCCAACGGCCGCGACCTGTCGCGCGCCTATTCGCCCGGCGTGGCCGAAGCCTGCACGGCGATCCAGGCGGATCCGGACCGCGCCGCCGATTACACCGCGCGCGGCAACCTCGTGGCCGTCGTCACCAACGGCACCGCGGTGCTGGGCCTCGGCGATATCGGCGCGCTCGCCTCCAAGCCGGTGATGGAGGGCAAGGCCGTGCTCTTCAAGAAGTTCGCCGGGATCGACTGCTTCGACATCGAACTGAAGGAGACGGACCCGGAGCGTCTGGCCGACATCGTCTGCGCGCTCGAGCCGACCTTCGGCGCGATCAACCTCGAGGATATCAAGGCCCCCGACTGCTTCGTGGTCGAAAAGCTCTGCCGCGAGCGGATGAACATTCCCGTCTTCCACGACGACCAGCACGGCACCGCCATCGTGGTGGGTGCCGCCGCGCTGAACGCGCTGCGCCTGACCGAGCGCCGGTGGGAGGACATCAAGGTCGTCTCCACCGGGGGCGGGGCGGCGGGGATCGCCTGCCTCAACATGCTCCTGACGCTCGGCGTGCGCCGGGAGAACGTGTATCTGCTCGACTTGCACGGCCTCGTCCACGAGGGGCGGGAGACGGACATGACGTCCCAGAAGGCCGCCTTCGCGCAGCCCGGCCCGTTGCGCGGGCTCGGCGACGTGATCGAAGGGGCGGACCTGTTCCTCGGGCTGTCCGGGCCGAACGTGCTGACGGCGGAGATGGTGTCGAAGATGGCGCCGCGCCCGATCATCTTCGCGCTGGCCAACCCGAACCCGGAGATCGCCTACGACGTCGCCAAGGCCGCCGCGCCCGACGCGCTGATCGCGACGGGGCGGAGCGACTACCCGAACCAGGTCAACAACGTCCTGTGCTTCCCCTTCATCTTCCGCGGCGCGCTCGACGTGGCGGCGACGGAGATCAACGAGGCGATGAAGGTCGGCTGCGTCGAGGGGATCGCCGCGCTCGCCCGCGCCACGACCTCCGCGGAGGCCGCCGCCGCCTATCAGGGCGAGCAGCTCACCTTCGGCACCGAATACCTGATCCCCAAGCCCTTCGATCCGCGTCTGATGGGCGTGGTCGCCGCCTCCGTCGCCGGGGCCGCGATGGAATCCGGCGTGGCCCGTCGGCCGATCGAGGATCTGGCGGCCTACAAGGCCAATCTGGACGCCTCGGTCTTCAAGTCCGCGATGATCATGCGCCCGGTCTTCGCCGCGGCCGGCAAGGCGCAACGCCGTATCGTCTTCGCCGAGGGCGAGGACGAGCGCGTGCTCCGCACCGCGCAGGCCATGACCGAGGAGATGACGGACATCCCGATCCTGATCGGGCGTCCGGAGGTCATCGCCACCCGCATCGCGCGCGCGGGCCTTTCCCTCGACCCGGAGACCAGCCTCGAGATCGTCAACCCCGAGAGCGACCGGCGCTACCGCGACTACTGGGAGACCTACCACGCGCTGATGGCCCGGCGCGGGGTCGCGCCCGACATCGCGCGGGCGATCATGCGCACCAACACCACCGCCATCGGCGCGGTCATGGTCGCGCGCGGCGAGGCCGACAGCCTGATCTGCGGCACGTTCGGGCAGTTCCTGTGGCACCTGCGCTACGTGACGGAGGTGCTGGGGCAGGGCGGCCTGCACCCCGTGGGCGCGATGTCGCTGATGATCCTGGAGGACGGGCCGCTCTACATCGCCGACACGCATGTGCATGCCCGCCCCACCCCCGAGCAGGTGGCCGAGACCGTCGTGGCCTGCGCCCGCCATGTCCGCCGCTTCGGGATCGAGCCGCGCGTAGCGCTCTGCTCGGCCTCGCAGTTCGGCAACCTCGACACCGAGAGCGGCCGGACGATGCGGGCGGCGCTGGCGCGTCTCGACGCGATGCGCCTCGACTTCCAGTACGAGGGCGAGATGAACGCGGACGTGGCACTCGATGCCGAGCTGCGCGCGCGGTTCCTGCCGAACGGCCGGATGGACGGGCCGGCCAACGTTCTCGTCTTCGCGTCCACCGACGCGGCGGGGGCCACGCGCAACATCCTGAAGGCTCGGGCCAACGGTCTGGAGGTCGGGCCGCTCTTGATGGGGATGGGCAACAAGGCCCATATCGTGACGCCTTCCGTCACCACGCGGGGCCTGTTGAACGTCACCGCGCTGGCGGGCATGCCAGTGGACGATTACGGCTAGGCGGATCGCGGTTCGGGGGCGCGTCGTCCGTGTCGGCTCCGGACCGCATCGTGGCGGCCCATCGGGTTGACGCGTCGCGGCGATCTCTGGAATAGGGCCCCCTCGCAGAAACCGGGACCGCGCGTTCCACGCGCGGCCTCCGGTCCGCCCTCAGCTCCGTCCGGAAGGCCGTCTTCACCATGATCCACCGGCGCATGTCCGCCGCGACCGAGGCCGCGCTCTGTGTCGTCACCTGCTCCGCCGTCGCCGCGGCCGCTATTGGCGGCGACCTCGCGACCTTGTCCGGGGGCGAAACGCTGACGCGCGAGGGCGGCAGCGTCGAAGCGCTCTCGATGCTGGGTTACCTAGCGGCCATCGTCCTCTATCTTCTGAAAAGCGCGAGGCCGTTCTGGCCAGTCCCGGCGACGCTTCTGTTCATGGCGGCGCGCGAGTTCGACGCCGACAAGCGGTTCACCAGCGAAGGCATCCTGAGCACCAAGATCCTGTTCTACGACACGCCGGTCTGGGAGAAGGCCGTGGCCCTCCTCGTCTGGGCCGCGCTGGCGATCACGCTGATCGCGCTGATGCGCGGCCGGTGGCCTGCTCTTGTCGCCGCGCTCAAACGCGGCGTGCCCTGGGCGCTGGCCTTCGCGACCGGGTTCGTGCTTGCCGGGTTCAGCAAGCTCATCGACGGGCTGGCACGAAAGCTCGCACCCTGGGGGATCGCCGTGCCGGGCGACGTGAACCGGATCGCGGGGACACTGGAGGAATGGCTCGAACTGCTGATCCCGGTCGCGTTCATGGTCGCGATCCTTCTGCGCGACCTGCCGCGCGGCGGAGAAAGACGGCCGACCGCGCCGGGGCGGAACGCCTGACCAGCCGACCCCCGACTCAGGCCTTCTCGACCTCGGAGCCGGTCGCGGAGCCGTTGCCCCACGCCCGCTTCGCCTTGCCGTCTTCCTCGTGGCCGGTCATCGCCGCGCGCCTCCGCTTGCCGCCGGGACGACCGGGCAGCGCGGAACATGGCGTCGCTGTCTCCGTCGGCACGTTCAGCCGAGGATGACGCCCGTCACCACCAGCATCAGCCCGATCGCGGACACCGCGAGCGCCCCGAGATTGAGCGCGACCAGCCGCCGGAGCCGCGCCTCCATCGCCGGACCCTCGAGCCCTTCGCGGCGGGCGCGGAGCGCGACGAGGATGCACCAGACGAGCCCGCCCAGCCCCGCCAGCGTCAGCGCCGCGCCGATCCAGATCATTGCCGTCATCCGCGCATCCTCCCGCGTTGCATCGCGTCCCGCCCGGCGCTACCGAAGGCGCTCGATACGGGCAAGAGGAGCAGAGCATGGCCGAACCCCAACGCGCGGATGCGGAGAACAGCGGGCCCGCCGACACCTATCGCGTCACCGCCGACGAGCTCCGGCAGTTCATCGAGCGGGTCGAGCGGCTGGAGCAGGAAAAGAAGGATATCGCCGAACAGGTCAAGGAGGTCATGGCCGAGGCCAAGGGGCGCGGCTACGACACCAAGGTCATGCGCAAGGTCATCGCGCTTCGCCGACGCGAGCCCGACGACATCGCCGAGGAGGAGGCGGTGCTCGAGATGTACCGCGAGGCTCTCGGCATGACGTGAGACAGGGCCTCAGGGCGCGAGGAACGTCACGTCGTCGCGCGCCCTGATCCGCGCCACGTCGGCCTCGTAGAGATTCGAGAGCCCGGCGATCATCTCCTCTGACCAGTCGGGCTGCGCGATCTCGGGTTCGATTTGCGCGGCGTCGGCGTGGCGCACGAGAAAGGCCGAGGCCGTCTTGCGCCAGGTGGAACGGTCGGCTGTGGGATTGTCTTTCAGATAGGCCTCGAAGCTGCGGAACCCCTCGGAGGTCATCACCTGCCGCAGGATCGCGTCCTCCCCCGCTAACGGTATGTCGACACCCGAGACGGCGCGGAGGATTTCGGGCCAGATCAGCGGCAGATCCTCGTTGCACCACACCGTCAGCGCCGCGTCCGAGCAGACCGCGCGAATGGCGTCCACGACCGCCGACCAGCGCAGGCTGGCAAGGTCGACCCCGTCGAGGAAGTCGCCGAAATCCTCGAAGGAGGACGCCTCGAAGAGCGCCGGCACATGCGTCGCGGGATTCCGGATCGCGAGAAAGAACGCCACCCGGTCGCGCGGAAAGACATCCTGAAGAAGCGCGGTGCGCGCATCCGCCTCGGGGTAGAGGTCAGGCCCTTCGAGCGCGGTGGCGTAGGTCGACAGGAACCCCTCGTAGCTCAGGACCATCCGTCGCGCGCGCGTCCCGTCGAGGAGGCTGTCGCGCAGCGGCTCCGCGTTGGGCGGGAAGGCATCGTCGGGACGGGCGGCGAAAACGCGGCGGATCGCCGGGCGCACCCGGGCCCCCGGGGGAACGACGACGCCCCGTGTCGCGAGGACGTCCGCGTTCCGCGACAATGTCCGCAGGATCAGATCCTCGTCCGTGCAATGCGCGCCGAGATGGATGGCGATGTCCAACCTTGAAAGCCTCTCGATGAACTCCGTCGGGGAGCCTAGCCGGGCCCCGCTGGACAGGCAAACGCCGATCCTCTAGCGCCTCGACCCATGTCCGACCGAAACACTCGGGGCGTTCCTGCGCCGTTTTCCGCATCCGCGCCGGATCTCTGGTCGGTCGGCGCCCTCGCGATCGCGGCCCTCGTGCTGGTGCCGATCGTCGCGGTGTTCTGGCTGGCGGCGAACCCGACGGAGAATGTCTGGCCGCACCTCGCGGCGACGGTGCTGCCGCGCTACCTTTCCACCACGCTCGTGCTGATGGCGGGGGTGGGCGTTCTGACCGCGGCGATCGGCACGGGGGCGGCGTGGCTGGTGGCGATGCACGACTTCCCGGGACGCCGGGTGCTTGCTTCCGCGCTTCTGATGCCCCTCGCCATCCCGGCCTATGTGGGGGCCTACGCGCTCGTCGATTTCCTCGACTATGCGGGTCCGGTGCAAACCATATTGCGCGCGTCCTTCGGCTGGACGAGCGCGGCGGAGTACGCGTTCCCCGATATCCGTTCGCTGCCCTCGGCCATGCTTGTCCTGTCCTTGTCGCTCTACCCGTATGTGTACCTGCTCGCCCGCGCGGCCT
Organism: uncultured Jannaschia sp.; assembly: GCF_947494025.1. Classification (GTDB taxonomy): domain Bacteria; phylum Pseudomonadota; class Alphaproteobacteria; order Rhodobacterales; family Rhodobacteraceae; genus Jannaschia. The sequence goes on from NZ_CANLTQ010000013.1 coordinate 15,495, forward strand.
TTTCCGAGCAGTCGGGTGCCGGATTCGAGGTGGCCGCCGCGCTCGGCGCGGGGGCGTGGCGGCGGTTCTGGCGCGTGGGCTTGCCGCTCGCGCGGCCCGCCATCGCGGCGGGCGTGGCGGTCGCGATGATGGAGACGGTCAACGATTTCGGCACGGTGGACTTCTTCGGCGTGCAGACGCTGACGACCGGCATCTTCTCGACCTGGCTTTCGGGCGGGAACGCGGGCGGGGCGGCGCAGATCGCCTGCGTCGTCCTCGTCCTGATCGCCGCGCTCGTCTGGATCGAGCGGCAATCCCGCCGCCGCCGCCGCTTCTGGCAGGCGGCGCGCGCGCAACGGCCGGTGGCCCGGCAGCGGCTCGAGGGCGGCGCGGCCTGGGGCGCCGCGCTCGCCTGCCTCCTGCCGGCGCTGGGCGGGTTCGTCTTTCCGGCCTCCGTCATGGGCTGGCACGCGCTGGTGGCGGCCGACGGGTGGCTCGCGCCCGGCCTCCTTCGCGCGATCGGCAACACCCTGACCGTGGCGGGGGCGGCGGCGGTGCTGACGGTCGGGCTCGCGCTTTTCATGACCTACGGCGTGCGGATGGCGGGCCGGACCCTGCCGCGCCTCCTGTTGCCGGTGACGACGGTGGGCTATGCCGCGCCCGGGGCGGTGCTGGGCCTCGGCGTCCTGATTCCGATGGCCGCGCTCGACAACCGGGTGGCCGACGCGGTGCTCGCGCTGACGGGTCACGATCCGGGGCTGATCCTGACCGGCTCCTGGGCGGCGCTGGCCTTCGCCTATGTGGTGCGCTTCTTCGCGATCGGGCAGGGGGCGGCGGACGCCGCGCTGGGGCGCATCCCGCCGTCGCTGCCGATGGCGGCGCGGGCGCTCGGACGCGGGCCGGGGGGCGTGCTGGCGGCGGTCCACCTGCCGCTTATGCGCGGCTCGGTCGCGATGGCGCTGCTGCTCGTCTTCGTGGACGGCATGAAGGAGCTGCCCGCGACGCTTCTTCTGCGCCCCTTCGGCTTCGACACGCTGGCCACGCGGGTGCACGACCAGGCGAGCCTCGAGCGGCTTTCGCAGGCCGCGCCGGCCGCGCTCGTGATTACGGCGGTCGGGCTCGTGGCGGTGCTCTTGCTCGCGCGGGCGGACGCGGCTAGATGAAAGCGGTATGCCCCTATAGCTCAGCTGGTAGAGCAACTGATTTGTAATCAGTAGGTCCGCGGTTCGAGTCCGTGTGGGGGCACCGCCTTTTCCCTATGTGCGCCTCGCGCAACCCGAGCCGATACCGCCTGCGGCGTATAAAAACGAGACTGTCTCGTGATTTGCCTGCCGCGCTTTCTATCTGCTACGGTGAGGGAGAGGTGGCCCATTCATGACGCGCGACACGCACGATCCGCGGGACGCGGCTCCGGATGCGCCGAAGACGGCCGGATCGGGCGTCGCGTCGCCGAAGCGCTCCCCGAGGGTGGAGGGGTGGACGCGACGGGGCGGCAACTTCGAGCGGCGGCTGGCCGAGGCGCGGGCGAAGCGCGCCAAAAAGATCGGAAAGGGACCGTCCGGGAACGCCGCCACGCGCCCCGTACTGGATATCGCCGCGACGCTGGCCGGAGGAGCGGTGCCAAATACCGGGGCGCGCAACGGCCCGGGCGCGGCTGCGTCCGTTCCCGGCGTCCATGCGGCTTCAGAAGCCGCACCCCCGAAATTGCCGGCCGCCGACGCGGCGCGCGATCGCCCGATGCGCCGGTTCGCGATTGCCGGGCTCGCGCTTTTTGGTGTGGCGGGATTGGCGATCGGGATCGGTCTGCATGGGCAGCCGGAGACCGTGGTGCCGGACGTTTCCCGCGGGGCGACAGGGCCGGCTCTGATCACCGTCGGTCCGGGCGCGTCCCGCGCGGCGCGGGACGCCGCGCCTTCGTCGCTTACGGAGGTCGCCGCGTTGTCGTCGCCGCAAAGCGCCGAGGCGCTGCCCCTCGTCGGCTCCCGTCTGCCGGAGGCGCGTACGGTTCGCGAGATCGCGGGCTCCCGCCCGGTCGAGCCGTCCGCCGCGGCGGGCTTCGCGCCGTCTCCTTCCTTGCCGGCTCGGTCTGCGCCCCCCACCGTTCCGCGATTCGCCGAACGTGACATCCCGGGCAGTGCGCTTCCCCCGATCACGAAAGCGAACGACGCTCCGGGAGCGATGGCGTTCGGTGGGTCCGCCCGTCCCGGCATTCTCGTGGCAGGCGAGTTCACCAAACGGCCCGAGCCTGTGCGACGGCCAAAGCTGACGGATACCGTCGCTGCGCCGCGACCGAATCATTCGATGCCGGTCAGGCCAGATGCGCGGGTCGCGGAACGCCCTCCCGTATCTGCGATGGCACCGCCCGAAACGATGCGGGCGCGATCGGTCGTTGAGGGTGTCGACGCACCGCAGTCGGGGGCACGTCCCGTCAATGCGAGCATCGTCGTGGCGACGCTCGTGGGACAGCGGACGGCCGCGCTTCCGGATCCCATCGCAACGGCACGCGACGCGGCGCCGGACAGGCTCCTGTCGCGCTTGGGGTGGCCGCCGACCGGCGACGCGCCGCTTCCGACGGCTATCCGATCGGCGCCTCCTCAAACAGCGACGCCCGGTGGATTCGGGGCGCCGGCGACGATCCGGAACGCGTCGTTGGTCGCGATGGCGTCGGTCGAAACGTCCGATCTGCCGCCGCTTGCAGCACGGCAGAGTGATCTGGCTCGACAGGGCTTCGCAGCCGACCGGCCGGTTCGCGCTCCCGCGGCCAGACCATCGCCCTCGGTCCGCTTCCGCGCCCCGACGATGACCGCTCCAGTGGCCGACGCGAGGGTTGAGCCCCGCATGGCCCGTTCGGACGGCTTCGCTCGCACGGGAGCCGCCATCGCGCCACGCCGGCCGGAGGCGGCGCCTGTGCGTCCGGCGCCTGTGCTCGACGTCATGCGGGACGCGCGTCCGGTCCCGAACACGCGGCCCCAGACGAGTTTCGTCGTCTCGGATCTTGGCGCAGCCCCGGCCCGGGTGGACGCGGCCCGGCCGCGCCCGGCGCGGGAGCTTGCCGTCCCGGCGTCGCGACCGGACCTCGTCGCGAGCCCCGCGCCGGAAATGAATCGACCGGCCCCCGAACCGGCGGACCGCATCGCCGCGCGGGGGCACGGTCCGACATTCGGCCCGTCGGATCGCGACACAGAAGTAGACGCTCTGCTGCGGGTCGCGGCGGGGCGGCCCGATCTGGGGCGGCTGTCGAAACCGGCCACGCTGACCGGGCCGGAGAACCCCTTTTCCTGCATTGCCTGCGCGATGCCGCCGCCTTTCGGGTCGATCCCCGACGTCGCAGTGATCGTCGCGGAGGGCGCGGGGGACGCGTCGGACTACCTCGAGCACCTCCGGTCCTACGGCTTCCGCCGGATCGAGACGCGGCGCGCGCGATTGCCTGTCGCGCAGCCGCAGGTCCGGTATTTCCGCGCGGCGGATGCCGGCACGGCCCAGGCCCTTGCCGAGCAGGTCAGCGCGGAGCTGGTCGACCTGACCTGGTTCCTGCCGACGCCGGACGGCGGGTTGATCGAGATTCTGCTGTCGGAGGATTTCCAGCGGCATTGAAGTCGCCGCAAACGTTTTCACCGTTTCCACGTTCGTTCGATATAGATCTTGAAAAGGTCCGTTCCTTGAAACGATTTAGCAAAGCCGTCCCCGTCGCGATCGCTGCGGTCTCCCCGCCTTTTGCCGCCGCCTCACAGGATGCCGGAAGCGCGACGCGCGGTCAGAAAACCTTCCGGGCCTCGACGCGGATGCGCGCGAGCGGGCGGGCCGTATCCGAACGGCCTCGGGTTTGTTCCGATGCAGGAAGCGTGCGCGTCCGGGCGGACCGATCCGACGCCCTCGACACGGCGACGCGCGCTTTCCGCAGGGATGACCCCTGTGTGACGATCATCGCGGGCGGGGCGGACACGATCGGCACGTTCGCGACGCAGGGCATCCCGGTCGAACGCCCGCAGGTCTCGGGTCGCGGCAACAGGGAGCTCCCGGTCGATACCGGCGGCGACGTGCCGGAGCCCGGGAACCGCGTGGTGGAGATCAGCTGGCGGTGACGCGGGGCTTCGGACCGCTGCTCCGCGCAAGCCTTCTTGCGCTGGCGTTCCTGCCGGGCCCGGGGCGGGCGCAGACCGGGGCTTCGGCCTATGCGGCGGAGGATTACGCGGCGGCGGCGGAACTCTGGCGGGCGGAGGCGCGAGACGGATCGGTGGAGGCGATGCTGGGTCTTGCCCGTCTGGCCGATCGCGGCCTCGGGCTGCCGCGCGATCCGGAGCAGGCGTTCGACTGGTACCTCCGTGCGGCGGAAGCCGGGTCCGCCGAGGCGCAGTTCAACCTGGGCGTTCTATACGACATCGGCACCGGAACGGCGCGGGACGCGGGCGAGGCGACGCTCTGGTACACGCGCGCGGCGCTGCGCGGCAATCCGCAGGCGCAATACAATCTCGGCCTGATCTATTCGTTCGGCGCGGCGGGTGCGAAGAGCGACGCGGTTGCCGCGGCCTGGTTCGAAGCGGCAGCCGACGAATTGCCCGCCGCGCACGACAAGCTCGACGAGCTGTCACGGGACAACGCGCCGTCCGGCGACCTCACCCCCCCCGAGCTTCGGTTCGCCGATCTGGGCCCGGAGGGATTGGAGCTCGTCTGGGTGGACACGGGAGGAAGCCCTTCGGAATTCCTTGTCGAGATCGTGGACGTACCGGAACCGGGGGAGACGTTCGCCGCGCCGCGCCTGCTGCGCCGTACGTCCTTGTCGGGACTGCTCGACCCGTCGGAGGCGTCCGGCGACCTTCTCGTCGCGCGGGTCAGCGCGCTCGGGACCGATGGGGAGAGCTATGCCGCCTCCGACTGGGCGGGCGGCGCGGCCGGCCCGGCCGGCCGGGCGAGGCTTCAGGTGGATGCCGGCGACGCCCGTGCGGTCCGGCTCGCCGAACTGGTCGCGGCGGACCTCGCGTCCGGCGGGATCTGGGCGCGGATCGAGACGGCGGATGCGGCGGCCCCGGGCGGCCGCTCGGGCGTCCGCTACGGCTGGCGCGAGGATGCCGCGCTCGCACGCGCAGTGACCACGCTGATCCCGGTCCTGACCGAGGCCGACGCGACCTTCGTGCCCGATGCGGATCTGCTGCCGGGCGAGATCGCGATCCGGATCGCCGGTTCCCGATCCTGAGGCGCGGACCGGGAACCGGGCAGAGACGTCCGGCGTCTTGTCCGAAGGAGGTACTTGCGTGACACCGGACATGACCGCACGGCTTGACCGTCTGGATCGCCTCGCCCGCAACATGGACAGCCGCTACCGCATTCCGGGGACCGGTATCCGCTTCGGCTGGGACTCGATCCTCGGGCTGGTCCCGGGGCTCGGCGACGTGGCCTCGCTCGGCCCGGCCGGCTTCATCTGGCTGGAGGCGCACCGGATGGGCGTGCCCAATTCGGTCAAGGCGCGCATGGCCGCCAATATCGGCATCGACTGGATCGTCGGCTCGGTTCCGCTGGTGGGCGATCTGCTCGATGTCGGGCTCAAGGCCAACCGGCGCAACGTCGCTCTCCTGCGGGAGCATTTCGCGTCGTCGGACGGCAGGCCCGCGACGGAGGCGCGAACCGACACGCTGGTTTCCTGGCAATGAGCGTCGCCCGAAGCACCCGGGAGATCGCGCGCGCGGAGCCGGACCGGGGGCGCGACGCCAAGCGGCCGTCGTCGATCCCCTGGCGGGGGTGGAAGGACATCTTCTTCCGCGTCGCCGGGCAGGTCGCGAAGGATCACGTCGGTCTGGTCGCCGCCGGCATCGCCTTCTACGGCCTGCTTGCGATCTTTCCGGCCATCACCGCGCTGATGGCAATCGCCGGTCTCCTCTACCAGCCGCAGGAACTCGTGGGCGCGCTCGAGGGCATCTCCTCCGTCGTGCCGCCGGATGTGAGCCGCATCCTGCTCGACCAGGCGATGCAGGTGGCGGGCACCCAGCAGAGCGGGCTGACGCTCGGCCTGATCCTCGGTCTGGCGCTGGCGCTCTGGTCTGCCTCGATCGGGGTAGGCAGTCTGATCGAGGGGCTCAACATGGCTTACGACGAGCGCGAGACCCGTAGCTACGTCATCCTCAAGCTCCAGACGATCGTGATGACCTTCATCATGATCATCGCCGTCATCGTCGCCGCGTTGATGATGATCGCGCTGCCGGTCGCGCTGTCCTTCCTCGCCATTGCGCCCTGGCTCGAGCGGGTGATCCAGATCCTCGCCTACATCCCGATGGCGCTCGTCTTCGTCGGCGGCGTGGTCGCCTTCTATCGGTGGGGGCCCGACCGGAACCCCGCCAAGCTGCGCTGGCTCACCCCCGGCGCGCTGGTGGCGAGCGGGGTGTGGCTGATCGTGTCGATCGGGTTCTCGATCTACGTGCAGAACTTCTCGAGCTACAACGAGACCTTCGGCTCGCTCGCCGGGGTGATCGTCATGTTGATGTGGATGTGGCTCTCGGCCTACGTGATCCTGATGGGGGCGGAGCTCAATTCCGAGATCGAGGCGCAGACGGCGCGCGATTCCACGATCGGACAGCGGGAGCCCATGGGCGAGCGGAACGCGGTAAAGGCGGATGAGCTTGGCCCCGCGCGGTGAACCCCGGGACATTCCGCGCGAGCCCGGCGGCATCGCCGCGCTTCCGCAGCTGCCGCCCGTCAAAAAACAGCGTCATCCCCTCGTCGTTCCGGTCACCGGGATCTTCCTGCTCCTGCTCGTGCAGGCCCTGGTCTTCGCTTCCCCGTTCCTGATCCCGGTCACCAGCGCGGTGCTGGGCTACTTCATCCTCAACGCGCCCCGACGGGGGCTCAGCAAGCTGGGCATCCCCGCCCCGGTCTCGGCGGGGATCTTCACGCTGACGATCGGTCTGGCGCTGGTAATGGGCGCGGTGATGCTGAGCACGCCGGTAACGAGGTTCGTCGGCGACATCCCGCACCTCATCGACGAGATGGTCGGCATGGTATCCGGACCGGGCGGCATCTTCGAGTCGATCTCGGAAGCGGCCGAGGCGACCGAGCGCGCGCTGGAGGACGAGGACGAGCGCCCGATGCGGGTGGAGGTCGTCGACAGTTCCGGCATCGCCACCTCGGTCGCCACCATCGCGCCGGGATTGCTGAGCCAGGTCGTCTTCGCGATGTGTCTGCTGTTCTTCCTCGTGGCATCGGGCGACCTGTTCATCCAGAAGGCCGTGCAGGTCGCGGACCGGTTCGAGGACAAGAAGAACACCGTCCGCACCGTCCACACGATCGAGAAGCGGCTGGGCAACTACCTTGGCGCCATCACGCTGATCAATATCGGGCTCGGCCTGTGCATCGGTCTCGGCATGTGGTGGTGGGGCCTGCCGTCGCCCTGGCTGATCGGATTGATGGCCGCCACGCTCAACTTCATTCCCTTTGTCGGCGCGGTCGTTGGCTCGGCTATCGCGGGCATCATCGGCTTCGTGTCGTTCGGCGATCCCTGGCCGGCGCTCGGCGCGTTCGCGACCTATTACGGCATGACCTCGCTGGAGGGGCAGCTGATCACGCCGGCCCTGGTCGGGCAGCGGCTGCGCCTCAACATCGTGATGGTGTTCCTGTCGGTCGCGTTCTTCGCCTGGATCTGGTCGGTGATGGGCATGGTCTTCGCCGTGCCGCTGCTGATCGTGGTGAAGGTCGTCTGCGACAGCATCCCGAAGTTCCGCAAGGTCGGCCTTTTTCTCGGCGACGCGGAAGGCTTCCAGCCCGGGGAATCGCGCTCCGACTGACCCCGCGTCGGGTGCGGGCCCGGCGCGAAACCGGTTGCGGCATGGATGTGGTTCGATAACCTGCGCGCGAGGACGCCGCGGGGGAACGGGGACGTCCGACCTGAAGGGAGATAGGGATGACCGACACGTTTCGCGCGCTTCTGACCGGTGCGGCCATGTTCACGGCCGGTGCGGCCGGCGCGGCCGAATGCATCGCGCCCGCCAATCCGGGCGGCGGCTGGGACTTCACCTGCCGGCAGATCGGCAAGATCATGTACGACATCGGGGCGGTCGAGCAGCCCGTGCAGGTCACCAACATGGCCGGTGCCGGCGGCGGGCTGGCCTTTCAGACCGTCGTGAACGAGCGCAACGAGGACGAGGACCTGATGGTCGCGGCCTCCGTGGCGACCGTCACCCGGCTCGCGCAGAACGCCTATGGCGGCTCCACTTCGGATCAGGTGCGCTTCGTGGGCGCGATCGGCGCCGATCCGGGGGTCATCGTCGTCGCCGCCGACAGCCCGTTCCAGAGCCTGACCGACATGCTCGACGCGATCGAGGCGGACCCGTCTTCCGTTTCCTTCGCCGGCGGGTCCGCGGCGGGCGGGTTCGATCACCTGAAGGTGCTGCAACTGGCGCAGGCCCACGGGGTCGAGGACCTCCGTTCGATCAAGTATATCGGCGTCGATGGCGGGGCCGACGCGATCACCCAGACCATTGGCGGCTTCACCGATGGAATGACCGGGGACATGTCCGAGATCGTGGGCTTCATCGAATCGGGCGAGGTGCGCGCGTTGGCCGTCCTGTCCGACGAGAGGATCGAGGGGTTCGACATCCCCACGGCGATCGAGCAGGGCGTCGACATGACGGGCGTGAACTGGCGCGGCCTTTATGTTCCGGGCGGCATCTCCGACGAGCGCTTCGCGGAATGGGCCGACAAGCTGCGCGCCGTGGCCGAAAGCGAGGAATGGCAGCAGGCGATGGTCAACAACGGTCTGGCCCCGTTCACGAGCGTCGGCGACGAGTTCCAGTCATTCGTGGACGAGAGCATCGAAAGCCAGGCCGAGCTGTCGCGCGAGATCGGCATCATCCAGTGAACGCCCCGGGGAACGCGGCCGGCGGCGGCCGGCCCGGGGAGCATCCGGCCGCCCGCGGGGGCGCGTCCGGATGACCGGCCCGGCGGGAAAAGGCGACCGCATCTTCGGGGCGGTCGTCATCCTCGGCGCCGTGGCCTACGGCGCCGCCGCGCTCAAGTTGCAGGTCGGGTTCATGACCGATCCGGTCGGCGCCAAGACCTTTCCGCTTCTGGTCGCGGGCGTGTCGGTCATCTGCGGACTGGTCATGGTGCTGAAGCCGGATCCCGATCCTGACGCCCCCGATGGCGGGACATGGGCCCGGCTCGCCATCGCGGTGGCGACGCTCGTGGCCTATGCCTACGCCTTGCGACCGCTGGGCTTCCTTTTGCCCACGACGGTCGCCGCCGCGATCCTGAGTTACCTCATCGAGCCCCGCCCGCGCTATGCGGCGCTGGCGGGGCTGGGCCTCGCGGTCGGGCTTTTCGTCCTGTTCCGCTTCGTGCTGGGTCTCGGGCTCGTCGCCTGGCCCCGGGGGCTCTGAGGTGGATATCCTTTCGAACCTCGCGCTCGGCTTTTCCGTGGCATTGTCACCCTGGACGCTGTTCCTCTCGGTCGTCGGATGCTTCATCGGCACGATCGTGGGCGCGCTGCCGGGGCTCGGGCCGTCGAACGGCGTGGCGCTGCTGATTCCCATCACCTTCACGATGGGCCTCGACGCGACCGCGGCACTGGTCCTGCTCACCTCGGTCTATTACGGCGCGATGTACGGGGGGCGGATCAGCTCGATCCTCCTCAACATCCCCGGCGACGAGCCTGCGATGATGACCACGCTCGACGGCTACCCGATGGCGCGATCCGGCCGGGCGGGGGATGCGCTGGTGATCTCGGGGGTGGCCTCCTTCGTCGGCGCCCTGTTCGCGACGGCGGCGCTCGCGCTGGTGGCACCGCTGCTCGCCCGGGTGGCATATCTTTTCGGACCCGCAGAGTACTTCGCGCTCTACCTCCTTGCCTTCTCGACCCTGGGCGGCATCGCCTCGAAGAACCAGGCCAAGGCCGCGCTCGCCTCCGCCATCGGGCTCGGCATCGCGATGATCGGGCTCGACAATTCTTCCGGCTTCATGCGCTTCACCGGGGGCAACCTCCACCTCGCCGACGGGGTGGATTTCCTCGTGGCGATCGTCGGCCTCTTCGCGGTCTCGGAGGTCTTCGTCTTCATCGAAAGCCACGGCAGGGGCAGTGCCATCGGCGTCAAGCTCGACCGGGTGACGGTGCCCTGGCGGGAGCTGTGGGCGACCCGCTGGACGATGCTGCGCGCCTCGGTGCTGGGCTTCGTCGCGGGCGTGCTGCCCGGCGCGGGCGCGTCGCTGGGCTCGTTCCTCACCTACATGATGGAGAAGTCCATCGCCGGGGCCAAAGGCGGCTTCGGCACCGGAGTCGCGAAGGGCGTGGCCGCGCCCGAGGCCGGCAACAACGCCGCGGCCGGCGGCGCGCTCGTTCCGATGCTGACGCTGGGCGTGCCCGGTTCGGGGACGACGGCGGTTCTGCTCGCGGTACTGATGACGCTCAACATCACGCCGGGGCCGACCCTTTTCGCCAACAACCCCGACGTGGTCTGGGGATTGATCGCGTCGCTGCTGATCGCGAACTTCGTCCTGCTCGCCATGAACGTCCCGATGGTGAAGGTCTTCGTCCGCGTCCTGTCGGTGCCGCCGCAGCTTCTGCTGCCGGGCGTGATGATGGTCAGTTTCGTGGGGATCTACTCGTTGACGGGGAGCTATTTCGATCTGCTCCTGATGGTCGTGTTCGGCATCATGGGCTGGCTCTTCCGCAAGCTCGACATACCCACCGTTCCCGTGATCCTGGGCATTCTGCTCGGCAATGCGATGGAGAACAACCTGCGTCGGGCGATGACGCTGTCGGACGGGGACGTGACCTTCCTGTTCTCCTCCGGCATTGCTATCGGTCTATGGATCGCGGCGGTGCTGGGCTTCGTCGCGCCCCTGTTCCTGCGGCGCGTCCTGCGCCGGCCCGAGGTGCCCGACCATGCCAGACCGGCAGACTAGAATCCTCGTTCCCGCCGGCGCGCTCGGCCTCGGCTGGGACGAGGCCGCGCTGGAGGCGGGGCTCGCCCGGGCGCCGGATCTCATCGCCATCGACGGCGGCTCGACCGATAGCGGGCCGGCCTATCTGGGCCGGGGCGTCAGCAAGTATTCCCGCGCGCAGACCAAGGCCGAATGGGCCGCCCTGATCGACGCGCGCGCGCGGGCGGGCTGCCCCCTCGTCGTCGGCACGGCGGGAACCTGCGGCGCGGGGGCGGCGGTGGACTGGCTGCTGTCGATCACGCGGGAGGTGCTGGCGGAATCGGGCCGCCACGCGAAGATCGCCGTCCTCTACTGCGACCGTGATCCCGGCGCGCTCGCCGCGGCGTGGGACCGCGTCGCGCCGCTTCCCGGCGCGCCCGAGGTGACGGCCGAGGACGTGGCGACCTGCACCAACGTCGTCGCGTTGGCCGGGGTGGAGCAGGTGCAGGCGGCCCTCGCCACGGGGGCGGACATCGTTATCTGCGGACGCACGACCGACACCGCCATCCTCGCGGCACTTCCCATCGCGCGGGGCGGCCATTCCGGCGCGGCGTGGCATGGGGCCAAGGTCGGCGAATGCGGCGCTCTCTGCTGCACGCATCCCGACACGGGCGTCATCGAGATCCTGTTCGACGCGACCGGGTTCACCGTGACGCCGATGGCCGGGATCTCCCGCGCGACGCCGCAGACTGTCGCGGCGCATCTCCTCTACGAGAACAGCGACCCGATCATCCTGCACGAACCCGGCGGTTTTCTCGACGTCACGCGCTCTACCTACCGGGCCGCAGGCGACCGCGCCGTGCGGGTGGAGGGCAGCGAGTGGGTGCCCGGCACCTATGCCGTGAAGCTCGAAGGCGCGCGGGTGGCGGGCCATGGCATCATGTCGCTCGTTCTGGTGCGCGACCCGCGCTACGTGCGCGCGATCGACGAATGGTGCATCTCGCTCGAGGCTCGGGCGCGGCGCCGGATCGGGCAGCGGATGGGCGACGTGGCCTACGACCTCGAGTTGCGGCGTATTGGTGTCGACGCGACGCTCGGCGCGCGGGAGCCGGACCGGGCGGTGCCGAACGAGGTCGGCGTGATGGCGCAGGTGGTGGCGCCCGACGCGGATGTGGCGCGCGAGGTCGCGAAGGTCGTCAATCCGCTCCTCCTGCATCATCCGCTGACCGAGGAAGAGCCGATGCCCACCTTCGCCTTTCCGTTCTCGCCGCCCGAGGTGGATCTCGGCCCGCAATACGAGTTCGTCTTCCATCACGTCCTGTCGCTCGACGATCCGATGGACGGGTTCCGAATCGAGGTCGTCGATGTCTGAGGAGCTGGGCCGACTCGCGCGTATCCGGTCCAAGAATGCCGGACCGTTCTGGCTGACGATCGACATTTTCTGTTCGGAGACGAGCTACGGCCGAGTCAGCGCCATTCCGACGGAGACTTTCGCCGCCCGGCTCGCCGCGCCGGATCTTCGGCGCTTCGACCTGCCGGACCTGCATGTTGTAAAGCTGAGCCTGCCGCGCCCCGAGATACAGGGGAGCCTTCGCGACCGGGACATGCACGGGGCGGCGATGGCGCAGGTACTCGCCGCGATGGCGGTGGGTTAAAGCTTTCCGCGACTTCGCGAAATCGTGAGAATACCGACGGGCGACGATGGCGTTCCCCAAATCCGGATGCCGGCGTCCGGAATTTCGACCAACTTGCCGAGGTCTTGGGCGCCATCTGCAATCTCTCCACACCCGACGAATGCTGGAACGACCTCGCAGATGCCGTTCGTCATGCAGGCGAGGCGGACATGTATGTTCCCAGGGTACGGCGTCGGTCTGCCTCGTCGGCCATGAGACGCGCCGAAGCGCGATGTGACGCGTCCTGACTGGAAAACCACCTACCGGCGCCGAGGATGCCCGTCCGCATCATCTACCGAATACGTTCACGGAGGGGGTGTTGGTGGGCGACCCTGGAATCGAACCAGGCGTGCGTCTCCGCGAGGGAGTTACAGTCCCCTGCCACACCTTGCGGCCTGTCGCCCAACGGTGGACCGGATAGCCGCCGCTCCGGGTGGGGTCAAGCGGTGTTGTGGCTCTGTGTGCAAGCGGCGATAAGCGCCGGAAACCAACAGGGGGTCGCATGGCGCAGAAGCCGAAATGGGTCGTCGCGAAGGAGCAGGAGCGACGGGCCGGGGCGCGCGAGACGCTCTGGCTCTTCGGGCTGCACGCGGTGCGTGACGCGCTGGCCAATCCGATGCGCGACCGGTTGCGCCTCGTCCTGACGAAGAACGCCGCCGACCGGCTCGGCGAGGCGGTTCCAGCCTCGGGCATGGAGCCGGAGATCGTCGATCCGCGGAAGTTTCCCGTCCCCCTCGATCCGGGTTCCGTCCACCAGGGGGCCGCGCTCGAGGTGCGTCCGCTCGATTGGGGCCGGCTGGAGGACGTGGCCCGCCCCGGCGGCGATGCGCCGCTTCTCGTCCTTCTCGACCGGGTGACCGATCCGCACAATGCGGGCGCGATCCTGAGGTCGGCGGAAGTGTTCGGCGCGCGGGCGGTCATCGCGCCGAGCCGCCATTCCGTACCGGAAACGGGGGCACTGGCCAAGACGGCGTCGGGTGCGCTCGAGCGGCAGCCCTACCTCCGGATCGGCAATCTCGGCGACGCGATGGAGCGGCTGGCGGGACTGGGCTACACGCTCGTCGGTCTCGACGGCGAAGCGGAGGAAACGTTGACCGATGTGGCGACGGGGCTTGTCACGACCCCCACAGCCATCGTCCTCGGGGCGGAAGGGCCGGGATTGCGGGACCGGACCCGGTCGCTTTGCCACCGCATGACGCGCGTCCACGCGAGCGGAACGTTCGGGTCGCTCAACGTGTCCAACGCCGCTGCCGTCGCTCTTTTCGCTTTGTCTATCGGGCGTTGAACGAAAAATGGATGGTGGCAGAAGAAAATGCCGATCGCAAGGGAACTCCTTGCTTGCAAGTCTGTTGTCCTTGTGTCTGAGGAAGGCGAGATTGGAACTTTCGCACTTCTGTTCACTGTCCCTCGTTCCATAACTTGGGCCCGCGTCTTCGATGCCGCGGGCCCTTTTTTCTATGATTTGGTGCATCAATGGCCGACCTTTCAGACGATGATCTCCGCGACCTTCTCGCGCGTGCTCGTCGCTTCGCCTGTGTCGGGGCGTCCGCGAACCCCGCGCGCCCGAGCCATTACGTATCGCGGTACCTCATCGCACAGGGCTACGACGTCGTGCCCGTCAATCCGGGCCTTGCCGGGCAGGTCGTGTTCGGCCGCCAGGCGGTCGGGTCGCTTTCGGAGATCAAAGGGCCTGTCGATGTGCTCGACGTGTTCCGCCGGTCGGAGGCGGTGTCCGATCTGGTCCGCGACGCGCTGGCGACATTGCCCGCCCTTCAATGCGTCTGGCTGCAACTCGGCGTCTTTTCGGACGAAGCCGTGGAGATGTGCCGCGAGGCGGGGGTCGGTTTCGTACAGGACCGCTGTCCCAAGATCGAGCATGCGCGTCTGATCGCCTAGTCCTGCCGGACACGAAAAGGCCCGCCGCTTTCGCGACGGACCGTCTTCTTACCGTATGCCGCGCTCAGCCCTCGTATGCGGGCAGCTGCTCCAGTTGCTCCTCGGTCGCGTCGATGTAGATGCGCATGTCGTTCTCGCCCTGCAGGATCTGCAGGTTGTCGAACGGCACCTCGACCTGCTTCTCGCCGAGACCGAGGAAGCCGCCAACGTCCACGATCGCGCTGTCAAGCTTGCCGTCGTCGCTTACCAGCAATTCACCGATCTCGCCCACGCGCTCGTCCTCCGGGCCGTAGACAGCCGCGCCTGTCACGTCGTCGGCGGTCAGCTGGTCATAGCCGATCACCTGATAGCCCTCGCGTTCCATCATCGGCGCGGGCATCAGGCCGGCCGTGCCAGCCGCCGCCATATCGCCTTCGGGGGCCATCGTCGCGTCGTCCTGCGCCATTTCGGTCTCGCCGCCGGTCATCTCGGTCGCGGTTTCGTCCACGGTGGCCTCGACCTCGTTTCCGGCCTCCGCCATCTCGTCGCCCGCATTCTCCATGGCCGTCTCGGCTTCGCCGCCGGCCTCGGCCAGCTCTGTCTCGACGTTCTCCAGGGTGGCTTCGGCCTCGTCTCCGGCCTCTGCCATCTCGGCCCCGGCGTCTTCCACGGCGCCTTCGGCTTCCGTCTCAGCCATGTTCACGGCATCGCGGGCCTCCTCGGGCTCCATTCCGTCGGCGATCAGCGCGGATTCCTCCGGGTCCATGCTCGGATCGGAATTGCCGCCCGTCACCAGCGTCGAGCCAGCCTGCGTGTCCATGCCGGTGCCCTGCGTGGCGTTCATCGCGCCGGTCTCGAGGCCGGCGGCACTCGTCGGTTCCTGAAACTCGGGGGCGTTCTCAAGGTCTTCCTGCGTGCCCTGCATCACGATGAAGTAGTCGCTTGCCGCCTCGCCGTCGGACACGAATTGCAGGTCGTCCATGTTCACGGCAACGGTGCGCTCGCCGATGCCGAGAAAGCCGCCGATATCGACGAGGACCGCGTCGATCTCGCCCGAATTGCCCAGCACGATGTCCGAGATCTCGCCGACGTCGTTCCAGTCCTGGCCTTGGCCGGCGGTGATGTCGACCTCGGTCTCGGAGACGTAAAGGCGCGATCCCATGAGGTCGGACCCCCGGACGGAGTCGCCCTCGATGGCGGAGACGAACGGGCCGGTTGCCGCATCCTGGGCGGTGGCGGGGACGGCAAGGGCCATAGCGATGGCCGTAGACGCGAACAGCGTTTTCATCGGGAGTTCCTTTCGTTGCTGCGGTGACCTGCGTGCAGGCGGATTGGCTAGGCAACACGCAGGGAAGCGCGAAGGTTCCGAAACCGGAATGCCGTTTCGCTTTCTTTTCCGGAACATGCACACCGAAGCGGTGCGAAGCACCCCTGTGCCACGTCTTGGGCCGTCTCAGACGTCGAAGCGACGCATCGAGAAACGTTCGCCAGAAAGACCAGAGATTCAGGACGTGCCGCGCGAGGCCCGTTCGTCCAGCCCCGACCGCCCGCTCCGGCGGTCGAGTTCTGCCAGGACGTCGGCCAGATCCACGTCCCGGGCCGCCAGCATCACGCAGAAATGGTAGAGGACATCCGCTCCCTCGCGGGTCAGGGCCTCGCGGTCGCCGCGTGCTGCCTCGATGATCGCCTCCACGGCCTCCTCGCCGAATTTCTCCGCGCATTTCGCAGGACCCTTGGCGAGAAGCTTCGCGGTCCAGCTGCTGTCGGGGTCCGCATCGCGGCGGGCGGCAATGGTCTGCCAAAGGGCGTCGAGCGCATGCATGCTCATTCCATCCGCATGGGGATGCCGGCCGCGGCCATGTGGGCCTTCGCCTCGGCAATCGTGTGGGTGCCGAAATGGAAGATCGACGCGGCGAGCACGGCGGAGGCCCGGCCTTCCGTTACGCCCGCCACGAGATGGTCGAGCGTGCCCACGCCGCCCGAGGCGATCACCGGGATCGGCAGGGCATCGGCGACGGCCCGGGTCAGGGGCAGGTTGAACCCCGCCTTGGTTCCGTCGCGATCCATCGAAGTGAGGAGGATCTCGCCCGCCCCCCGCTCCGCCGCCAGCCGGGCGAAGGCCACCGCGTCGATCCCGGTCTTCCGCCGGCCGCCATGGGTAAAGATCTCCCACTTGTCCGGCGCCACCGTGCGCGCGTCGATGGCGCAGACGATGCACTGGCTGCCGAACTTGTCCGCCGCCCGGGCGAGCACGTCGGGGTCGGCCACGGCGGCGGAGTTGAAGCTGACCTTGTCGGCCCCCGCCAGCAGCAGGTCGCGCACGTTTTCCACCGTCCGGACGCCGCCGCCGATGGTCAGCGGCATGAAGCACGCTTCCGCCGTCCGGGTAACGAGGTCGTACATCGTGCCGCGGTTTTCGTGCGTGGCGTGGATGTCGAGGAAGCAAAGCTCGTCGGCGCCGGCCGCGTCATAGGCGCGCGCCGATTCCACCGGGTCGCCCGCGTCGCGCAGGTCGACGAAGTTCACGCCCTTGACCACGCGCCCGTCGGCCACGTCGAGACAGGGAATGATGCGCGTCTTCAGCATGGGCGGGGTTCTGGCCGGGTTTCGCGAGCGGGGCAAGGGCTTGGCGGTTCGGGGACGGCCCCCGTCGCCATCAGCCCCGGACAACCCGCCGGATCGCCGCCGCCAGAAGCCAGACCCCGCCGGCGAGAAGGAGCGCTTGCGCCAGAAGGGTCAGATGGGCGATCGCGAAGCGCGCGGGGACCGAGACGATGCAGACGACGAGGTCGAACGGTCGACTGCAATCCAGCGTGCCCAGCGACCATTCGAACCACAGATCGATGAGAAGCGCCCCGAAGCCGAGCGCGATGAGTGCCGCGGGGTAGCGCAGCCTCACGCCGTCTTCAGCGCCGCCAGAGCCGCCCGGAGGTCGATCGCCCCGTCGTAGAGCGCGCGGCCGGAGATCGCCCCGGCAATGGAGCCGGTCGCCTTCAGGCGTTCAAGATCCGCGAGCGAGGACACGCCGCCCGAGGCGATTACCGGAATCGACACCGCCTCGGCCAAGGCCCGCGTCGCTTCGACGTTCGGGCCGCCCATCGCGCCGTCGCGGTCGATGTCGGTATAGACGATCGCCGCCACGCCGGCATCCTCGAAACGCCGGGCGAGGTCGGAGGCCATCACGTCCGTCTCCTCCGCCCAGCCGCGCGTGGCTACCCGGCCCGCGCGGGCGTCGATGCCGACGGCGACCTGTCCGGGGAACGCGGCCGCCGCCTGCCGCACGAGGTCCGGCTCCTCGACCGCCGCGGTGCCGAGGATCACGCGCGCCAAACCCTTGGCGAGCCATGCTTCGATCGTGGCCATGTCGCGGATGCCGCCACCCAGCTGCGCGGGAACGTCGATGGCCGCGAGGATCTCCTCCACCGCCGTGGCGTTCACCGGCTGGCCGGCGAAGGCCCCGTTCAGGTCGACGAGGTGGATCCAGTCGCAGCCCGCGTCCTGGAAGATGCGCGCCTGCGCGGCCGGATTGTCGTTGAAGATCGTCGCGCTTTCCATCTCGCCGTGGAGCAGGCGCACGGCCTGCCCGTCCTTCAGGTCGATCGCGGGGTAAAGGATCATGGGGGACGCTCCTGTCTTGCGCGCGCTCAATGCCCGACCCGGACACGATGGGAAAGACCGTCACGGCGGATCGGAAACGCGGGCGGGGTCAGGTGTCGACGGACATCGCCTCGACGCTCCGCATTCCCGGGCTTCGACGCGCTTCGTGTCGCCCGCTCAAACGGTCACGTCCGAACGGCCGGGCTGAGGTTCGCCGGAACCGGGGTGCTGCGTGCGGAGCCCGTATGCGGGGGTCAGGGCGCCCAACGAAGAAAATTCGCGATCAGGCGCAGACCGGTCCGCTGGCTCTTTTCCGGGTGGAACTGCGTGCCGACGACATTGCCGCGCGCGACGATCGCGGTCACGTCGCCGCCGTATTCCACATGGGCAAGCCGGTCGGACGGCGTGTCGACAGACATCTGGTAGGAGTGGACGAAATAGGCGTGATCGCCTGTGGCCACGCCGTCGAGGACCGGATGCGCCTCGGTCACGACAAGGTCGTTCCATCCCATATGCGGCACCTTCAGCGCAGGGTCGGAGGGCACGATCCGCTTCACTGTTCCGGGGATCACATCGAAGCCCGCGACCTCCTCGTATTCGCGCCCCTTCGAGGCGAGCATCTGCATGCCGACGCAGATGCCGAGAAAGGGCAGGGCGCGCGGGCCGATCGCCTCCAGCAATGCCCCCTCCAGCCCGTCGAAGCCCTTCAGGCCCCGGCGGCAGGCCGGAAACGCGCCGTCGCCCGGCAGGACGACGCGATCGGCCCGAACCACGTCCTCGGGGCGGGAGGACACCAGGATCTCCCCCGCATCCGTTTCCCGCGCCATTCGCTCGAAGGCCTTCCGCGCGGAATGCAGGTTGCCACTGTCGTAATCGACGAGAACGGTCCGCATGGTCAGAGCGATCCCTTGGTCGACGGGATCGCATCGGACTTCCGCGGATCGGTCTCCAGCGCATCGCGCAGGGCGCGGGCGACCGCCTTGAACGCGGCCTCCGCGACGTGGTGCGCGTTCACGCCGCGCAGGCCGTCGACATGCATCGTGATGCCCCCGTGGGTCGCGAAGGCCTGAAAGAATTCGCGCACGAGCTCGGTGTCGAAACTCCTGATCTGCGGCGCCGACATCTCGACGTGCCAGGCGAGATAGGGCCGCCCCGACAGGTCGAGCGCGGCGCGGACCAACGCGTCGTCCATCGGCAGGAGGCACGCGCCGTAGCGGCGGATGCCGCGCTTGTCGCCCATGGCCCGCGTGAGCGCCTGACCGATCGCGATGCCGGTATCCTCGACCGTATGGTGGTCGTCGATATGCAGGTCTCCGTCGCAGCGCACCGTCAGGTCGATCAGCGCGTGGCGCGCCAGCTGGTCGAGCATGTGGTCGAAGAAGCCCACACCCGTCCGGTTGTCGTAGGCGCCGGTCCCATCGAGGTCGAGCGTGACTTCGATATCGGTTTCGGCGGTCTTGCGGGCGATGGTGGCCGTGCGCATCGGCGGCTCCTCGGAAGTCGGTCGCGGCCCCCTTAACCCGACGGACGGAGGCCGGAAAGGGCGGGAAACGACGAAGGCCCCCGACAAGGTGCCGGGGGCCTTTCGAGGTCCGAAATGGAGCGGGCGATGAGATTCGAACTCACGACCCTTACCTTGGCAAGGTAATGCTCTACCCCTGAGCTACGCCCGCCCGTTTCGGTGCGCGTCAGATAGGAAAACGCTGCAGGGCGTGCAAGCGGAAAATCCCGGCTCCGTGCGTTATTCCCAGGCGGCCCCCCGGTCCCCCGCTTCTGCGGCCGCAGGCCGCTCGCCATGACGTTGTCGATCGCGAAGACGCCACCGCCGCCGCTTTGCGTCAGGTCCGTGCCGAAGCCGAGCGCGGCGCCCGTTGCTCATCGGCCGCGCGGCGAACAGGGCGAGGGCTGTGATACCGGCGGTCAGCACAACGTGGTCGATGGAGACCGCGCCCTCGCTCCGCCCGGAGGAAGCGGCGGCGCGGGGCGGGGCGCATGATCGGGCAGAGGCGGGCCGGGCTTCCGATCAGGGACCGATCCCGGCGCGAGCGCGGCAGGGATCGGGCGAGGAGCGGTCGGTCAGCCGAGCTCCACCAGCAGGTCCTTCGCGTCGATCTGCGCGCCGGGCGTGACATTGACCGCGGACACCGTCGCGTCGCGGTCGGCGTGCAGGCCCGTTTCCATCTTCATCGCCTCGATGGTGAGCAGCAGGTCGCCCTTGCGCACCGTCGCTCCGGTCTGCGCCGCGACGGAGGCCACGACGCCCGGCATCGGCGCGCCGACATGGTCGGGATTGCCCATGTCGGCCTTGGGCCGCTTGGTCTGGGTTCCCACGACCTTGCGGTCGGCGACGCGGACGGTGCGCGGTTGACCGTTCAGTTCGAAGAAGACGCGGACCTCGCCGTCCTCGTTGGTCTCGCCCGCGGCGACGCAGCGAATCTCCAGCGTCTTGCCGGGGTCGATCTCGGCGAAGGTCTCGTCGCCCGGCTCCATTCCATAGAAGAAGACCGGCGTCGTCAGCGCGCGAACGGGGCCGTAGGTCTGGTGACGCTCGGCGTAGTCGGTGAAGACCTTGGGATACATCAGGTAGCCGTTCAGATCCTCGTCGTCGATCTTCTGGTCGAGCTTCGCGGACAGCTCCGCGCGCACCACCTCCAGATCGACCGGCTCGAGATGCTTGCCCGGGCGTTCGGTCAACGGCGACTCGCCCTTCAGGACCTTCTTCTGCAACGCCATGGGCCAGCCGCCGGGGGGCTGACCGAGATTGCCGCGCATCATGTCCACGACCGAGTCGGGCCACGAGACCTCGACCTTCGGGTCGAGCACCTGCGCCACGGAAAGGCCCTGGCTCACCATCATCAGCGCCATGTCGCCCACCACCTTGGAGGACGGCGTGACCTTCACGATGTCGCCGAACATCCGGTTCACGTCGGCATACATCTGCGCCACCTCGTGCCAGCGCGCCTCGAGCCCCATGGAGCGGGCCTGCGCCTTGAGGTTTGTGAACTGCCCGCCGGGCATCTCGTGCAGGTAGACCTCCGAGGACGGCGCCTGCATCCCGCTTTCGAAGGCGAGGTACTGCTTGCGGACAAGCTCCCAGTAATCCGACATCCGCCGGACCGCCTCCTCGTCGAGGCCGGGGTCGCGCGGGTCGTCCTTGAGGGCGGCGAGGATCGTGCCGAAGGTCGCCTGGCTCGTGTTGCCGGACAGCGCGTCCATCGCCACGTCGGCCGCGTCCACGCCCGCCTCGGTCGCGGCGAGGATCGTGGCGCAGGCGATGCCGGCCGTGTCGTGGGTATGGAAATGGATCGGCAGGCCGATCTCGTCCTTGAGCGCGCGGAAGAGCTGTCGCGCCGCGGCGGGCTTCAGAAGGCCCGCCATGTCCTTCACGCCGAGCACGTGGGCGCCCGCCGCCTCGAGCTCCTTCGCCATGCCGATATAATACTTGAGGTCGTATTTCGCGCGGTCGGGGTCGAGCAGGTCGCCGGTATAGCAGACCGTCCCCTCGCAGACGCGCCCCGTCTCGATCACCGCGTCCATCGCCACGCGCATGTTCTCGACCCAGTTGAGCGAATCGAACACGCGGAACACGTCCACCCCGGTCTCGGCCGCCTGCCGCACGAAACTGCCGACCACGTTGTCGGGGTAGTTCGTGTAGCCCACGCCGTTCGACGCGCGCAGCAGCATCTGCGTCAGCAGGTTCGGCATCGCGGCCCGGAGCTCGCGCAGCCGCTGCCACGGGCATTCCTGCAGGAAGCGGTAGGCCACGTCGAAGGTCGCGCCGCCCCAGCATTCGACGGAGAACAGCTCCGGCAGGTTCGTGGCGTAGGCCGGCGCGGAGCGGACCATGTCGATGGAGCGCATCCGCGTGGCCAGAAGCGACTGGTGCCCGTCGCGCATGGTCGTGTCGGTCAGCAGAAGCCGGTCCTGCGCCAGCATCCAGCGGGCCAGGCCCTCCGCGCCCTCGCGGTCCAGTATCTGTTTGGTGCCGTCGGGCGGCGCGTCGCAGCGCCGCTCGGGCGCGGTCGGCGCGCGCTGGTCGGCGGGCGGGCGCGGCCGGCCCGCCGTTTCAGGATGCCCGTTGACGGAGATGTCGGCGATGTAGGTGAGGATCCTGGTCGCCCGGTCGCGCTGCACCGGGAAGTCGAAGAGCTCCGGCGTCTCGTCGATGAACCGGGTCGAGTATTCGTAGCTCAGGAATTTCGGATGCCGCAGCAGGTTCACCACGAAGGGGATGTTCGTGGAAACGCCGCGGATGCGGAACTCGCGCAGGGCCCGGTCCATCCGCTTGATCGCGGCCTCCGGCGTGCGCGCCCAGGCGGTCACCTTGGTGAGGAGCGAGTCATAGTAGCGGGTGATCACCGCCCCCGAATAGGCGGTGCCTCCGTCGAGGCGGATGCCCATGCCGGTGGCGGAGCGGTAGGTGGTGATGCGGCCGTAATCGGGAATGAAGTTGTTCTGCGGATCCTCGGTGGTGACCCGGCACTGCACCGCGTGGCCGTCGAGCTGCACGTCGTATTGCGACGCGACGCCGGTCGCTTCCATCAGGGACTTGCCTTCGGCGATGAGGATCTGGGCGCGCACGATGTCGATGCCGGTGACCTCCTCGGTGACGGTATGCTCGACCTGCACGCGGGGGTTCACTTCGATGAAGTAGAACTGGCCCGAATCCATATCCATCAGGAACTCGACCGTGCCCGCGCATTCGTAGGCGACGTGCTCGCAGATTTTCTTGCCGAGCGCGCAGACCTGTTCGCGCTGCGTCTCCGACAGATAGGGCGCGGGCGCGCGTTCCACGACCTTCTGGTTGCGTCGCTGCACGGAGCAGTCGCGCTCGTAGAGGTGGTAGATGTTGCCATGCGCGTCGCCGAGGATCTGCACCTCGACGTGGCGGGCGCGGGTGATCATCCTTTCGAGATAGCCCGCGCCATTGCCGAAGGCGGCCTCCGCCTCGCGCCGGCCTTCGAGGACCTTTTCCGCCAGCTCGTCCTCCGACGCGATCGGCCGCATGCCGCGCCCGCCGCCGCCCCAGCTCGCCTTCAGCATCAGCGGGTAGCCGATCCCGGCGGCCTCGGCGCGGATGGCGTCCATGTCGTCGCCCAGAACCTCGGTCGCGGGGATGACCGGCACGCCCGCCTCGACCGCGACGCGCCGCGCGCTCGCCTTGTCGCCGAGCGCGCGCATCGTGTCGGCCTTCGGGCCGATGAAGGCGATGCCGGCAGCGGCGCAGGCATCGACGAAATCGGGGTTCTCCGACAGCAGGCCGTAGCCCGGATGGATCGCGTCGGCGCCGCAGGCCTTCGCGACGCGGATGATCTCCCCGATGGACAGGTAGGCCGCGACGGGCCCGAGCCCTTCGCCGATCCGGTAGGCCTCGTCCGCCTTGAAGCGGTGGAGGCTCAGCTTGTCCTCCTCGGCATAGACGGCAACCGTGCGCTTGCCCATCTCGTTGGCGGCACGCATGACGCGGATCGCGATCTCTCCGCGATTGGCGATCAGAATCTTTCCGAAATCGGCCATGCGAAATCCTTTCGTCTGGTTCCCCGGGCACCCGGTCGCATCCCGACGCTATTCTTCGCGCTGCAATGCGGCAATAGTGTCCCGTTCGAAGCTGCCCGGCTGCATCACGCTCCGATCCCACCCCTCATGTGCGAAGGTCCGGCCGAACTCGACGATCGTCGTGTCGATAGGCGCAATCCGGGCGAGCCGGCGGTCGCCGAGGCCCGGACGGGAAGAGCATCGTGAGGATGACCCTGCGCGCCGCCGGCGCGCCCGGATGGACGAAGATCCGCGCGGCGCGATTGTGGACAAAGCGTGTAACCCGTTGCGCGAAGATTGCCCGGATCCCGATCCATCGCTTGATCCGGCACGAGCGAGGAGGAGCGAAGCCTCCGCCGATTCTGTTCCCGCGAGCCGATAACCGCTCCGTGCGGCCGTTTGCCGCCGGCTCCCGGAAAGCTGTGCGGATCGGGATGCGAACGCAAGGCGAACACGGGGTTCCGTTCCGCGGCCGGGCGTCCTATCCTTGGTTAATGATGCACGATGATTCCGACGCGATGCAAGCCGCCAGCCTGTCCGCCCGTGCCATGGCCGCCCGGCCCGCCCCCTATCTCCAGGGGCTGAATCCGGCGCAGCTCCGGGCGGTGGAAACGCTCGACGGGCCCGTTCTCATGCTCGCCGGCGCGGGCACCGGCAAGACCCGCGCGCTGACCGCGCGGATCGCGCACCTGATGGCGCAGGGCCAAGCCCGGCCGAACGAGATTCTCGCCGTGACCTTCACCAACAAGGCCGCGCGGGAAATGCGCGAGCGGGTCGGCGCGATGATGGGGGAGGCGGCCGAGGGGATGCCGTGGCTCGGCACCTTCCACTCGATCTGCGTCAAGCTCCTCCGCCGCCATGCGGAGCTCGTCGGTCGCGAGATCACGGCCGGGGGCGCGCCGCGCGAGCTGCACCTGCGCTCGAACTTCACGATTCTCGACACCGACGATCAGCTTCGTCTCCTGAAGCAGCTCATCACCGCGGCCGGGATCGACGAGAAGCGCTGGCCGCCACGGATGCTGGCCGGCATCCTCGACAATTGGAAGAACCGCGCCTGGACGCCCGACAAGATCCCCGCGCACGAGGTGCAGGCCTTCGACGGCAAGGGCGTGGCGCTCTACCGCGCCTATCAGGACCGTCTGCTGACGCTGAACGCGGTCGATTTCGGTGATTTGCTCCTGCACGTCATCGACATCTTCCAACGGCACGAGGACGTGCTCTCGCAGTATCGCCGCTGGTTCCGCTACATCCTCGTCGACGAGTACCAAGACACGAACGTCGCGCAATATCTCTGGCTCCGCCTGCTCGCGGGCGGCCACCGCAACATCTGCTGCGTCGGCGACGACGACCAGTCGATCTACGGCTGGCGCGGTGCCGAGGTGGGAAACATCCTGCGCTTCGAGAAGGATTTCGAGGGGGCGGAGATCATCCGGCTGGAGCAGAACTACCGCTCCACCCCCCATATCCTCGCCGCCGCCTCGGGCGTGATCGCGGGCAACAAGGGCCGGCTCGGCAAGACGCTCTGGACGGAGGCCGAGGAGGGCGAGAAGGTCCGCCTGATCGGCCATTGGGATGGCGACGAGGAGGCGCGCTGGATCGGCGAGGAAGCCGAGGCGATGACCCGCGGCACCCGCGGCATGGCGCCGGTCTCGCTCGACGACATGGCGATCCTCGTGCGCGCGGCCCACCAGATGCGCGCCTTCGAGGACCGGTTCCTGACCATCGGCCTGCCCTATCGCGTGATCGGCGGCCCGCGTTTTTACGAACGGCTCGAGATCCGCGACGCGATGGCCTATTTCCGCCTCGTGGTCAGCCCCGACGACGACCTTGCCTTCGAGCGGATCGTCAATACGCCGAAGCGGGGGCTGGGCGACAAGGCGCAGCAGAACATTCAGGTCATGGCCCGGTCGAACGGCGTGTCGCTGCTGGAAGGCGCCAGGCTTTGCGTGCGGACGAAGACGATCGGCGGCAAGGGCGGCGCGGCGCTGGGGGAGCTCGTCGACGGGCTCGACCGTTGGCGCGCGGAGATGCTCGACGGCCGCGACCACATCCGGCTGGCCGAGGAGGTCCTGGACGAATCCGGCTATACCGGCTTCTGGCAGAACGAAAAGACGCCCGAGGCGCCGGGTCGGCTCGAGAACCTGAAGGAGCTCGTCAAGGCGCTGGAGGGCTTCGAGAACCTCCAGGGCTTCCTCGAGCATGTCTCGCTCATCATGGACAACGAGTCCGAGGTCGAGGAGCCGAAGATCACGCTGATGACGCTCCACGCGGCAAAGGGGCTCGAGTTTCCCGCGGTGTTCCTGCCCGGCTGGGAGGACGGCCTCTTTCCCTCGCAGCGCGCGATGGACGAGACCGGCGTGAAGGGTCTCGAGGAAGAGCGGCGGCTTGCCTATGTCGGCATCACCCGCGCCGAGCGGATCGCCACGATCAGCTTCGCCGCCAACCGCCGCGTCTACGGACAATGGCAATCCGCGCTGCCTTCGCGCTTCATCGACGAATTGCCGACCGACCATGTCGAGGTGCTGACCCCGCCCGGCCTCTACGGCGGCGGCTTCGGCGCGACGGGGATGGCCGCGGCACAGCAGGCCGGGATGGCGGGCGGCGTCGAATCGTCGATGCCCGAGAAGGCGGCCTCGGCCGACGTCTACAACTCCCCCGGCTGGCGGCGGCTGCAGGCGAACGCGGCCCGTCCGATCCGGCAACCGGCGGAGGCGAAGAACCTCGTGATCGACGCGACCGCCGTCAGCGCCTTCGGTGTGGGCGAGCGCGTGTTCCACACGAAGTTCGGTTACGGCGAGGTCATGGGGGTGGAGGGCGACAAGCTCGAGGTCGCCTTCGACAAGGCCGGCACCAAGAAGATCGTCGGCCGCTTCCTTCTTCCGGCCGATCAGGCAGGCGAGGTGCCGTTCTGAAGCGTGGCGGCCGGAGGGCGTATCGCCCCCGGAGCCTCGGGCCGGATCGCCCTCGTCGTTGCGATCCGTCAGCTTCGGCTCGGTGAAGGATCGCCGCGCGATCGCGGGACGAAGCGGTCACCTCGCCGCACCGAAGGCAAGCGTATCGCGTGGAATGGTCGTTACTGACACGACTCGAATCGGATCAAGATGAATCCGCGACCGTCCAACGTTGCAGGTCTTCGAATGCCCGCTGTCGATCCGGGGCGTCCCGAGTGCGATCCGTCGCGGTAGCCGTTATGCGGCGCAGCCAGAATCCCGAGGCGTCTTCGGCTTTCCGGGAACCTGCCGAGCAACGTTCGGCAGAACCGGAACGCCAAACGAAAAAACGGCGATGCCCAAGGGAGGAAAGGCACCGCCGTCTCTTCTGTGGCGACCACCCCTAGGGAGGAGGTAGGGCGGCCCGCCGGTCCGACGATCGCCAAGGGAGGAGAGGCGACCGACGAAACTTTGTCGGGAACGTCCGAACATCGGTTCGGGGTTCCCGGAAATCTGTCGAAGGGCCCCGACGACGCCCAAGGGAGGAGAGGACGCCGCCGGTTCCTTCTGTGACCCAGCCCCCAGGGAGGAAAGGGGCGAGGGTCTCATCCGGCCCCAAGGGAGGAGGAAGAGCCGGAATTTAATGCGGCGGACGGATCAGGGAGGAGATCGCCGCCGCAACCCCAAACCCGCGAGGGAGGACGCGGGCCCGGAGTGTTCTTATTGTCCGTAGGCCGCCTCGAGCGAGATGGCCCGAATGGAGGCCCGGCTGATGCCGAGATCCGCCAGGTCGCGGTCCGACAATGCCGAAAGCTCCTTCTGCGTGGTGCGATACACGCGGCGCTTCGCCAGCTCGGCGCGCATGCCATTGAGGCGGGCCGCGATGTTGCCGCGCAACAGGGAGCCAAAACTGGACGTCGAACCGTTGATTGCGTATGCCATGTTCGTTTCCTTTTCTCGAAGCCGCTCGCTCCGTTGTCCTTCCGGCCCCATTGCCGGTCGGGGTGTCCGTTTGCGTTGACTGAGAGATGGCGCTGATGCTGCGGTTGCACAACGAACGATGTTTCAATGCTGCCATGCAGCAAACGCATGACGGCTTAACGGCGTTTGAGTTCCCGGCGTCCGACCTAGTTCCCCCGGAATGAGTGCGCTCTCCCATCCCGGTTTCCGGGCCTACTTCATCGCCGCCGTTCCGTTGACGCAGGCCCGCTGGGCGCAGCGGGTCACACTGGGTTGGCTCGCATGGCAGGTTTCGGGTTCGGCGCCCTTTGTGGGGCTGATTGCGGCGCTGGGCCTCGCCCCGTTGATCTTCGCCGGACCGGTCTTTGGCGTGCTGGTGGACCGGGCCGAGATCCGCCGGGCCCTCCTGTTCACCTCCGGAACGATGTGCGTCCTTCTTGCCGTGACCGCCATGCTGGCCGCGGCGGGGCTTGGCCGGGCGACCCTCGTGGCCGTCGCGCTCATGACCGGTTTCGTCACCGCCGCGCACGATCCGGTGCGAATGTCGCTCGCCCCGCGGCTGGTGCCCAAGGCGGACGTGCCGAATGTCATCGCGCTCACGGCGCTGAATTTCAACATGGCCCGCATGATCGCTCCGGTCCTGACCGGCCTGGCCCTTGCCACGTTCGGACCTGTGGCGACACTTTGGATATCGTCGATCCTGTACATGCCGATGCTGCTCGCGACGCGCTGGATGCACCCCAGGCCCTTGCCGGCGGATCAGGGCCGAACCAGCGTTCGCGAGGGAATCGCCGAGGGTCTCCGCTACGTCGCCACCCATCCCGTTGCGCGGGAGGCGATGGTGCTGACCGGCGCGATCGCGCTCCTTGTCCGCGCTTACCTCGAATTGCTGCCGGTCATGGCCGAAGGCGTGCACGATCGCGGCGCGGAGGGGTTGGGCGTTCTGACCGCCGCGGCGGGGTTCGGCGCGCTCGTCGCCGCGGTCGCGAAAGCGGCGGGCGCGGGGCAGGGCGGTATCGCCCCGATCACCCGGCTGACGCTCGTCCTGGGGGTTCTGGCGGTCGCGCTGGTCGGCCTGTCGGAGGATTGGTGGGTCACGCTGGGCTGGACGGCGGTGCTGGGCTTCGCCTCGACCTTTTCGGGCGTCGGCTTGCAGGCGGCCGTGCAGGAGGAGCTGCCGGACGCGCTGCGCGGACGCGTCATGTCGCTCTGGGCCGTTGTCGGCATCGGTGCCGTCGCGTTCGGCTCGGGGCTGCTCGGCTGGGGCGCCGGGTTCTTCGGCCTGCCGCGCGTGCTTCTCGTCGCCGGGCTTCTCGGCGCCGCGGCGACCGGGTGGCTGGCCTTGTCATCGCGGGGCGGCCGGGCCACGTAACCCGCGAAGGAGGCCCACGCCATGTCAGTCACCCGCGAGGACGTCACCCGGATCCTGTCGCAAATCGCCACCCCGGACGGCGGCGACCTTGTGTCGTCGGACATGATCCGGGCGCTGGTCGTCGATGGCGGCCACGTGCGCTTCGTGATCGAGGTCCCCTCGGCCGAGATCGCCCGCGTCTCCGAGCCGCTGCGCGCCGCCGCGGAGGCCGCCGTCACCCGTTTGCCGGGTGCCGAACGGGTGCAGGCGGTGCTGACCGCCCCGACCTCCGAGAAGGCGCCGCCCTCGCTCAAGGTCGGCGGTCACCCGAAACCGCAGGAGGGCCCCATGCGCGTGCCCGGCGTCGCGCGCGTGATCGCCATCGCCTCCGGCAAGGGCGGCGTCGGCAAGTCCACGATCAGCTCCAACCTCGCCGTCGCGCTGGCGCGGCAGGGACGCAAGGTCGGGCTTCTGGACGCCGACATCTACGGACCGAGCCAGCCCAGGATGATGGGGGTGAGCCAGCGTCCCGCCTCGCCCGACGGCAAGCGCATCCTGCCGCTCGAGGCGCATGGCGTCACGATGATGTCGATCGGGCTCATGCTGCCGGAGGACAAGGCCGTCGTCTGGCGCGGTCCGATGCTGATGGGGGCGCTGCAGCAGATGCTGGGGCAGGTGGACTGGACCTACCATGCCGGCGGGCCGCTCGACGTGCTCATCGTCGACCTGCCGCCCGGCACTGGCGACGTGCAGCTCACGCTTTGCACCAAGGCCGTGGTCGACGGCGCCATCGTCGTGTCGACGCCGCAGGACGTCTCCCTTCTGGACGCGCGAAAGGCGCTCGACATGTTCGCGACGGTCAAGACGCCCGTTCTGGGCCTGATCGAGAACATGTCGCTGTTCCATTGTCCGCATTGCGGCCAGGAGACGCATATCTTCGGACATGGCGGCGTCGCGACCGAGGCGAAGCGGCTGGGCCTGCCGTTCCTCGGCGCGCTGCCGATCGACCTCGACACCCGAGTGGCGGGAGACGAGGGCCGGCCGGTGGCGTCCGGGTCCGGCGCGATGGCGGACGCGTTCGCGGCGCTGGCCCGGCGCATGGTCGAAGACGGGCTCGCCTGATCCGACGGCAGGATCCGCTGCCTGCCGGCGCCGTTCGTGCCGCGAGCGATCCGGTCATGCCCCTCCATGCCCCGTGATGCCCATGTCGCGGTTTGGCGACCGCGGGGCGAGGCGAAGGCATGTCGAAAGAATCGGTTCCGGGACAAGAGGTGTGGCAACCCGGTCACATCCCGATCACGGCTTCGCGATTCGCGCGTGTGGCATCGGGGTCGGGAGCCCTCTGGAATCCCTCGGATTCCGTCCTGCGAACCCGCCCGGATCCGTCTTGCCTGCGCGATTCCCGATCGGTTAATAATTGGTAAACAGGTCCGGGCCAAGATGGGGATTATCTGGGAGCGGGCTTGTGGAACAATGCCGAGGGAGGCCCGGACTGTCCCCATATCTTGAGGGTTTTGCCCGTCTGGAGGCCTCATGATGTGCCCGAAAAACTTCTCCACATATTCCTCCACACGCTGTGGATAAGAAAAGTGGCTTGGAGTGGCATGAGGGGGCTTCCCAGACCGCGCCTCTCATGGCATCAAGTCCTCACAGAGCACGGGGAGGAAAGAGGCGGAGACCTCAGACCCCTAAAACCCAAATGAGGCAGGTCAAAACAGGCACCCCCCACATACGTCTCTGGACGACAAGGCTCCGAGGCGCGCTAATCGGACATCCCCTACTGTGACAGCGCGCCGCGGACGCCCCGATAGGACCATCTGACGGGTCCGTTCGACGGGGAAATAGGGCGGACCGGGTTGGCAGACCCCGGTTCGCCCTTTTCTGTCGCGCGCCCTTCCTCGGGCGTGCGCGGCGAAACCAACGGGCCGTCGGGCGGCTCAGGCGAGGAGCGGTCTTGAAGCAGCGCTTCACCAGCACGAGCACCCACAAGGTGGACGCGAAGGGCCGGGTCTCCATCCCCGCCGAGTTCCGTCGCGTGCTGGACCGTGGGGACCCCGACCGCGATCCCGGCACCAATCCGCGTGTCCATGTCCTCTACGGCGACCCGCGGGAGCCCTGGCTCACCTGCCATTCGATGGCCTCGTTCGAGGAAATCGCCGATCTCCTCGACGAGATGGAGGAGAACGACCCGCTCCTGCCGGCGCTCAACGCCTATTACTTCCGCCATGCCGACACGCTGACCATCGACGACAGCGGCCGCCTGATCCTGTCGAAATCGCTGCGCGACCGCGTCGGCGTCGACGGGGAGGCCGTTTTCGCCGGCATGGGCAAGACCTTCCGCATCCATTCGCCGGACGCGCCGCAGGAATCGGTGGATCCGCTCGCCGCGCTTCTCGGCACGCTGCCCGAGGGCACGTCGATCGCGAGCCTCCTGCCGCGCAAGCGCCGGCCGGTGGACTGAACGATGGCCGGCTCCGACGCACCCCATGTCCCCGTCCTCCTCGACGCGATCCTTGAAGCGGTAACGCCGGTGCGCGGCATCTGGCTCGACGGCACGATGGGGGCGGGCGGCTATGCGCGGGGGCTTCTGGACGCGGGCGCGGACAGGATCGTGGGCCTCGACCGGGATCCGCTCGCGCACCGGATGGCCCGCGACTGGGCAAGAAGCTACTCGGAGGATCGCGTGACGCTGGTGCAGGACGTGTTCTCGAACATGGATGCGGCGGCGCATGACCTCGACGGCGTCGTGCTCGACCTCGGCGTTTCCTCCATGCAGCTCGACGAGGCCGATCGCGGCTTCTCCTTTCTGCGCGACGGACCGCTCGACATGCGGATGGGGGATGCTGGCCCGAATGCGGCCGAACTCGTCAACACGCTGCCCGAGGGGACGCTCGCGGACATCCTGCACCGCTACGGCGAGGAGCGGGCGGCACGGCGCATCGCCCGCGCCATCGTGCGTCGCCGGACGGAGGCGCCCTTCGCGACGACCGCGGATCTGGCCGAGACCGTCGCGGGCTGCCTGCCGCGCGCGAAGCCCGGCCAGTCGCATCCCGCCACGCGCAGCTTCCAGGCGATCCGCATCGCCGTGAACGACGAGTTCGGAGAGCTGGCCGAGGGGCTTTCGGCGGCCGAGCGCGCGCTCGCCCCCGGTGGCTGGCTCGCCGTCGTGACCTTCCATTCGGTCGAGGACCGCGCGGTCAAGCGCTTCCTCGCCGATCGCGCCGATGCCGGCGGCGGGGGCAGCCGGCACGCCCCCGTGCGCGAGGCCCGCAAGCCGGCCTTCGCCGTGACGCACAAGGCGATCGCCCCGAGCGAGGCAGAGGTCGCGCGCAACCCGCGCGCCCGTTCCGCCCGGCTGCGCCTCGCCCGCCGAACCGACGCGCCCGCAGGCTCCGTGCCGCGCCGGGCGCTCGGCCTGCCCGATCCCGTACGACTGGAGGCGAATTGATGCGCGGTCTGATCTACGCCCTGTCGATCTGTGCGGTGATCGGCCTCGCCTTCTGGGCCTACGGTTCGGGCTACGGGACCCGCGCGCTTGAGCGTCAGGTGGCCCGGCTCGAGCGCGACATCGGCACCCGGCACCAGGAGCTTTCCATGCTGCGCGCCGAATGGGCCTACCTGAACCGCCCCGACCGCCTCCACGAGCTGGCCGAGATGAACTTCGAGCTGCTGGGCCTCGTGCCCCTGTCCGCCGACCATTTCGCCCAGACCGATCAGGTCGCCTATCCCGCCACGACCGGCCCGCGCGAGCTGGGCTTCGACTGGGCGTCCCGCGCGCTGGAGACGGAGATCGACGGGGTGATCGTGATGAACCACCGGCCGGGGGAGGAGCGCGATCCCGTCGCGCCGCCCGCCCCGGCCCGCGATGGAGAGCAGCTGCCGTGAGACTTCCGTTCAGCCGCCGGCGCGTCGTCGCCACCGACCCCTTCGTGCCCGTCACGCCCACGGTCGCGCCGCCGCGCTCCGCCCCCGTGCGCGAGAATCCCGAGAAGACCCGCCGGCGGGCGGAACGCCGGATCAAGTTCACGGCGATCTGCTTCGTCTTCGGCTTTTCCGTGATCGGCGCGAAGATGGGCGCGATCTCCGCCTCCGAGGCGCACGAGCCCGCGACGGGGGGGCTCGCCGGGGCGGGGATCGTTTCCGAGCGCGCCGACATCACCGACCGCGAGGGGCGGGTGCTCGCCACGAACGTGTCGGCCACCGCGCTCTACGCGCAGCCGCACAAGATGGTCGATCCCGCTGCCGCCGCCGAGGGGCTGGCCAGCGTGTTTCCCGGCATGGATGCCGAGACCTGGGCACGCCGCTTCACTTCGGGCTCCAAGTTCTACTGGCTCAAGGGAAACATCTCGCCCGAGCAGCAGCAGGCCGTGTTCGACCTGGGCGAGCCGGGCCTTCTGTTCGGGCGCCGGGAGATGCGGGTTTATCCGAACGGCCCCCTGGCCGCGCATGTCCTGGGCGGCGCGCGCTACGGCGAGCAGGACGTCCGCGCCGCCGAGATCCGGGGCGTGGCCGGCGTGGAGGCGGTCTTCGACGAGTATCTCGGCGACCCCGCCCGCGAGGGCGCGCCGCTGCGCCTGTCGCTCGACCTTTCGGTGCAGACCGCTGTGGAGCGGGTGCTGGCTTCGGGCATGGACCTGATGGGAGCCAAAGGCGCCGCCGCCATCCTGATGGACGCGCGGACGGGCGAGATCGTCTCGATGGCGAGCTTGCCGGATTTCGACCCGAACGACCGCCCCCAGATCCTCGTCGAAGGGGACCGGGGCGACGACCCGCTCTTCAACCGCGCGGTACAGGGCGTCTACGAGCTCGGCTCCACCTTCAAGATCTTCGCCGTCGCGCAGTCGCTCGAGCTCGGCCTGACAAATGCCGCCACGATGATCGACACGTCGGGTCCGCTACGCGTCAACCGCTTCCCGATCCGCGACTTCCACGATTACGGACCGCGCCTGTCGGTCACCGACGTGATCGTCGAATCCTCGAACCGGGGCACGGCGCGCATGGCGCTCGACATCGGGGCGGCGCGTCAACAGGCGTTCCTCGAATCGCTCGGCTTCTTCGCCCCGACGCCGGTGGAGCTGACCGAGGCGCCGGGCGCGAAGCCCATCGTTCCCACGCGCTGGCCCGACATCACGACGGCCACCGTCAGCTACGGCCACGGCCTTTCGGCCTCGCCGCTGCACCTCGCCACCGCCTATGCCTCGCTTCTCGGCGGGGGCACGCGGGTCACGCCCACGATCCTCGCGCGCGAAACCCCGCCGGAGCCCGGCCCCCGCATCGTCGCCCCGCGTGTCTCGGCGGAGGCACGCCACATGCTGCGTCAGGTGGTGACGCGCGGCACCGCCTCGCTCGCGGAGGTCGAGGGCTACCGCGTCGGCGGCAAGACCGGCACCGCCGACAAGCCGAGCCCGACGGGGGGCTATTACAACGACAAGGTCATCACGACGTTCGCCGGCGTCTTCCCCGCGCAGGACCCCGCCTACGTCCTCGTCGTGACCCTCGACGAGCCGGAGATCGAGGCGGCGGGCGAGGCGCGGCGGACCGCCGGCTGGACCGCGGTGCCGGTCGCCGCCGAGATCGTTCGCCGGATTGCCCCCCTTCTTGGCTTGCGGCCCGATTTCGATGCCGGTTCGGAGGCGTTCGGCGCCTATCTGGCCAGCGCGACCGGGCAGTGATGGACGCGCGCGACGGGCCGCGCTAGGCCCGCCGGCGGGAGACAGAACCGATGCAGAAGCTTCTTTCCGAGCTTGGCCTGACCGGCCCCGCGGACCTCGCCGTGACGGGTCTCGCCGTGGATAACCGCAAGGTCCGCGCGGGCGACCTCTTCGCCGCGCTGCCCGGCCACGCAACCCACGGCGCGCGATTCGCGGCCGACGCGTTGGCCCGGGGGGCGCGTGCGATCCTGACCGATCCGGCCGGCGCGCGGATGATCCCCGCGGACGCCCCGGCCGTGGTGGTGGAGGATCCGCGCGCCGCGCTCGCCTTCGCCGCCGCGCTCATGGCCGGCAGCCAGCCCGAGCTGATGGTCGCGGTGACGGGGACCAACGGCAAGACCAGCGTGGCGAGCTTCACCCGCCAGATCTGGGAAGCGCTCGGTCTCGCCGCGGCCAATATCGGCACGACCGGGGTGGAGGGCGCGTTCCACGCCCCGGCGCTCCACACCACGCCCGAACCCATCACGCTGCACGCGCTTCTGGCCGAGATGGCGGCCTTCGGCGTGACCCACGCGGCGATGGAGGCGTCGTCCCACGGGCTCGATCAGCGGCGGCTCGAGGCGGTCCGTCTCGCCGCGGCGGGCTTCACCAACCTGACGCAGGATCACCTCGATTACCACGGCGACATGGGGAGCTACTTCGCCGCCAAGGCGGGCCTGTTCGACCGCGTGCTGCCCGGCGACGGGATCGCGGTGGTCAATCTCGACGACCCGCGCGGCCCCGACCTCGCCGCCGCCTGCGAGAGCCGGGGACAGGAGGTGATCGGCGTCGGCCGCAACGAAGCCGCGCGCCTGCGCCTGACGGGCCAGCGCTTCGACACGACCGGGCAGGAGGTTCTGTTCCGCTGGCAGGGGCAGGCCCACAATGCGCGCCTCGATCTGATCGGCGGCTTCCAGACGGCCAACGCCCTTGTGGCGGCCGGTCTCGTGATCGCGGGGGGCGAGGCGCCGGAGGCGGTCTTCGCCGCCCTGCCGCGGCTCGAAGGCGTCCGGGGCCGGATGCAGCTCGCCGCCCGACGCGAGAGCGGGGCCGCCATCTTCGTCGACTACGCCCACACGCCCGATGCCGTGGCCACCGCGCTCGCCGCGCTGCGCCCGCATGTGATGGGCCGGATTGTCGCCCTCGTCGGTGCCGGCGGCGACCGCGACCGGGGCAAGCGGCCGCTGATGGGCCGGGCGGCCGCCGCGCATGCCGACGTGGTCATCGTGAGCGACGACAATCCCCGCGGCGAGGACCCTGCGGCGATCCGCCGGGCGGTCCGCGAGGGCGCGCCCGACGCGACGGAGATCGGCGACCGGGCGGAGGCCATCCTTTGCGGCGCCGGCATGCTGGAGCCGGGCGACGCGCTCCTCGTCATGGGCAAGGGGCACGAGACCGGGCAGATCGTGGGCGACATGGTGCTGCCCTTCGACGATGCGGAGCAGGCGTCGATCTCGGTGGCGGCGCTGGAGGGACGGGCATGAGCCTCTGGACGGCGGCCGACGCCGCCGACGCCACGGGGGGACGCGCGCAGGGCGACTGGGTGGCGGGACCGCTCGCCATCGACAGCCGGGCGATCTGGCCCGGCGAGATGTTCGTGGCGCTGAACGCGGTGCGCGACGGGCACGACTACGTCCGCGCCGCGCTCGCGGCGGGCGCGGCGGCCGCTCTGGTGTCGCGGGTGCCCGAAGGGTGCGAGGACGCGCCCCTTCTCGTCGTCGACGACGTCCAAGCCGCGCTCGAGGCGCTCGGCCGGGCCGGCCGCGCCCGCACCGCGGCGCGTCTCGTCGCCGTCACCGGCAGCGTCGGCAAGACCTCCACGAAGGACATGCTGCGCCACGTGCTCGCCGCGCAGGGCGTCACCCACGCCGCGATCAAGTCCTACAACAACCATTGGGGCGTGCCGCTGACACTCGCGAACATGCCGCGGGAATGCCAGTACGGCATCGTCGAGATCGGCATGAACCACCCGGGCGAGATCGCGCCGCTCGTTCGGCTCGCCGCCCCGGACGTGGCGGTGGTGACGAATGTCGGGCCCGTCCATCTGGAGGCGTTCCCGGACGGGCTCGCGGGCATCGCGCGGGAAAAGGCGTCAATCTTCGAGGGGCTTGGGCCCGGCGGCACGGCGATCTGGAGCGCCGATACCGAAATGACGGATATTCTGGCGCAACCGGGGGGCGTGTCCTTCGGTCGGGCGGAACACGCCGTCTGGCGGATCGTGGAGGTCAACGCCAATGCCGACAGCACGACCTGCGCGGCGGCGACGCCGCTGGGCGACATGATGCTGCGGATCGGCGCGCCCGGCGCGCATTTCGCCCCCAACGCGATGGCGGTGCTGGCCGCCGTTCACGCGCTCGGCGGCGATGTGGCGCGCGCGGCGCTGCGCCTTGCCGACTGGACCCCGTCCGAGGGCCGCGGCCGCCGGCATGCGGTGATGCTGCACCCGGACGCCCCGCCCGTCGACCTGATCGACGACAGCTACAACGCCAACCCGTCGAGCGTCGGCGCCGCGCTCGATTTGCTCGCCACGACCGAGGTGCCCCGGCGCGCGCGGCGGATCGCGATCCTGGGCGACATGCGCGAGCTCGGCCCCACCGGGCCGTCCCTGCATCGCGCGCTCGCCCGGCATCCGGCGATCGAGCGGATCGACGTCGTGCACACGGTCGGTCCGCTAATGCGGGGCCTGCACGATGCGCTCGATCCGAACCAGCGCGGCCATCACGAGGCCGATGCGACGCGGATGGCCCGCCACCTGCGCGAGATGGTCCGGCCCGGCGACGCGATCCTCGTGAAGGGCTCCCTGTCGATGCGGATGACGATGCTGGTCGACGGGCTTCGCGCCCTGGGCGAGACCGAACGGAAGGCCTGAGAGATGTTCTACTGGCTCACCACATTCTCGGACGGCGGAGGTGTGTTCAACCTCTTCAACTACATCACCGTCCGGGCGGGCGGCGCTTTTTTCACCGCGCTCATCTTCGGGTTCCTGTTCGGCCGGCCGCTGATCGACCTGCTTCGCAAGCGGCAGCGGCGCGGGCAGCCGATCCGCACGGACGGGCCGCAGACGCATTTCGTCAAGGCCGGCACGCCGACCATGGGGGGCGTGCTGATCCTCGGGGCGGTGACGGTGGCGACGCTGATGTTCGGGCGGCTCGACAACGCCTATGTCTGGCTCGTCCTCGGCGTCACGATCTGCTTCGGCGCGATCGGTTTCGTCGACGACTACGCGAAGGTCAGCGCCGGCAACACCCACGGCGTGCCTGGCCGGGTGCGGCTGGGGCTCGGGTTCCTGATCGGCCTCGTCGCCGCGCTCGTGGCGCTCTTCGTCCATCCCGCGGAGCTCGAGGCGCAACTCGCCGTCCCGGTCTTCAAGAACGTGCTTCTGAACCTGTCGTGGTTCTACCTGCCCTTCGTGATGCTGGTCATCGTGGGCTCCGCCAACGCGGTGAACCTGACCGACGGGCTCGACGGGCTCGCCATCATGCCGGTGATGATCGCGGCCGGAACGCTGGGCGTGATCTCCTACGCCGTGGGGCGGGTCGACTTCACCGATTATCTCGAGGTCCATTACGTGCCGGGCACGGGGGAGCTTCTGATCTTCTGCGCTGGGCTCATCGGCGGAGGGCTCGGCTTCCTGTGGTACAACGCGCCGCCCGCGGCGGTGTTCATGGGGGACACGGGGTCGCTCGCGCTCGGCGGCGCGCTCGGCACGATCGCGGTCGTCACCAAGCACGAGCTGGTCTGGGCGATCATCGGCGGCCTTTTCGTGGTGGAGGCGCTGTCGGTCATCATTCAGGTCGCCTACTTCAAGTCGACGGGCAAGCGGGTCTTCCTGATGGCGCCGATCCACCACCATTTCGAGAAGAAGGGCTGGGCCGAGCCGCAGGTGGTGATCCGGTTCTGGATCATCGCGCTGATCCTCGCGCTGATCGGCCTCGCCACGCTGAAGGTGCGGTAAGGTCGCCGTGAAGCTCCTCGCTCGCTATCTCGGCCGGCGCACCTCGCGCGCGCGACCGCCGCTCTCGCTGGCCGAAACGGCGGCACGGTGGGGCGCGGCGGCCTTGCTCGTCGGCGCGGCGATCCTCGCGATCCCCGTCGTGCAGGGCTACCTCGAGGGACCGCGCTTTCCGGTACTGGAGCCGTCGCCCTGGGAGGCATTGAAGCAGATGGGACGCGAGATGCGGATGAACGCGGAATGATCCCGGTGCCGGGATTCGCCGGCGCGACGGTGGCCGTGCTGGGCCTCGGGCGCTCGGGCCTGACGGCGGCGCGCGCGCTCCGGGCGGGCGGGGCGGAGGTCGTCGCCTGGGACGACGGGCCGGCCGGCCGGGCGGCGGCGGAGGCCGAGGGCTTCACGATTCGCGATCTCGCGCGACCCGAAGCGCTCGAAGGGGTCGTCACCCTCATCACGTCCCCCGGCATCCCGCATCTTTATCCCGCGCCGCATCCGGCGATCCGCGCCGCCTGGGACGCGGGCGTGACCGTGGACAACGACATCGGCCTGTTCTTCCGCTCGTTGGGCCGGGACGGCGCGCCGCCCCGGACGGTCGCGATCACCGGGTCGAACGGCAAGTCCACCACCTCCGCGCTGCTGCACCACATCCTGACCCATGCGGGGCGCACCGCCCATCTCGCCGGAAATATCGGGCGCGGGGTGCTCGACCTCGACCCGCCGGGAGAGGAGGATGTGGTCGTGCTGGAGCTGTCGAGCTACCAGACCGAACTCGCCCGCTCGCTGACGCCCGACATCGCGGTGCTGACCAACCTTTCCCCCGACCATCTCGACCGCCACGCGGGGCCGGGGGGATACTTCGCCGCCAAGCGCCGCCTTTTCGCGGAGGGCGGGCCGGACCGTGCCGTGGTCGGCGTGGACGAGGACGAGGGGCGGTTCCTCGCCAACCAGATGCAGGAGGCGCCCGGCGACGACCGCGTCATCCGCATCTCCACCGGTAGGCTTTCCGGCGCGGGCTGGCGCGTCACGGCACGGAAGGGCTGGCTCGCCGAACATCGCAAGGAACGGCAGATCGCGAGCGTGGATCTGCGCGATGTGGCCGGCCTGCCGGGACGGCACAACCACCAGAATGCCT
Organism: uncultured Jannaschia sp.; assembly: GCF_947494025.1. Taxonomy (GTDB): domain Bacteria; phylum Pseudomonadota; class Alphaproteobacteria; order Rhodobacterales; family Rhodobacteraceae; genus Jannaschia. Next base: position 55,011 of record NZ_CANLTQ010000013.1, read on the forward strand.
GCGCCGCCTGGGCCGCTTCCCGTGCCCTTGGCCTCGCCCCGCGCGAGATCGAGGCGGGGCTGCGCTCCTATCCCGGCCTGCCGCATCGTTCGCAACGGGTCGCGGAGCGGGGCGGGGTGGCCTTCGTCAACGATTCCAAGGCCACCAACGTGGACGCCGCCGCGCAGGCGCTACAGGCCTTCGACCGCATCCGCTGGATCTGCGGCGGGCTGATGAAGGAGGGCGGGCTCGGCGGATTGCGGCCGCATCTGGGCCATGTCGTCCGCGCCTATGTGATCGGGCGCGAGGCCGAGGCCTTCGCGCTGGCCCTCGGACCGGGGGTGGAGGCGGTGATCTGCACGGACATGGCCACGGCCGTCGCACGCGCCGCGGCGGACGCGCAGCCGGGGGAGACGGTTCTTTTGGCCCCCGCGGCGGCGAGCTTCGACCAGTACGACAACTTCGAACGGCGGGGCGAGGATTTCGCGGCGCGGGTGGGCGCGCTCGGACCGGCCTGACCGAAACGCAGCGGGCAGGCGGGACCGTCGCTTTTGCGCGAACCCGCGAGGCCCCGCGCGCGTTGGTCACGGAGATCAGGGCGCCGCGTTCCGCGCGCGGGCCCACAACGTATCGAGGAGAGATTGCCATGCCCCTGTCCAGCATTCGAGTCGAGGACGAACTCTTCGTGAAGGACGGCGAAACCGGCATCGGAGCCGTGCGCGACGTGAAGCCGGACCGCCTGATCGTGTATATCGAGGGCTACGGCGAGATCGAGATCGGGCCGGACCACATTGCCGATGCCCATGATGGCAAGGTCATGCTCCGCGTCGACCGCCTGCCCTCGGACCTGCAGGAGCGGATCGACCACGTGCACGACGCCGAATACCGCCGCCCCTCCGACAGCACGGCCTGAGGTCGCGGAGCAGGGCAATGTGGCACGGGCGACGCCTTTCGCCTAACCGACGAAGCGGAACGCGCGTCCGCAGCGAGAGACCGTCCGCCCGGTAGCGTCGTCAGTCCGCGGGTTCGAGATCGGGCACCCGGTCCCGGGCCCCCTTCTCGCCCGGATAGACGAGACCGGCCGAGATCACGAGCTTGGCCGCGTCCTCCACGCTCATGTCGAGGATCACCACGTCGTCTTCGGGGACGAGCAGCAGAAAGCCCGAGGTCGGGTTCGGTGTTGTGGGAAGGAAGATCGACAGCATGGGAACCTCCGCCCGCGCGGCGATCTCGCCCTTGGCGGTTGTCGAGACGAAGCCGATCGCCCAGATGCCGCGACGGGGATATTCCACGAGGCAGGCCTGCTCGAAGCTCGACTGGTCTTGCGCGAGGATCGTCTCGGCGATCTGCTTCAGGCCCCCGTAGACGGAGCGGACGATCGGCATGGTCTGCACGAGGTTTTCCGCGAAGCGCAGAATCGAGCGGCCGATGATGCCCTTTGCCGCCCAACCCACGATGAGTGTGAAGAGGAGAAAGAACCCCACGCCGATCCCGCGGATGTCGAGGTCGAGGCCGAATTTCTGCAGGAGCCAGATATCGGGACGGTATCGCGCCGGCACGAAGGGCAGGACCCAGCCGTCGATCCAGCCGATCACCGACCAGATGAGCCAGAACGTCAGCCCGATCGGCGCGATCACGATCAGGCCGGTGAGGAAATTGTTCCTCAGCCGGGCGAACAGGCCGGGACGCGGCGGGCGCGATGGCGTTTCGTCGCCGAGTTGCATGGAAAAATCGTTCCGTGTGGTGCCGCCCCGACATAGGACGGGCGCGGAGCGCGAACAAGCCATTGGACACGCGCCCGTCGAGCCGTCGCGCCGCGCCGTCGCCGCGGTCGGTTCGGTGCCAGCGACACCGGCGGGGCGCGATCAGTAGGTGTCGCCCGATACGTAGGTCGCCGCGGCCTCGAGCGCGCGATCGAGCGCCTGGGCCACGTTCATTCCCTGCGTCTCCGCCGCGATGTGGGCGGCCATGAACGTGTCCCCGGCCCCCGTGACGCGCGTCACCATCACCTCGCGCGGGGCGCGCGTCTCGACGCCGCCCGGATGCGCGCAGGCGGCGAGCCGGGGGCCGTCCGTCACCAGCGCACGGTGAAGGCCGCGCGCACGCAGGGCCTCCGCCGCCCGCGCCGCATCGTCCTGCGGCGCGTGGAGCAGGAGCCCGGCCTCCTCGAGATTGACGTAGAGCGTGGCGGAGGGGTGTTCGAGGAACGGCAGCAGCCGCTCCGCCTTGCCCGGCGAGGCGGGAGCGAGGCGCAGGTCGGCCTGGCGCAGGTCGGCCCGCTCCGCGATCCGCGCGAGGAGGTCCTGCGTCAGGTTGCCGTCCACCGCGATCGGGCCGCGGAAGGCCGGTCCGTCGAGCGGGCGCAGCACCTTCTCCCCCGCCGCCTCGAGCGAATGCGCGTCGGCGATGGCGGCGATCAGGCCGTTTCCGCCCTCGACCGCCATGTAGATGTCGGTGGGCAGGTCCTCGGAGCGGTAGAGCGTTTCGGTGACGAGGCCGAGCCGTTCGAGCGCCGCGACGAGTTCGTCGCCCGCCGCGTCGCGTCCCACGCAGGACAGGAGCGCCGGCGTCATCCCGTAGGCGCGCGCGGCCATCGCGATGTTGAGCGCCACCCCGCCGGGCAGGCGCACGATGCGGCCCGGCACGTCCGAGCCGCGTTCCATATGGGCGTTGGACCGGCCGATCACGTCCCACAGGACGGAGCCGATGCAAAGGATGTCGGGGGTCGCGGCGCTCATGCCCCGGATCTGCCGGAGCGGACGGCCCGCGTCCAGAGGCTCAGCCCTCGATCCGCCAGCGCGCTTCGTTCGCCTCGATCGCCGCGATCCGCTCCTCGCTCTTGGGATGGCTCAGGAGCCAGGCCGGCATGCCGCGCCCGCCCGCGCCGTGCATCTTGTCGAGCTTGCGGAACAGCGATTTCTGCGGCTCGGTCCCGATGCCCGACTTGACGAGAAGCGCGCTGGCATAGGCGTCGGCCTCGTACTCGTCCTGCCGCGACAGCCGCGCGGCGACGAGCGAGGCGAGCGCGTTCGCGAGCATCGGTCCGATCCCGGGGATGACCCGGCCGAGCACGCCCATCAGCACCACGCGGATCGCGTTCTGGCCCGAGAAGTCGATGAGCCGCCGACGCGAATGGCCGAGCGCGACATGGCCCAGCTCGTGCGCCACGACGCTCGCCAGCTCTTCCGCGGTGACGCCGCCGGTCTTGAACTTGTCGAGGAACCCGCGCGTGAGGAAGATGCGTCCGTCCGGTGCGGCGAGCCCGTTCACTGGCTGCACCTCGTGCACGTTCACCTTGATCCGCGGCACGTCGAGCACCTTCGCCATCCGTCCGAACACCGCGTCGAGATGCGTGTCGCGGAGCGGGGTGGAGGATTCGTTCATCTCGCGCTTCAGGCGCCAGGCGGAGAAGAACCACATGACGAGCCCGTAGCCGAGCGCGAGAAGGAGGGCGGGAAGCTTCAGCATCGTCCGACATATGGGGCCGGCGGCGCGCGAAGGGAACAGGGCGGGGCGTCGCGGGACGCGCCTGCGGATGAAAGGCGCAATTCGTCAAGGAGATTGACGAATACACGATTCGTCAGGGCGCAAGGATCGGCGCCGGCGCTTCGTCGACGGGCCCGACGGATACGCCATCCCTCAGCGGGTCAGCAGCCGCATCCCCCGCGCCAGCCCCTCGAGCGTCATCGGCACCATCCGGCCCTCGAAGATCTCGCGGATCATCCCGACCGACTGCGTGTGGTCCCAGTGTTCGCGCGGCAGCGGGTTGATCCAGAGGTTGCGGCTCCACTGCGCGCGCGCCCGTTCGAGCCAGATCTGCCCCGCCTCCGGGTTCCAGTGCTCGTTGGCGCCGCCCGGCACGGCGATCTCGTAGGGCGACATGGCGGCGTCGCCCACGAAGATGCAGCGGTAGTCGGGCCCATAGGTGTTGAACACCTCCCGCGTCGGCGTGACCGCGCTCCACCGCCGGCGATTGTCGCGCCATACGCCGTCGTAAAGGCAATTATGAAAGTAGAAATGCTCCATCGTGCGGAACTCGGTCCGGGCGGCGGAGAACAGCTCCGCCACGACTTTCACATACGGGTCCATCGAGCCGCCGACATCGAGGAAAAGAAGCAGCTTCACCGCGTTCCGCCGCTCGGGCCGGGTCTTGACGTCGAGGTAGCCGGCCTTCGCCGTGGAGCGGATCGTGCCGTCGAGGTCGAGCTCATCGGCCGCGCCCTCCCGCGCCCAGGCGCGCAGGCGTTTCAGCGCGACCTTGATGTTGCGCGTTCCGAGCTCGACATTGTCGTCGAGGTTGCGGAACTCGCGCCGGTCCCAGACCTTTACCGCCCGTTGGTGCCGGCTCCGGTCCTGGCCGACGCGGACGCCTTCCGCGTTGTAGCCGTAGGCGCCGAACGGGGAGGTTCCGGCGGTGCCGATCCATCGGGAGCCGCCTTGATGGCGATCGTGCTGGTCGCGCAGCCGTTCGCGCAGCGTCGCCATCAGCGTGTCGAAGCCGCCCGCCGCCGCGATTCCGGCCCGCTCCTCCGGGGTCAGGTGAAGCTCCGCCTGCTTCGCGAGCCAGTCGGCCGGCAGGTCGACGGCCTCGAGCATGGCGTCGACGGAGACCTGCTCGAGTCCTTCGAACGCCTGGGCGAAGGAGCGGTCGAAGCGGTCGATGTGCCGCTCGTCCTTCACCAGCGTGGCACGGGCGAGGTAGTAGAAGCCCTCCACGTCGCAGGTGACGAGGCCCGCGGCCATGCCGTCGAGAAAGGCCAGATGCTCGCGCAGCGAGACGGGGACGCCGGCGGCCCTGAGGAGTTCGAAGAAGCGCAGGAACATCGCGCCTCCCGGTCAGAGCCGGACGAGCACGAGCAGCGCGAGATAGCCCAGAAGCCCGCCGATCACCGCCCAGACCGCCGCGTATTGCGCGATGTCGAAGCCGTTGCCCCGCCGGCGCCGGGCTGTGAACGCGCCGAGCACGGCGCCGAGAAGAGCGGTGAGGAGGGGCAGCATGGCCGCGCTTTACGCCGCCGGACGCAGGCTCGCAACCTCGGCCGTCTGCCGAAGCAGCACGGCGTCGCCCCAGGCGTAGCGGCCCCAGGCGAGTCCCTCGCGCCGTACCGCGCGCGCCTCGACGACATCGCCCAGCATCCCGATCGCCTCCGCCCGCATCAACAGGAGCGTGGCGAGAAGCGCCGCGTTCTGCCCGCCACGGGCCGCGGGGATCGCGCGGTCAAGCGCCGGCAGCGCGACGTCCGCCTGACCCGAGGAAAGCGCGAAGGCCACCATTTGCACCGTGATCTGCGCCGTCTGGAGGCCTTCGCCGAAAGCGCGTTCGTAGGCCCTTTCGGCCGCGAGGAATGCGGCCACGGCCTCGTCGCCGTCGAGCGACAGGGCGGCGCGGCCGCGGGCGAGATGGGACATCGCGAGCCGCCCGTCGCCCCAGCCGGCCGTCTCCGCCATCGTCACGGCGCGCCGCGCGTCGGTCAGCCGCGTCGCGTCGGCGCCGCCGGGGTCGAGCGCGCCGCGAAGGGCTGCGGTCCAGCCCGGATCGGATTCCGCGATCGCGGGCCCGTCGCCGTCCCGCCCACGGGGATTTATCTCGGCAAGGATCGCCGGCAGGCGCGCGGCGACCGCGGCGGAAGACATGCCGGAGGCGAGTCGGGGATCGTAGGTCGCCCGCAGGATCGTCATGTCGTACTCCGTGAGCGCGACATGCATGTTGTCGTCGTTGAAAACCGAATGCGGCAGGCGGTAAAGGTCGTTGAGCGGCCCGAGTGCCTGCGCCAGCTCCTCGTGCAGGCAGTCACGGATCTCCTGCGGGCTCACGTCGGCGGGAAGGAACACGCTGGTGCGGCTGCGCGTCGCGAGGGTCGTCCAGTCGACGGCGTCGGATCTGCGCCGGGCGAGGTAATCGGCCCAGCCGCTGACCCGCGGCACCACGAAGCAGGCCGCGCCGGGGACGTGCCGCGCAAGCGTTGCGCGGGGAAGGACGCTCACGGTGATCGACGCCTTTTTCCCCGGTTCCGCCCGGTCGATCTCGATTCCCGCCTCCGTCCGGAGCCGTTCGAGAAGGTCGTCGAGGTCGGGGTCGAGCGTCGGCGGGAGCGGGCCCCGTCCCTCCACCGCGACGGTGACCGGCCCCTCGAACCGGGTGAAGGTGTCGAGGCGCACCCCGGTTTCCAGCCGGAAGCTGAGCGCCATGAAATCCCGTGCGAGTTGCGCGTTCGGCTGGATCGGAACGGGCAGGTCCGGCGTGCCGGTGAAGCGGCGCGGCGGCGGCAGGTCCGCCCGCTCCGCCATCACCGCCCCGCGCGTGGCCTGCGGCGCGGCGGGGGCGCAGGCGGCCAGCACCATGACGGCGAGGGTGGAGAGCGTCCGCCGCATCAGCCGGGTCGGTCGTAGCGGATGAAGGGAGTGCGGTGGCCGATCCGGTCGTAGAGCATCCGGCCCGCGTAGTTGAACTCCTGCGTGAGCCAGTAGACCTTCGGACAGCCCTGCCGGTCGGCGTCGGCGTAGACCGCCTCGATCAGCCGCCGCGCCACGCCGCGTCCGCGCGCCTCGGGGGTCGTGAAGAGGTCCTGCAGATAGATCACGCCCTCGGGCCGCCACATATGCGGATGCCGCACCCAGTGGACGAGGCCCACCGCCGTCGCCCCGGACCAGGCGATCAGGCCGGAGAAGCTGGCCGGGTCGTCCGAGACGAGACGGGCAAAGGCGGTGTCGTGGACGGGCTCGGGCAGGCGCGTCTCGTAGAAGTCGAGATAGCCGGTCCAGAGCTCGCCCCAGATCACCCGGTCGGAGACCGTCACCGGCCGGAGCTCGATCGCAAGTCTGTCCATACCTGTCCGTTCGCATCTTCGTGCGTCGGCGTCGATTCTGGGCGGCGAATGTGGTGACTTTGCGGCGGGCCCCCGCCGATTGACGATATTGTATTGCATGGCCGCGGGCCCGGGCACGGCAGGCCGTTACTACTGAAGACCCGTCAATCCGGAGTGGTCGCGAAACCGGCCGAGGTTTCCCTTGGGCCGTCAGTGACGCGCGGGGATGCCTCGCGTTGTCTGTATGCGGACTCGATAAGATGCTGACGCGAGCTTCCGGAGGAACGGGATGGCTCTGGTCAAGCTGGACTCGCCGATCTTCATCGTTGAAGCGGGTCGCTCGGGAGCCACGCTGGTCCAGGCCCTATTGGGGGCTCATCCCCAGGTCGCGGTTCCACCGGAAACGCGCTTCATGAAGATGGCGGATCGGTTCGGTGCCGCAACGCACGACGCACCGGCCGACCCGGCGGCATTCTGGACACATCTGATCGGTTGGCCGCGGTTTCACGATCCGGGTTTAGCGCCGGAGGAGGTCGCCCGGCGGGCCGATCCGGTCGACGGCGCAACGTTCCGCGACACCTTCGCGGCAATGCTCGCCACCTGCGCGGCGCAGGCCGGAAAACGGCGGGCCGGTGCGAAGACTCCGGGGCATTACCGATACTGGCGGCGCCTTCCCGAATGGTTTCCCGACGCCCGCATCTTGCCCGTGCGGCAAGACCCGAGGGCCGTGGCCGCTTCCGCTCTGGAGACACCCTGGGGGAAGGAGAGCCGGAGGCGATGCACGATCCACGGATAACCATGGTCGGCTACGAGGAACTGATCGCGTCACCATTCGCGGTTCTCGAGCGGATATGTCATGCGCCTGATCTGGACATCGACCCGGCCATGCGGGACGGACGGGCGGCACCCCCCGGGGCCCGCGCCGAGCGGACGCAGGCATCGTGGAAGGAATGGCGCGCGCGTCACGAAGGCGCGGCGCGCGCACCGATCAGTTCGGCCAGTCTCGGGAAATGGCGAGAGAAGCTCGGTCCGCTGGAGCTCGCGGTCATCGAGGCGATCTGCGATGAGGGAATGGTGCAGCAGGGCGACCATCGCGAAAGCTCCGCGGTGATGCGCAGACAGGCAGGGCGCTTGGGGCGGGCGATGCTGTCGCTGTCGGATGCCGGGATCGCGCTTCGCCGACTCTGGCGCGCGGCGCCTAGTCCCGTCGGGCCATGAAGGCGGGTCGCTCGAAGAGGTGCACGTCCTGCTCGTTCTTCAGGAGCGCGCCGTGCAGCCGGGGCAGGGCGTTCGCGCCGTCGTGCCGGAGGTCCTCGGGCGAAAGGTCCTCGGCGAGAAGCAGCTTCAGCCAGTCCAGCATCTCCGACGTGGAAGGCTTCTTCTTCAGCCCCGGCTGGTCGCGCAGCGCGAAGAATTGCTGGAGCGCCGCGGTCAGCAGCGCGGGCTTCAGGCCGGGATGGTGCACCTCCACGATCCGGCGCAGCGTTTCGGCGTCGGGAAAACGGATGTAATGGAAGAAGCAGCGCCGCAGAAAGGCGTCGGGCAGCTCCTTCTCGTTGTTCGAGGTGATGATGACGATCGGCCGGTGTCGCGCCCGGACCGTCTCGCCGGTCTCGTAGACGTGGAACTCCATCCGGTCGAGCTCCTGCAGGAGGTCGTTCGGGAACTCGATGTCGGCCTTGTCGATCTCGTCGATGAGCAGAACCACGCGTTGCTCGGCCTCGAAGGCCTGCCAGAGACGGCCGCGGCGGATGTAGTTCGCGATGTCGTGGACGCGTTCGTCGCCGAGCTGGCCGTCGCGCAGGCGGCTTATGGCGTCGTATTCGTAAAGGCCCTGCTGCGCGCGCGTGGTCGACTTCACCGCCCATTCGAGGATCGGCACGCCGAGCGCGGCGGCCACCTGCCGGGCGAGCTCGGTCTTGCCGGTGCCGGGCTCTCCTTTCACGAGAAGCGGTCGCTCCAGCGCGATCGCCGCGTTGACGGCGACGCGGAGATCGTCCGTCGCCACGTAGTCGCCCGTTCCCTCAAATCGCGTCATTCCGCGGCCTCGCCCGACATCGTTTCCCGCGCAGTAACAGCCGCCTCCGGCGGAGCCAACAGGACCCCCGCAGGGGCGTGACATCGCGGGCGCGCTCCTGTAAGCGCCCGCCATAAGCGCCGGATATGGAGGTCCGCCTCGGACCCGCCCCCAACGAGCCGGCCCGAGGGACTGCACATGAAAGCCGAAAACTTTCTTCCGAACGATTACACGCCCGCCGAGGGCGAACCGTTCATGAACGAGCGGCAGACGGAGTATTTCCGTCGCAAGCTCCTTGCCTGGAAACACGACCTTCTGGACGAGACCGAGCGGACGATCGAGGGGCTGCAGGACGCGGCGCGCTCGATCCCCGACATCGCCGATCGCGCCTCCGAGGAGACGGACCGCGCACTCGAACTGCGCACCCGGGACCGGCAGCGCAAGCTCATCGCCAAGATCGACGCCGCCCTGCGGCGGATCGAGGAGGGCGAGTACGGCTATTGCGAGAAGACCGGGGAGCCGATCTCGCTCAAGCGGCTCGACGCGCGCCCGATCGCCACGATGACGGTCGAGGCGCAGGAGACGCATGAGCGCCGGGAGAAGGTGCATCGCGACGACTGAGCCGCGGGACGGCGCCGTCACGATCCTGGGCGGCGGCATCGCGGGGCTGGCCTGCGCCATCGCCTGTGCCCTGCGTGGCCGCGACGTCACCCTTGTTGAGCAGGCATCGGCGCTCTCGGAGGTTGGAGCCGGGCTGCAGATCGCGCCGAATGGCGGGCGGGTCCTCGACGCGCTGGGCGTGACGCCGCGGGCGGTCGACAACGCCGCCATCCATCTCGTCGACGGGCCGACGGGACGGAGCGTCATTCGCACCCCCTTGGGGCCCGGCTTCCGCTTCGTGCATCGCGCCGACCTGATCGCGGCCCTTGCCGCGCGGGCCGCCGCGGCGGGCGTGACCGTGCGTCTCGACACGAAGGTCGAGACCGTGGAGCGCGGGGGGCGCGCGTTGCGCCTGTCGGACGGCGGCACCCTCGCGGCGGACCGCCTCGTCGGTGCGGACGGCGTGCGCGGGGCGGCGCGGGCCTTCGTCGCCCCCGATCATCGCCCCGCCTTCACCGGACAGGTCGCCTGGCGCGCCGTCGTGCCGGTCGCGGACTGGCCACGCGAAGCGCGCATCCATGCCGGGCCGGGCCGGCATCTCCTCTGCTACCCCCTGCGGGACGGCACCGCGCTCAACCTCGTCGCGGTGGAGGAGCGGGATGCGTGGGTCGCGGATGGCTGGTCGCGGAGCGACACGCCCGACGCCCTGCGCCGCGCCTTCGCGGGTTTCGCGAACCCGGTGCCGGAGTTGCTCGCCCGTGTCCGGCGGGTCCATCTCTGGGGTCTGATGGATCACGGCGCGACGCCGCGCTGGCACCGCGGGGCCTGCACGCTGATCGGCGACGCCGCCCATCCGACGTTGCCGTTCCTCGCGCAAGGGGCCAACCTCGCGCTCGAGGATGCCTGGACGCTGGCCGCGTCGCTGGACGACCCGGCCGCCTGGGAGCGCGTTCGCCGTCCCCGCGTGGCGCGAGCGCTCGGGGCGGCGCGGGGAAACGCGCGGAACTACCATCTTTCGGGGCTGCGACGATGGGCGGCGCATACGGCGCTGCGGGGGCTCGACCGGTTACGCCCCGCTGCGCTCGGCGAGTCGTATCGCTGGCTTCACGATCACGATGTGACGCGGCCGTGATCGCGGCCATTCAACAAAGCGGAGAAGCCGGGGGCGCGGAACGGTTGGCGTGGCCCGGGATTGAATCGGCATGATCGTTGCCAGCTTCATCTTCGCGTGCCTTTTCGCCTTCGTCCATATCGGCATCGGCTGGATCACGATCCTCGACCGTACGCCCCGCAGCCGGTGGCTGTCCGGCGCGGGAGGCGTGGCGGTGGCCTATGTCTTCCTCCACATCCTGCCGGAGCTCGCGAGTCACCGCGCCCTTTTTGCCGAGGAGCTCGGAACCGACGAAGCCACCGCAGAGGCGATGGTCTATTCCCTCGCGCTGGCGGGGCTCGTGACATTCTACGGGCTGGAGCGGGCCATAAAGACGCATCGTGCGAGATCGGACCGTGTGCATCCAACGGCCTGGGCGTTCTGGCTCCATATCGGCTCCTTCGCGCTCTACAACGTGATCATCGGCTACCTGCTGCTGAATCGCGAGGAGGCCAGCTTCCGGTCGCTGGCGATCTACGGGACGGCGATGACGCTGCATTTCGTGACGAACGATTTCGGCCTGCGGCAGGATCATCAGTCGCGCTACGACCACGTCGCCCGCTGGGTCCTGGCCGGATCGGTGCTGGCCGGTTGGGCGCTCGGGGGCCTCGCCGACCTTTCGGAGATCTGGATCGCCTTTCTTTTCGCGTTCCTCGCCGGAGGGGTCGTGCTGAACGTGCTGAAGGAGGAGCTGCCGGAGGAGCGCGAAAGCCGGTTCTGGCCATTCATCGGCGCGGCGATCGCCTACGCGGCGGTGCTCTCCACGCTTTGACGCCAGGACCCACGGGATGCGGCGGAATGGTGCTGCTGGAGAGAATTGAACTCTCGACCTCTCCCTTACCAAGGGAGTGCTCTACCTCTGAGCTACAGCAGCGTCCGGAGCGCGGACTAGACCGAACCTTCGGCGCTCGCAACCCCCTTTGACGCTTCCCGCGCGGTCGGTCGCTGGACCCTCGGCAGGGCATTGGCTATGGGGACCGGAACGATGGGGGCGCGGATGGTCACGGATGCGAAACCGACCCGGGACGACCGGCTGAAGTCGGCCCTCAAGGCCAACATGGCGCGGCGCAAGGCACAGAAGCGCGGGCGGGCAGCGGCGGAGGCCGCGGAAGACGACAGTCCCGCACCGGCCGGGGACGACGGGCAGGAGACGGACGCGAATGGATAGCATCAACGTCACCGGCGGACGGGCGCTCGAGGGAACGATCCCGATCGCGGGGGCGAAGAACGCCTGCCTCACGCTGATGCCCGCGACGTTGCTGTCGGAGGAGCCGCTGACGCTTACCAACGCGCCGCGGCTGTCCGACATTCGGACCATGTCGCGGCTTCTGGCCTCGCTCGGCGCGGAGGTGAGCCCGCTTTCGGACGGGCTGGTCCTCGCCATGTCGAGCCACGCGCTGAACGGCGATCGGGCGGATTACGAGATCGTGCGCAAGATGCGCGCCTCGATCCTCGTGCTGGGCCCGCTGCTCGCGCGGCTCGGTCACGCGGTCGTCTCGCTGCCCGGCGGCTGCGCCATCGGCGCGCGGCCGGTGGACCTGCACCTGCGGGCGCTGGAGGCGATGGGCGCCAAGCTCGACCTGCGCGACGGCTACGTCCACGCGAAAGCGCCCGCGGGCGGGCTGCGCGGCGGCGATGTGGAGTTTCCGCTGGTGTCGGTCGGGGCGACCGAGAACGCGCTGATGGCGGCGACGCTCGCGCGCGGGACGACGCGGCTTCGCAACGCCGCGCAGGAGCCGGAGATCGTCGACCTCGCCCGCTGCCTGCGCGCGATGGGGGCGCAGATCGCGGGCGAGGGGACGTCGGAGATCGAGGTGCAGGGCGTCGACCGGCTGCACGGCGCCACGCACCGGGTCGTCACCGACCGCATCGAGCTCGGCACCTACATGCTCGCCCCCCTGATCGCGGGCGGCGAGGTGACGCTCGGCGGCGGGCGGCGCGACCTCCTGGAGGCATTCTGCGAGCGGATCGAGGCGGCCGGGGCGGAGGTGCGACAGGATGCGACCGGCCTGACCGTCCGCCGCGCGAACGGGGCGTTGCGTGCCGTCGATGTCGCGACGGAGCCGTTTCCGGGCTTTCCGACCGACCTGCAGGCGCAGATGATGGCGCTGCTTTGCACGGCGGAGGGAAAGAGCGTGCTCGAAGAACGCATCTTCGAGAACCGATTCATGCATGCGCCCGAGCTTGTGCGGATGGGGGCGTGCATCGACGTGCAGGGCGGGCAGGCGACGGTTACCGGCGTGGAACGGCTGCGCGGTGCGCCGGTCATGGCGACAGACCTGCGCGCGAGCGTGAGCCTGATCCTTGCCGGACTGGCCGCCGAGGGGGAAACGACCGTGAGCCGCGTCTACCATCTGGACCGCGGTTACGAGCATGTCGTCGCGAAGCTGCGCGGCGTGGGGGCGAGGATCGAACGGGTGAGGGCGAATGACTGAGGATGCACGGTTCCACGATGCGCGCGGCGGGCCGCTCCGGCTCTGGGCGACGGATGCGGAGGATCTGCAGGTGATCTCGGCGCTGGTGCAGGACGCGGTTCTGCCTGCGACGGAGATGACCTGGACGAAGTCCGCGCGCCGTTTCGCGATGCTTCTGAACCGCTTCCGCTGGGAGCACGGGTCGCGCCGGATGGAACGGGTGCAGACGCTGCTTTCCGCGGGCGACGTTCGGGGCGTGCGCGGGCAGGGGATCGTGCCCGGCGACGCCGACACCGTCCTGTCGCTCCTCGCTTTGGAATGGGAGCCGGGAACCGATGCGGACGGCACGCTGCGCCTGACCTTCGCCGGCGACGGGGTGGTCGAGGTGCTTTGCGACTGTCTCGATGTGACGCTGCGCGACGTGACGCGGCCTTATGCTGCCCCTTCGGGAAAGGCGCCGGGACATCCGGACTGATCCCGCCCGACGTTCGTGCCTCCGGCCGGCGTTGGATTCGAGTATTTGAGCCACGACGAATGGGCGGACGCCCCGGAGATCCGATGCCTGTCTTCCTCAATGCGAACGACGCCGATTTCGAGACGCGGTTTGGCGCCCTCCTCGCGGCCAAGCGCGAGGATGCGCCGGACGTGGACGACGCGGTGGCGGCGATCATCGCGGATGTGCGGGCGCGGGGCGATGCGGCGGTCTGCGAGCTGACGGAGCGGTTCGACCGGTTGCCGATGTCGCCAGAGACGATGGCGATCCCGGCGGCGGAGATCGATAGGGCCGTGGCTCGGGTCTCCGCGGAGGAGCGGACGGCGCTCGAGCTCGCGGCCGCGCGCATTCGCGCCTATCACGCACGGCAGATGCCGGAGGACGCGCGCTGGACGGACGAGACGGGGGCCGAGCTCGGCTGGCGCTGGGGGCCGGTCGATGCGGCGGGTCTTTACGTGCCGGGCGGGCTCGCCTCCTATCCGTCCTCGGTCCTGATGAACGCGATCCCGGCGCGCGTGGCCGGGGTGCGCCGCCTCGTCATGTGCGTGCCGACGCCGGACGGGGCGACGAACCCGCTGGTTCTGCTCGCCGCACGGCTGGCGGGGATCGACGAGGTTTACCGCATCGGGGGCGCGCAGGCGATCGCGGCGATGGCTTACGGGACCGCGACGATCGCGCCTGTCGACAAGATCACCGGGCCGGGCAACGCCTATGTCGCGGCGGCCAAGCGGCGGGTGTTCGGACGCGTGGGCATCGACATGATCGCGGGGCCCTCCGAGATCCTGGTGATCGCGGATCGCGACAACGACCCGGACTGGATCGCGCTCGACCTCCTGAGCCAGGCCGAGCACGACGCGAGCGCGCAGTCGATCCTGATCACCGACGATGCCGCCTTCGGACGCGCCGTGGCCGACGCGGTGGCCGCACGGCTCGAGACGCTGGAGCGTCGGATTATCGCGGGGGCGAGCTGGCGCGACTTCGGCGCCGTCGTCACCGTGGCCGACCTCGCAGAGGCCGCCCGACTGTCGAACCGGGTCGCACCGGAGCATCTGGAGCTTGCCGTGGCAGACCCGGACGCGCTGGCCGCGCGGATCACCCATGCGGGCGCGATCTTCCTCGGGGCCTGGACGCCGGAGGCGATCGGCGACTATGTCGGCGGGCCGAACCACGTGCTGCCGACGGCGCGCTCGGCGCGGTTCTCCTCCGGTTTGTCGGTGCTCGATTTCCTGAAGCGCACCACACTGGCGCGGATGACGCCCGGAAGCCTCGTCGCGATCGGCCCCGCCGCCGCGACGCTGGCCACGTCCGAAAGCCTCGAGGCGCACGGCCTGTCGGTGCGGGCGCGGCTGGACCGGGTGAACCGCTGAGCGGTCCGATGGACCCTGCGCCGCCGGTGGGCTATCCGGTTCGGGACCGTCAGCCGGGATATGCTCCATGACCAGCGACTGCATCGCCAGGATCGAGATCGACGACGCGAACCTGCCGGTGCCGACGCCGGAGATCGCGCAGGAGCGCGCGGTGGCGATCTTCGACCTTCTGGAGGAGAACAGTTTCGCGCTGGCCCGGGCGGATGCGCCGGAGGGACCCTACGAGCTGCACCTGTCGATCCGCGAGCGGCGGCTCGTCTTCGACGTCCGGACGGAGCGCGGATCGGCCGGATCGTTTCACCTGTCGCTCGGGCCGTTCAAGCAGGTGGTCAAGGATTACTGGCAGATCTGCGAGGCCTACTTCGATGCCGTCAAGAACCTGCCGCCCGGGCAGATCGAGGCGATCGACATGGCGCGGCGGGGCATCCACAACGAGGGCGCGCGCCTCCTGCAGGAGCGGCTCGAGGGCAAGGCGCGGATCGACATCGACACGTCGCGACGGCTCTTCACGCTGATCTGCGTGCTCCATTTCGGGGGCTGACGCCGTGACCCGCCCGCAATCGGTGCTGTTCTGCTGCGACCACAACGCGGTGCGCTCGCCCATGGCCGAGGGGTTGATGAAGAAGCGGCACGGCCGTTCGATCTACGTGCAGTCGGCGGGCGTCAAGAACGACCTCGAAATCGACGGCTTCGCCATCGCCGTCTGTGCGGAGCTGGGCGTGGAGCTTTCGCGGCATCGCACGCGGAGCTTCGAGGAGATGCGCCAATGGGGCGACGACCTCGAGGGGTTCGACCTGATCGTCGCGCTGTCGCCCGCCGCGCAGCGCATGGCGCAGGAGCTCGGCCGCCACGCGCATATCGAGATGGAATACTGGTCGATTATGGATCCGACGGGTCTGGGCCAGCATCGTGACGAGAAACTCGAAAGCTACCGCCAGACGCGCGACCAGATCGAGAGCCGGCTGAAGGCCCGCTTCGGCTGAGCCAAGGGGGGACTTGCCCTGCGGTTCGCCCTAATTCTACGAACTTTTACATCGAGATGTCGGCGAGGGGCGCGATCTCGCCACCGTCTTTTCACCGGCTGCCACAAACCTTCCCTTCGATCGCGCGACGCTTCGGTCAGACCTCCGGCAACCCCGGAGAGCTGCTATGCCGACCATCACGATCACCAATTACGACAAGAGCCCCCTGCGCGTGTCCGACGCGTTTTTCGGGGGGAACGTCCTTTATCAACCCAACACCGACGCGGCGACCGGCCGCCCGCTGGAGAACTTCGAGGCCGCGGTTTCCGCGCTCGGCCAGACGATCCTGCGCTATCCCGCCGGCCAGACGGAGGTCCTCTTCGCCGATGGCATGGTGGCCGGGGGCGACATGATCCCCCAGGTCCGCGGCTTCCTGGAATGGGCGCGGTCGAGCGGTGTGGAGGGGGTCGTTCTGGTCCTGCCCACCGAGGGGGGGTATCACGGGCGGGCCGAGTTGCGGACCTTCGTCGAAAAGGTGATGGGCGAGTTCGGAGACCTGATCGCCGCCTTCGAGATCGGCAACGAATACTGGCGCCACGACCCGAACCCCGGCGGCGAAAGCCGGGAGACGGAATATGCCGGCACGGCGAACCAGATCGCGAAGGTGGTGGGGTCGGTGCTGGAGACGTCGGACCACGATCCGGACATCCTCGTGCAGACCGCAAACCCGGCGGGGCAGGGCTCCAGCTACAACTGGCGTCACGCGGACGGGCTCGGCACGAACATGACGGAAGCGAAGCGCTGGGAACTCGCCAACGCGGATCTGCAGGACGCGCTGAGCGACGACGCGCTCGCCCATATCGACGGCATCGTGCATCATTTCTACTGGCAGGGCGGGCACGATTCCGGGAATTCGCGCGACTACCGCATGACGTGGCACGAGGAATCCTGGTCCGCCGTGCTCGGCCGCGACATGGCGTTCTACGTCACCGAATGGAACGTCCAGAAGGATCATGTCGAACTGCTCGGCCTGCGGTCGGCCGGCGCGATCCTCGAGATGGTGGAGGGCATGGTCCGCGCCGGGGTCGACACCGCGCTCGTCTGGCCGCCGCAGCACAACACGCGCAACGACCTCGCGGGGGGCGCGGGCGCCGATCCGATCGTCGATCCGGTCAGCGGCTATGTCGTCAACTCGATCGGCGGCGCGGTCTTCGACGTGATGTCGGACGCGTTGTCGGACGGCGCGTCGCTTCTGAACCTTTCGATGAAGGGCGCCTCCGACACCCGGATGGACGATACGGACTTCCTGACCTACGGCTATTCGGACGACAACAGCTTCATCTTCTACATCGCCTCACTCAGCGGGGAGACCAAGACCGCCCGGCTCGACGTCTCCAACGTGATCTCCGGGGGCTACGAGGCGTCGGCCGTCCGCATCGGCATGAATCGGGAGACGTCCGACGGGCAGCGTTCGACGGGGGCGGGCGAGGCGAACTTCGTCATGGTCGACGGCGCGCGCTACCACTACGACGAGGACGACGTGCAGGCGGAGATCGATTTGCTCTCGCAGGCGAACATCGCGCGCGGCTACGGCGAGTTCGCCGTCAAGCTCGATCCCTACGAGGCGGTGCAGATCACGATCGAGCTCGACGGCGTCCTGCCCTATCTGTCCGGCTTCATCTGTCCCACGCCGCTGCTGGATTTCTGAGGGAGGTCCGGGAACGGTGGCGGAGCCGGGCGCCCCCGGTGGCGCCGCGCGCGATAATCGCTATGTTCCCCGCGCACGACGTTTCCGGGAGCCGCCATGTCCATCGACCTCATCGAGCGCTACTACGCGGCATTCAACGATGACG
Source organism: uncultured Jannaschia sp. (assembly GCF_947494025.1). Classification (GTDB taxonomy): domain Bacteria; phylum Pseudomonadota; class Alphaproteobacteria; order Rhodobacterales; family Rhodobacteraceae; genus Jannaschia. The sequence continues at coordinate 72,652 of NZ_CANLTQ010000013.1, forward strand.
ATACGGACGCAATGCTGGCCTGCCTCGCTCCCGATGTGGCGCACCACGTCAACGAGGGGGAGGTGCGGCGCGGGCGCGACGCCTTCCGCGCGTTCCGCGAGCACATGGCCCGCGCCTATCGCGAGACGCTGTCGGACATCGTCGTCCTCGCCGGCCCCGACGGGCGCTATGCCGCCGAGTTCACCGTGACCGGCACCTATCTCGAAACCGATCCCGGGCTGCCCGAGGCGCGGGGGCAAACCTACAGCCTGCCCGCGGGGGCCTTCTTCACCGTGACGGACGGCGCGATCACGCGCGTCGTCACCTACTACAACCTCGCGGACTGGATCCGGCAGGTCTCGTGATGCAGACACGGGTCGAAACGCTGCGGGGCGAGGCCATCGAGGCCCATCTGGATGCGCTGGCCGGGCTCAGGATCGCGGTCTTCCGCGACTGGCCCTATCTCTACGACGGCGACGCAAACTACGAGCGCGACTACATGCGCGCCTACGCCGCGCCGGGCGCCGTGGTGGTCGGAGCCTTCGACGGCGACCGGATGGTCGGGGCCGCGACCGCGGCCCGGATGGAGGACCATTCCGACGACTTCGCCGCCGCGTTCGCCGACCATCGCTGGCCGCTGGCGGAGATCTACTATCTGGCCGAATCCGTGCTGCTGCCGAGGTATCGCGGCCACGGGCTGGGTCATGCCTTCTTCGAGGCCCGCGAGGCGGCGGGTCGGGCGGCGGGGCGCCGCTATGCCGCCTTCTGCTCCGTGACCCGGCCCGACGACCATCCGGCCCGCCCGGAGTCGGCGCGGACGCACGACGCGTTCTGGCGGGGACGGGGTTACGCGCCGCTCGACGGTGTGGTCGCGTCGTTCGCTTGGAAGGATGTGGGCGACACGACGGCGACGCGCAAGAAACTGCAATTCTGGGGGAAGACGCTATGAGGATCGCGACGGCGGCCTATCCGATGGACCCGATCGAAAGCTGGGACGCGTGGACGCGCAAGGCGCGGACTTGGGTGGCGGAGGCCTGCGCGGGGCCGGGGGCCGATCTCCTCGTCTTTCCCGAATACGGCGCCATGGAACTGGCGTATCTCGACGGCGCCGCGGCGGCGGCCGACCTCGAGACGTCGCTCCATGCGGCGGCGCGGCACGGCCCAAGGGCGCAGGAGGTCTGGGCCGAGCTCGCGGTGGCGCATGGCTGTCACATCCTGGCGCCATCGTCGCCGTGGGAGGCGGGGCGCGACCGGCCGGTGAACCGTGCCTGGCTGCACGGCCCCGGCGGCACGCTGGGCTATCAGGACAAGCAGGTCATGACCCGGTTCGAGCGCGATCCCTGGGGCGTCGTGCCCGGCGATCCGCTGCGCCTCTTCGAGATCGACGGTTTGAAGATCGGCGTGCTGATCTGCTACGATGTCGAGTTCCCCGCGCTCGGGCAGGCGCTGATCGCTGGCGGGGCGGATCTGATCCTCGCGCCCTCCTGCACCGATACCGTCGCCGGCTTTCACCGCGTCCGGATCGGCGCGATGGCGCGCGCGCTGGAAGGGCAATGCGTGACGGTCCATTCGCCAACGGTCGGAGCCTGCGACTGGTCGCCCGCGGTGGACGAGAACCACGGACGCGCGGCGATCTACGCGCCGCCGGATCTCGGCTTTCCCGAAACGGGAATCGTCTCGGAGGGCGGGCCGGACATTCCCGGCTGGGTCCGGGCCGAGATCGACCCCGCCGCCATCGCCCGCGTCCGGCAGGAGGGAAGTGTCGGTAACCGGGCGGACTGGGCCGAAGCCGCCACGGCCGCCGCGCGTATGGAATAAGAAAGGGCCGCCCCGGACGGGGCGGCCCTCACGCTTGACGCTATGCGAGATTACTGCGCCTCGGGCATCGACTCGAGCTCTTCCTGCGTCGCATCGATATAGGCGCGGATGTCGCCAGCCTCGGAGGTCAGGATCGACAGACGGTCGAAGGGGATCTGGACCTCGCGCTCGCCCAGTCCGAGGAAGCCGCCGATCTCCACGATCACGCCTTCGATCTGGCCGTCATCGCTGAGGATCAGGTCGCCGATCTCGCCGATGTCGTCGTCGTTCACGCCGTAGAGGTTGGACCCTGTCAGGGACTCGACCTCGAACTCGCCGACCTGCGCGGTGGTGTAGCCTTCGCGCTCCACGAGCGGGCCGCCGAGCGTCGTCGGCGCGGCCATGTCGCCCTCGACCACCTCGCCGTCGGACATGCCGGTGGCCGTGTCGGTCAGGGCCGTGGTGTCGGAAGGCGCCGTGCCCTCGAGCGCCGGATCGGTGCCCTCAAGCGCCGGATCGGTGGCGGTCAGGCCGGTTTCGACTTCGCCTTCCATCGGCTCGGCCTCGGCCAGATCCGCCTCCTCGGTGGCCTCCTCGTCCATCAGCGGCTGCGCGGCGTCATCCTCGGCCGGCTCGGCGCTGGCCTCGTCGATCTCCGGGGTCTCGGACTCGGCACCGGCCTCCTGGAAGGTCACGGTGGGCTCGCCGGACTGGACGAACTCGACCTGCGGCTCGCCGGAGGTGGTGACGTCCACCTGCGGGTCGGCCTGCTCGAA
>NZ_CANLTQ010000014.1 GCF_947494025.1 uncultured Jannaschia sp.
AGACGCTGCGCGCCACAAGACACTACGGCCGGACGTTCTGGAAGCACTGGACCGGATACCACGCCCGAAGCCGCATCAAGGCGAAGATGCGATGCCTCAAGGCATTCGGCGAGCGCATCGCCGCACGGGACCCCGACCGCCAGACCTCCGAAATCCACATCCGCGTCGCACTCATAAACCGCATCTCGGCCCTCGGCACCGCCGAGATCCTTCGCGTGGCATGACATCGGCGGGGAAAGGGAAAGTCACGCCTCAGGCGTGACTTACGCAACAATGCCGACCCGCAATGTGAATCCCGGGGCAGGCTTTGCGCAACAAGGCCCCCGCAAAGCGAACCCCGGGCACGCTCTGGGCAACAAGGTCGGTCACAGTGATAAAATCAAAGCTGCAGGTTTCAGCTTCATTCCTAACCTACGGCCTTCGCGACGTACGTCGTATTGACTCCAAATTGGCATCATTTCCGCCGCTCAACCTCCGCATTGACCGAGGATGGCAATCGGTCCGCAAGGTTTGCCGTCGATACGGGGCTCGTGAAAGCTCAACAGAGAAGGTATTCCGAGATGCACCAGCGTCGTGGGTTGAAGCATGTAGTCCTGAGTCTCTCCGCCATCGTTACATTGTGCGGAACGGCCTCGGCAGAAGCCTCGGTGGATTTGGAGTCAACAGCCGCCAAAGCCGCGGCTGCGATAGAGCGTCTGCATTACAATGCTTCAAAGGCCCTTGTCACAGCCGCGCAAGACAAGACGTTCGGCGCTTACTTCCACACTCACGACCATGAGGGACGAGAGGAAGTGAAGGGACGGATCGACAACGTCTCGCTCGCCGTGCAGGAACGATTCCACGTCGAGGAAATGTGCCTTATCGATCCAGAAGGAAAAGAGATTTCCCGTATCGTAGGCAAGGAGATCGCGCATGATCTCGCCATCGATGAAGCAGACGCACCCTTTTTCGAACCAGGGTTTAGCACTCCCCATCGCAAGGTCCACATTTCCCCCATCTATATGTCACCAGACGCCGAAAAGTGGGTGGTCGCGTATGTTACACCGGTGATCCTCGACGGCGAAAAGAAGTCGATTCTTCACTACGAGCATTCCCTTACTGCATACACCCTTCCGCTTGAGCACCAATCCAGAGCGACAGGTGCCAACATCATGCTCATGACTGAGTCCGGTCATGTGATCTATGACAGCACCCGAGAAATTGCGATCGAACTTGAAGAAAATTTCGAGAATCTAGACGATTACTTCTCTGAATTGCAGCTCTTCGATATCGAATATTTCAAGGCTGTAAACAGCGGTGGTTTCGGAGAAATCGCCGGCCCAAATGGCCCGATCGAAGTCGCTATCCGTGACGTCGGCGACTGGATCGTCGTGGCCTGGAGCGACATCTGAGCACGTTTGCAGAAATTGACTGGCTAAGGCAATAAATTATGGGACTTCGTCTTAAGGCGGCAGCTGCGCTGTTTTTCAGCGCGTTGCTGCCACTCGGGTTGGGAACGCTGGTCGCTACCGAGTTCAGTGAACGCGCGCTCCGTACCGAGGTGGAGAACAGGCTCGAACGCTCGCTGAGCACCGATCTCCAGCAGATCGAACGAGAATTTTCTCTTCGTCTCGATGATCTCACCACGATCAGCGAAGCTGGCGTCATGCAGGACGTACTGATTGCCGACGACGCGGGAGAAATTGCTGCATCGCTCTCGACACTCCGGAAACGCTACAGAGAGTTCGGCGCCCTTATCGTAGCGGACGAGTTCGGCAACATCCTGGCGTCTGACGGTATTCAGACGTCTGCCGACCTCCTGGCGCAGACCGAACAATTCCAAGCCACACTCTCCGGGGAGGCTGCGGTAAGCAAGTTCGGCGAAGCTTACGAGATTGCGGGCAACTCGGTTTTGATGAGCGTCCCGATCCGCGCGGCATACGATTCTGACACGGTTATCGGAGCCCTCGCCGGAGTCGTCGCGTGGGACAAGTTCCAGAAACGCCTCGCCTCGCTGTCCATCGACGGGAACACGCAGAGCAAGGATCGGCTACTGACTTTGACGACCGACGGCGGAAGCCGCGTCATCTACGAAACGGAAGTTTCCGCTGCCGATCCCGAGGTTGCGAAGGTTCGGGAGGCGATGGAGCGCACCACCCCTCTGGGTGTCGTCAGCGAGCAACATTACCTGATCATGTCAATGAGACTACCTGCGAAGAGCCCGTTCGGACATCTTGATCTCAGCTTCCATTCTGCCGTCGCCGAGCGGGTCGCTCTCTCTGGAGCGAAGACTCTCAAGCGCGACCTGATAATCACTGCGAGCCTTCTGGCAATCGCGCTGGTACCGCTGGGCTGGTTCGGGTCGCGATCGATGACGGGTCCTCTTGTCGCCATGTCGTCGACGATGTCGCGGATCACCCGGAATACCAATCACTCCCGAGAATGGGACATGGCTGGCTCGCAGCTGCTGTCCTCCAGCGTGCAAGCCCGCAACGACGAAATCGGGCTGCTGGGCCGCAGCTTCGCGGCGCTCATGGATCAACTCTCCGCAGCCCGACGTGAACTGATCGAGAAATCGGAAGCCGAGATCAATAAGCGCCGCGAGCGGCTCGACGCCGCGCTCGACAACATGTCGCAAGGTCTATGCATGTTCGACAATGAGCATCAGCTGATCGTCCACAACCGCCGGTTCCTGGAGATGCACGGGCTGACCCTGGACGCGATCAAGCCTGGAATGGAAATCGAAGAGGTCATCCGCAGGATGCAAAGGGCCGGCAATTATACAAGCCGGCTTTCATCGGACCTTGCCGACGACCTCACCGTCGAGATGGAGAGCAGAAAGCCGCACTTCTTCTCTGATCAGATTCAGGGTGAGCGAAGTGTGGCTGTTTCTCAGGTGCCGCTGGAGAACGGTGGCTGCGTCATCACGTTCGAGGACACCACCGAACGCCGCCGTGCCGAGGCGCGGATGGAGTACCTTGCGCATCATGACGAGCTTACTGGACTACCAAACCGCACCACATTCCGCAAGGAACTCGACCGCGCCCTAGCCTTCGTACGGCGCGGTGGCGAACTCGCGGTCTTCTGCCTCGACCTCGATCACTTCAAGTCGGTGAACGATACGCTGGGCCACCCGATCGGAGACCGCCTTCTCCAGCAGGTCGCGGATCGCCTGCGGTCCTGCGTGCGCGAAACAGACGTGATTGCTCGCCTGGGTGGGGACGAGTTCGCAATTCTTGCGCATGGTGCAGTCGAAACGCCCTCGGCTCTCGCGGACAGGGTCATCGAGACCCTTAGTGCGCCCTTTGAAATCGATGGCCATCAGGTCGTCGTGGGTGCCAGCGTCGGTATCGCCCTCGCGCCGACGGACGGAAATGATCCCCATGTGCTTGTCAAGGCGGCCGACTTGGCGCTCTACCGGGCCAAATCGGACGGTCGAGGCGTCCATAGCTTTTACCAGCCCGAAATGGATGCCAAGTTGCAGGCCCGGCGGGCCCTCGAACTGGACCTGCGTGCGGCTCTGGCGAAGGACGAGTTCTACGTCACGTACCAGCCGATCATCAACGTCGCGACCGATCAAGTCGCCTGCTTCGAGGCGCTGCTCAGGTGGCGTCATTCCGAGCGGGGCCTCGTGCCGCCGGATCAGTTCATAGCCCTTGCTGAGGATATCGGCCTTATCCACAAGATCGGTGCCTGGGTACTCAGACAGGCCTGCCGAGACGCGGCAACCTGGCCCTCGGATATCCGCGTAGCGGTCAACCTCTCACCGGTGCAGTTCAAGAACCCCGCCCTCGTGAGCGAGGTGGAGGCCGCGCTGATCGAATCCGGACTTGGCCCACGCCGCCTGGAACTGGAGATCACCGAGACCGTCCTGCTGAACCAGACGGACGCGACGCTCGAGGTTCTGATCCAATTGCGCGATCTCGGCGTGAGGATATCCATGGACGATTTCGGAACGGGCTACTCTTCGTTGAGCTATCTGCGGAAATTCCCATTCGACAAGATCAAGATCGACCGCTCCTTCATCAGTGACCTTCCTGATAGTCCTGACGCACTTGCGATCATCCGAGCTATCTCCGGTCTCGGCTCCAGTCTTCATATGTCGACGACGGCGGAAGGCGTCGAGACGCTCACGCAACTCGAAGCCATCCGAGCCGAAGGCTGCACCGAAGTTCAGGGCTATCTTTATAGTCCGTCGGTCGAGGCGGCAGAGGTGATGCATCTTCTGCAGAAATTTACACGAGAAGAGAGGAGCGTCGCGTAGGGCCTGGCGCAGGACTCGTTGCACAAAGGGGTTGAAGGCCAGGCTCCCCCTTTCCCCGTGGGGGTCATCCGACGGGCTGCGTGACGGGGATGCCGAGGGTGGTGTAGCGGTTGAAGATGGCGATGCGGGTTCGGCGGTCTGGCGGTCGAAGTCTCGGGCGGCGAGCTCCTGGCTAGGGGCTTCATGCAGTTCATTCTGGTCTCGGCGCGACTGCGGCGATGGTCCCCGCTCCAGCGGCGCCAGATCGTCCGGCCGAGGCGCTTGATGGCGCATAGGGCCTCGTTCCGCGCACCGGCTCCGGGGCTGTCCTTTTTCCACGACTTGGCTTACTGCTATCGGTCAGCGTATAAATGGCGCTTCACATTACATCCCATCGTGACAGACTTTACCATAGTGGTCTCCAGTCTTCGGAGAATTGCCGTTTTTTCCAATTTCGGCTCGTGGGCGCCTCGCGCGTCCACCCATGCGCGTGCGTCATCCGCTGTCTTGACAGTATCGTTGTATCCGGGCGCATAAACCGTCTCGAAGAAGGTAAAGCCATGAATGGCAAGCTCGATCGCTGGACTATCGAGAAAGAACAGCAAGGCGCAGGTGCCGACTGTAGGTGGCCGGTCACCAATCTCTGCGCGCATCTTACGCATCATCCATGGCGGTATCAGTGTTAACGGTGGCCCGCCCTCTTCCTTCAATGCTTTGCGCTTTTCTCTGAAAAGTTTTCTCAATCTGGATTTATGCCAATGAGGATAGACGATTCCTCCGACCTGATTCTCGAGTAAGAACGACGTCGGAATAGCGCCGGCGCTTCTGTCGCCATACTCTCGCAGGTTGTGAACCAATAGATCTGTTCTTTGACCTAGAATATCCGGGGACGCGTTTTTAAGGGCTATCCCATTGTTCAACCTGACCACGACATCATAGTTATCGACTATCGTGTTCTTCAGATCGTCGAGTACGGTTTCGGCCGGCCCAACAACGATCACTCGCTTTCCCTCGAATGCTTCCGGTTGAAGGAGCTCCGGGCCCCATGGAGCCCATGGACTTGCATATAGCTGATTAATCGCATTTCCGGGATGGCGAACAATATCTCGGATCAAATTCGCCATTCTGCGATCCCTTCGATCGGTCCACAATTTCGAGTGTTACATTGCATATATAGGCCAGCACGGCACGGAATTTTAACGCCAAGAAACCTTACCTTGCAGAAGGTTATATATAGCATGAATCACTATTTCCGTCATGAGCGATAAAGACAGTCTTGCTTCGATCCAAGTCGGTTCACGTAAGGGCGCGGCGAGACCACGCAAGTGAGCAGCCAAAGCGGCACGTCGGTGAGACATGGAAGTTTCTGCGGTCGCGAAACCATAATCAGGAGAATATTCGAAGAAGGATTCATAGCGAACTCTCTCTGCCGACTCCGGCCAAGCTCATAGATCTGCTCGGCCGGCCGTTCCCTTTCCCTTTTCTGCTCGCGCGCCCGCTCCGCCATGTCGGCGCGCCCGAGGTCAGCGTTGATGTCCCGTGCCCAGGCTTCCCCGATCCTGCGGGTGGGACGGCGCGAGGAGCTCCGTGTGATCGACACCGCCGCGCGCCCCGTCGTCGAAAACGATCAGGCGCGTGATCCTCCAGACACTCCCGTGGGCGAAAGTTGACATCTCCGACGGCGCCACGCAACACGGGAGTCCCCGCCAACAGGCCCGGCGGCATGAAGTCCACTGGCCTCGCCGGCCCTACGGAAAAGCCCTGAGATGACCCGTCCGATTGCCATCGTCTTTGCCAACCTCAAGGGCAATATCGGCGATTTCGCGATCCTTCACGCGATGCTGCTGGACATCGGGACCGCCTTTCCCGACCAACCTGTCCATGTCTATTCGCATGGTTTTCTGCCGGTCGATCAGGCGCGGATGGCGGCCTTCATGCGCGAGGCCCCATTCTTTGAACATGCGGGGGTCACCTTCGCCGGAGCCCGGAAGCCGGCAGCGGCGACCTCTCGCCTCCTGCGGCTTTTTCGGCTCCGGCAGCGCTATCAGGCACGGCGCATCCGGTCGCTTGCCGTGAAGTCAACCCCCAAGGCAGCGCGGTTCTCGACGTATGACGCTGTCTATCTCGCCGGAGGCGCACAATGGACGGGGGTCACGACCGGCGTTTCCATGTTCGCCACACTTCGGGCCATCCGTGCCCATACAGATCGCGTCTTCAGCTATCCGTTCTCCGTTTCTCCCTCCTTATGGAAGGTGAACAGCCGGGCAGGCCTCAGGGAGGATCTGGCACGGATCCGGTCGCCGCTCATCGCAAGAGACAGCGGCTCGGCAAGCGCGCTGTCGGAACTCGGCCTGGAAACGGTCCTCGGCGCCGATTGCGTGTTCTCGCTCGCGGAAGCGGCTGAACGGATCGCGCCAATATCTGAGCGGGATCCGGCGCGGATCCTCCTCGTTTTGACCGGTCAGAAGCCGCAGGTGCTGTCGGAGACGCTGCAGGCGCTGCGGGGACAAACCGGACCGATGGCGCTGCTCACCACGTGTGCTCCCGAGGATGTCCCGGTCCTGGGGCCGGTCGCCAAGGCCGCCGATGTCCCGTTGCTTGCGCCGCTAACCTGGCAGGAGACGGTGGCCGAGATGAAAGCGAGCTCGATGGTGATCACCAATCGGCTGCATGGCTTTATTCTGGCTTCGTTCGCCGGGGTTCCCGTTCTTCCGCTTGCGGGTCGTCCCAAGCTGGAGGCGGTGGTGCGGGATGCGGGCCTGCCGCTGGAGCTCCCTGATCTGTGCAAACTCGATGCCGGCCTGATCCGTTCGGTCCAATCCCGGCGCGCGGAGATCGTCGAAAAAATCGCCGGCTACCGCGAGACAATGCAGGGGCGGCTCCGCAGTCCCGTTCAGGCGCATGACGCAGGACAGCTGTGACATCGAAAACATCAGGTCGGGTCGCGCGCTCCACCGCGGTCAGCGCCAACCTCGCTTCCGTGCTCGCAAGTCCCGGGCGGATTCGTGCCGCGGACCAAATCCGCCGCCGTGGGACAGCTTACGCGGCTCGCTACGAGGACATGGCCAAAACGGGGCAGGATGCGCGGGCCCGGATCCGCGCCATCGTGGATGCGCTAAGAGACGTGACGCACCTCGCACGCGGATCGAAGATTGACCACCATCGCGTCGCCCGACTTCGGTCGCGCGACCTACATCGTGGATGACAATGCGAAAGCTCCTTCGATGGCTCCGCGCGACTGACGCCCCCGCCCGCGGCACGTCGCGCTCAGACGGGAGACGGCTTCCCGTTTGGCACGGAAAGCGCAGCGACAACCTGATCGTGGAATTCATCGGACCGCCGGCGGTTGGAAAATCGTTCCTCATCTCGATGGTGGCGAAACAGGGCAATCTGCGGAAGATGAGGCTCGAGGCCGGGGCTTCCATGCGTGGTCAAGCGATCTCCGCGGGCGACCTGCGCGTTGCCGCGCAGGCTTTGCACGATGTGACCGGAAACTCGCTCGAATTGAACTGGCAAGACCTCGAGACCGGGTTCACGAATGCCGCCCGGCAGCTCAACTATCTCAAAGAGGACGCCCTGATCAGGCAGATGAGCGGAGCCTTTCTACTGGACGAGACCGGTCTTTTCCGGAAGTTCAGACCGCAGGTGCAGAGCCTGCTGTCGCAGGGCCGACCGGAAGACCTGGACTTCCTCCGCCGTCTGCTGGCCCGCCGGGTTCTGGTGCATGTCGTTGCAGCGCCCGAAACAATCTCCGATCGGCTCAGAGACAGGGCACTCAGTGGCGAGAAGTCGCGGGACCGACGCGATGTTGCGTTCGGAGACGAGCTGTCCGGGCGCATTCAGGAGCGGCTTGACCGCAATGAACGGTTCATTCAGCAGATAGCGGAGCTCGGAACAGGCCGCTTCATTCGGGTCGACACGGAGCACGATCTGGCCGGGGCGGCGGCGGACATCCTGCGCGCGATGAAAACCTGATCGAGAAGTTCGAGCCTTCGTCGTCGTTGTTTGAGGGGAGGCTGACAATCGAATTTCCGCCCCAATTTCGAGACAAGGAAGCCATACTCTTGCGGCGATGCGCTCGCGGAGTGCCCCGAGGCGTCGCGTCTTCGCCTCGACACGGCTTCTGGCGCGGTATCCGGTCAAGCGCTTCCGGACCGCGCGGCCGTGGTGTTTCGTGGCGCGCAACGTCGCGATCCGAGCTTCGCTGTCGGGCAGTCTTCCTTCCAATGGTGTCCGTTTTTCCGGATCGGAATGATTGGTCCGGCTCGCCGGTCGATGATGGCGGCATGGCAGCGGGGGTGAAGGGCGTCCCGGAATTGATCCCGTGGATCAATTCAGTCCTGAACGGGCGAAGCCCCGGGGTGGCAAGCCCCGTCGGCGATCACGGAGCCTGTCTGCACGTCCTTCCCGCGAGGGAACTGACGACGGCGATCGTTATGAACTTGAACGGCCTGATGCGCTCGCCCGAAGGATCGGCGCAATATCGCGATCCGTTGGAACAGGTGCAGCGACCTGTTCCTCGCTGCCATTCGCCTCTCGTCTCAAGATTGATCGCTGCGCAGGCCCGCGGTGCCGAGGATCGCAGCCAAGCCGGCTGAGAGCCCTCTGGCGGATAGCTCGGGCTCCACATCGATCCATTCCTCGAGCGAGTGCGCGCGGCCCCCTGTCCCGCCGGATCCCAGACAGATGGCGGGGATGCCGAGGCTTATCGGGATATTCGCGTCCGTCGAGCCTGCGCGTTCACGCGCCTCGAAGCCGAAGGCGGCCAGCGCGGCAAACGTCGCCTGTACGATGGGCGACTGGTGGTCCGTCTTGCCCGCGGGGCGCTGGCCGATCCGCTGTAGATCCGCTGTGATCGCGCCGACCTCGGTCTTGCGGCGCGCGTTCTCGGTCGTGACGGCGGCCTCCACGAGCGCATGCAGGGCGCCATCCAGCCGGTCGAGTTCTTCCTGGCTCTCCGACCGCAGGTCGATCTCCACCCAAACCTCTTCCGGAATGGCATTGATCGACGTGCCGCCGCCGAAAACGGAGGCGCAGTAGGTCGTGCGTGGCTTGTCCGGGACTTCGAGCTTCGCCATGCCCGCGAGAACGTCGCCGAGCGCATGCGCGGGGTTCACGATCCCGAACGCGCTGAACGAATGGCCCCCTGGGCCGCGAAACGCCACCCTGTACCGGTGGGACCCCACGGCGATCGTGGTAACCTCCTCGACCTGAAGTCCGTCGATCGTGAAGAAGGCATCGATCCGGTCCCGGTACTGACCTTCCGTAAACAAGTGCCGCACGCCGCGCAGGTCGCCCTTCCCCTCCTCGCCCACGTCGCCGACGAACAGGAGGTCGGCCTCGGTCTCGACTCCGCCCGCGTCAAGCGCGCGGACGAATGCCAGAAGCGCCGCGAGGCCTCGGCTGTCATCGCCGATACCCGGAGCGAAGAGCTTCGTTCCCTCCCGCCGGACGGTGCAGTCGGTGCCTTTGGGAAAGACGGTGTCGAGATGCGCCGCCAGAACGACAGCGCGTCCATTGGCACGGCCCCGCCGGATCCCGGTGACGTTGCCGATGGCGTCGCGCCCCACCTCTTCCAGTCCGTGTTCGCGAAACATCCCCTCGTAGGCCGCGGCGCGCTCGTCCTCCTCGAACGGGGGCGCCGGGATCTCGGCGATCCGAACGATATCCTCGACGAACCGGTCGTGGTTCTCACGCAGATCATTTGCGGCCGAGGAAAACGCCGCCGAAGAAAGTATCTCGCCAATCTCGTACGTCGTTCTCATGCTGTCGTTCCTCTTCGCGTCCCGCGTCCGGATCATGTCGCCGCCTCGCGCGGCCCGTCTTCCTTCTGTTCAGGCATTGACGGCACCGGTGCCGGCGCCAAGCGTCTCGGCCGATGGCAACCCGCCCGTGAACCACAGGCCGGCGGCGGCGCGGCCCATGGCGTTTCCGTCATGGTCGACGCCCGGCACCTCCGTGAGGCGCCAGCCGAAGGAAATGCCGAGCGCCTCGGCCGCGGCGCGGCCCGTCTCCAGATAGTTGCGCGCGCGGTGCAACCGGCCCGGCCCCTGCGCCCGCGCTTCGGGCTGGGAGGGAAGGTTCTCGGCGCCTGCCTCGCAATCCTTCTGGCCCGCGAGAATCCATAGATCGGAGGCGAGGAGCCGACGCAGATCGTCCTCGCCAAGACCGATCCCGCCGAGGCCCGCAGGGAACTCCACGTCGAGTGTCGGCAGGGAATACCAACCCGCATTCGCCGCGATCACCGAATCGAAGGGGCCATAGCCAACCAGGGAGACCATGCGGTGCAGGAACTGGCCCCCGGCCGAGTGGCCGAAGATGCGTGCCTTGCCCTCGGCCATCAGTCCGGCCTCGGTCATGGCATCGACGACGCGGGCGGGGACGTGGTAGATCCAGCTCTCGCGGCGGGTGATAGCGCCGTCGTCATCCCGCACCATGCCGTTGTTGTAGCGTTCCGCCTCCGGAAAGAGGTCGTCCGAAAAGGTCGGCGCCACGATCAGCAGATCGTGCCGGTCGGCGGCATCGATCCAGAAGTCGCGGTAATCGTCACCGTTCCGCTTCATGCCATGCTGCACGAGAACCACGTCGCCCCCCGGGCGATAGCCTGCTGCGCGATAGCAGTTGAGCAGGATGCTCCGCCCCGGCTGTCCATCGAAATCGAAGGGGATCGCGCTCGTTCCCTCGCGCTCAAGAAGTGTGGCTAGTGTCATGCGGATTTCGATCCTTGTCGTGAAGATGGCAGGCGGCGGTGCGGCCGGGCGCGATCTCTCGCAGCCTCGGGGCTTCGAGCGAACAGCGGGGCATCGCGTTCGGGCAGCGCGGATGGAAGGGGCAGCCCGGGGGCGGCGCGAGGGGGGACGGCAATTCGCCCTTCACCGCCTCGAACTTGCGCTTGCGATTGCGGACCGACGGGATCTGCTCGAGCAGGGTCCGCGTATAGGGATGCGCCGGCGCGGCGAAGAGTTCGGCCGCGGGCGCCAGCTCCACGATTTCTCCCAGATACATGATCGCGACGCGGTCGGCCATGTAGCGGACCACGGAAAGATCGTGGCTGATGAAGAGGTATGTGAGCTGCCGCCGCGACCGCAGGTCGAGGAAAAGATTGATGACCTGCGCCTGGATGGAGACGTCGAGCGCGGCGATCGGCTCGTCGCAGACGAGGAATTGCGGCTCGACGATCAGCGCGCGGGCGATGCCGATGCGTTGGCGCTGCCCGCCCGAGAACTCGTGCGGATAACGGTCCCGGTAACTGGCGTCGAGACCGACTTCGGCGAGCGCCGAATCGACCCTTTCGCGGATCTCCGCGGCGCCCAGGTCGCGGCGGTGAACGCGGAGTGGCTCGGTCAGGATGGCGCCCACGCGCTGACGCGGGTTGAGCGAGGCATAGGGATCCTGAAAGATCATCTGGACGCCCAGGATGAACGCTTTCCGCGCCGCGCGGTCGAGCTCCGAAACGGGCCTGCCGTCATAGGCGACTTCGCCCCGCGTCGGCGGGGTGATTCCGGTGATCATGCGCCCGAGTGTGGACTTGCCGCAGCCGGACTCGCCGACAAGGCCCAGAACCTCGCCGCGCCGGATGGAAAGGTCGACGGACCGCACGGCCTTCAGCACCGGAATATCCGGCGCCCGGCCCATGAGCGACAGCACGCGTTCCGCCATGACCGGCTTGCGCGTGAAATCGCGGCCGAGTCCGCGCATCTCCAGAATGGGCGCGGACCGGTCGGCGGTCGCGTGCGGTGGCGACACGCGGGCGGTCATGCGGCGGCTCCATCGTCGAGCGGGTGGTGGCAGAGCCAGCTTCGGCCGGAGGGATCGGCATCCCGCGCCGGCTCCTCGCGCCGGCAGATTTCCGTGGCACGGTCGCAGCGCGGGTGGAACGGACAGCCGACCGGACGGGCGGAAAGCGGCGGCGCGGCACCCGGCACCTGCCGCAGCCCCTGCCCCGGCGGGGCATCGCCGGGAACGGATTCAAGAAGACCCTTGGTGTAGGGATGGCGGGGACGATCGAGAACCTCGTCGGTCGAGCCGGTCTCGACGATCCGGCCGGCATACATGACGGCGATCCGGTCGGCGAGCTCGGCCACCACCCCGAGGTCGTGGCTGATCCAGATCAGCGCCGCACCGCTCTCGGCCTGGAGGCGCTGCATCTCGGCGATGATCTGTCCCTGAATGGTGACGTCGAGCGCGGTCGTCGGCTCGTCGGCGATGATGAGCGCCGGATTGTTCAGCAGCGCCGTCGCGATCGCGACGCGCTGGCGCATCCCGCCCGAGAACTCGTGCGGATATTGATCGAGACGCGCCCGGGGCGAGGTGATGCCCACCTTCTCGAGGCTTTCGGCGGCGCGGCGCCGCGCCTCGGCCGGCGCGACATCGGCGTGTTCGGTGATGGCTTCGACCATCTGCTCACCGATGGTGAGGACCGGGTTCAGGGTCGTGAGCGGATCCTGGAAGATCATCGCGAGCTCCGCGCCGCGCAGACGCCGCAACCCTTCCTCGTCGAGGCGGCGCAGGTCCTGCCCGCGGAACGTCACCTGCCCGTCGGTGATCTCGCCGGGCGGGTCGATAAGGCCCAGGATCGAGAAGCCGGCGACGGACTTGCCCGAGCCCGACTCGCCGACGAGGCCCAGAACCTCACCGCGATGGACCGTCAGGTCGATCCCGTCGACCGCCGGCCAGGCGCCGGCGGCGTCATGGAACACCGTTCGCAATCCGCGCATGTCGAGAACAGGGGAATTGTCGGTCATGAGCGCCTGGGGTCGAGCGCCGTCCTGAGACGGTCGCCTACGAGGTTGAGCGAGGAGATCAGGACGAGGAGCGCGATGCCCGGATAGAAGCTGATCCAGTAATCGCCGCTCAGAAGGTAATTGAAACCGCTCGCCACCAGCAGGCCGAGCGAGGGCTCCGTGACCGGGACGCCGACGCCCAGAAAGGACAGCGTCGCCTCGAGCGTGATCGCCGAGGCGATCTGCACCGTCGCGACGACGAGCACCGCGTTGAGGCTGTTCGGCATGATGTGCCGGAACATCACGCGGAGCCGGGAATAGCCGAGGTTCTCGGCCGCCTCGACGTATTCCTTGCGCCGCTCGGACAGGGCCGCAGAGCGCATGATGCGGGCATAGTTCGCCCATTGCACGATGACGATGGCGATGATCACCTTGTCCACGCCCCGCCCGATCATCGCCAGCAGCACAAGCGCGACGAGGATCGACGGAAACCCGAGAACGAAGTCCACGAACCGCATGAGAAGCGTCTCGATCCGGCCGCCCATCACCGCGGCGACCAACCCGACGCAGATGCCGATGATCATGGCGATCGACGTGGAGATGAGGCCGACCAGAAGGCTGACGCGCAGGCCGTAGAGAATCGCCGACAACATGTCGCGGCCCTGACTGTCAGTGCCCAGAAGGAAGACCTGACCCTCGAAGCTCTCCCCGCCGGGCGGGAGAAGATTGTCCATCACGCTGAACGCGTTGAGGTCGTAGGGATCCTGCGGCGCCAGGAACGGCAGGAGCAGGCCCGCGAGCACGATCGCCGCAAGGGTGAGCAGCGCGCCCCTGACGCTCGGCCGGCGCCGGAGCTTCCGCAGCATGGCGCGGCGCTGTGGCGTGTCGGTGAGCGGCGGCCGGGTTGCCGGCCCGTCCGTGGCTCCGGTCGTGTCGGTCATCCCATGTTCTCCACCAGCTTCACGCGTGGATCGAGCGCGGCATAGGTAAAATCGACGAGCAGGTTCACGGCGACGAAGATGAACGTGACGAGCATCACGTAGGCGACCACGACGGGCCGATCGAGCTGGTAGATCGACGTGATCAGGAGGCGCCCCATGCCGGGCCAGGCGAACACGGTTTCCGTGATCGTGGAGAAGGCGATCAGCGACCCGAACTCGACGCCCAGAACGGTAACGATCGGGATCAGGATGTTGCGCAGGACGTGCCGGCGCACGATGCGTTTCGGCCGCACCCCCTTCGCCCGCGCGAAACGGACGTAATCCTGATGGACCGCCTCCGCCGCGCCGGCGGCCGTCAGGCGGATCATCAGCGCGATGTTGGGAATGGCGAGATTGACGACGGGCAACGTCATGTGGCGCAGTCCGTCGAGCGTCAGGAAGCTGAGGGGGATGCCGAGGAGGGACACGGTCTCGCCCCGCCCCGCGGCCGGCAGCCATTGCAGCCAGACGGCGAAGATCAGGATCAGGACCATGCCCTTCCAGAAGCTCGGGATCGAATAGCCCAGGATCGAACCCGTCATGGCGGCCCGTGCCGTGCGGGTCCCGTCGTTCAGGCCGATCCAGAGGCCGATCGGAATACCGATCGCGCTGGCGATCGCGAGGGCCCAGAAGACGAGTTCGAACGTCGCCGGCATCCGGGACAGGATGAGGCTCAGCGCCGGGCGACCGTGGACGAAGGAGGTTCCGAGATCCCCCTGCAGCGCATTGCCGAGAAAGGTCAGATATTGGGCCCAGACCGGCCGATCCAGGCCGAGGCGCGCGATCATCGCCGCCCGCTCGGCCTGCGTCGCGTCGGGCGGGACGAGCAGGTCGGCCGGGTTGCCGACGGAATAGACCGCGAGAAAGATCGCGATCGAGACGGCGAAGAGAACCGCGATGCTCTGCAACAGGCGTTGCAGGACGAAAAGAGCCATGTCAGCCGTTCCCGGTTTCGGAAAGGCTCCGGCGCCAGCGCGCCGAAGATCGCATGTCAGATGCCGCCGGCAATCATTCCGCCGTTTGCGTCACTTCGTGGGCCAGCGTGTACTGGTCGGCCCGGCCGGGATAGCTCAACCCGTCGCGGAAGGCCCAGATCGAGCTCTCGAAGTGCAGCGGGATGAAGCCGAGCTTGTCCACCGCCATCTGTTCGGCCCGCTGCAAAAGCGCCGCGCGTTTCTCCTCGTCGACGGTGCTGATGGCCTCGAGCAGGATCGCGTCGAACTCGGGGTCCGACCAGGCGCCGTAATTCGACGCGCCGACGCCCAGATCCTCGTTATCGGTCGTCACGTACTGGCGCAGGAAGGAGGCCGCGCCGCCCTCGCTCGAGCCCCAGCCGCCCATCGCGAAGCTGAATTCCTTGTCACTGCGCCGCGAGAAGAAGATCGAGCGCGTCATCGCGTCGAGTTCCGTCTGGATGCCGATCCGCGTAAGGAACTGCGCCACCACCTGCGCCACCTGGCTGTCGTTGATGTAGCGGTCGTTGGTGGCGTGCAGGGTCAGGCCGAAACCGTCTGGATAGCCCGCTTCCGCCAGCAATTCCGTGGCCCGCTCCGGGTCGTATTCCAGCGGCTCGGGATCCGGGATCGCGCCGAACATGTTGTCGGGGATGAACTGGTAGGCCGGCGTGGCGAAGCCGTCCATGATCCGGTCGACGATCGCCTGCCGGTCGATGGCCATCGACACCGCCCGTCGCACGCGCTCGTCCTGGAAGGGGTTCGAGCCGTCCCCGGTGCGGATGAAGGGGCTGTCGTCGCGCCCGATATCCATCTGCAGGAAGATGATGCGGTTGGACGGGACCGAAACATAATCGAGCCCTTCTTGCGCCTCGATCTGCGTGATGTCCCGCGCGGCGGGGTTCTCGATCAGATCGTAATCGCCGGAGAGAAGCCCTGCGAGCCGCGGACCGGACGCGGGGACGGGCACCATCCGCACCCGTTCCCAGACGGGCGCCTCGCCGAAGTAATTCTCGTTCCGGCCAAGCGTGATGCCGGACCCCAGGGTGAACTCCTCGAGCACGAAGGGACCCGTGCCGATCGCCGCCTCACCGGTATTGAAGGCATCGACGCCGGGCCATTCGCCGGTGACGCCGCAATCATTCTCGAGATCGAAGGTGATTTCGTCGTGCTCGACGATGCCCTCGCTCAGGATCATGATCTGCGCCAGAAGCTCGGGCATCAGCGGCTCGATCTCCTTGGTCGTGATCCTGAGCGTGTGGGGGTCGGGCGTCTCGACCGACGCGAAGTTCGTGACGACCGACTCGCCGACCGTCCCGACCGACGTCTCGTTGTTCATCGTCCGGCAATAGGTGAAGATCACGTCATCGGCGTTGAACTCCGACCCGTCGGAGAAGACCACGTCGTCGCGCAGCTGGAACACCCAGGTGTTGTCGTCCTCGGCCTCCCATGACGTCGCGAGCCCGGGCTGGATATTCTGCTGCGCGTCGGCCCGGCCCAGGGCCGAATAGATATGCTCCGCCACGGCGTTGTTGGATGTAAGGTCATGATAATGCGGGTCGACGGCGGTCGGCTCCGAGGCGAGCGCGATCGTCAGTTCCTGCGCGGCGGCGGGAGACGCAGCGAGAGCGAGCAGCATCGCCGTCCCCGCTTTCAGGTTACGATAAGTCATTCTGTCCCTGTCTTTGCTATTGTTCGTCAGCGGAGCATGCGGAATGTGAAACGTTTGTTGCAACCTCATGCAACCCATGAAACCCACACTGGGTCAAGAGGCACGGGCACGATGAACAACGTTTTTCAAACCGACATCGCGCAGCGCGTCTCGCGGGCTTACGAAAAGCTCAGCCCGGGGCACCGCCGCATCGCGGACTTCATCCTCGAGAACCCGACCGAAGCGGCCCCCCTGAACAATATCGAGCTTGCGACCCGTTGCGAGGTTTCGACCGCCACGGCGACGCGGTTCGCCCGCGCGATCGGATTTCCGTGCTTCTCCGACTTTCGCGAGTCCCAACTCGAGGCGATGCGCGCCGCCCGCTTCCACGTGGAGCGGTTGAGCCGGGAGATCGACGCGGAGGCCACGCATTTCGACGTGGTCCGCAACGGGCTCGATCAGGACATCCGCAACCTGCAGACGACACGCGACCGTCTGGACGAGGCCAGCTGCGGCCGCGCGGTGGAGATGATCCTGAACGCGGAGCGCATCTTTGCCTTCGGAGCCGGGCTGAGCCAGTACGCGATCGGCGTCCTGATCCACGGGCTGGAGCCCTATTGCCGGGGCAACGCGATCAATATCGGGCCGATGGGCAACGGCAACGTCGCGATTCGCCGGGCCGTGCACTGCACCGATCGCGACCTCGTCATCACCTGCTCCCTGCCGAACTACGCGGCCGACACGATCGAGGTCACGCAAACCGCGCGCAGAAAGGGAGCGACGATCCTCTGCATCACCGACCGACCGACAAGTCCGCTAACGAAATATGCCGATGCCGTCTTCTATGCCGACGCCACGCGGAGGCTCCTGCCGAACTCGATCACCTCGGCGATCGCCGTCTCCGAAGGCATCATCGCCGCGATCGCCAATCGAAGGCAGGAAGGCCTCGACGGGTAGATCGTCCGGCCCTTTTCGGGGTTCCGCCGGCCGCATCGCGATCTCCGCCACCCGAACCCATCGTATCCGGCCCGGTCGAGTGCGCTCGGAACCCCAAGCGCGGCCTGCCGCCGACCGGCGTCCCGGCGCGGCCGGACGGGCGGCCGTGCCGCCGCCCCCGCCCCCGACCCCGACCCCGACCCCGACCCGCGGAAAACATCGGCGCGGATACGCAATCTCAACGTTTTTCGGCGAAGCCGCCGGCACTCAGAACGAGCGGCGCATGAATTCGATCGGCCACGTCCTCCTCCTTGCGGCGCTCTTCGCGCTCGAAGCCGGCGCCGCGGCGGCGCAGGGCTACTCGCTGCTGGGCAAGGGGGGCCTGCACGGCGCGCGACCGCCGCTCTTCGTGGAGACGTCCCTCGGCGACACGGCGCGACCGCTGATCCGCAGCCGCGCCGAGATCCCCGACAGCGCCGAAGCGGAAGAACGGCGCGGCCACGCGCAGAGCCTCTTCATCGGACAGGCGCGCCGCGGCTTGTTCGCGCCGCGCCCCTCCCCCGGCGACGTTCACGCCTACGGGCCGATCCTCGGCGGGGACCGCCATGCGGAGATGATCCGTCACCTCATCGCCCGTGCGGAAGCCGGTCCCGAAGGCTACGACGCGGTGCAATACGGCGCCCGGGTCAGGCCCGCGCGCCGTCCCACGGAAATGACGCTGGGCGAGGTCTTCGCCTGGATCGACGCGACGCCGGGGCAGCCGCACGCGATCGGGCGCTACCAGTTCATCCCCTCGACGCTGGCCCGTCTCGTCACCATTCTCGATGCGGGACCGGACGAGCGCTTTTCGCCACGGATGCAGGATCGCCTCGCCGACATCCTGCTGCAGGATGCGGGGCTCGACGCGTTCCGCGCGGACGAGATCACGCGGCACCAGCTCATGAACAACCTCGCGCGGATCTGGGCGGGGCTTCCGAACGCCTCCGGTCGCTCGCATTACCACGGCTATGCCGGCAACGCCGCCACCATGACGTGGTCCGCGTTCGACAGCGAGATGACGCGCATCTTCCAGAGCTGAGGGAAGGCCCGCGCGCCCCGGCTCCGGACGTGGCCCCGTCCCGGACGGCCGGGATCACGCCGCGCCGGCGCATTCGGCGTCGGGTTCCGGCGCGACGGCGTCCGGGGCGAGGCCGAACACGGCCCCCACATCGGGCACGTAGCGCACGAGATCGGCGCGCAGCCGTTCGAGCGCGAGATCCTTCATCTTGGCCTCCAGCATCACGTCGAAGGGGCGCCGGGCGACGAGCGGCGCGCAATCGCGCAGGAAGCGGACGAACTCGAAGGGCTGGACGAAATCCGCATGGCCCGTCCAGATCGGCGGCTGCATCACGGTCCTGGGCTTGCCGGTCTTGCGGTCCTTGCGCGTGATCTGCCGCATCTCGGTGCGCGGGCTGGAGAAATGCATCTTCGGGCGAACGTCATCGGGCCAGGTGTCGAGCACGCGGCCGAAGGCTTCGACCACGCCCAGCCCCTCGGGGTTCATGCACCAGTGGTGCTGGTGGTCGAAGATCAGCCGCACGCCGGTCTCGCCGTGGATCCACAGCGTGTCGGCGGCGGAGAAGCGGATGTCGTCGTTCTCCAGCACCAGACGCGCCCGGACATGGGCGGGCAGCCGATGCCACGCCTCGACCCAGCGTCGCCGGGCCGCCGGGCGGTCGTCGTAGACGCCCCCCACATGCGTCACCAGCACCGCTTCGGGGCCGAGGCCCATGCGGTCGAGCATCTCGGCCTGCGCGGCGAGGTCGCGCACGCTCCGGGTGACGATCTCCGGATCGGGGGCGTTCAGCAGCACGAACTGCGAGGGATGGAAGGACAGGCGGATGTCCAGCGCGCGGGCCTTGGCGCCGATGGCCGTCAGCTCCGCGTCGCTCTCGGCGATCATGTCATGGAACTGCGGCATGTCGGGATGGGTCGCATAGGGCGCGAGGTCCGAGGACATGCGGTACATGCGGATGCCGCGCGCCGCGCAATGGTCCAGGATGCCGTCGAGATATTCGAGCGAGACCTTGAGATGCGGCGCGTTCTGCCAGCGCCGCGCGTCGTTCGACTTCAGGTCGGGCCGGGCCATGACCTTGACGGGAAAGCCCAGGCGCATGGGCTCGGCGGGGGCGGAATGTCGGGGTGCGTCGGTCATGGCGTCCCAACCCCGGGCGGGCGCGCCCGTTCCCCGGGCGGACCGTTCGCCGCGGGGCGGACCCGCGGCCCGCATCCGCGCGTTCGGGCCGCATGGATGCGATGCCCCCTTCCCTCGCGCTCGACCCCCGAAGCTGGGCCGGGGATGCCCGCGCCCGTTTCGCCGCCTTCGCGGATGGCGCCACGCCCCTGATCGCCTCGCACGACGATGCCGACGGCCTGTCCTCGGCCGCCCTGCTCGCGCGGGCCTGGGACGCCCATCGCGGCGCCCGCCCCGAGATCCGCCTCGTCGGTCGCGGCGAGAACGCCTGGGACGACGCCTTCGCGGCCGAACTCGCCGAGCGCGATCCGCCGGCACTGGTGGTGGCCGATCTGGGCCTTGCCGGGCGCCGCCCCGCGCCCGGCGCGCCGATGGCCGTGATCGACCACCACGTCCCGACGGGGGTGCCGGACGACGCGACGGTGATCTCCGGCTACGGTCTCGCGCCCACGCCCTCGACGAGCCTGCTTGCCTGGCACGCGGCCGGGGCGCTCGGCGACGTGGCCGCGCTCGACTGGCTGGCCGCCGTGGGCCTCGTCGGCGATTACGGCGACACGGCCGACTTTCCGCTGATCGCGGCGGCCAAAAAACGTCATGGCGCGGGTCTCCTGCGGGAGACCGTGAGCCTCGTCAACGCCCCGCGCCGGTCCGCCTCGGGCGATGCGGACGCGGCGCTCGCGCTGCTTCTGAAGGCGCGCGACCCCAAGGACGCCGTGCGCGGCGGCCATTCCGAAACCACGGCCTGCGACGCCGCGCGCGAGGAGGTCAAGGCCGCCACCGCCGAGGGCCGCCGCCAGCCGCCCCGCTTCGGACGCCGCTACGGCCGCGCGGTCGCCGTGATCCGGCTCCACAGCCCGTGCCAGATCCACCCGCTGGTGGCGCAGTCCTGGACGGGACGGCTCAAGGCGAAGGACGCGCCCGGCGTGATCGTGTTCGCCGCGAATTTCGGCTTTCGGGAGGGCATGGTCGCCTTCGCGGGCCGCGCGTCGGGCGAGGCCGACATCGTCGACGTCCTCGCCCGCCACCGCCCCGACGGCGCGGACCCGACGCGCTACGGCAACGGCCACCGCCGCGCCGCCGGCGGAACGCTGCCGCACGCGCAATGGAACGCCCTGATGGAGGATCTGGGCTTCGGTCCGGAGCTGCGCGCCTGAACGGCGGCGCGGCTGGCCCCGATCCCGGCCCGGGCGACCGCGGCCGAGACGTTGAGCGACGGCGCCGTCCGCGCTAGGTGAGGCGTCGCGCGGGACGACCCGCGCCGTTCGCGCTTTCCTCGGGACGACCCGACATCGTTGCAAAAGGCGGTCCCTTGGCCTGGTTCGTTCTCGTTCTCGCCGGCGTTCTGGAAATCGTCTGGGCGTTCTTCATGAAGAAGTCGGCGGGGTTCACGCTGCTCGGGCCCAGCGTGATCACCATCGTCGCGATGGTGGCGAGCTTCGCGCTCCTGTCGTTCGCCATGCGGTCGCTGCCGCTCGGAACCGCCTACACCGTCTGGACCGGCATCGGCGCGGTCGGCGCGTTCGCCCTCGGAATCGTCGCGCTCGGGGAGGCCGCGACGCCGATGCGCCTCGTCGCGGCGATCCTGATCGTGGCGGGCATCGTGCT
This sequence comes from uncultured Jannaschia sp., assembly GCF_947494025.1. Taxonomy (GTDB): domain Bacteria; phylum Pseudomonadota; class Alphaproteobacteria; order Rhodobacterales; family Rhodobacteraceae; genus Jannaschia. The sequence goes on from NZ_CANLTQ010000014.1 coordinate 21,304, forward strand.
GATGAAGCTGTCGAGCCCGACCGCCTGAGGCCCCGCACCGGGCGCGACGTTGCCCCTCGCCCGCAGTGCGCGGGCCGACACAGAGGGCGTCGTTCGACACCGGGACCGGTCCCTCCGTCCAGCCCCGCCGGCGAGGGCGGGCGCCCCTACCCGTCGCTCCAGGGGTCGATCACGACGATGCCGCAGCCCGCGAACCCGCCCGCGTCGCGCGTCGCGACCGCGGCGCCGTGCGCCCGGGCCGTCGCCGCGATCTGGCAATCCGGGAACGAGATCGCCTGCCCGGCGCCGCGGCGCTCGGCGAAGACGACCGCGAACGCCGCCGCCGCCGCACTGTCGAAGGGCAGCACGCGGTCCTCGAAATCCTCCGCCACCATCGCCTCCACCGCCGCGAGAAGCGCGGCGCGCCGGCGGCCGCCGGGCAGGATGGCGACCCCGCGGCGCAGCTCGGCCTCGCTGACCGCGCTGAGATAGAGCCCGGACGCGTCCTGCCGTCCGAACCACGCGACCACCGCCCCGGCGGGCGCCGGCCGCATCAGCTCGGAGACGACGTTGGTGTCGATCAGGATCAAGGCCCCGCCTCAGCCGAGGCGGGGCGGCTCGGGCATGGGCTCGCGCGGCGGCAACTCCAACTCCACCCCGCCGATCGCGGCGAAGCGTCGGTGGATGCGTTCGCCGAGATTCGCGCGCGACGGCGACCGGCCGACCGAGCGGCGCAGGATCTCGCGCACCTCCTCCTCCATGGATCGGCCGTGTTCGGCCGCGCGCATGCGCAGGCGCCGCTTGAGCGCGTCGTCGAGATTGCGGATCGTGATGCTGGCCATGCCGTCCTCCGATTCTCATGACAATCTAGGCCGTGATTGCAATGCAATCAACACGCCCCAGGGTGGGCCACCCGGAAACAATATCCGGAAAATGCGAATAATGACGCGCGGGGCTGGCACAATGCGTCGAAGTGATGTGATCTCCGAAACTTGGACAGGACATGCGAACACAGACCGGGAGAACACCAATGAAACGACTTGCCCTCACGATCACGACCGCGATGGTCGCCGCCACCGCGGCGGCCCCCGTCGCGGCGCAGAACCGCATCGACGGGCAATCGCCCGACGCGCCCGAACTCGCGGCCTATGGCGGGATGCCCGTCGGCGTTCGCCGGATCGAGCTCGTGAACGAGAACCAGCTCGACATCCTGGCCATCGATCCCGCGGGGGAACGGCCGGCGGAGCTGCCGCGATACGACCGCCCGCTGACCGTGGAGACCTGGTACCCCGCCGCGCAAGGCTCGACCGGCGAGACGTCCTTCGACACCTATCTGCGCGACGCGACCACGGAGGTCACCCTCACCGGGCGCGCGATCCGCGATGCCGCCCCGGCGTCGGCGGCGGATCCCTTCCCCCTCGTGATCCTGAGCCACGGCTATCCCGGCAACCGGTTCCTGATGTCGCATCTGGGCGAGAACCTCGCCTCCAAGGGATACGTGGTCGCGTCCATCGACCATACCGACTCGACCTACCGCACGCAGGCCGCGTTCGGCTCCACCCTCGTGAACCGGCCCCTCGACCAGCAATTCGTTCTGGACGAGATGGCGCGGCTCGGCGACGACGGGACGTCGTACCTGTCCGGGCTCGTGGATGCCGACCGGACCGGGGTGATCGGCTATTCGATGGGCGGCTACGGCGCGGTGATCACTGCCGGGGGCGGCGTCACCGACGCGGCCGTGGAATCGGGGGCGCCGCAGGGCACGCTCGACGTCAATCGGGAGGGCAGCCCCACGCAGGAGGCGCGGCCCGACCCCCGCATCAAGACCGCCGTGGCGATCGGGCCCTGGGGCATGAACACCGGCTTCTGGGACGAGGAGGGCCTGGCGAGCATCGACATCCCGATGCTGTTCATCGCCGGCTCGGAGGATGCGACCTCCCTCTACGAGGAGGGCGTCCGCGCGATCTGGGAGGGCGCGACGGGCGTGGACCGCTCGCTGCTGACCTTCGAGGGCGGGGGCCACAACACCGCGGCGCCGATCCCCGCCCCGGAGGAGAGCTTCTACTTCAACGAGCGGCTCGGCTTCGACGTCTCCGAGCACTACACCGACGCGGTCTGGGACACGGTGTTCATGAACAACGTCGCGCAGCACTTCTCGACGGCCTGGCTGGACCGCGCCCTCAAGGGCGACGCGAGCATGACGGATTATCTGGACCTGCCCGAGGCGGGAAGCGCCGGCTGGTTCGGCTTCGGGGACGGCACGGCCGAGGGCCTGCGCTTCGAGACCCTGTCCGCCGCGACGATGCCCGCGCCCGTTCCGCTGCCCGCCGCGGTCTGGATGCTGGGCGCGGCGCTCGGCGGGCTGGGCCTTCTGCGCGGGGGCCGCAACCGGAACGCCTGATCGCGTCCCGCCCGAACCGGGGCCGCGCCGATACCACGGCGCGGCCCGCCTCCGACCCGCCGGTCGCCGTCAGGGCGCACCCGCGCGATCACCCCGGCAAGCACGCCGGGCACTCCGGCCGCCACGCGATCGAGCAGATGCGGGTCTGCGGCCTCCACACCCCCGCCCCCGAGCCGTGCCGCCCCGCCGGCAGCTGACCATCGGTTCCGCGCCGGCGGGGCCATCCCGCGCGGCAAGGCGATGCCGTCGCTGGCGGAGGTCACGCTTCACCCGCCGGGCACCCGAAGGATTGATGGGCCACGACGCGGCCCGAACCCGCCGGGCGGACAGAGCGCCGGACAGTCGATCCATCCGTAGCCGCGATTTTCAGAGAACGGCTCCGGGCCGCGAACGAGGGCAAAGCCCCCTGCCCCTGCCCCCCTCCTACCTCCGTGCTCCCCTGTCCCCCTGCCTCCGTGCCCCCGCGCCCCCGTGCAGATGGGACGTTCAAACGACGCAGGTCGATTCCAACGCCCCCTCGTTCTTCGGCTCCGCCTTTCATCTCACTGCGAATGTCGGGCGGATGGGCGCTGACGCACCTGTGGAATGGCAGCGATTCAAACGGCGGGCGCCGACGCCCGCCGCAATCGGGCACGGATCCCACCCCGATCCGGGGGCGGAAGCGACATGCGACGTTACCTCAGCAAGTCGTTGCCCTGATCGTCAGGACAGCCTCCCGTCACACCGACGCGAAGACGCACCGCCCCTGACCAACGTGGGAAAACAGGAACCCTCGCCTCGAATTCGTTCTATAACAATGGCTTACGATCCACATCCTTGCCCACATGACGCGTCACGGCACCTAGGACCGATGTTCCGCGCCGGCGATCCTGTCCCCCTCAGGGCCGCTCCAGCAGCCGTTCGATCTCGGCGATCAAAGATTCCATGATCGCGTCATCGAGCCCCGGCCCTTCCAGCCGCAGCACATGCGCCTTGCGGTCCCGCGACCGGGTGATGGTGATCCCGCTGTTCAGGCGCGACGCGACCGGCCGGTCGGGCGCGGGTTTGGCGCTTCGCGGCCGCCCGCCCCGCGCGGCGTCCGGCGCGGCCCGCGCCTCGATGGCGACGACGGCGGGCTCCAGCGCGCGCCATTCGTCGGCGAAGCTCTCGGCCCGGAGCGATTCCAGCGCGTCGCGCAACTCCGGCTCGCCTCCGGCCCGAAGCGCCGCCGCAAGGCGCAGACCCTGCTTCTCGGTCATCGCCTCGGGATAATGCAGCAGATCGCCCAGATCCTCGAAGATCAGCGCGAAGGAGCGGACCTTGGACCGCTTGGCCTTGGACGCGGCGGCGAACAGCGCGTCGACCGCCGCCTCCACGTTCGGGTAGACCCCCTGCCCCGCCGCGATCACCGCGATCCGGCCCCGCTCGAAATGCGACAGGCTCGCGCGGACCTCGTTCTCCTCGACCATCGCCGCGAACGGCCCGCCCATCTTCTCGGGCTCCCGCACGACGGCCTTGATCGTCGCGTAGACGTCGAGCTTCGTCATCTCGTGCAGTTGCCGTACGGCCAGGAGCCGCCGGTAACCCGACAGCAACCCGTAGCGCCGCTCGCCTTGACTTTGCTCCAGCTCGAAGACCTCGATCGGCAGCCGGAGCCCGTTCCGCGAAATCGAATCGCGCAGCTCCAGAAGCTCCCCCTCGTCCATCACCGCCCGGTCCCGCACCAGCACCGTCTCGTCGATGGCCCCGAGCGGCACCTCCAGCAGCACCAGCCCCCTGGCCCGCGCCTCGGAGAACGCTTCCGAATCCGCGCGATACCGTTCCCCCTCGGCCCGTTCGTCGACATCCCGCAGATCCGCCGCCGCCGCCGAATCCGCCGCCAGCGCCCCGATCGGGGCCACCTTGGTTTCGCGGCGAAACCTCTGCTCGAACTCGGCGAGGTCGTCCGGGTTCGGCGCCTCAAGCTTGCGTCGCTTAGCCATCGTTCGCCTCCATCTTCTGATCCCGCCACCACGCGCCGAGGATGACCTCCTTCACCTCGGCCCAGGTCCGGTCGAACGTCTCCCGCCCGCGCACATAGGTCTCCCGGTTGAACTCGCGGTAGTCGGCCTCGTAGATGCCGTTCACCTGTTCGCCGGCCTGCCCGATCATGGCGGTGAATTCCTGCCGGTAGGCGGTCATCAGATCGCCGAAATAGGCCTGCACCACGTTCGCCAGATCGGCCTGCTGGCCGGCGTCGAAGCGGGTGATGATGGCGCGGACGGCGTCCCATTCGAAGCGCATCTCGGGCAGGTCGTCGCGGCGGCGGGCGGCGTTCTCGCCGTCCTCGATGGAGGCGAAGGTGGAGTAGAGCATGTCGAAGAAGCGGCCCGTCGAGTCGAACTCGAGGAAGCTCGCGCCCAGGGGGACGAGGAGGATGTCGGAGGCGGCGAGGGCGTTGATCGTGAGGTAGCCGAGGGCCGGGGGGGTATCGAGGAAAACGAGGTCGTACTCCCCGAGAATCCCCTCGCCGCCGAGCGCGTTGGTGAGCGCGTCCCAGAGCGGCCAGGAGCGCAAGGCCATTCGCCAGACGGGCACCTGGAACTCGGCCCAATAGAGGTTGAGCTGCGCGCCGATGAGGTCGATGTTGGGCCAGTGCGTCGGCTGGATCACGTCGCGGGCGGCGATGCCGGAGGCGGCGCGCAGCGTTTCGTCGAGCGGGATGGGCGCGCGGCCGCCGGCCTCCCGCACCCGGTTCTCGGCCTCCACGGCGCGGGCGTAGTCCTTGGCGAGAAGGGGGAACGCGGTCATCCATTCGTCGTCGACCTTGCCGCCCATGATCGAGGTCATCGAGCCCTGCGAGTCGAGGTCGATCACGAGAACCTTGTAGCCGTCGAGCGCGGCGGACATGGCGAGATGGGCGCAGGTCGAGGTCTTGCCGACGCCGCCCTTGAAGTTCGCGACGGCCACGATCTTTGCGTCGAGCCCTTCCGGCCGCCAGGGCCGGTATTCGCGGTCGGCGGCGCCCTCGGCGGCGAAATGATCGCGAAGGGCCAGCACCTCGGCCAGGGTGAACCACTTCGAGTTGCCCTCGCCGATGCCCTGCGGCAGGTCGGGATGGGCCTTCAGGACGCGCCGCAAATGCGCGGGCGCGACGGGGATCAGGTAGCGGCAGACCTCCCATGTGGAGAACCGCCTGAGGCGCTTGGCGCCGTCGGGGGCGTAGCCGCGCTTTGCCAGGTCCTCGCGACCCTTGGCGGCGAAGGCGGCGGCCTTGGCGAAGCGCACCGTGTCGATCGGAGGTCCGAGCTTGGCTGCCGCGCGGGCGGGGTCGATGTTCGAATACGGGGGCAGGGGGCCCTTGCCGGATGATGTCATGCTGCCTCGACGACGTGCGATTGTTTTCCGCTTATAGTGCGAACTCTGGCACGTCCCGAGGCGTTTGCAAATCGTCCAGGGGCAATGTGGCCCCGATCGGGCCGGTTTCGCCACGAAACCACGAGCAAAACCCGACGCAACACTTGTCTAGGCTTTCGGATCTTTAAGGACTTTGCGACGGAAAATCCGTTCCGGGCCAACAGCTTGTTCCGCAACGGGCACCCGTGAACGGGGCGACGGGTATCCGTCTGCGGGACGACAGGTCGCCGATTCCGGGCCAGACGGTTCCGATTCGCGGGAACGACGGGCCTTCCCGCGCGATCATGCCCGAAACACGAGGCGACAGCGGGATATGGGAGGGGCAGCGTCCCGTGAACGGGTGCCTTTGCGGCGCGGCACGCCGGCGGCAATTCGACAAGGTGCCCGGATGCGGGATGCGCGGACCCGATCCTCGGGATGGAACAACGGGCATCGTCGGTGGATTGGCCCCGGAGGCCGGCGGGGCAGGGCCGGCAGCCGAAAGGGGGGACGCCGCATGGATCAGGACGCCGCGGAGACCGGAGCGGCGGAGGGGGCCGGCCCCCGCCTCAAGGACAATCCGGACGTGTTCTACCTGCTGCGGGAATTCGAGACGCTTTACCGGTTCGGCTCGGACGGCGGGAGCCGGGCCATTCGGGCCCACCGGCGCCGGGTGCGCGAAACGCTGTCGGCCGTGATCGCGAGGAATCCGGCGATGCTGGCGCGGGACGCGGCGACGAAGCCGATCACAGGGCATCTGTCCCGCGCGCTCGACCTGGGGGAACGGGGGGCGATGGGGTCGATGGCGCGCGCCTTGCGCGAAATCCGCGCCCGGCTGACCTGGGAATACGGATACGAGCGGATGCCGGCGGCTCTGGCGCGGAAATACGCCTATTGCGAGGTGCTGGGGCCGCGGGGGCCGGTGTCCTGCGAGGCGCTTGTCCTGGGCTTCGTCCTGTTCGCGCCCGACACGACCTATCCGCAGCACAGCCATCCCGACATCGAGGAAAGCTATGTCTCCGTCGCGGGCGCATGGTCCGAGAACGAGGCGGCCGTCTACGCGCCGGGATCGCTGATCCTGAACCGGCCGGGCGAGGCGCACCGGATCACGACGGGGCCGGCCGATCCCTGTCTGCTGGCCTATGCCTGGACGGGACCGGCGGCGGCGCTGGCGGCGCCGGGCATGACGCTGAGCGGGACGCGGACGGGACGGGGATGAGGCGGGAGGAGGCACGCGGCGTCGTGCCCTTTCCGTGACGCCGCCGCCACGCAGACGGGGTCCGCATCGCGGAAAGGGCGGCCCCCGCCCCGAGGGGCGGACGGGGGCGGCCGGGCGTTTCGCCGCGCGGTCCATCCTTCGGAGGCCGGCCCGGATCCTCGCGAAGCCTTGAGGAACCCGTCTACGGGATGACATCCACGCCGGCGCCCCCCGTCCCGAAAGTACCCGGACGGGGCTGGATCGCGGGTGCCTTCTGGGGCATGGTCCCCGCAGATCCCGACAGAGGATTCGGGCGAGGAGGGCATCATGGGCGCATCCGGGGCGGGGGCCTTGGCGGAAAACGGGATCGACCGGTCGCGGCTGACCGGCGCGCTCCGGCGGCCCTCGGTCAAGAAGAACGTGGCCGCGATCCACGTCTCGGGCAAGCTCACGCTGTTGCAGCGGAAGCTGTCGAACGTGCTGCTGCTCAACGCCTACGACACGCTCGTCACCGCGACCCGGCACGAGATCGACGCGCGCACCCTGTGCCTGATGATCGGCTACAACTCGAACGATTTCGAGACGCTGAAGGCGAGCCTGCGCGGGCTGGCCGAGACGGTCGCCGAATGGGACATGCTCGACGAGCGGGGGCGGCAGGAATGGGGGATCTCCGCGCTTCTGTCCTATGCCAAGCTCAAGGGGGGCGTGTGCGAATACGCCTATTCGCCCGCGCTCGCCGAGAAGCTGCACGATCCGCGGGTCTTCGCGCTCATCAATCTCGACATCCAGCGGCGGTTCACCTCCGGCCACGCGCTGGCGCTCTACGAGAACTGCTACCGCTTCGTGCGCACCGGCAGCACGGGGTGGTGGCCGCTCGAGACCTTCCGCCGGCTGATGGGGGTGGAGGAGAGCGAATATTACCGGGTGTTCAAGCATCTCAACGCCAAGATCATCAAGCCGGCGGTGGCCGAGGTGAACCGGACCTCCAACATCACGGTGACGCCCGAGACGCGGCGGCGGGGCCGGGCGGTGACCGACATCCGGTTCCTGATCGCGGAGAACCCGCAGCTCTCGATCCTGCCGATCGACGACGGGGCGGGGGTGCGGGGGGCGCCGGTCTATGCGCGGCTCCAGGCGCTCGGCGTGTCCGACCGGCTGGCGCGGCAATGGGTGGCGGAGCACGGCGAGGCGGCGGTGGTCCGGAAGCTCGACTTCGTGGAAGGGCAGGGGGGCGTGAAAAGCCCGGTGCGTTATCTCAGCGCGGCCTTGCGCGACGGATACGGGAACGGGGGGGAGGCCGCGGCGGCGGCGCCCTCGGAGCGGGCGCGGCGTCTGGAGCGGGTGCGCGACCTGGCGGCGGCCCGCTCGCCCACGCAGCGCGACGCGGATCGGCGGCTGTTCCTGTCGGGGCTGCGGGACGGGGCGCTCCGGGCGGATTTCGAGCGTCACGGCTGGATGTCGCCGCTGAACGCGGAGGCGATCTTCGCGTTCTGGGAGGACATGGCCGGCGGCTAGGGCCGGAGCGCGGTCCTGTGCCCCGGGGGGGTGGCCCCCCGGGGTTCGGCCCGGCCGCGCCGGATCAGTCGTATTGCGCTTCCAGCCGGTCGGTCAGGCGCTCGCCCTCCGCGATCTCGGCATGGGCGCGGACCAGCACCTCGCGGGTCTGCACGTCGAGGGTGCTGTCCTCGAGCGCCTCGCGGAACTTCTTCTCGATGTGGTCCTCGCCTTCCTCCACGCGCTCGGCCGCGCTTTCGTCGCCGCTCGAGAACGCGTCCGTGAGCGAGGTCCAGGCCTGGTGCGCGGCGCCGAGGGCGGAGCCGGACGTGCGGGCGCTTCCGCCGAGGCGGACGATCTCGCCGTTCAGCGTTTCCACGAGGGCGCGGCGCTTGGTGGCCTGTTCGCGCAGGACGTTCTGGAGGCCGGGGGTCTTGGCGACCTCGCTGGCCTTCTCGTAGCCGTTCGCGCTGTCGATGGCGGTGTCGGTGAGGGTTTCGAGGGTCTTCAGGTCGTTCGACATGTCTTGTCCTTCCGAATTCCGGTTGCCGGACAGAACACGTTGGACTTCGCGAGGTTCCAGACCGGCCGGCCCGCCGCCGCGTCGTGTCGCGGGGCGGTCAGGACGGCCCGTCGAGGGTGACCGTCGCGGCGTGGCGCCGGCCGTCGCGCAGCACCACGAGTTCGACCTCGCTGCCGGCTTCGCGCATGTCGAGGGCGACCAGGAGGTCCTCGGTCGTCGCAACGGGCTGCCCGCCGAGCTCGACCACGATGTCGCCCGGCACGAGGCGGCCGTCGGCGGTGACCTCCGCGGGCCGGAGCCCGGCGCGCGCCGCCGCCGAGCCGGGCGCGACCCCGAGGACGAGGACGCCGCTCAGGCCCTGCCGCCGCGCCAGCTCGTTGATACGCGCGTCGTAGTCGATGCCGAGCGCGGGCGGGGCGTAGCGCCCCGTGGCGATGAGCTGTGGGACGACGCGGTTCACGACGTTCACGGGAACGGCGAAGCCGATGCCCGCGCTGCCGCCGGAGGGGCTGTAGATCGCGGTGTTCACGCCGATCAGCCGTCCCGCGCTGTCGAGCAGCGGTCCGCCGGAATTGCCGGGATTGATCGCCGCGTCGGTCTGGATCAGGCCGCGAAGCGTGCGCCGGTCCGCGCCCGGAAACTCCCGGTCCAGCGCCGAGACGATGCCGGTGGTCAGCGTCCAGTCCAGCCCGAACGGATTGCCGATGGCGAGCACGTCCTGCCCGACCTGGATGTCGTCGCTTCGCCCGACGGGAAGCGGCGGGGCGTCGCCGCCCTCGATCCGGAGCACGGCGAGATCGTGGGCGGGATCGGTCCCCACGAGGCGGGCGCGGTAGGTCTCCCCGTCCGCGAGCTGCACCAGGGCGGCGGCGGCGCCTTCGATGACGTGGTTGTTGGTGACGATGTGCCCCCGCGCGTCCCAGACGAAGCCCGAGCCGCTTCCGCGCGGCACCACGTTCGAGGTCCGGCCCCAGAGGTCGGTGACGCGCGGGGACGTGGTGATGAACACGACGCTTCCGCGCGCGGCCTGAAAGGTCTCGATCACGGAGCGCTCGCGCGCCGGCAGGTCGGGACGCGGCGCGACGGGCCGGGGCAGGGCGGGCGGCGCGAGGAGCCTGTCGAGGATGTCCGGCCCGCTTTGCCACGACACCCCCACGAGGATCGCCGCCAGCGTTGTCAGGGCCAGCCGGGAAAGAAAGCGTCGCTCGTCCATCGTGTCCGTCGTCCTGCCTGTGCGTCGTCCTGCCTGCGCGTGCGGGGGCGACGGGTCGCGCGCGGGGATGCCCGTCGCCCCCAAGATGTCGCGCCGGCGCGCCGGTTCAACGGTGTCCGGCCGCCGCCGGGGCAAGGGCGGGGCCGGGCCGAGATCGGGATCGCGATCGGGATTGTCTACCGCCGGACCGGCCGCCGCAACCGTCCGGGCCGCGCGGAGGCGCCGGAACGTTTCCCTTGGGCCGGGATCGGCGAACCCGCAGGCCGCCGCCGGACACCGCCGATCCCGAAGCCCGGCCGCCGGGCATCGTCCGGGGGCGCTGCGCGGGCCGTCGCGACCCTGCCGGTGCGGCCGGCATGGCGTCGGATCAGGCCCGCATCCGTTCGCCCTTCGGGTCGAGGAGCGGGCGCAGCGACGCCTCGGCGTCGACCGGGGTTCCGGCCACCTCGATCCGGTAGCGGGAGGCCAGCACCTCCGCCGCGCTTTCGCCGGAGCAAGGGACGTAGCCCAGGCCCACCGCGCCGCCCAGCGTGTGGCCGTAGCCGCCCGAGGTGAGGTGGCCGACCATCTCGCCGTCGCGCAGGATCGGCTCCGCGTGGAACAGGAGCGGTTCGGGGTCGAGCAGCCGGAACTGGACCAGCCGGCGCCCGAGGCCGCGCTCCCGCCGGGCGGCCACCGCGTCGGCGCCCACATGGCCGCCGGTCCGGCGGCAGGCGAAGCCCAGCCCCGCCTCCAGCACGTGATCGGCGGGCGTGATGTCGTGCCCCATGTGGCGGAAGCCCTTCTCCAGCCGCAGCGAATCCATCGCGTGCAGGCCCGCGAGCGCGAGACCCCGTTCGGCGCCGGCGGCGAGGAGGGTCTCGAAGGCGTGAACGGCCATGTCGGCGGACACGTAGACCTCCCAGCCGAGCTCGCCCACGTAGGACAGGCGGTGCAGGCGGGCGAGGCCCAGCCCCAGCTCGACCTCGCGGGCGGTGCCGAAGGGGTGGGCGGCGTCGCTCATGTCCGCCGCCACGCAGGCGGCGAGGATCTCCCGCGCGCGGGGGCCCATCACGGCCATCACGGCCTCGCCCGCGGTCACGTCCGTCACCGTCGCGGCCATGTCGCCCGCGAGCCGCCGGAGCCGCGTCTCGTCGCGCAGCCGTGTGGCGGCGGGGGTGACCATCAGGAAGGCGGTCTCGGACAGGCGGGTGACGGTGACGTCCGCCTCGATCCCGCCGCCGGCGTTGAGCATCTGCGTGTAGACGATCCGGCCCGGCGCGACGTCGAGATCGGCCGCGCAGGCCAGCGCCATGAGGCGCGGCGCGTCGCGGCCCTCCACGCGCAGCTTGCCGAAGGAGGACATGTCGTAAAGGCCCGCGCCCCCGCGCACCGCCAGATGCTCGGCCCGCTGCGCGTGCCACCACGTCTCGCGGCCCCACCCGTAGCGGTAGCCCTCGTTCGGGGCGCCGAACCAGTTCGCGCGCTCCCACCCCGCGAGCTCGCCCATGACGGCGCCGCGATCCAGAAGCTCCCGGTGGAGGGGCGAGCGGCGCACGCCACGGGCGGTGGCCTTCTGCCGAGCGGGCCAGTGGTCGGCGTAAAGCAGGCCTAGCGTTTCGGAGGCGCGTTCGCGCAGGTAGCGGCGGTTGCGCTGGAACGGCTCCATCCGCGCGATGTCCACGTCCATCAGGTCGAAGGGCATCTCGCCGCCCTCCATCCATTGCGCCAGCGCCAGCCCGGCGCCGCCCGCCGACTGGATGCCGACGGAATTGAAGCCCGCCGCGACCCAGACGTTGCCGGTCCCCGGACAGGGGCCGAGATGGTAGGCGTCGTCGGGGGTGAAGCTTTCGGGGCCGTTGAAGAAGGTGTGGATGCCGGCCTCCGCCAGAATTGGCAGGCGGGCGCAGGCGCGTTCGAGGATCGGCTCGAAATGGTCGAAATCCTCGGGCAGCTGGTCGAACTCGAAATCGGCGGGGATCGGGCCCCAGGGCTTGGCCACGGGCTCGAACGCGCCGAGCAGCAGCTTGCCCGCATCCTCCTTGTAGTAGGCGCATTCGTCGGGCACGCGCAGCACCGGCAGCGCGCCCAGCCCCGCGATGGCCTCGGTGACGATGTAGAAATGCTCGCAGGCCTGAAGCGGCACCGGCGCGCCCAGCGTCTCGCCCAGATCGCGCGCCCACATGCCCGCGCAGTTGACGACGTGATCGCAGGCCACGGCCCCCGTCCCGCCGTCCTGGCGCCATTCCACATGGGTGATCCGGTCGCCCCGACGGCGCACGCCCGTGACCTCGGCGCCCTCCAGCACCCGCGCGCCCTTCGCGCGGGCACCCCTGGCGAGGCTCAGGGCGATGCCGGTCGGGTCGCCCTGTCCGTCCCGGGGCAGCCACACGCCGGAGCGGACGTCGGACGTCTCCAGATGCGGGTAGCGGCGTTTGACCTCGGCGGGCGAGATCTCCTCCACTTCGACGCCGAAGGCCCGGGCCATGGCGGCCTGCCGGGCGATCTCCTCGCGGCGGTCGTCGGACAGCGCGACGGTGATGGAGCCGGTGCGCCGGAACCCGGTGGCGAGCCCGGTTTCGGCTTCCAGCCGGCCGTAGAGCTCCTGGCTGTACTTGGCGAGCCGGGTCATCGCGGGCGTCGCGCGCAGCTGCGCGATGAGGCCGGCGGCGTGCCATGTGGTGCCCGAGGTGAGGCGGCGGCGCTCCAGAAGGAGGGGATCCCAGCCGAGCTGCGCCAGATGGTAGGCGACGGAGCAGCCGACGACGCCGCCGCCGATGACGACGACGCGGGCGGAGGCGGGGACGTTCATGCGCGGAGCCTCGTATGGTCGGGATCCCAGGCGGCGCCGGGCAGGACCCGCGCGGCTGCGGGCATGCCGAAGAGGTCGATGGCGAGTTCCGTGCCCGGCCCGGTCAGGTCGGCGGGCAGCATCGCGAGCGCGAGCGCCTTGCCCGCGCGGTGGCCCCAGGCGGCGGAGGTGACCTCGCCCACGATCGCGCCGTCATGGAGGACGTTGGACATGGCGAGCGGCTCCGTCGCGCCGTCGTGCTCCAGCAGCGCGAGGCGGCGCGCGGGGGTGCCGGGGTCGCGCAGGAGGCGCGCGACGCCCAGCTCCTCGGGGGTGTAGTCGATCGAAATCTCGGCCTTCCAGGCGGGCCAGCCCTTTTCCAGCCGCATGGATTCGAGGGCGATCATGCCGAAGGGCCGCGCGCCCGCCGCGAGGATGGCATCCCAGAGCGCGGGCATGGCGGCGGGCGGGGCGTGGAGCTCCCAGCCCAGCTCGCCCGCGAAGGACACGCGGGCGAGGTGGCAGGCCCGGCCCGCGACCGTGGCGGGGGCGTGGCGCAGCCAGGGGGCGTCGAGATCGGCGTCGGCGTTCGCGGCCCGCAGCACCTCGCGCGCCTTCGGTCCGGTCACGAGCAGGCACGACACGTCGTCCGTCCGGTCGCGCAGCGTCGCCCCGTCCGGCAGGCCCCCCGCGAGGGCGTCGCGGTCGTGCCATTGCGCGGCGGCGGCGGTCAGGAGGGTGAAGCGGTCGGCCTCGTGGCGCAGGATCGAGAACTCGGCGAGGCAGCGCCCGCGCCCGTCGCGGAGATAGGCGAGGCCGAGGCGGCCGATGCGGGGCAGCCGCGTCGCGATCCGCCCCGCGAGCCAGTCCGCCGCGCCCGTGCCGGCGAGCTCGAAGCGGGAAAAGCCGCAAAGGTCGATCACGCCCGCGCCCTCCTGCACGGCGGCGACCTCCTCCGCCACGGCGTCCCACCAGGGGCCGTGGCGCGCGAAGGTGGCGGACGCCGCCCCGGAGGTGTCGTCGCCCGGACGCGCGTACCACAGCGCCCGCTCCCAGCCGCCGAACGGACCCATCTGCGCGCCCGCCGCGCGGACGCGGTCGTGCACGGGCGAGAGGCGCTTGTCGCGCCCGGCGGGCCAGGCGCGATGCGGGTGGTGGATGGCGTATTCGTGGCGGTAGGTCTGCAGGCCCATCGCGTCGGCGGCGGGCTGATCCACCCAGCCTGTGAAGCGGCGCGGGTCGACGCACCACATGTCCCATTCGGGGGCCCCGTCGACGATCCATTCCGACAGGACCTTTCCGGCGCCGCCCGCCTGCGCGATGCCGAAGGTGAACACGCAGGCCTCGAACGCGCCGGGCACCCCCGGCATCGGCCCGATCAGGGGCAGGCCGTCGGGGGCGTAGGGGATCGGGCCGTTGATGACCCGGGAAATACCGGCGGAGGCCAGCAGCGGGACGCGCGCCATCGCGTCCTCGATATAGGGTTCCAGCCGGTCGAGGTCGTCGGGGAAGAGCTGGAACGAGAAGTCCTCCGGCATCGGCTGGTCCGGCCCGATCCAGTGGCCCCGACCGCCGCGCTCGTAGGGGCCGAGGTTGAGGCCGGTCTTCTCCTGACGCAGGTAGTAGCTGACGTCCGGATCGCGCAGCAGGGGCAGCTTGGCGCCGGTCTCGCGGGTCCAGGCGGCGATCTCCCCGATCTCCTCGGTCAGCAGGTACTGGTGCTGGAGGACGACCATCGGCACGGTGCGGCCGCCATGCGGCCGGAACCATTCGCCGACGCGCTGCGCGTAGTATCCGGCGGCGTTGACGACGTAGCGGCATCGGATGTCGCCCTTCGCGGTATGCACGATCCATTCGTCGCCCGCGCGGCTGACGCCGGTGGCGGGACGGAAGCGGTGGATCGTGGCGCCGCGCCGACGCGCCCCCGCGGCCAGCGCCTGCGTGAGCGAGGCGGGGTCGGCATCGCCGTCATGCGCGTCCCAGAACCCGCCCCGGAGGTCGTGGGTCTCGAGAAAGGGGTAGCGGTCGCGCATGTCCGCGACGCTCATCATACCGGTCGGCATGCCGAGCTTGCGGCCCCAGGATGCGACATGCTCGAACTCGCGCATGCGGTCGTCGGTATGGGCCAGCCGGATCGCGCCGGTGACGTTGTAGGTGAACGGCGTTCCGGTGGCCTCCGCGAGCCCGCGGTAAAGCTCCATGGAGTAGCGCTGCAGCCGGGTCATGCCGAGCGAGGTGGAGAAGGTCGGGCAGTTCCCGGCCGCGTGCCAGGTCGAGCCGGCGGTCAGCTCGTTCTTCTCCAGGAGGGTGCAGTCGGTCCAGCCGCGCAGGGCCAGATGGTAGAGGCAGGACGCGCCCACGGCGCCGCCTCCGATGACGACGACGCGGGCGGTCTCGGTCATGCGTTGCTCTCCTGCGAGTAGATGGCCGGCGAGATGATCCAGAGCGCGACGGCCGGCGCGGCCCGGTCGTTGGCCCAGCGGAAGGGCCGGCCGCGCAGCCGCGCGGTGTCGCCCGGACGAAGGTCGTGGCGATCCTCGCCCAGCCACAGCGTCAGGCGGCCGGACAGGAGGTGCACGATCTCGGTGGTGTCGCGGCGCACGGGATCGGTGCGGCGCGCACCGGGCGCGAAGGTCGAATGGATGACCTCGAACCCGTCCGTGAGATCGGGCGAAAGAAGCTGCTCGCGCAGGCCGGGCACCCGTTCGCCGATGGGACGGCGCGCGGCGGCGCGGACGATGTCGCCCCCCGCGCGGTCGGTGAGCAGCGACAGCGGCGCGTCGAATATCTCCGCCAGCTGCCCGAGCCTGGCGATGTCGGGCGTCGAGAGGTCGCGCTCCACCTGGCTCAGCCAGCCGACGGACCGGTCGAGCCGGGACGCGACCTCCGTGAGGGTCAGTCCGCGGGCGATGCGCAGGGCGCGCAGGTCGGCTCCAAGCGCGGTCATGGCCGTCTCCGTGAAATATCGGAGTCATATTTCACCGTGCCGCCACGCCGGGCAAGCGCGAAATCGCGGTCGCGATAAGCGCACGGGGCGGCGTGGAATCCGTAAAGGACTGTTTTGCCTAAAAGGCTTCGTCTTCGGACGGGACGTTTTTCACGCTCCGTTCACCCGTTTGGGGCGAGGCGTCTCGGAAACATCATCGAGGCATATCGTCATGCGCGAATACGTGTTTCTCAACCTGCTGGGCACCGCGCCGATCTATGTGCTGACGGCGCTTCTGGTCTGCATGGTGATGGCGGGGACGCTCATCCTGCTGTTCCACCACATCGACTCGACCTCGGGACGCATCCGGATCGGCTGGGCGGCCCTTTCGGCGCTGGTGGCGGGGGTGGGCGTCTGGACCACGCATTTCGTGGCGATGCTGGGCTACCGGCCGGATCTGACCCTCGTCTACGACGGGCTGACGACCTTCGTCTCGGCGGTGGCGGGCGTCGCCCTCGTCGGCGGGCCGATCGCGGCGAGCTTCTTCGTCACCGGATGGCGCCGTGCGACCGCCGGCGCCTTCGCCGGGCTCGGCGTGGGCGCCATGCACTTCACCGGCATGTCGGCCCTGCAGGGGTGCCTTCTCGCATACAACGCGGTTTCCGTCGCGCTCGGCCTCGCCTTCGGCGCCGGATTCTTCGCCTTCGCGATCGGAAGCGACCTCGCCCGGCGCCGGGTCCTGCTGCGGGCGGGCGCCATCGTCGCCGGCGTCTGCACGCTGCATTTCACCACGCTGGCGGGCCTCTCGATCGAGCTTCTGACGCCCGACCTGTCGGCCATCGACGGCGTGATGCTGTCCGCGCTGATCGCGGTGACCTCGCTCGGGCTGTCGACCGTCGGTCTCGCCGTGACCGTCAGCGCCCGGCGGCTGCAACTGGAGCGGGAGCGGTCCGCGGACGCCCAGGCGCATCGGAACGCCGCCTTCGCGACCGCGCTGCGCCACATGTCGAACGGCCTCGTCATGGTCGCGCCGGACGGGCGGATCAGCGCGATCAACGAGCGTGCGTGGGAGATCCTCGGACTGGACGGGACCCAACTCGAGGAGGGGGCCTCCCTGCGGGGATTCCTCGATGGCGTGGGAACAGGCCAGAACCGGGGCGCGGACGACCTTCATTCGATGATCCGCAAGCATTTCGACAACCTCGCGGCGGAGGGGTATTCCCGAACGGAGGAGAAGCTCGAGGACGGCCGCATCATCGCGGCGACCTGCAAGCGGACGCCGGAAGGCGGCGTCGTCCTGACCTTCGACGACCTGACCGAGTACCGGACAGCCGAGGCGGAGATCGCGCATCTGGCCTTCCACGATTCCCTGACCGGCCTGGCGAACCGCCGTGGCTTCCGGGAACATGTGCAGACGGTCGTCGGGCGCGACCGGCAGACCACGCTCCTCGTTCTCGATCTCGACCGGTTCAAGCCTGTCAACGACACGCTGGACCACCCCGTCGGCGACGCCCTTCTCGTCGCCGTGGGAGAGCGCCTGACCGGAATCGTGGACGGCCGGGGATCGGTGTTCCGCCTCGGCGGAGACGAGCTTGCCATCGTCCTGAGCGGCCTCGACGACGGCGCGGCGCGCGCATTGGCCGAACACGTCGTCGCCGGCGCGGCCGAGAGCTTCCAGATCGGGGCCCACACGATCTCCATCGGGTGCAGCATCGGCATGACGGTCCTGGCGCCGGGCGAGCATCCGGCCGAAGGTCTCCAGCGGGCGGATCTCGCGCTTTACCGCGCGAAGGAGCGGGGCCGGAGCCGGGTCGAGGTCTACGAGGCGGGCATGCTCGAACAGGCGCAACGCCGGCGGCAGATGGAGCTCGACATGCGGCACGCGCTGGACAACGACGGGTTCGAGCTGCACTACCAGCCGCTCTACCGGCTCCCGGATCAGCGACTGCTGGGCTTCGAGGCGCTGATCCGGTGGAAGCATCCGGAATTCGGTTTCGTCTCTCCCGCCGACTTCATCCCCCTCGCGGAGGAGACCGGCCTGATCCTCGGCATCGGCGCCTGGGTGCTGGACCGCGCCTGCCAGCAATTGCGCCGCTGGCCGGACAACATCCACGTCGCGATCAACGTGTCGGCCGTGCAGATGCGGATGTCCGATCTCGCGGACGACGTGGCCGCCGCCCTCGATCGCCACGGCGCGACCGCGGACCGGCTGGAGATCGAGCTGACGGAAACGGCGCTGGTCGAGGACGGCGAGGCGATCGCGGAAACGCTCCGCCGTCTGCGCAGGCTCGGCGTCCGGATCGCGATGGACGACTTCGGAACCGGCTATTCGTCGCTCGCCCATATGCGCAACTTCGAGCTCGACCGCATCAAGATCGACCGCAGCTTCGTGGATACGAGCGACGACGACATCGGCGCGCGCGCGGTGATCCGGGCCGTCACCAGCATGGCGCGCGACCTTTCGATCCTGACGATCGGCGAGGGCGTCGAGACGCCCGAACAACTCGCGCGTCTGACGGAGCTCGGCTGCGACGTCGCGCAGGGCTTCCTGCTGGGCCGGCCCCTCGCGCAGGACGTCGCCAGCGCGCTCGTGACGGAGCAGGACATGGCCGACGACGCGGCGGCGGACGCCACGGTGGTCCCGCTCAGCCGCAAGGACGCGGCCTGAGAGCGGGGCTTGTCCGACGTATCCGCCCCGAACGGGGCGATCGGTCGGGCGTCGGTCCAAGCAGGGCGAAACCGAAGCGGCGGGTCCGGCCGGCGCGGGGCGGCCGCGGATCCCGCTTTGAGTTTTGCTGACGGGCTGTCACTATCCGTCGCGGCGCGGCCGGGGGGGTCGGCCAACCGCATCTGGGAGGATCCACATGAAAGCCGCGACCTGTCTCGCCCTGACCACCGCGCTCGTCGTGGGCACCGCCGCGACGGCCGACACGCCCGACAAGCGCATCGCCCTGTCGAACAACTATGCCGGAAATTCCTGGCGGCAGGCGATGCTCGAAAGCTGGGAGGCGGCGACGTCGCAGGCGGTCTCCGGCGGCATCGTGGCCGCGGCCGACGCCTTCACCACCGCCGAGAACCAGGCAACCGAACAGGCCGCGCAGATCCAGAACATGATCCTGCAGGGCTACGACGCGATCGTGCTGAACGCGGCCTCGCCCACGGCGCTGAACGGCGCGGTGAAGGAGGCCTGCGACGCGGGCATCGTGGTCGTCTCCTTCGACGGGATCGTGGAGGAGCCCTGCGCCTGGCGCATCGCCGTCGATTTCGAGCAGATGGGCCGCGACCAGATCGAGTACCTCGCGAACCGCCTTCCCGAGGGCGGCGCGCTTCTGGAGATCCGGGGCCTTGCCGGGGTGTTCGTGGACGACGCCATCTCCCGCGGGATCCATGACGGGGTGGCGGCGCATCCGGACTTCACCATCGCGGGCTCGGTCAACGGCGACTGGGCGCAGGACGTGGCGCAGCGCGCGGTCGCCGGCATCCTGCCGTCGCTGCCGGAGATCGTCGGCGTCGCGACTCAGGGCGGCGACGGCTACGGCGCGGCGCAGGCCTTCGAGGCGGCGGGCCGCGACATGCCGATCATCGTGCTCGGCAACCGGCAGGACGAGCTGCAATGGTGGGCCGAGCAGCGCGACGCGTCGGGTTACGAGACGATGTCGGTGTCGATCGCGCCCGGCGTCTCGACACTGGCCTTCTGGGTGGCGCAGCAGGTGCTCGACGGCGCCGAGGTGCCGAAGGACCTGACGGTGCCGTTCCTGCGGATCGACCAGGCGGACCTCGACGCGGCGCTCGAGACCACGCCGGAAGGCGGCGTCGCCAATACCGAATACGACCTCGAGGCGGCCAGGAAGGTAATCTCGGACGCCGCGTCCTGAGCATGGGCCACGACGATCGGGCGCCTGCGCGGGGCACGGGCGGCGCCGTCGGCGCGACTCCGATCGTCCGGTTCGAGGGCACGGGCCGCGCGTTCGGCGCGGTGCGCGCGCTGCACCCGTCCGACTTCGCCGTCCGGCCCGGCGAATGCGTGGCGCTCGTGGGCCATAACGGCGCCGGCAAATCGACGCTCGTCAATCTCGTCAACGCGGTGTTCCCGCCGAGCGAGGGCGCGGTCGTCTACGACCTGCCGCCCGGGGCCGCGCCCGCAGGGCGGAGCTTCGAGGCCGGGGCGGTGCGGGCGCGCCGCGCCGCAGGGGTGCGGGCGGTGCATCAGGAGCTGTCGCTCGCGCCGAACCTTTCCGTGCTCGAGAACCTGCGGATCGCGCAGCGCGACCTCGCGGGACGCGGGTGGCGCCGGCGGGCATCGGACCGGATGCGGGCATCGCTCGACGCGGTCTTTCCCGGCAACCGCATCCCGACCCGTGCCGTGGTTGGCGACCTCGCCCTGGCCGAGCGGCAGATGGTGGAGATCGCGATGGGCTTCGCGGACGGGATGGAGCCCGCGCGGCTCGTCATCCTCGACGAGCCGACCTCGTCGCTCGACGCCTCGGTCGCGGCGCAGCTCGTCGCCCATGTCCGCGCCTTCTGCGCCTCGGGCGGCGCGGCGATCTTCATCAGCCACATGATGGCGGAGGTCTTCGACATCGCCGACCGCATCGCCGTGATGCGGGACGGCCGCATCGTCGAGGACCGGCCCGCAAGCGCCTTCACGCAGCGAAGCCTCGTGGCGGCGATGGGCCACGTCGCGCCGGAAGCGACGGCTGCGGCGCGGGCGGCGCCGTCCGGCCCCGACATCCTCGGCGCGGATCATGGCCTTTCGGCCCGCGCGGGCGAGATCGTGGGGCTCGCCGGGCTGGCCGGTCACGGTCAGGCCGAAGCGCTCTCGCGGCTCTATCTGGCGCTTTCCTCGGACTGGCGCGCGGCGGGGGCGCCCCGCGCGGCCTTCGTGGCGGGCGACCGGGCCCGCGACGGCCTGTTCCCGCTCTGGTCCATCCGGCGCAACGTCTCGGCGGCGGGGCTCGGCCGGCTTGTCCGGCGCGGTCTCGTCGACCGGGCGGCGGAGGCGGCGCTGGCGCGGGACTGGAAGGCGCGGATCGGCATCCGCACGGACGACCTGTCGGCGCCGATCCTGTCGCTGTCGGGCGGCAATCAGCAGAAGGTGCTGTTCGCCCGCGCCCTCGCCACCGGGGCGCCGGTTGTCGTGATGGACGATCCGATGCGCGGGGTGGACGTCGGCACCAAAGCGCAGGTCTACGACATCATCCGGGCGGAGGCCGGGGCCGGGCGCACCTTCCTGTGGTATTCCACCGAAATGGACGAGATCCGCCTCTGCGACCGGGTGTTCGTTTACCGCAACGGCCGGATCGGTGCGGAGCTGCGGGGCGACGCGATCACCGGGGAGGCCATCGTGGCGAGTTCCTTCGAGATGGAGGCGGAGGCATGATACCCCGGATCGACATCCGCCTTCTGCTGCCGGTGCTGTCGCTGGCGTTGCTGCTCGCGGCGGTGTTCTGGCTGCAACCGCGCGCGATGAGCTATCTGGGGCTGAACCTGCTGTTCAATCTCGCCGTGCCGGTGGCGCTGGCCACGGTGGCGCAGATGATCGTGATCATGGTGGGCGATATCGACCTGTCGATGGGCGCCTTCGTGAGCTTCGTCGCCTGCGTGACCGCGACGCTCGTCGTCGATACGCCCGCCCTGGGTTACCTCGCGCTCGTCGCCGCGATCCTCGGCTACGCGGCGCTCGGCGCGCTGATCCAGGCGCGGCGGCTGCCGGCGATCGTGGTGACGCTGGGCATGTCCTTCGCGTGGGGCGGGCTGGCGGTGTTGCTGCTGCCCTCGCCGGGCGGCTCCGCGCCCGGATGGCTGCGCGCGCTGATGACGGCGAAGCCGCCGCTCGTGCCGATGGCGGTCCTGGCCTCCGTGGCCATCGCGCTCGTCACCCATCTCGTCGTCATGCGCTCCGCCTTCGGGGTGCTTCTGCGCGGGCTCGGGGGCAACGAGCGCTCGCTCGGCAAGGCCGGCTGGTCGCCGGTCCTGCTGCGCGCGGCGGCTTACGGGCTCGCCGGCATCTTCGCGGTCCTCGCGGGCATGACGCTGGTGGGACTTTCCACGGCGGCGGACGCGAACATCGCGCTGCGCTACACGCTTCTGTCGATCGCGGGGGTGATCCTCGGCGGCGGCGAGTTCACCGGCGGCCGCGTCTCGCCCGTGGGCGCGGTGGTCGGGGCGCTCACGCTGACCCTCGCCGGCAGTTTTCTGTCCTTTCTGCGCCTTTCGCCTGACTGGCAGATCGGCGCGCAGGGCGCGATCCTGATCGTCGTGCTCGCGGCGCGGCTCCTCTTCGCGCGGCGGCGGGCCCGATGACGGCGCTGCTCGACCGGCCCTGGATCTGGGCGTGGCTCGCGGCAATCGCGGCCTTTGCCGCCACCGCCGCGATCGGCCAGTCGCAGGGCATCGCGGGGCTTCTCGTCGCGGCGCTGACCTTTTCGGCCTTCACAACGCTGGTGGGGCTCGGCCAGATGTTCGTGATCACGCTCGGGCCGGGCAACATCGACCTGTCGATCCCGGCGACCATGACGCTCGCGGCCACCCTGTCGCTGAAGTTCATGGGCGGGGCCGGTGCGCTGGCGCTTCCGGGCTTCGCGCTGGCGCTCGCGATCGGCCTCGGCGCGGGGCTCGCGAACTACGCGTTGATCTGGCTGCTTCGCATCCCGCCGATCATCGCGACGCTCGCGGCCTCGTTCGTGTACCAGTCGCTGGCGATCTGGTCGAACCGGGGGCTGCGCATCAAGCCGCCGGAGATCCTCTCGGACGCGATGCTCGGCCGGACGCTCGGACTGCCCAACGTCGCCTATGTCGCGCTTCTCCTCTGCGGCCTGGCCTGGGTCGTGCTGGAGCGGGCGCGCTTCGGCCGCGAGGTGACGGCGATCGGACAGAACCCGCGCGCGGCGCGGCGCGTCGGCATTCCGGTGGAGCGGGTGCGCTGCGCGACCTACGTGCTATGCGCCGCGCTGGCCGCGCTCGCCGGGTTCCTGCTGGCCTGCTTCTCGGGGGGCGCGGCGCTCAACATGGGGCAGGAATACCTGCTGTCCTCCATCGCCGTCGTGGTCATCGGCGGCTCCTCCATCGGTGGCGGCCGGTCGAACGTCCCGGGCGTGCCGGCCGGCGCGCTGTTTCTGTTCCTTGTCGTGTCCATGCTCAATTCCTACGGACTCGGCGCGGGCGTCCGCCTGCTGCTGACCGGCATCATCATCGTCGGCATCGTGGCGCTCGGCGCCCGGCCCCGAACCGCGGAGTAGCGCCATGCCCCCCATCTACGAGATCGAGGATCCCCGGTTCCGCGCCCTGATCCAGCCGAACGCGCATCTGGAACGGCTGACGACCGGCCTTCGCTGGGCCGAGGGACCGGTCTGGTTCCCGGCCTTCGGCGTCCTGCACGTCTCCGACATTCCGAACGACCGCATCCTGCGGATCACGCCGGAGGGCGAGACCTCCGTGTTCCGCGACGGGGCGGGCTTCGCGAACGGCCATGCCCGCGACCGGGAGGGGCGGATGGTGTCCTGCCAGCACGGCACGCGCTCGGTCACGCGGACCGAGCCCGACGGACGGATCACGGTGATCGCCGACAGCTACGGGGGCCGGCGGCTGAACTCGCCCAACGACCTGGTCGTGGCCTCGGACGGGGCGATCTGGTTCACCGATCCGACCTACGGCATCCTCGGCGATTACGAGGGCCACCGCGCCGAGCGGGAGCAGCCCTGCAACGGCGTCTACCGGGTGGATCCCGACGGCACGGTCGCGCGGGTCATCGACGACGCCTTCGTGCAGCCGAACGGACTGGCCTTCTCGCCCGACGAACGCGTCCTCTACGTCGCCGAAAGCGGGTCCAGCCACGATCCCGACGTCCCGCCGGTTGTGCGGGCCTTTCCGGTGGCGGACGGGCGCTGCGGGCCGGGGCGCGACCTGTTCGCGGTCGATGCCGGATTGCCGGACGGCCTGCGCGTGGACCGGCACGGGCATGTCTGGTGCTCGGCCGGGGACGGCGTGCAGGTCTTCGACGCGGCGGGCGTCCGGCTCGGGCGGATCCGCGTGCCCGAAGTGGTGGCGAACCTCGCCTTCGGCGGACCGCGCGGCAACCGTCTCTTTATCGCGGCGACCACGTCGGTCTATTCCGTGTACGTGGAAAGCTCGGCCTGCGGGTGGCCGGCCCGCTGATCGCGGCCGGCGGTGTTCGCGACGACGCGTCGCGCGGGCGCGTCCCGCGCCGGATCCTTGCCATCCGTCGTTGCCGTCGATCAGGACGCCTTCGGCTTCTCGACGCTCGCGTGGATCGCCGTGACGAAGGCGCGCGCGGCGGCGGAGGGCGCCCGGCTGGCGGGCAGGAGGATGTGGGCGGTGTAGTCGATCGCCGGCCGGAACGGGCGGAGGACGATCCCCTCCACGAGCCGGTTGGAGATCGGGAACGGATTGACGATGGTGATGCCCATTCCCGCGGCGACGAAGGCGGCGGCGGCGATGTTGGTGGACGCCTCGATCACGACGCGCGGCGTCGTGCCCGCACGTTCGAGGACGCGGTCGATGGCGCTGCGGCAGGAATGACGGCGGGCCAGCGAGATGAAGGCCTCGCCGTCGAGATCGGCGGGACCGACGACGTCGCGGGCGGCGAGGGGGTGGCCGCGCGGGATCAGGCAGACCGCCTGCGTCGAGATCAGCGGCTCCGTCAGGATGCCTTCATGCGCGGAGCGGCTGTCCGTGAGGCCGAGGTCGAAGCGCGCCTCCGCGATCCCCGTGAAGAGCGCGTCGCTCGCCAGCACCTCGTAGACGATCCGCATCTCGGGGTGGCGCTTGCAGAACGCCACGACCAGCGACGGCAGGAAGCTGTCGGCGATGGTCGGCGGCGCGACGACGGAAAGCGTGCCGCTGTGCCCCGCATCCTCCGCCTCCGCATGTCCGGCGATGCTTTCCAGCGTCGCGAAGACCGGGCGCAACTGCTCGTTGATCGAAAGCGCGTCGACGTTCGGAACGAGCCGCGCCCCGGTGCGGACGAAGAGCGGGATACCGAGTCGGGATTCGAGCTGCGCCAGACGGCGGCTGACGGCGGATTGCGAGATGCCGAGCGCGCGTGCGGCGTTCATCGCCGTGCCGGTATCGATCAGCCTTTGCAAAACCTCGAGTTCGCGCAACGTGATGCCGGAACGACGGTCGCGCGCCTCCGCGGAAGAATCGCCCGGACTTGAGAGGCTGCCTGCCACGGGAATCTCCGTGTTAACCTATGCATGCCGCGCATAGTTATTTTCTGTTGACTTTCCTTTAACGCATAATAGCGTGGCGGCCAAGTTGCATGACGACGCGGCCCGGGGGCCGAAGATCGAACGAAGCGACGACCGGCAACAGGAAGGACAAGTCATGAAGGTATCCAGGATCGCCCTCACCGCAGGGCTCGTCGCGGCAGGTCTGCCGGCGATGGCGCAGGATCTGTCGATCGGGGTCAAGTCCGAGGCGACCTCGATGGACCCCCAGTTCCATCAGCTCTCGACCAACATCCAGGTTCTCAAGAACGTCTTCGAGGCGCTGACCACGCAGGACGCCAATCAGATGGTCGGCCCCGGCCTCGCCACCGAATGGGAGGCGGTGGACGACACGACCTGGCGCTTCAAGCTGCGCGAGGGCGTCAAGTTCCACGACGGCAGCGACTTCACCGCGCGCGACGTGATCTATTCCTTCTGCCGGGTGCCCCTCGTCGAGAATTCGCCCTCGGCCTACACGCTCTACACCGCCGGCATCGCCAACATGACGGCGGAGGACGACCACACGCTCGTCGTCGAGACGCAGTCGACGAACCCGCTCCTGCCGGCCGAGATCTGGAGCATCGCGATCCTGTCGGCCGACACGCTCGGCGCCGAAGACGAGATCGCCTACGCGCCCGAGGGGAATTGCGAGGGAATGGGCGACGTCCCGCAGGCCCCCGCGTTCAACTCGCCGGACGTGGCCGTGGGCACGGGCCCCTACATCCTTGACACCTACACGCGCGGATCCGAGATGGTGGTGACGCGGTTCGACGATTACTGGGGCGGCACGCCGGACTGGGCGCGGGTGACCATGCGTCCCATCACCTCGGACGGGCCGCGGGTGGCGGCGCTCCTCGCCGGCGACGTGGACATGATCGAGTCCCCGCCGATCCAAGATATCGGACGGATCGAGCAGGCCGGCTTCAAGATCGTCGACGCCCTGTCGAACCGGATCATTTACCTGCACATGCAGCAGGTCGAGGACGCGCCGGGCATTTCCGGCACGGACGGCAAGAATCCCCTGATGGACGCGCGGGTGCGCGAGGCGATCTCGCTCGCCGTCAACCGCGAGGCCATCGCGGACCGGATCATGGGCGGCTACGCGCAGCCCGCGGGCGAGCTGTTGCCGCCGCCGATGTTCGGCACGTCCGGCCGCGAGGTCGATGCCTACGATCCGGAGCGCGCGCAGGAGCTTCTGGCCGAGGCGGGCTACCCGGACGGGTTCCAGATCACGCTCGGGACGCCCAACGACCGCTACATCAACGACGAGCAGATCGCGCAGGCGGTGGCGCAGATGCTGGCCCGGATCGGCATCGACACCCGCGTCGATGCCTCCACCGCCAGCCAGTTCTTCTCCCGCCGCAACGCGCTGGAATTCCCGATCTACATGGCGGGCTGGGGCGCGGCCTCCGGCGAGATGTCCTCGCCGCTGAAATCGCTCGTGGCCACCTACGACGAGGCGACGGGGATGGGGCCGACCAATGCGGGCCGCTACTCCAACCCGGAGATGGACGCGGTCCTGATCGAGGCGATGTCGACGATCGACGACGCCGAGCGCGACCGGCTCCTGCAGGAGGCCGAGACCATGGTGCTCGAAGATTACGGCATCATTCCGCTGCATTACGAGCAGACGGTCTGGGCGATGAAGCCCGAACTCACCTACGAGCCGCGGATGGACCAGTACACGATGGCCTCCGAGGTGAAGCCGGCCGAGTGATCGCCCGGCGTGGCCCCGACACGAGGGGGCCGCGCCGCCCGCATCCCGCCCCACAGAGGAGAGCGGTATGATCGTCTACCTCGTCCGGCGCTTCGGACAGAGCCTGCTCGCCATCGTGGCGATGGCGATCCTCGTCTTCGTCGGGGTCTACGCCATCGGCAACCCGGTGGACGTGCTGATCAACCCGGAGGCGTCGCAGGCCGAAATCGCGGCGACCACCGCGCGGCTCGGCCTCGACAAGCCGCTCTGGCAGCAATTCGGCATCTTCGTGTGGAACGCGGCGCAGGGCGACCTCGGGACCTCCTTCGTCTACGGGCGCCCGGCGCTGGAGATCATCGTCGACCGGCTGCCGGCGACGATGGAGCTCGCCCTGGTCGCGCTGATCCTGTCGGTCGGGCTCGGCGTGCCGCTCGGCGTCTGGGCGGGATTGCGGCCCGAAAGCGTCGCCGGCCGCACGATCATGGGCGGCTCGATCCTCGGCTTCTCGCTGCCGAACTTCTGGCAGGGGATGCTCCTGATCCTCGTCTTCGCCGTGCTGCTGGGCTGGCTGCCGGCCGGGGGGCGGGGCGAGACGGTGGAGGTGCTGGGAATGCGGCTGAGCTTCCTGACGCTCGACGGGCTCTCGCACCTGATCCTTCCGGCGATCAACCTCGCGCTCTTCAAGATGTCGCTCATCATCCGGCTGGCCCGGGCCAACACCCGTGAGGTCTGCCTGCAGGACTACGTCAAGTTCGCCCGCGCGAAGGGCCTGTCGGGCCGGCGGGTGGTGATGGTCCATATCCTCAAGAACATCATGATCCCGGTCGTCACGATCATCGGGCTGGAGCTCGGCTCCATGGTGGCCTTCGCGATCGTCACGGAAACGGTGTTCGCCTGGCCCGGCATGGGCAAGCTGCTGATCGACTCGATCAACCTGCTCGACCGGCCGGTGATCGTCGCCTACCTGATGCTGACCGTCCTCATCATCGTCACGATCAACCTCGTCGTGGACGTGATCTACTCGCTCCTCGATCCGCGCATCCGCCTGTCGGAGGTGAAGGGATGACCGACTCCATCGCCTCCGATCTCGAACCCGTCGGCACGCCCGCCCCGGCGCGCGTGGATCATCCGGCGAAGCGCGTGGCCAAGCAATTCGTGGAGGATCCGGTCGCGGTGGTGGGGCTCGTGCTCTTTCTCCTCGTCGCGCTGGTGGCGCTGCTCGCGCCGGTCCTCGCGCCGCAGAACCCCTACGATCTCGCGCAGCTCGACATCATGGACGGGGGCCTGCCACCCGGGGAGGCGAGCTTCGGCACCGGCATGACCTACTGGCTCGGCACCGACACGCAGGGCCGCGACATGGTCTCGGCCATCATGTACGGCCTCCGCATCAGCCTGTTCGTCGCGACGGTCTCGCTCGGCCTTGCCATCACCATCGGCACGGTCGTGGGCGTGACGGCGGCCTATTTCGGCGGCCGCATCGACAGCCTCATCATGCGGATCGTCGACCTGCAGCTGTCTTTCCCGGCGATCCTGATCGCACTCATCCTTCTCGCGCTGCTCGGGCGGGGCGTGGACAAGGTCGTGCTCGCCCTCGTGATCGTGCAATGGGCCTATTACGCGCGGACTGTGCGCGGCTCCGCGATCGTGGAGCGGCGGAAGGACTACATCGACGCCGCGCGCTGCCTCGCGCTGTCGGACCGGCGGATCATGTTCCGCCACCTCCTGCCGAATTGCGTGCCGCCGCTCATCGTCGTGGCGACGGTGCAAATCGCGCAGGCCATCGCGCTCGAGGCGACGCTGTCCTTTCTCGGCGTGGGCGTGCCGATCACCGAGCCGTCGCTCGGATTGCTGATCGCCAACGGCTACGATTACCTTC
The DNA here is from genome assembly GCF_947494025.1 of uncultured Jannaschia sp. GTDB lineage: Bacteria > Pseudomonadota > Alphaproteobacteria > Rhodobacterales > Rhodobacteraceae > Jannaschia. Next base: position 49,961 of record NZ_CANLTQ010000014.1, read on the forward strand.
TGTCGGGGCGCTACTGGATCAGCCTGTTCCCCGGCATCGCCCTGGTCGTGACGATCATCGCCATCAACCTCGTGGGCGACCGCCTGCGCGACGTGCTGAACCCGCGGCTGTCCTCATGACGAAACTGCTCGAGATCGAGGGCCTTCAGACGCATTTCTTCACCCGCGACGGGGTGGCGAAGGCGGTGGACGGCGTGAGCCTGTCGCTCGACCGGGGCGAGATCCTGGGGCTGGTCGGCGAATCCGGATCGGGCAAGTCGGTCACCGGCTTCTCCATCCTCGGCCTGGTGGATCCCCCGGGACGCGTCGTCGGCGGGCGGATCGTGTTTGACGGGGCCGACCTCGTCGCAGGGGGGGAACGCATGATGCGGGGCCTGCGCGGCCGGCGGATCGCGATGATCTTCCAGGATCCGATGATGACCCTGAACCCGGTCCTTCGGATCGACACGCAGATGATCGAGACGGTGCGCGCCCATGCCGACGTGTCGCGCGCCGCCGCACGCGAACGCGCGCGGGAAGCGCTGGTCCGGGTCGGCATCTCCTCGCCCGATGAACGGCTCGAAAGCTATCCGCATCAATTCTCGGGCGGGATGCGTCAGCGCGTGGCCATCGCCATCGCGCTTCTGCACGAGCCCGACCTGATCATCGCCGACGAGCCGACCACCGCGCTCGACGTGACGATCCAGGCGCAGATCCTGTCGGAGGTGCAGACCCTCTGCGCCGAGGCGGGGACCGCGCTCATCTGGATCACCCACGACCTCGCCGTGGTGTCCGGCCTCGCCGACCGGCTGGCGGTGATGTATGCGGGCCGGATCATCGAGGCGGGCCCGACGGCGGGGATCATCGCGCGGCCGGCGCATCCCTATACGAAGGGCCTCATCGAAAGCGTGCCGCAGGGCAAGCGCCACGGCACGCTCCTGAAGCAGATCGGGGGCATGACGCCCTCGCTCCTCCATTTGCCGCGGGGCTGCAAGTTCGCGCCGCGCTGCCCGCGCGCCGACGCGGCCTGCGACCCGGAACCGCCGCTCGCCGAGATCGCGGCGGGACGCGGGGTCCGTTGCGTCCATCCCCATCTCGAAGCCGAGGAGAGCGCCGCCTCGTGACCGAACCCCTTCTTGAAATCGACGACGTCTCGAAGCGTTTCACGACCGAGCTCGACATCGCCGAGCGGATGGCGCGCCGTCTCGGCGCCGACCTCGCGCCGAAGACGGTCCATGCGGTCGATCGCGTCAATCTCGCGATCCGGCCGGGCGAGGTGATGGGGCTTGTGGGCGAATCCGGTTGCGGCAAGTCCACGCTGGGCCGGATGGTCGCGGGCCTGCTGTCGCCGAGCGACGGGCGCATCCGCTACCGGGGGCGCGAGATCGGCACGCTCGACGGGGCGGAGGCGCGGGACGCGGCGCTGAAGATCCAGATGGTGTTCCAGGATCCGATGTCCTCGCTCAATCCGCGGCTGCGGGTGCGCGACATCGTGGGCGAGGCGCCCCGCGTCCACAGGATCGTGCCCCGCCGGGAGGTCGCCGCCTACGCGGAGGAGATGCTCGCGCAGGTCGGGCTCGACGCCGCCACGTCGAAGCGCTACCCGCACCAGTTCTCGGGCGGGCAGCGGGCCCGGATCGGGATCGCGCGGGCGCTCGCCGTCAAGCCGGACTTCCTCGTCTGCGACGAATCCGTCGCCGCGCTCGACGTGTCGATCCAGGCGCAGGTGCTCAACCTCTTCGTGCGGCTGCGCGAGGAGTTCGACCTGACCTACCTCTTCATCAGTCACGATCTCGGCGTGGTCGAGCACATCTCCGACCGGATCGCGGTGATGTATCTCGGCCGCCTCGTGGAGCTCGGTCAGGCCGAGGATCTGCTGGCGCGGCCGAACCACCCCTACACGCAGGCACTCGTCGCCGAGATCCCCACCTTCTCGACGGAAAAGAAGGTCTATTCCGCGATCAAGGGGGAGATCCCCTCGCCGCTGAAGCCGCCCCCCGGCTGCCACTTCCACCCGCGCTGCCCGCACGCGCACGAGCGCTGCCGTGTCGAGGTGCCGGCGCTGAAGGAGGTGGCGCCCGGCCGGCTGTCGGCCTGCCATCTGAACGACGCGGCCTGACGGCCGGCATTTCGAAGGAGATTCCGATGCAAAACGAGAACCCGATCTGGTCGCTTGTCGAGAACCGCCGCGAGGCCTTCACGGGGCTGGCGGACCGGGTCTTCGACACGCCGGAACTCGCCTATACCGAGACGCGATCCTGCGCCGCGCATACGGAGATGCTGCGCGAGCAGGGGTTCCGCGTGACCGAGAACCTGGCCGGCATTCCGACGGCCGTGATGGGCGAGGCGGGGCAGGGGGGGCCGATCATCGCCATCCTGGGGGAGTACGACGCGCTGCCCGGCCTGAGCCAGGCGCCGGGCATGGCGGAGCCGCAGGCCATCTCCGAGACGGGGTTCGGTCACGGCTGCGGGCACAACCTGCTCGGCTCGGCGGCGATGTCGGCGGCGGCGGCGGTCAAGGACTGGCTCGAGGCGGAGGGGATCGAGGGGCGCGTGCGCTACTACGGCTGCCCCGCGGAAGAGGGCGGCGCGGCCAAGACCTACATGGTGCGCGACGGGCTTTTCGACGACGTGGATATCGCGATCACCTGGCATCCAGGCAGCTACAGCGCGGTGGACGACATGCGCTCGCTCGCCAACACGCGGATCGACTTCACCTTCACCGGCAAGGCCGCCCATGCGGCGGGCGCCCCCGAGCTCGGCCGGTCGGCTCTCGATTCGGTCGAGCTTATGAACGTCGGTGTGAACTACATGCGCGAGCACATGCCGGACGCCGCGCGGGTCCATTACGCCTATCTCGATGCGGGCGGGATCGCGCCGAACGTGGTTCAGGCCAAGGCCACCGTGCGGCAGCTCATCCGGAGTCCCGACCTGCAAGGGTTGCAATCGCTGATCGAGCGGGTGCGGGCCATCGCCGACGGCGCCGCGCTGATGGCGGGGACGCGGGTCGAGTCCCGGGTCTTCTCGGCGGTGTCGAACCTCGTGGAGAACCGGCCCCTTTCGGAGGCGATGCAGGCGGAGTTCGACGCGCTCGGCCCCGTGCCCTTCGACGAGGAGGACCGCGCCTTCGCCGAGAAGATCCGCCGGACCATCAGCCGCGAGGACATCGCCGACACCTTCCGCAGCGTCGGCCGGAAGCCGGATTACGAGCTTCCGCTCTGCGACTTCGTGGCGCCGCTCGACCGGCCGATGACGGGCGGCATGGGGTCCACGGATGTGGGCGACGTGAGCTGGGCCGTGCCGCTCGTGCAGGCGCGCGTGGCGACCTGCGCCGTGGGCACCGCGCTCCATTCCTGGCAGCAGACGGCGCAGGGCAAGACGCCGGCGGCGCACAAGGGGATGCTCCATGCGGCCAAGGTCATGGCGGCCACGGCCCGCGCCGCGATCCTCGACCGGGAACTGCGCGATGCGGCCCGGGCGGCGCACGAGGCCCATCTCGCCGCGGCGCCCTACAGCAATCCGATCCCGGCCGAGACGCGCCCGCCGATCGCCGCGGAGTAGGTCTGGCCGGCGCGCGCGATCCTCGGACGTGTCGCGAAACCGTGGTATTCCCCGAGCTTCGTCCGCATGCGGGCGAAGCCCGCTCGTTGCGTGGACAGGTTTCCGCCCCTGTATGATTGTCGGCGATCGAACCTTCGCGGGGTCGGGAAACAGGCGCTTGCGCAGCCCCCCGGGGTGAGACCGTAATGGTCCTCCAGCGGCGCCCCGGCGCGGTCCGTGTCGCGGTCGAGGGTCGTCTCGTATTCGGCCAGCGCGTCGCCGCGTCGGGCGAGCGCGAACTTCACCGAAAGGTCCGATGGCGGATCGAGTGGTCCACCATCTGGACGCGGATCTTCGCGAGGCCCGGAAAGCTCGGGCACGCCCACCATCGCGTGGGTCTCGACCAGTTCCCCGATATGCGTCGCTTCGACGCGCCGGTCCGTGAGGAAAGCGTATTTCGGCATCACGCTTTCCGGCACGACGCTCTGCGGATCCATCAGGTGGTCGACATGCCATTCGTCCGAGTAGCGGCCGCCGACGCGGGCAAGGTCCGGCCCGGTCCGCTTGGAGCCCCACTGGTGGGGGTGGTCGTACATCGACTCGGCGGCGAGCGAGTAATGCCCGTAGCGCTCCACCTCGTCGCGCATCGGCCGGATCATCTGGCTAAGGCAGGTGTAGCAGCCCTCGCGGATGTAGATGTCGCGCCCGGCCAGTTCGAGCGGGGAATAGGGGCGCATCCCTTCCACTTCTTCGATGGTGTTCTCGAGCCAGAAGAGGGGCGCGATCTCCACCGCGCCGCCGACGGTGACGACCGCGAAGCTCGCCGCGAGCAGGAGCGTCGCGTTTCGCTCGAGCCGCTGGTGGAAGGTGATCCTCTTCGTCTCCGGCGGCAACTCGTTCGGAATGTCGCCCTCGCGCAGCGCCGCCCCGGTGGTGACGATCTCGGGGTCGTCGGTGGGATCGTAGTCGGGGCTACGGGGGCCCTTCGTCATCTCTTTCACTCCGCGGGGGTGGCTGCGAGGACGGGGCGCGCCTCGGGCGCGCGGATTGTCCGCCACATGTTCCAGACCATGACGAGCCCGCCCGCGAGGTAGAGGACGCCGCCCAGGGCGCGGACCACGTACATCGGGAACTTGGCGGACACGGCGTCGGCGAAGGCGTTGACGAGGAAGCCGTTGGCGTCGACCTCGCGCCACATCAGGCCCTCCATGATGCCCGAGACCCATCGATGCCGCGTAGAGGACGATCTCCAGCGTCGCGAGCCAGAAGTGCAGGTTGATCGCGGCGACCGAATGCATCTCCGTGCGGCCCCACAGGCGCGGCGTCAGGAAGTAGAGCGCCGAGAACACCATGCCGAGCGTCGCGGCCCGGTCGGGCAATGCGGTGTAGTGCAGGTGGTGCGGCCCCGCCCAGATATAGAGGAAGATCAGCGCCCAGAAATGGATGATCGAGAGCTTGTAGCCGGAGATCGGCCGCCCGGCCTGCTTGGGGACGAAGTAATGCATCATTCCGAGGAAGCCGGCCGTCAGGAAGAACCCGACGGCGTTGTGGCCGTACCACCACTGGGTCATGGCGTCCTGCACGGCGGCGAAGATCTGCACCGACGTCGAGCGCCAGATGCTGACGGGAACCGAGAGGTTGTTGACCACATGCAGCATCGCCACGGTCACGATGAAGGCGAGGTAGAACCAGTTCGCGACGTGGATGTGCCGCTCGCGTCGATGCAGGATCGTTCCGAGGAAGACGGCGAGATAGACCAGCCAGACGACCGTGAGCCAGATGTCCACGTACCATTCCGGTCCGGCGTATTCCTTGGACTGCGTGGCGCCGAGCAGGTCGCCGGTCGCGGCCAGCACGATGAAGAGGTTGTGGCTCCAGAACACGAATCACGCCGCGTTGCCGCCCCAGAGCCGCGCGCCGCAGGTCCGCTGCACCGCGTAGAGGGACGCCGCGATCAGGGCATTGCCGCCGAAGGCGAAGATCACCGCCGAGGTATGGATCGGGCGCAGGCGCCCGAGATTGGCGTAGGGCTGCGGCCATTCGATGTTGAGCGCGGGAAAGGCCAGTTGGAAGGCGATCCAGGTGCCCACGAGGAAGCCCACGACGCCCCAGAGCCCGGTGGCGATCACGCCGGCGCGGATCGGGCCGTCCATGTAGCCCGCGGGGGCGGGACGCGGCGCCGGCCCCCGGCCATCGGCGGGCATCGCCCTGAGCGTCCACAGAAACGCCCCCGCCGCGAGGAGCAGGACGAGAATCGCAGGGACCATGTCGGCCGCGTCCCGCGCGCAGTCCGCCGCCATCGCCGCGAGGAATGCGGGCAGCCCCAGCCCGGCCAGCTTGGGATAGTCCGACATGCCGGTCCTTTCCCGATCGTCGTGGGTCCGGTGACATGTCCGTCGCGGGCGTGGCCTCGATCGAGATCAAGCCGCGTGAAAAAGCCGCCTCAGACGGGCAGCGCGCCGTCCTCGTCGTCGCCGGACTCGGCCGCCAATGCGGCAAGGTCGTCGCAGGAAAGGCCGCGCGCCCCCTCGAGCCGGATCAGCCCCGCCTTGCGCAGCGCGGTCATCTGCCGGCTCACCGTCTCGATCGTGAGGCCGAGATAGGCCGCCATCGCCTCGCGGGTGAGCGGTAGCTCCGCGCGGAGCGGCCGGTCGGCCACGGAGGCGCGCCGCAGGACGAGCGTGAGCAGCGTCGCGACCTTCTCGCGGGCGGTCTTGCGGCCGAGGACCAGCATCCAGTCGCGCGCTGCGTCGAGCTCATCCAGCGACATCTCGAGGAGCCGCCCGGCCAGATGCGGCGTCTCCACCATCATCCGCTCGAAGGCTCGCCGGTCGAACATGCACAGCGTCACCTTGGTCGCGGCCGTGACCGCATAGGGCGCGGCGGCCCGACCCGGCCGGCCGAGGAAATCCGAGGGCATGAGCAGACCCACCATCTGCATCCGTCCGTCCTCGAGCGAGCGCGTGAGCGTGGCGCAGCCCTCGACCACGGAGGCCACGAACGCGAGCGCCTCGCCTTCGAGCACGATCGTCTCCCCGGCCTGCCAGGAACGATAGCTCTTCATCGCGGCGAGGCGCGCGAGATCCTCGCCTTCGCAGGTGGCGCAGACGGCCCGGTGCCGGATCGGGCAGGCGGCGCAGTCGGGCGTGGCGAGCGAAAGGTCGATGCGGGACATGGGCTGAAGGCCGATCGGTGAGTGGAGGCGGCGAAGATGTCACGTCCGCTGATCTGCATCAAGGCGCGCGTGACGGGTGTGGGGCAAGCGCGGAGCATGGACCGTCTCGACGCCGGCCTCACGGCCCGCGCGCTCACCGCCTGCGCATCCCGCTACACCAGCTATCCGCCCGCCACGCACTTCTCCGACGCGGTCGGACCCGAGACGATGCGCGACCGGCCGACCGAGGTGCCGGCGCGGCCGCGCATCTCGCTTTGCGTCCGCATCCCGTTCTGCCGGCGGCTCTGCTGGTTCTGTGCCTCTCGGATCCAGGGAACCGGGACCGAGGCGCCGCTCGCCCCCTATCTCGACGCCCTCGAAGCGGAGATCCCGCTCGTCGCCGCGGCGCTTCCGGGCGGCATCACGGTCGAGCAAATGCATGTGGGCGGCGGCACGCCGACCTTTCCGCCGCCCGACCTGATGCGCCGCCTCTTCGCGATGATCGCCGCCACGATGCCGCGCGCCCCGACTCGACACGCTGACGAAGGGCGGGATCACGCGGGCGAGCCCTGGCGTACAGGATTTCGACCTTCGCGTGCCGAATGCCATCGGCCGGCCGCAAAGCTTCACGCCCGACCGGATCGCGCTCGAGGGCTACGCGCATGTGCCCCGGGTCTCGAAGCGGCAGGTAATGATCCGCGAGGTTGACCTGCCCGACGCCGGGCAGCGCCTCGACCTCGCCGCCCGCGCCTCGGACCGCCTCCGCGATGCGGCGTTCCGGACGATCGGCATCGACAATTTCGTCCGCCCCGCCGATCCGATGGCGAAGGCGGCGGAAGCCGGAACCCTCCAGCGGAACCTCCAGGGCTATACCTGCGACGAAGCGGAGGTGCCGATCGGGCTAGAGGCCTCCGCCATCTCGAGCCTGCCCGCGGGTCATGCGCAGAACACGCCGCGCACCAGCGACTCGCGCGCACGTATGGGCCAAAGTCGATTGGGGACGACGCGGGGACACGCCCTCTTCGACGAGGATCGGCTCCGGGGTCGGGTGATCGAGCGGCTGCTCTGCGACTTCGCCGTCGATCCGGCCGCCTTCGCGGACCCTGACGCGGCGCGGGGACTGACCTGGACCGTTGCCTCGGCCTGGCCCGGGCGGTCATGCTCGACGGAACGGGACGCCCGCGCTCGCGACCGGGCGCGGAACACCTCGCACGGATGATGACGACGGAGATCGACACCTGCGCGATGCCGGAGGGGCGGCACGGTCTGGCGGTCCGACGGGGGTGACTCCGACGCCGGATCGGCCCGAGGGCTTCAATCCTGCTGGCGATATACCTGTGATCGTCAGAAGGACGGGAGACATGTGGCAAGCCAGAGTAGAATGGGCTGTCGTAAGGCCTGGTGAGACGTTGGCGGTTGATCTTTGAATGTAAGCACGTCGTTCCGCGCAAAATCAGCGGAAACCTACCGTCTCAGGGCCGACGATGCGGCGCTCGCGATGTGCGACCCGCAGCCTGGAAACGATCCCGGCACAGACATCATCGGAGTTTCCTAGGGGTTTCGTCCATAGCCAGCTGCTGCAGCTTCATGGCCCGGGCGGCTCGATAGACGGCCTCGTAGCGTGCCGCCATCGTATCGTCGGCGAAGCGCAGGCGCGCTCGCGCGGCACATCGCGCGCGATCGATTTCGGGAAGCCGGGCGATCGCGGCCGGAGCGTCCTCCAGGCGGTCGACGAGGAAGCCGGTCACGCCCTCCTCGATCAGTTCGGACATGGAGCCCCGACGCAGCGCGATCACCGGCGTGCCGCAGAGCATGGCCTCGACGATCGAGAGACCGAAGGGCTCATCGAAGGCGATCAGATGCAGGAGTCCGCGCGCGGCGCCCAGGAATCGTGCCCGCTCCGTGCCAGCGAGCGGGCCGATCCAGACCGCGCCGGGATCCTCCAGCCGGGGCACGACCTCGGTCGCGTGGTAGTCGGCATCCGCGACGATCCCGGCGAGGCGGATCGGCAGGCCGGCAGCGCGGGCTGCGTCGATGGCGGCGGCCGGTCCTTTCTCCGGATGCGACCGGCCGAAGAAGACGAGCGGCGCGTCCGGCGCGGATTCCGCGACAGCCGGCCAGGCGCTCGGGGCGAGACCGTGGTGGATGGTGGCGGCGTAGCGGAGGTCGGGATGCCGATCCGCATCGGAGATGGCAACGTAATGGGCGTCGTTCGCGTATGCGCGCCAGATCGGCAGGACCGCGTCACGCACGGAGGGCGGCCCGAAGCCGTGCAGCGTCACGATCATCGGGACGGGCAAAAGCGGCGCAAAGGGGAGCGCAGGGAAGTCGCACTGGACATGGATGACGTCGAACGCGCCACGGGCCGCCTCGGTCATGGCGGCGCCAAGATGCAGCGCCTCCCAGACCTTCACGTCGAGCGGCCCCTCCTCGTAGGGATGCGGCGCCGTCACCCGAAGCGTGCCGGCCGTGCACGAGCCTCCGGCTGCAAACAGCGTCACGTCGTGGCCCCTCCTGATCAGCGCCTCGGTCAACGTGCTCGTCGCGGCTTCCCACGGCCCATAGCCCGAGGGCGGGCAGGTCCAGGCGATCGGCGCGACCATCCCGATCCGCATGCGGACTACTCGGCCGCGATCGTCGGCATGTCGACCTGCGCTGCCGTCCCCAGGACGGTGTCGAGCCGACGGGCGACCGCGGGCCAGATCGCCGGACGGCTCTCGTCCCAAGCCTGCTGGGCCAGCGCCTCCCGCCGATCGGGTTGCGTCAGCAGGTCCATCGCCTGCGCCGCCAATATGTCGACGTCGCCGAACGGAAACAAAAGCTCCGCCGGGAGGACATCCTCGGCATGCCAGTACGGGGTCGACACGGTCGGCACGCCGCAGGCCAGCGCATATGCGAGCGTGCCGGACGTGATCTGCGCGCGGTTGAGATACGGCGTCACGTAGACATCCGCCGCCTGCAGCGCGTCGCAGAGATCCGTGTCGTCGAGATAGCGGTTCTCCATCCGGAGCGCCCTTTCGACGCCAAGTCGGCCCGCCAGATCGGTAAGGCCGTCGCGATACCGCTCCCCCTCCTGTGCCAGAAGCATCGGATGCGTCGCACCCAGCAGGACATAGCGCGCGTCCGGAACCCTCGAGAGGATCGCCGGCAGAGCAGCGATCGCCGTCTCGATCCCTTTGCCCGGTGAAAGCAGGCCGAAGGTCAGGAGTGTCGGCCGGTCGGACCAGTCGAGCCGCCGGCGCATATCTGCGGGACGGATGCGCGCCCGGTCCGGCGTGCCGTGCGGGACGACATGGACAGACAGACCGCAGAGGCCGGTCTCCGCCAGCATGTCCCGCCCGCGAGCGGCCATCACGACGAAGGACGCCGTCCGCTGTCGGAGCGCCTCCATCGCGGCGCGCTGATGGAAGTCGGGTTCGGCCAAGACCGTATGGAGCTGCACGACGTTCGGGACGCCGGCGGCGTCGATCAGGTCGATCAGCCACGCTCCGGCCGGACCGCCGAAGATGCCGAATTCATGCTGAACGAAAACAACGTCGGGCGCCCAGGCTGCGATCGCGCGCCCAGCCCTCGCATAATCCGCACGGATGTCCTGCCGCACCTCGAGATCGACGGCCGACCCGTAGGGATGCCTCCTCCCCGGCTCCGACATTGCGGTGACGTGAACGACATGCCCGGCAGCGCGGAGCGCGATCGCGACGTCGCGCGTGTAGGTCGCAATGCCACAACGGCGGGGCGGATGATTCCCGACGAGCGCGACGCGCAGCGGGTATCGCGAACGGCGCCCGCGAAGCGACAATACGTCCATATGGCAGGATCTCCTCGAAGACACGCTCGGCCCGACCGCGTTGCCTGAACTACGATGTCATTGAATGGACGGCATCGTTCGGCCGTGTCTGGCATTAACCATTCGACGCAGGCGCCGGTTCCATATACCCCCACGCGACCATGCGCGAGGCATCGCGCATCGCAGCGGAGATTTCGTCGATGGCCCCTCTCGATCACCTCGTCCGTCTGACCGACGATTGCGGAATCTGGCAGCACGCCCGATGTATCGTCCCCGACCGTCGACACGGCTATTGTCTCGACGATGTATCGCGCGCGCTCTGGCTCTGCGCCCGACGCGCGCGTCTCGATCCGGTCGATCCCCGGCCCGGGCGACTGGCCGTGATCTACGCCTCCTTCGTGGATCACGCCTGGGACGCCGAGGCGGGTGGGTTCCGAAATTTCCTCTCTCACGACCGGCAATGGATCGGGGGTCCGGACGAGGATGCGTCCGCGCGCACCCTCCTGACGCTCGCGGAGACAGCCCTAGCGCTCCTACCGGACGGGATCGGGGACTGGGCACGGGAACGTTTGCGGGACGTGCTGCCCTCCGCGACGGATTTCCGATCGCCACGGCCCTGGGCGTGGGCGCTTGGAGCGCTTTCGGTGGCGCGTGAGCTCGACCTTCCGGTCGACGCTCCGGGACGAACGCTCGCCGATCGGCTGCTTGATCTGTGGCAGCGCGCGCCCGGTCTCACCTTCGAGGCCGAGCTGGCCTACGACAGTCCGCGTCTCGCCCAGGGGGCGCTGGACGGCGCGTGGTGGCGGGAGGAACTCGCGGAGGCGGGCCTGGATGCGCTACGAGAGATGTCGCGCATCCAGACAGCGGACGACGGCGCCTTCCGCCCCCCGGGCTCCGACGGCTACGGACGGCCCGGTGGCCCGGTCCGCTACGCGCAGCAACCTCTCGACGCCTGGGCGCAGGTCGAGGCGACGCTTGCCGCCCATACGCTCACGGGCGATGCGGACTGGACCCGAGAGGCGCAGCGGGCGCACGCCTGGTTCCTTGGTCGCAACGAAGTCGGTTGTCCCCTCGTGACCCCGGACGGCGGCTGCCGCGACGGGATCGACCCACAGGGCATCAGCGTGAACCAAGGCGCGGAATCGACGCTGGCCTGGCTTCACACGGACGCGGTCATGGCGCTTGCCGGGCTTGTTCCTGGCCCCGTCGATCGGCATGGGATTGCTTGATGCATGTTATCCGTAAGTTCGTCTCTCCGTAAGCGTCTGGTCTGACGGCTCAGGCCGGTCCGCGAGATCTTCGGGGACCGCTTCAACAGACTTGGTTTCGCCGCCAGCATAGCGTCCGCGGGAAGGCGATCTCATCGCGGCGGTCCCAGCCGGTCGAGGTGCGGCGAATGTGATCGGTCGTCGTGCCGTTCTGTCCTCCCGTTCAGTCTGTTTATCGAACTCCGAGAGGTGACGGTGACGCATTGCATGGCGAGGACGTTTCAATCGTGGCGGCGATTGGGCAATAGGTGCCTACGAGGGTGGCCAAGACGATGTTGGATAGTCACAGGTCGACCGCCTTCTTGAAGTCGTTTGCGGGAGGGGGCGGGGAGCTACGTTTTCGCTGAGCGAAGGGTTTTGACGTCCAGCACCTTTTGGTTGTGTTTGCGCAGCGTGCCGTCAGGACCGACGTAGCGATAGAGCGTAACGGGTTTGATCCCGAGTTCGGCGGCGAGATCGCCAGACCGCCCCGAGGCGTGGGAAGAATGCGACAGCAATCTGTCGGTTACAAGTTTGTTCCAATGTACGGCCGCGCACTTCAGGACCTGCTGCCTTCGTCCGGGTCAGGGCGGTTCGGCAATGCCCTGCCCAGGGCCAGC
>NZ_CANLTQ010000015.1 GCF_947494025.1 uncultured Jannaschia sp.
ATAGTGTCCATTATCTCATAGTGGACACTATCGATGCTCAGCGGACGACGTCAGGGCAGCGAGCCCGGACGCTTACGGATCGTCCGTGCGGCGCCGGACATCGCCCTGAAGGAGCCGCACCCTGAAGGAGCCGGCCGGGACGCCGGAGGCGGGGCGGCGCTCCCCGATCCACCGGGCGCCGGTCCGGGGTCTTATACAAGGAAAAGCATGGCCGCGCGGGAGCGTCCGCGGACCAGTATCAGGCCGGTCCGGCCTGACCGGACCATGCGGCGCCAGCCTTTCAGGCGCGGGAAGACGCGGACCGTCATCGCCGCCTGGTCTTGCCCCTGTTTCACCGGACACTCAGGCGGTTACGGTTTGAGCGGCGATGAACTCGCGTGGTGAGCGCATCTTCAGCCCCGGGTGCGGGTGGTTTTCATTGTAGTCCTCGAACCACCCGGCGATCAATCCGAGGACGGTGACGGCGTCTGGCAGCGGCGTGACGTTTACGTAGTCGCGCTTGAGCGTGTTCACGAAAGCTTCTGATATGCCATTGCTCTGCGGGCTTTTCACTGGCGTGTAGCAGAGCTTCAGGCCGAGCTGGCGAGCGAAGATGCGGGCATCCTTGGCGATGTAGGGCGATCCGTTGTCGCTGAGCATCTCGACCTGGTGCGGCGCGCGATGCCCATCGAACCACGTTTCCACCGCCGCCAGCATCATGTCGCGCACGTCGGACCCGCTGATGCCCGCGTTCGCGACGGCGCACCAAGCAATGATCTCGCGGTCGTGGGCGTCGATGATGAACGCGCCCCGAACGATATCGCCGTTCCAGTATGTGAACTCGAAGCCGTCGGAGCACCAGCGCAGGTCCGAGCGCATTGTCACGACCTTGCCGTCATGAGCGCGGCTCTCACGTTCGGTGTAGCGCCGCGCCAGCAGCAGGTTCTGCCCCTGCATGATGCGGTAAACGCGCTTGTGGTTGACAGGTCCTGCACCTTCGGCTCGCAGCTTCCGGTTCAGAATGGCCGTGATCCGGCGGTATCCATAAGTCGAGCGCGCCGCCACCAGCGCGGTGATCAGCGGCACCACCGCCGCGTCTTGCGCTTTGTAATAGCGCCGACGCGGCTTCGCGCTTCCTGTCAAGCGATCATGCAGGTTTGATCGGGAGACGCCCAAGGTCTCGGCCACCACGCTCACGGGGAACCGTCCTTCGGCTGCGACTGCGCAAGCCATGTCAGTTTTTTGAGCGTGACTTGTCGAGCGCCTCCTTCAGGATCTCGAGCTCAAGCGTCTTGCGCCCGAGCTGGCGCTCCAACTCGCGAATGCGGTCTTCAATCTGCCGGACGGCACGATTGCTCGTGACATCATCGTCTCCTGAAATGGCCACGGCGCCTCCCTGCAGCATAAGACGCCGCCAACGATACAGCAGATTCGGCGCCACGCCCTCGCGGCGCGCCACAACCGAGATGCTGGCGGTTTCATCCAGCGTCTCCTCGACGATCCGCAGCTTCTCGGAAGACGACCAGCGGCGCCGTCGGCCGCCGTCGGTGATGATCTCATAGTCAGACATAAGCACGTGCTTAAGGCTATCCCCAAGCCTCCATGGTTAAGCCCAAGTGTCCAGTCGAAAAGGGGGCCAGTTCACGGACTCGCCCGCGACGCGGGGATCGCGCTCCGGGCGATCGGGGGCGCGATGGACCGGGCCGCGTTCCGCATCCGCGTCGAGACCCGGCTCGCCCCGGCCCTGTCGCCCGGCACCGTCGCGATCCCCGACGACATCTCCGCAGGAGCTCGAAAGCGGCCGGGGAGCCGGAACGGCCAGGGAGGCCGGATGCCGGTCCGGCCCGCTCGCGCGCCAGACTTGAACCCTGATCGAAAGGGCCATCTCCGGGTCGAAGGCTCACCTCTGCCGCATCGGCGCCCGCGCTTGCGATCCCCATCTCCATGCCCTCGGCGACATCCGCGGTCTGTTCGATCCCGGGGAGGGCCGGAACGTCTTCAGTGCCGCAGAATATGCACCTGATCGAACGCAATCCGTTTTAGGACCGAAACCGGACCACCCAGTAGGGGCAGCCCATGCACTCGCGCACATACAGGCACATATCCCGTCGAGATCGTTCCCATAGCTCCATCCTTTCACAGTCCAGGAGCCTTCAGGAAATTCGCGACTTTCCAGTGTGGTGGATCTTCAGTCCTCGGCGCGCATCGGTAGCGGTTTCCTTGGATCGTGTTTCTGAACGCCGGAAAAACAGCGAAGAAAACGTTTGACATTCCGACCTCGCCAGACCGAAGCTTCGGCTATTGAAACGTTTCAATTCGAGGTGAAGGACGAGTGACCGGGACGCTGAAGCTGGCCATGAGGGGAATCGTGAAGCGGTTCGGTGGCGTGGTTGCGCTTGATTCCGTGGATTTCGAGTTGCGGCCAGGCGAGGTCATGGCGCTTGTCGGGGACAACGGCGCGGGCAAGTCGACATTGATCAAGACGCTGGCCGGGGCGCATATGCCCGACGAAGGCGTGATGGAGCTCGACGGGACCCCAGTGCGCTTCAGCTCGCCGCAGGATGCATGGAGCCGCGGCGTGGCCACGATTTTTCAGGAACTCGCGCTGGCCGGGAAGATGACCATCGCGGACAACATCTTCCTCGGTCGCGAGATCACCCGGAACGTGGCCGGCATCTCCTTCCTCGACCGGCGGGCGATGCATCGGCGCAGTCGCGAGCTGCTCGATGAGCTGGACGTCGTGGTTCCCGACATCCACACTTGGGTCGAATACCTGTCCGGCGGGCAGCGGCAGGGCGTGGCCATTGCCCGTGCGCTGAACATCGACGCTGACATCATCGTCATGGACGAGCCCACCGCCGCGCTGGCCGTGGCCGAGGTGCGCAAGGTGCTCGAGTTCATCAAGACGCTGCGGCGGCAGGGTAAGTCGGTGGTTCTGATCTCGCACAACGTTCAAGACGTCTTCGAAGTCTCCGACCGGATCACCGTGTTGCGGCGCGGGCAGCGGATCGGCCTTCTGGAAACGGCGAACACCACCCCCGAAGAGGTGGTCGGCTACATCACCGGTGCAGCTGCAGCCAAGCGTCGCCCGGCAGAGACGACGTGAAACGAACCACGGAAAACAGAGAGGTAGCCAGAATGTCCCTGAAGCGTATCCTTTTCAGCAGCGTGACCCTCGGCCTTGCCGTGACAGCGCCCGCCTTGGCGCAGGACGATCCCACCCAAATCGCTTTCATCCCGCAGATCGCCGGCATCCCTTACTATGTCGCGATGGAAGAGGGCGCGGCGCGCGCGGCCGAGGAACTGGGCGTCGAATACGTTCAGGAGGGTCCGACCAGTACCAACGCGGCCGACCAGCTTCGCATCTTCGAAAGCTTCGTCACGCAGGGTTTCGATGTGATTGCGATCTCGCCGCTCGATGGTGAGACGCTTCGTCCGGCCATAGCTCGGGCGCGCGAACAGGGCGTTATCGTGCTGACCTCCGACGCCGACGCGCCCGACAGCGACCGGCAGTATTTTGTCGCGCAGGCGCTGGACCGGGATCTTGGCTACACGCTGCTCGACGAGATGGTCGACCGGATCGGTGAAAGCGGGAAGATCGCGATCGTGTCCGACTCGCCCACGATCCAGTCGATGCAGAACTGGATCGCCGCCGTCGAGGAGCGCGCAGAAACCACCTACCCCGAAATCGAGATCGTCTCGGTCGACCATACCGACGGCACCGCGCAGCGCGCCTACCAGTTCGCGACGGACGCGATGACGCGCAATCCCGATCTCAAGGCCATCTTGGGCATGGCCTCCACGACCTGTCCGGGTATCGCCCAGGCGGTCGAGGCCTCCGGGGCCGTAGGCGATGTGCTGACGGCGGGCTATTGCTCACCCAATACAGCACGCGACTACATCAAGTCCGGTGCCATGCCGTTCTCGGTGCTGTGGAACCCGGCCGACCTCGGCTATCTGATGGTCCATGTCGGCGACCACCTGGCCGGCGGCGGTGAGATCACCGCCGAGTTCCAGGTCGAGGGGCTGGAGAATCCGATCCAGTACTTGCCCGAGGACGACGTGGTCCTTCTAGGGCCGCCCTCGGTCTTCACCGAAGAGAACATCGACGACTTCGATTTCTGAGATGGACGTGGCCCGCACGGCGTCTGTTTTTCCTTCCCGGCCGATCCGTATCGGCCGGGAAGGATTGTTGTTGATGGCACTGCTCGTGCTGTGCACGATCTTCGCCCTTCAGTCCGAATTTTTCTTGTCCGAACGAAACCTCACGACGATCCTGCGCAACTCGGTCGATCTGGGGATCGTCTGCGCGGGCATGACCATTGTCATCATCCTCGGCGGCATCGACGTGTCCGTGGGCGGCATCCTCGCCGTCTCGGCTGTACTCATCGGGCGGGCCTATCAGGTGGGAATGCCTGACTGGGTCGTCGTGCCGGTGGGGCTTGCCGCCGGTGCGCTGCTTGGAGCGTTGAACGGCGTCATCATCTCGAAAAGCCGCGTGCCCCCGATCGTGGCGACGCTTGGCACGATGTATGTCTACCTCGCGGTGCTGTTTCTCGTCATAGGCGGCGTGTGGATCAGCGGGCTGCCCAGCAGCCTGTCCTTTCTTGTGCTGGGCGACGTCGCGGGCATACCCTCGGGCGCGCTGCTTCTGGCGGCGGTCTACGTCTTTGCATGGCTTCTGCTACGGCGCACGCCGTGGGGTCAGCGGGTCGTGGCGATCGGCTGCGACGAGACCGCTGCGCGGCTGGTGGGTATCCGCGTCGATCGCACGAAGATCCAAGCCTACGCCCTGCTGGGCCTGTTCGCAGGGCTTGCGGCGGTGCTTTACGTCGCACGGATGCGCAACGTGGAGGTGAACATCGGCACCAACATCGCGCTGGAGGCCATCGCAGCGACAATCCTCGGCGGCGCGAACATACGCGGCGGCGTGGGCAGCCTCGTCGGCGCGCTCATGGGGGTGCTGTTCATCAAGATCACGCAGAACGGGCTCGTGCTGATCGGCGTCTCCTCCTTGTGGGAAACCGTCGTCATCGGAAGCCTTCTGGTCGTCGTTCTCGTCATCGACGCCATCGAAACGCGGAGGGCAGGATGAAAGACCCGCTGACGCAGCGCCTCGTCTTCCTCGTCGGTCTGCTTGTCGCAGCCGCGCTTGCCGGCGCGGTCCTGTCCCCGCACTTCCTGCAGGCCTCGACCGTGGGCTACCTGCTGCAATACGTCCCCGTGCTGGGTGTCCTGGGCATGGCGCAGACGCTGGTCATGCTGTCGGGCGGGCCGGGAATCGACCTTTCGATTGGGGCCAACATGTCCCTCGTCGGGCTGGCCATCGCGGGGATGTTCGGGCTGGGCGTGCCGCTGCTCGCGGCCTGCGCCGCGGGGCTCGTCATCGGCGGCCTCCTGGGCGCGGTTAACGCGGTGCTGGTCTGCACGCTACGGGTACCGTCGCTGATGGCAACGCTCGCGACCTTCTTTGCCTATTCAGGTCTTGCGCTGGCCCTGACGGGCGGAACGCCCATTGGTGGCTTGCCCTCCTGGTTCGGCACGCTGGCGCAGGGGCGCTTCATCGGTATTCCGATCCATATGTGGACGGTGTTCGTTCCCCTTGGGATCGTCCTGCATGTCATGCTGTCGCAGACCCGGCTGGGCTCGCACATTTACGCGGCAGGCAACGACGAGCGGGCCGCGTTCTTGTCGGGCGTGAAGGTATGGCACATCCGCTTCGGCCTTTACTGCCTCAGCGGGGTCATCGCCGCGCTGGCCGCCATCATGACGTTGTCGTGGTTCCAGGCGGCGCGGCCCGACGCAGGCGAGGGAATGGAGCTTCTGTCTGTCACCATCGCCGTACTGGGCGGGGCCCATATTTTCGGCGGCATCGGCCGGATCTCGGGGACCGTGCTTGCGGTTCTGATCGTGACGACGCTGCAGGTCGCGCTTCAGTTGGCGAACATCTCGCAGGCATGGCAATTGGCCGCCATCGGGGTGCTGCTTATCGGCAGCGTGATGGCCGACAACGCCGTAGGAGAAAGGCTGCGGGCCCGCGCGCGGCGAAATCCGGCTTGATCATCCGGCGGTCCAGCCGAACCACTCCCGCTGGACCGCCGCGGCGGTCGACCCCGCGCCCGGATCGGTGACGTCGAGCGCGCGCGCCTCGGCCACGGCGAGACAGAGCGCCTGCGCCGAGAGGCCGCCGAGATGGGCCGAGATCCATCCGTCGCCCGCCACCGCCGGGACCGTCGCCACCGATACGCCGAGCTTGCCGAGGCCGGGCGCCATCGCAAATGTCCGGGCATCCCCCGGCCCCCCGGCCCCGACGAGAACCGCGTGATCACCCGGACGCAGCATGAAATGCGCGCCGTGGGCGAAGTTCTCGGACTCGTGGGAAAAGGCGGGCAGCCCGCCGGCTTCGTGCAGTTTCGCCGCGCTGAAATTGGCCGATCCAAGCGCGGGCCCCGCGCCGAGGAACACAAATCGTGCCTCCGGACCGAGACCCGCGGCCAGCCTCCGCGCCTCGGCCAGTAATCCGGGTGTCGCGTCCGCGATGGCCTCGACCATCCGGGCGCAGTCGATCGGCCCGGCCAGGGCTGCCAGCGCCAGAAGCGTGACGTGGTAGTCGAGCCCATGCGGAATGGCCCGGCTGATCGGCGTGTAGGGCAGGGGCAGCACAGCGTCGGCGGTCTCGGCCAGCGCGCTTTCGGGCTTCAGCGTGATCGCCAGGGTCCGGGCGCCGCGCGCCTTTGCGGCTGCCAGCGCCTCGACCGTGCGGCGGGTCGAGCCCGAGATCGAGATCCCGACCACACGATCCCCGTCCGAGATCGGCGCGTCCCAAAGCATCTCGGCCGCGCTTGCAGCGCGCATGTCCCATCCGGCGGTACGGAAATGGCCGGCCATCGCCTGCGCGGCGAACAGGCTGTCGCCGCATCCACCGATCCAGATCGTGCTGTCCCGATCACCGTGCAGCCCGGCGGCGGCCTTTGACAAGGGCCCGGCCGCGGCCTCGAGGATGCCGGCTTGTTCGTCGAGCTCGCGCTGCATCAATGCATGGCTGTCAGAGGGAGTCATGATGCTGCCTTTCTTGTGTCAGGGGGCGCGGTGCACCCGCGCATCCGCGATCGCTTCGGGTGCCACGGGTCCGATCTCGGTCAGGATCGCGGTGACGAGCGCAGGCGGGACAATCTCGATCTCGGGCGCCTCGGTCGAGGCGACCTCGCCCTCCTTCAGAAGAAAATCGTAGCGGCGAAGTTCGGGGGCGGGCAGTTCGGCGGCGTCCCGCTCGCCGACCTTGAACAGATCCGCAGCGCCGTAGACGGGCAGTCCGCAGGACAGGGCGGCGCGGGCGGCCACAATCGAGCCGACGGTGTTGCTGATCCCGCCATCGCGGGTCACGCTTTCCGCCCCCAGAAGCAAGACGCTACTGCGCGATGCCGCATAATCTATGGCCGCGTCGGGCACGAACAGGATCGGTACGCCGAGATCCGCGAGCGCGGTCATGTATCGCCTGCCGCCGTCGATGGACCGGCTTTCGGGGATCACGATCCGGTCGAGACCGCCCCTGTCCGCCATTGCGCGGACCAGGTCGGCCACCGTGCTGGAATAGTCGAAGATCAACGGACGGCGGTATCCGTCCAGCGCTGCGACGCCCTTCGCGAGAAGCGCGCGACGCCGCTCGGCCGCCGTGACCCCCCAATGTTCGGCCCGTGCGTGCAGAAGCGCGGCGGCGTCTTCGGCCTGGGCCGCGCCATCCGTTTGCCACCGAAGCGCGTTGGCGACGATGGGCGCACCCAGGCCTCGTGTCCCGGCGATGAATTGTGCCAGCTCCAGCGCCTCGTTTCCCGCGGTGGCGCGCGGCTCGGCCGCAAGGCGTGCCACCAACGGCAATGCCAGCGCGACATGGTTCGAGGCGCCCAGAACCCCCTCGTCGACGATGTCGCGGAGGCCCTCCATCACATAAGGCTCCGCCTCCGGCAGGCCCTGCGCGCGCCTTTGCTCTACATATTCGAAGCGACGGTCAGACATGGGGGATCCCGCTGTTGGGCGTGGTGAGAAGGGCGTCAACCTCGGCGCGCGTCGCCAGCCCCGCCTGTGCGCCGTAGGCACGGGTCGACAGGCCGGCGGCTGCGTTGGCGAATTCCAGTGCCTGCGCGTCGTCGATCCCCGAAAGGCGGCAATGCAGAAAGGCGGCCGCGAAAGCGTCTCCCGCGCCGGAAGTGTCACAAACGTCGAACTTGCGGCCCGGAGCCTCATGGTGCGTTGTGCCCCGCTCCAGCCGCGCACCCGCGCTGCCGCGGGTGGTGACAATCGTCCGGCCCTCCACGTCTAGCGGTCCGGCGAAGCGTTCGATCCGGGCCCGGCTATGTTCGCTGACGAAGAGGATGTCGATCGCGGACAGAAGGTCGGGGACCGCGCCGCCACCCTCGGGGATATCGGCGGCCTCGAGGTCGAGCGAGACCGTCGCCCCGACGGCCCTCGCACGATCGAGCGCACGGCGGGCAAGCGCAGGTTCGGTGAAGGTGAAGTGCACATGGCCGATCCCCGCGAAGGCCGCGGGAGTCAGGTCGTCCGGACGGGGGAGATAGGCAGGACTCATCGCCTTCACGAGCGACTTCTCCCCCTCGGCGTCCACCATGATGACGCAGAAGAACGTCGCCTCGCCTGCACGCACCGCCACGTAGTCAAGATCCAGCCCCTCGCGCCTCAGCGATGTCAGCGCCTCGCGCCCCATCGCGTCGTCCCCGACCGCCCCCAGCATCCGCGTCGGAGTCCCCAGACGGCTGGCCCCCACGGCGACATTGGCCGCCATGCCGCCCGCGCTTTGCGCCACGCGCGTGGCGTTGACCTTCTGGTCGCGGCCCGGAGGCGCCGGCACGCGCAGGATGATGTCGATGTCGATATCCCCGATGCATAGAAGTACGGGGGGCAGGGAAGGCCGGCTGGTCATGTCAGGCATCCGCCTCGATTGCGGCATCCGCGACCTCGACCGCGCCGGGCAGCCGCCCCTGCGCGCCAAGCGCCGTGACCGACAGGCTGGCTCCGCGCACCGCGTGACGCAAGGCCGCCTCGTGGTCGCCCTGCGCGAGCCACGAGGCAAGATAGATCCCGGTGAACGCGTCGCCCGCGCCGGTGACATCGGTCACTTCGGTCTCCGGCGCCACGCAATCCACGGGTGCGGCGCCGGGGCGAAGCAACACGGCGCCCTTCGCCCCGCGCGTCACCAGCACCGCGCTGCACCTCGCATCCGGGGCGAGAGCGAACACCCGCGACGGATCGGTGGCGATGGCGGGATCCTGCCTCGTCATCCGCGCAAAGCTGTCCCCGTCGAGAAACAGCAGGTCGAACGTCTCGAGCAGCCCACGGCAGCCCTCGGCTGTCTGCCGCGCGGGGTCGAGGCCGGCGGAATGTAGCGACAGCAGGTAGCCCGCCTCCCGCAGGGCGCCGTGCATCTGCTCGGCCGCGGCGAGGTGGAATCCATCGAAATGGGCACAGGCCGCCGTGGTCTCGGTGGCGCGGTAGCCAAGGTGGCGCGCAACGGACTCGACAGGCACCTGGAAAGGCTCGTTGACGATGGTACGCTGACCGTCATCCTCGACCATCACGATGCAGCGCGACAGCCTATCTCCAGGCTGCTGCAACACGCCGCTGGCGTCGATCCGCAGGCGTTCGAGCTCTTCCAGTGCCCACAAGCTGTCGGCATCCGTGCCGATGTGGCTGACCATCTCCACATGGATCTCGAGCGGCGCGCCCATACCTGCGGCGAAAGCCGCGACATTCGCCGCGGGCCCGCCGAGCATCTTTTCGATCGACCGCGAGGAGGTGCGCTCGCCCGAGCGGGGAACGCTGTCGATCTGCACCATGTAGTCGATCGAGATATAGCCGATCGAGACGAGTCGCGGTCGCTCCCGCTCCCGCTTTTCGGACTGGCGCGGTCGCCGGGCGATAAGCGACCGGGCAAGGCTGTTCGGACGGTAGTCGAGTGCCGCGACCGCGTTGAGAACGGCACGGCGGGTGGCATCGGTCACAGCTTTGCTGTCGTTCAGAACATGCGATACCGTCCCGATCGAAACACCCGCTACCCGCGCGACGTCCCGAACCGTGGCCCGCCCGCCCGCTCTCTTTCCGTGTGAGCTGGCCATGACGCTTCGGCAATTCCCGGTCTCGGACTCGACTAGTGAAACGTTTCACCGTTTGCGAGGATATGTCAATCCTCTCAGGGGCGAGGGGTTGGGGCGGTGGTAGACGCGGATGGTCGTGGCGCTTCCTTCCATTCCCATGGCCGGAATCGCCATCAAATCGTGGGATCGAACATCGATACACAGTGGGAAAAAGAATTCCTCCGCGGATCAGCTGATTAAATGCGTCGTCGACGTGGAAGTCCTTGGATTACTCATACGGTTGACGTTCGGTAATAATCTTAGACTTTATCAGATGACTGTGCAAACTGACCGTCGTCGCACCTGACAATCGAAACCGTCGCGGAGTTGAGGCTTATGTCTGATATAAGATATGCGCTGTTCGTCAGTACATGCCTCTTCGCGTTGCCTGCATTGGCGAAGGACGCGAGCTACGTCGGTAGCGTGCAGACCATGGGCGAGTCTCAGGACCAAACCGCGCGCGGAACCGTCTTTCTCGATGCCGATCGCGACAGCCAATTCGACGAGGGCGAGAGCGGCGTCGAGGGGGTAATGGTTTCGAACGGACGCGAGGTGGTGACCACCGGTGCCGACGGCAGCTACGAGCTTTCCGCTTACGACGACATGAACCTCTTCATCACCAAGCCGGCCGATCATGCGGTGCCGGTGAACCAGCAGATGGTTCCGCAATTCGCCTACGTCCATAAGGTGGAGGGCTCGCCGGATCTGCGCTTCGGGGGAATCGCACCGACGGGACCGCTGCCGGCCGAGATCAACTTTCCGCTGATCGAGGACCAGGTGGGAGAACAGTTCGACTGCCGCGTGTTCGGCGACCCGCAGCCCTATTCCAACACCGAGGTCGGCTACGTTCGCGAGACGGTGGGCGCGATGCTGCAGAACGAGGACATCTCGAAGACGGAGTGCCTGATCTTCGAGGGCGACATCGTGTCCGACGACCTTTCATTGTTCCCGCGTTTCAAGCAGATCGCGGCGGTGGGCAAGACGCCGTACTATTTCGTCGCCGGCAACCACGATCTCGATCTGGACGCCGAGAGCGACGCGAATTCGTTCGACACGTTCCGCCGTGAGTTCGGGCCGGAATACTACTCCTTCGACATCGGCCAGGTGCATTTCGTGGTGCTCGACAACGTGCGCTATCCCTGCAACGGGGTCGATGACCATCCTTTCTGCGACCCGGCGGAGAACCCGGCCTACAACGGTGTGATCCACGACCGGCAGATGGCGTGGCTGGAGAACGACCTCGAGAATGTGCCGCAGGACAAGCTGATCGTGCTGAACGCGCACATCCCGTTCCAGACCTACACCGACAACACCGCCGCCAAACATCAGACCGACAACTATTCCGATGTGGCCGAAATCGTGGGAGAGCGTCCGGCACTTGGTCTGTCGGGGCACACTCACACCACCGAGAACCTGCTCAAGGGAGTGGGCTACGAGGGCTGGGAGGAGAACACGGGCCTCGCCACCGCGCCGTTCAACCAGATCGTGACCGGTGCCGTCTCGGGTTCGTGGTGGCAGGGCGACCTGAACGATCAGGGCGTGCCGCATGCGACTCAGCGCTCGGGCGCCCCGCGCGGGTTCTATGTGCTGTCGTTCGACGGATCGGACTATGTCGAAAGCTACCGGGCGTTCGGTCGCGACGAGGACGAGCAGCTGCACGCCAGCTTCAATACGCCGCGCTTCCGCGAGTGGGCCGAGCAATTGCTGGCGTTCACGCGGGCCTACTCGATCCCGGCCGATGTGACGCCGCCGGTGAGCCGGAACGATCTCGGTGACATGTACATGCTGACCCGCGAGGATCTGGAAGGCGGCACCTGGGCCGCGGTGAACGTCTGGAACGGCTCCCGGGAGAACGATGTCACCGTGCGGATCAACGACGGCGAACCGATCACGGCAGAGCAGACCCAGAGCGGCACGGGCGAGGCAAAGAAGGAGGGGTCGGAATGGGCCGACCCGCTGGCCCTCGCCAAGCAATCGACACAGGCGGCGATGGCGGTGCGTTCAGACCGCGGCGGCGAGGCGACGGCCGGCTACCGGGTGTTCAAGAACGATCACTACGCCGGCGTCCCGGGTCCCTTCCCCGAAGGCAACCTGACCGACAACAGCCAGCACCTGTGGCGTGCGGAGCTGCCGGCGGACCTGCCGACGGGGGTCCATACGCTCGCGGTGGAGACGACCGACAGGCATGGCCGCACCTATACGCGGAGCTACACGTTCGAAGTGGTCGACGAGCTGCCGAACCCGGATTGGCAGGCGTCGCTGTTCGAGTAAGACGGCAAAACCGGGCCTCGCCTGCCTTGCTTCACATGCGCAGTCAGAAATCGATCGGCTCGGCTCGTTTGCCGGGCCGGTTCCGTTCGAAGATCTGGATGATGACACGGCTCGCGGCGCTGCTGGCGCTCCTGCTTGCGGCGAATTCGGCGGCGGCGCATTTCTCACCCGGCACCGTCATTCAGAGCTACGTGCTGGACGAGGGTCAGGACGGGCTCGTGGCTTATCTGCGCCTGCCCGCGCCATTCGTCTTCGCGGGCGAGATCGCGGCGGCGGCGGCGGAGGATCGGCCTCTCGCATCGCCGTTCCTGAAAGTTGCGGCGGACGGGGGGACGCGCTTCATCTCGCGCGGAGCGCTGCGGCAGGACCGGAACGGTGCCGCCGCGCTTCTGGAGGGTGTGGCGGATTGGCGCCAGAACAACCTTCCGCTCGATGCGGAGCTTCAAGACTGGCGGCTTCTGCCGATGGCGGAGGGCCCATTCGACGTCGGCGCCGCAAAGGCCGCTCTGGCGGGCCCGCGCACCGGTGCGGATCCGGGCTTCGGCCAAGCAGTCTTCGTGATCGCGCTGCGGCTTTCTGTGCCGATGCCGGCAGCGACGGTGGGCCTGCGCAGCGGGCACCCACCACTCACCCTCGCCGAGGGCGTCAGCGTCGACACGCATCTGCTCGATGCGCGGCTCGATCCGCCGCTGCAGCGTACGGTCGCGGGTCAACTTGAGGGATGGGTGAATTTCAACGGCTCCCGCTTTGCGGCCGCGAGCGGATTCATCTGGCAGGGCGTGGTGCACATCCTCAAGGGGTGGGACCATGTTCTGCTCGTGGTGTGCCTGGCGCTCGGTGCAACCTCGCCGCGAAGGCTGGTCTGGTTGGTGAGCGCGTTCACGCTGGGTCATGCGGCAACCCTCATGGCCTCGATCTTCGGCGCCGTGCCGAGCTGGACGTGGTATATCCCTGCGGTAGAGGCGGCGATCGCGGCGACGGTCCTCTATGCGGCGATTGCGGCGTGGCGTCAGCGGCTGGAGGCGGTCTGGATAATGGCCGCGGTAGGGCTGCTGCACGGGCTGGGTTTTGCCTTCGTGCTGCAGGAGATCCTCGGTCGCGGACCGGGCATGATACCGGCGCTGGCCGCTTTCACCTTCGGTATCGAAGCGGGTCAGCTCGCGATTGTGGCGTCGGTGCTGGCCCTCGTGGCGGGACTGCGGCGGGCGTCGCGCACATGGACGGCGCTCCTGCGACAGGCGGCGCTGGTTGGGATCGCGGCACTGGCGGGAGTATGGCTCGTTGAGCGCGTCGTAGTTCTTGTCTAAGATTTCGGAGCATTTGTCAGGCTAAAGCGGTTTGCTCTCAATCCGACGCGTATCCGTTGGCGTGGCTCTGTTGCACAAATTGCGTGAGGGATCAATCTTGTGAATCCAGCGTGTTAGCTGTGATGCATGAGCAGGCCGACCCTTCCGACCTACAGGACCAGGGACTGGCCCCCTTACAATGAAGCGCTCAAGCGGCGGGGCTCGCGGACGATCTGGTTCGGCCCCGAGATGAACTGGGATGCCGTGCCGACAGGCAGGCGCGGCCGCCAGCAACGCTCCAGCGATGCCGCCATCCAGACCTGCCTTTCGATGAAGGTACTGTTCGGCATGGCGCTTCGGCAGACGACCGGGTTCGTCGAGAGCCTGCTGCGGCTGGCTGGACTCGACTGGACGGCGCCCGACTTCAGCACGCTGTCTCGCCGTCAGAAGACCCTGGCCGTCAACATCCCCTACCGCGGCTCCGAAGGTCTTTCGCACCTGTTGGTAGACAGCACCGGGATCAAGGTTGAGGGCGAAGGCGAGTGGCACGTCCGCAAGCACGGTGGCTCCAAGCGACGGGTCTGGCGCAAGATCCACCTCGGCATCGACGAGCAAACACTGGAGGTTCGCGCGGTCGGGGCCACCGGGAGCCACATCGGTGACGCGCTGGTGCTGCCCGACCTTCTTGGCCAGATCCCGGAGGATCAGAAGATCGGCAGCGTCACGGCAGACGGCGCCTATGACACACGCGAGTGCCACGATGCCATTGCCGACCGCGGTGCCCATGCCGTTATCCCGCCCCGCATGAAATGCGAAACCCTGGAAGACCGTCACCGCCGGAGCCGTGGCGCGCAACGAGACGCTGCGACCATCGAAGTATCTCGGCCGAGCCCTGTGGCGTCGATGGAGCGGATATCACCGCTGAAGCCGCGTCGAGACGAAGATGCATTGCATGAAGCTGTTGGGACGGCGGCTGATGGCACGGGACTTCGACCGACAGGTTGCCGAGATCCAGGTCCGCATCGCCGTCCTGAACGGCTGCACTGCGCTCGGCATTCCCGTCACAGAGGCCATGAAACAAGTCTGTCCGGGGAAGGAGAACCCCGCCGTTCAGCCGATCTGTGCAACAGGGCCCCGTCGCGCTACAGTTTCGTGCGACAGAACCCCTCAACGGTGCCGTCTGAGGTGCCGGAAAATGGCAATTGCAGGCCGCAGCTTGTCGCCAGGCCGGAGCCCGCTCGTCCCCTGTCCGGAATCTGCGACCGGACCGGCAGCGTTGTGTTGGACCGGTCGATCGATCCGACAATAGGCCTATCAAGAAATTAATAAGCCGGCGACCCGGGCGGAGTTCCGCATCCGGCCTCGGCGCGCAAGGCGTTTCGCGATGATCCCAAGAAAAACGACCCCACGCGTCGTCGTTGACAGGAGAGGGTCAATCCCGGTTGCGTGGAGGCGGCACCGAGGTCTCGGACGGTGCGAGGGGGGCGACGTGACGGACGGAACGACGGAGAATGGCGCGGTTCGGGCGGATCTGGTCCTGACTGGCGGCAAGGTCTGGTGTGGAAAGGGCCTGCCGCTCTGCGAGGCGGTCGCAACCTTCGGGGGGCGGGTCTTGGCCACCGGCACGGCTGAGGAGATCGCGCCGCTGATCGGGCCGGACACCTGTGTCGTGGAGCTGGCGGGGCGGCTGGCCACGCCGGGGCTGAACGACGCGCACATGCACCTGCTGCCCTACGGCACCTCCATGGCCGAGGTCGATCTGCGGACCTCCGCCGCGCCGACGCTCGAGGCGCTGCTCGGCGCCGTGCGCGAGCAGGCCGCGCGGACGCCGCAGGGCGGGTGGGTGATCGGGCGCGGCTACGACCACTTCAAGCTCGATGTCGGGCGCCACCCCTACCGGGAGGAGCTCGACGCGGCGGCGCCCGACCATCCGGTCTACATCGTGCGCACCTGCGGCCACCTCGCGGTCGCCAACACGAAGGCGCTGGAGCTGGCCGGGATCGACGAGGAGACGCCGGCCCCGCAGGGCGGCCTGATCGGGCGCGAGAACGGGCGCCTGACCGGCCTGCTCGCGGAAACGGCGCGGGAGCCGGTGATGGCCGTGCTGCCCGACGCGACGGTCGCGGATCTGGTGGATTCGATCGAGCGGGGCGGGCGGGACTGCCTGTCGCGCGGCCTGACATCGGTGATGGAGGCGGCGGTGGGCATCCGGGACGGCTGGACCGAGATGCTGGCCTATCAGACCGCGCATCGCACCGGACGGTTGCCGGTCCGGGTCTATGCCGTGCTGATGGGCGACAAGGGCCGCACGGTTCTGCCGCAGGCGCGGGCGGCGGGGATGCTGTCGGGCGCCGGCGACGACCGGTTCCGCATCGGGCCGGTCAAGATCTTCACCGACGGCTCGGCCGGCGGCAAGACCGCCGCCATGACCCGGCCCTACAAGGGTGGGGAGGAGCGCGGCTTGCTCTGCCTGCGCGACGACGAGCTGCTGGCGATGGTGCGCGAGGGCCACCGCGAGGGCTTCCGCTTCGCCATCCACGCCATCGGCGACGCCGCCATCGAGCAGGTGCTCGACGCCTACGAGGCCGCGCTGGCCGAGGCGCCCGACCCCGACCGCCGCCACCGGATCGAGCATTGCGGCTGGCTGCGCCCCGACCAGATGGAGCGGATGGCCCGGATGCACGTGCTGCCCGCGCCGCAGCCGGCGTTCCTTTATTATTTCGGCGACCTCTACCTCGACGTGCTGGAGGCGGAGCGGGTCCATGAAAGCCATCCGATGCGGACCTGGATCGATGCGGGGCTCGACCCGTCCGCCTCCACCGATTGTCCGGTGGTGGAGATCGACCCCTTCGCCAACATCTATGCCATGGTCACCCGCAAGACGGACCGGGGCACGGAGATCGGCCCCGACCACCGTCTGACCCCCGAGGAGGCGCTGCACGCCTATACCTACGCCTCGGCCTATGCGGCGCACGAGGAGGGGATCAAGGGGCGGCTGGTCCGCGGACAGCTCGCCGACATCGCCGTGTTCGACACCGACATCCTCGCCTGCGCACCCGACGACATCCTGTCCACGCGCTGCGACCTGACGGTGCTGGGCGGCGAGATCGTGTACGAGCGGGAGGGCGCCTCCGCATGATGACGCAGGTCGCCAACCGGCTCCTGGTGTCCATTCCGGTGCTCTTCGGGGTGCTGCTTCTCGGGTTCTTTCTTCTGATCCTCGTGCCCGGAGATCCGGCGATCGTGCTGGCCGGACCGATGGCCACGCCCGAGATCGTCGACGCCATCCGCGCGGATATGGGCCTCGACCGTCCCGTCCTGATACAGTTCGCAAGCTATCTGGGCCGGGTGTTGCAGGGCGACCTTGGCCGCTCGCTGATCTCCAACAAGACGGTCGTCTCCGAGCTCGCCGCCGCGATCGGGCCGACCGCCGAGCTGATGCTGGCCTGCCTGATCTGGTCGATTCCGCTGGGCATCGCCATGGGCACGTTGGCCGCCGTCCATCGCGGCCGGCTGATCGACCGGATCATCATGGCGATCTCGGTGGCGGGCGTGTCGCTGCCGATCTTCTTCATCTGCCTGATCCTGATCCAGCTCGTGGGCGTGCACTGGCAGCTTCTACCCTTCATCGGCCGCGGCGGCCCGCTCTGGACGCTGGAGGGGCTGCGCCACGTCGCGCTGCCGGCTCTGTCGCTGGGCGCGATCTTCATCGGCCCGGTGGCGCGGATGACCCGGTCCTCGGTGCTGGAGGTCCTCAAGCTCGATCATGTCCGCACCGCCCGGGCGAAGGGCCTGAGCGAGCGGCGGGTGATCCTGCGGCACGGGCTGCGCAACGCGTTGATCCCGGTGGTGACGCTGGTGGGCCTGCAGGCCGGCTACCTGCTGGGCGGGGCCGTCGTGACCGAGAGCATCTTCTCCTATCCCGGCCTTGGCCGGCTGGCCGTGGGCGCGATCCTGAGCTCGGACTTCCCGCTGGCGCAGGGGGCGATCCTGATCCTGGCGCTGGCCTTTATCCTCATCAACATGATCGTGGACATCCTCTACGCACTGCTCGACCCGCGGGTGCAGGCATGAGCGCCGCCGCCGACGCCCCTCCGGCCGACGGGCCGGCACCGGGCCGGGCGTGGTGGCGGCGGCTCCTGTCCGATCCGCTCGCGCTGACCTCGGCGGTGTTCCTCGCGCTGGTGGTGCTCTCGGCCGTCG
Source organism: uncultured Jannaschia sp. (assembly GCF_947494025.1). Classification (GTDB taxonomy): domain Bacteria; phylum Pseudomonadota; class Alphaproteobacteria; order Rhodobacterales; family Rhodobacteraceae; genus Jannaschia. The sequence goes on from NZ_CANLTQ010000015.1 coordinate 17,885, forward strand.
CGGCCCCGCTGATCGCGCCGCATGATCCCTTCGCCAGCTCGCGCAGCGTCATGCAGCCGCCGGTCTGGACCGACACGGGAAGCTGGGCGCATCCGCTGGGCACGGACGGACAGGGACGGGATATGCTGTCCCGGTCGCTCTACGGCACGCGGCTGACCTTGCTGATCGGCGTGCTGTCGGTGGGGCTGGGTGGCGTCCTCGGTTCGATCCTGGGGCTGATGGCGGCCTTCAAGTCCGCGATCGACCCCTACGTGATGCGTGTCGTCGACGTGATGCTGTCCTTCCCGGCGATCCTGCTGGGCCTCGCGCTGGTCGCGGTGATGGGGCCGGGGGCATGGCCGGTGATCGTCGCGCTGGCCATCGCCACCGTTCCCGACTGCGCGCGCATCGCGCGCTCCATCGCCGTGAGCGTCATGAAGCAGGAATACATCGAGGCGGGCCGCGCGGTCGGCCTGTCCGACGCCGCCCTGTTCACGCGCTACCTGCTGCGCAACGCGATCTCCTCGATCATGATCTTCATCTCGCTGCGCTTCGGACAGGTCATCCTGATCGGGGCGGCGCTGTCGTACCTTGGCCTCGGCGCCCGTCCGCCCGTGGCGGAGCTTGGCATGATGGCGGCGCAGGGCCGCGATTTCCTGCTCTTCGCGCCGCATATCGCGGTCATCCCCTCGGTGCTGATCTTCCTCATCGTGCTGACGGCGAACGTGCTGGGCGACGCGCTGCGCGATGTGCTCGACCCGCGATTGCGGGGTTGAACGACCGGACCGAAACCACGCCGACAGGAAAAGGAACCGCCATGAAGATCCTACTTGCCACCGGGGCGATGCTCCTCGGCGCCGGGCTCGCCCAGGCGCAGGAGATCACGATCGTCCGCGAGGTCGACAGCAACAACTACGACCCGCACAAGACCACGTCACGCGCGGCGTCCGAAGTGCTGTTCATGATCGGCGACACACTCGTCTCGCTGGCCCCGGACATGCTGACCGTCGAGCCCGGCCTTGCCGAGAGCTGGGAGGTCAGCGAGGACGGCACCCTCTACACCTTCAAGCTGCGCGAGGACGTGCAGTTCTGCGACGGCAAACCGATGACGGCCGAGGACGTGGTCTATTCGGTGGAGCGCTGGATCGATCCCGACACGTCCTCGCCCGTCGCCTGGCGGGCCGGCGATGTCGAGAGCGTGACGGCCACGGACGACTATACCGTCGAATACAAACTCTCCGCCCCCTTCTCGGAGCTGCTCTACCAGCTGACCCAGAGCTTCGGCACCATTGTCGACCAGGCGAATGTCGAAGCGCTCGGCGACGATTTCGGCGTCACCGGGTTCAACGGCACCGGGCCGTTCTGCTGGGTCGAATGGACGCCGCGCGACAAGATGATCATCGAGCGTCACGACGCCTATACCTGGGGGGCGCCGTTCCACGACAACCAGGGTCCCGCCTCGATGGAGCGGATCACCTGGCAGATCGTCCCAGAGGAGAACACCCGGACGGTCGCCGTCCTGACCGGCCAGAGCGAAATCAGTCAGTACGTCCCCTATATCGCGCTGGAGCAGCTGAAAGGGGCGCCCAATGTCGAGGTGGTGCAGTCCGATCTGGCCTTCTGGACCTATTTCATGGGCTTCAAGATCGACAAGGAGACCGTGTCGGACCCGGCGGTGCGCCGCGCGATCAACCTTGCCGTCAACCAGGAGGCGATGGCCGAGGATCTGTTCTTCGGTGTCGTGCAGCCGGCCTATTCCTATGTCAGCCAGGAGGCGCTCGACTGGGACGCGTCGCTCGACGACACGCTGCTGAAGTTCGACCCCGAGGAGGCCAACCGCATCCTCGACGAGGCCGGATGGGCGCGCGGCGACGACGGCGTCCGCGCGAAGGACGGCGTGCGGCTGGCGCCGACGGCCTATGTCTTCGCTGGCTCCGGCTGGGCCAAGCTCTCCGAGGCGGTGCAGGCCTATCTGCGCGAGATCGGGGTCGACATGCAGATCCAGGCCTTCGACGCGACGGTCGCCTGGGGCAAGCTCGCCACGCAGGAATTCGACATGTTCGGGATGTCCTATCCCTACGTGTCCTCCGGCGATGCGCTGAACCTCTACTTCCGCAGCGAGAACATGCCCACGCCGAACCGGATGAACTGGAACGACGCCAGGACCGACGAATTGCTGCTGGCCGGCGCGACGGCGATCACGGACGAGACGCGGGCCGACAGCTACGCTCAGGTACTGAAGATCGTGCACGACGCAGCGCTCTGGCTGCCGCTCTATCACGAGCCGATGGTGATCGCGCAGTCCACCGAACTGGAGACGGTGACGCCGCACAACATCTACGGCGCCGGTCTCTACAAGGGCCTCGACCTGAAGTTCGCCGAGTGATCCCGACCCGGCCGCCGCGCCAGGCGGCGGCCGGACTCTTCCTCCGACCCGAAGCAGGAAAACCATGCCCGTCACCGTCATCCGAAACGCCGCCTGGATCGTCGCCCACGATGCCGCGCGCGGAGGTCACACCTATCTGCGCGACGGGGACGTCGCTTTCGACGACGACCGCATCGTTCATGTCGGCGGTCCCTATGACGGCCCCGTCGCGACCGAAATCGACGGGCGCGGCCGGCTGGTCTCGCCGGGCCTCGTCAACATCCATTCGCATCCCTCCTCGGAGGCGATGAACAAGGGGATGCTGGACGAGCTGGGCTCGCCGCGGCTGGGCATGTCGTCGCTCTACGAGTTCATGCCGCTGTTCCGGCCCGACGACGAGGGACGCCGCGCCTGCGTCGAGGTCACCTATTCGGAACTCCTCCGCTCCGGCGTCACGACCCTCGTCGACCTCTCGGTCGCCTGGGACGGCTGGATCGACACGTTCGCGGCCTCCGGTCTGCGCGGGGTCGTCGGCCCGATGTACCGCTCCGCCGCCTGGGGCACGCGGAACGGCCATGTCGTGGAGTACGAATGGAGCGCGGATGGCGGGCGCGCCGCGATGGACGAAGCCGTCGCCACGGTCGATGCGGCCATCGCCCACCCGTCGGGGCGGCTGTCGGGCATGATCTGCCCCAGCCAGATCGACACCTGCACGGCCGAGCTCATCGCCGACAGCTTCGCGCTGGCGCAGGAGCGGGGGCTGCCCTTCCAGATCCACGCCGCGCAATCGGTCGTCGAGTTCCAGGAGATCACCCGCCGCCACGGCGTGACGCCCTTCGAGTGGCTGGACGGGCTCGGGGTGCTGAAGCCCGGCGCGATCATCGGCCACGGCATCTTCCTCAACGATTACGGCCATGTCTTCTGGCCCGAGGCCGACGATTTCGGCCTGCTCCAGCGTTCGGGCGCGGCGATCGCGCATTGCCCCACCGTGTTCCAGCGGCGCGGCATCACCATGAACACCGTGGGCCGCTACATCCGGGGCGGCATCCCGGTGGGGATCGGGACCGACACCTATCCGCACAACATGCTCGAGGAGCTGCGCAACGCTCTCTATCTGAGCCGCGTCGTCTCGAAGAACCCCTACGACCTGCGCACCTCCGACATTTTCGACGCGGCCACGCTGGGCGGCGCGTCGATCCTCGGGCGCGACGACATCGGGCGGCTGGCACCCGGGGCCAAGGCCGATCTGTTCCTGGCGGACATCGCCGACCCGGCGATGATGCCGGTGCGCGACCCGCTGCGCTCGCTGATCTACGTCGCCGCCGAACGCGCGGTGCGCGACGTCTTCGTGGACGGGCGCCACGTGGTCGTCGACGGCGAGGTTCCGGCCTTCGACCTTCCCGACGCTTTGGCGCGACTGGAGGCGGCGCAGCGCCGCGCGGAGGCGGCATTCCAGGGGCTCGACTATGCGGGGCGTCGCCACGACGAAGTCTCCCCGATGGTCTATCCCGCCGCATGAGCGCGCCCGGCGACGCCCCGCTGCTGGAGGTCAGGGATCTCGAGGTCGAGTTCCGCATCGACGGCCATGCGCAACGCGCCGTGCAGGGCGTCAGCTTCACCCTGCATCGCGGCCGCACGCTGGGCGTGGTGGGCGAGTCGGGCTGCGGCAAGTCGGTGACGTCGCTCGCGATCATGCGCCTTCTGCCCCAGCCCCCCGGCCGCTACGCGGGCGGGTCGATCCGCTTCGATGGGCAGGAGCTGCTCGAACTGCCCGAGCGCGAGATGCGGCGCCTGCGCGGCGGGCGGATCGGCATGATCTTCCAGGAGCCGATGACCTCGCTCAACCCGGTCTATACCTGCGGCGACCAGATCATCGAGAGCCTCAGGCAGCAATCCGGCCTCGACGCCGCCGCGGCACGTGCCCGGGCGGTGGAGCTTCTCGACCTCGTGGGCCTGCCCTCACCGGCGAGCCGGGTCGACGACTACCCGCACCAGCTCTCCGGCGGGCAGCGACAAAGGGTGATGATCGCGCTGGCGCTGGCGAACGATCCCGACCTCCTGATCGCGGACGAGCCGACGACGGCGCTCGACGTGACGATCCAGGCGCAGATCCTCGACCTGATGGGCGACCTGCGCCGGCGGACCGGCGCCGCCGTCCTTCTGGTCACCCACGACCTCGGCGTCGTGGCGCAGACCTGCGAGGACGTGGTGGTGATGTATGCCGGCCGCATCGTGGAGCGGGCGCCGGTCGCCGCGCTCTTCGCCGATCCACAGCATCCCTACACGATCGGCCTGATGGCGGCCGTGCCCCGCATCGACGCGGCCGTCGGACGGCTCGAGACCATCCCCGGCACGGTGCCGCCGCCCTGGGCCCGGATCGCGGGCTGCCGCTTCGCCTCGCGCTGTCCGCTGGCGACGGATCAGTGCCGCGCCGAGGATCCGCCGCTGCGCGACCTCAGCCCCGGCCACGGCGTCGCCTGCTGGCGCGCGCCGATCGAGGCGGCGGCATGAGCCCGGTGCTGCGGGTCCGGGGCCTGACCAAGCATTTCCCGGTTCGTCGCGGCATGCTGCGGCGGGTGGTGGGGACGGTCCAGGCCGTCACCGATGTGAGCTTCGATCTGGCCGAGGGCGAGACCCTCGCCATCGTGGGCGAGTCGGGCTGCGGAAAGTCCACCATCGGGCGCAGCCTCCTGCGCTTGATCGAGCCCACCTCCGGCGCGGTCTCGCTCGACGGGGAGGATGTGATGGCGCTCGACGCGCGTGGCCTGCGTGACATGCGCAAGCGGATGCAGATCATCTTCCAGGATCCCTACGGCTCGCTCAATCCACGCATGAGCGTAGCCGAGACCCTGGCCGAGCCGCTGCGCCTGCACGGCCTCGCCGGTCCCGACGACGTCGATGCAAAGGTCGCCGAGCTTCTCGAAACCTGCGGCTTGCAGCCCTGGCATGCCGGGCGGTTCCCGCACGAGTTCTCCGGCGGGCAGCGGCAGCGGGTCGGCATCGCGCGGGCGCTCGCCACGCGCCCCCGGGTGATCGTCTGCGACGAGCCGGTCTCGGCGCTGGACGTCTCGGTGCAGGCGCAGATCGTCAATCTGTTGCAGGACCTGCAGGCGGAGTTCGGCATCGCCTACGTTTTCATCAGCCACGACCTTGCCGTGGTGCGTCACATGGCGGCGCGGGTGGCGGTGGTCTATCTGGGCCGGGTGGTCGAGCTGGCCGCGGCATCCGATCTCTTCGCCGCCCCGCGCCATCCCTATACCCGCTCTCTTATCGCCGCGGCGCCGCGGCCGGACCCGGACGCGCCGGTCGATCGCCAGCAGGTGGCGGGCGACCTGCCTTCGGCGCTCGCGCCGCCGCCTGGCTGTGCCTTCCATCCCCGCTGTCCCATGGCCGAGGCCCGCTGCCGCATCGACCGGCCGGAGCTGCGCCGGGTCGGCGGGTCGGAGGTGGCATGCCACTTCGCCGAACGCGCCCCGGACCGGAGCCCGGCGGTCGAGCGAACGCGATCCGACGCCTTGCGCAAGCGCCTCGCCGTGCTGCAGGCCGCACGGGACAACACAGCGGAGGATGCAGCCCATGCCTGAGACACCCGAGATGAACGGCGCCGAGAGCGTGGTGCGGTCGCTGCACGCGGCCGGGGTGAACGTGTGCTTCGCCAATCCCGGGACGTCGGAGATGCAGTTCGTGGACGCGCTGGACCGGACCGGCCTGATGCGCTGCGTGCTGTGCCTGTTCGAGGGCGTGGCGACGGGCGCCGCCGACGGCTATGCGCGCATGGCGGGGATGCCGGCGGTGACGCTTCTGCACCTCGCGCCCGGACTGGCCAATGCCGGGGCCAACATGCACAACGCGCGCAAGGCCCAGACGCCGATGGTCAACCTGGTCGGGGACCACGCGCTGCGGCATCGCGGCTACGACGCGCCCCTGACGGCGGATGTGGAAGGGGCGGCGGCGCCCTTTTCGGACTGGGTGCGCACGGCGACGGGGCCGGACAGCTTCGCCGCCGACGCGATGGCCGCGCTGGCGGCGGCGCTTTCGCGGCCGGGCAAGGTCGCCACCCTGATCGCGCCCGCCGATATCGGCTGGGAGGCAGGGGGCGTGCTGGCCCCGCCGCCCGCCGCACCGGCCTTCGCCGCGCTGGAGGAGGGCGTCGTCGCGCGCGCCGCCGGGATGCTGGGACCCGACACGGTGATCCTGGTCGGCGGAGGGGTGCTCGAATCGCCGGACGCGCTGGCGCGGCTCAACGGCATCTGCGCGGCGACGGGGGCCAGCTTGCGCGCGCCGACCTCCAACCGGCGGATCGAGCGCGGGGCAGGGCGGGCCGGGATCTCGAAGGTTCCCTATCCGATCGACCAGGCGCTCGACGCGCTGCGGCCCTTCCGCCGCGCCGTGCTGATCGAGACGGTGCCGCCCGTGGCCTTCTTCGCCTATCCCGGCCGGCCGAGTCTGCTGCTGCCCGAAGGCTGCGAGACCGTCACGCTCGCGGGCCGCGACGGCGACGGGCCGGCGGCGGTGGCCGCGCTGGCGGACCATGTCGGCGCCGATCCCGTCATTCCCGAGACGACGCGGCCGGCGCCTCCCGCCCCCGGCCCGATCACGCCGGAGGCGCTGGCGGCCGCCGTGGCCCACGCGCTGCCCGGGGGGGCGATCATCTGCGACGAGAGCCTGACCGGCGGCCGCGCGCTCTGGGGGGCGACCGAGGGCGCCGCGCCGCATTCCTGGATCTCGCTCACCGGCGGGGCCATCGGCGACGGCATCCCCATGGCGCTCGGCGCGGCGGTGGCCTGCCCGGACCGGCCGGTCCTTTCCCTGCAGGCGGACGGCTCGGCGATGTACACCATCCAGGGGCTGTGGAGCCAGGCACGCGAGAGGGCCAACGTCACGACGGTGATCCTCGCCAATCGCAGCTACCAGATCCTCAAGGCCGAGCTGACCGCCGTGGGGGCCAATCCCGGACGCTCCGCCCTCGACATGCTGAACCTCGACCGGCCCGATCTCGATTTCGTCGCGCTGGCCCGCGGCATGGGCGTGCCCGGCCGCCGCGTCGAGGATGCCGTCGAGCTGCAACATGCCATCGCCGCCGCCATGGCGGAACCCGGCCCGTATCTGATCGAGGCGGCCATGTAGGCGCCCCCCACCAGCAAGGAGAGACAGACATGTTCCGGACCGCCGCCCTGTCGCTCGCGCCGCCGCCGCACCCCATGCCATGACGACGCTGTCGGACGAGGTGGAGGGCGTCGTCGTCGATCTGCCTACCAGGATCGGCGCGCGCGTCGGCACCGGGATGGAGATCGTTGCCACCCGGTCCTCCGGCATCCTGCCGGATCCCGCCGCGGGCACCTGCGATTTCGCCGTCGCGCCCATGACCGGGGCGCGGGCGGCGAACCTCCTGCGCTTCGAGGGCTTCCGGTTCGTCGCGGCCGAAACCGAGCCGGTGGAAATGCCGCGTGGGCTCGCGGACCGGAGCATCGCGGTCAACGAGGGCTTGGTCGACCGTTTCCCGCGCGCGGGCGTCCGCTCCGGGGATCGGCTGGACGGTCGAGGGCTACGGCACCAATTCCGATGCCGGATCGGCACGCCCCCGCGAGAGGCGTGTACGCGAACCTTTCGGGAGCAGATCGGGTGAGTGATGGAGGCCTTCCCCGGCACACCTTTCAACCCGCGCATCGCCGCAGAATATGCCCCGAACATCCCGGCGGGGGCGCTGATCCCGGTGATCCTCTTGCTCCTGATCGTAGTCTGCGGCGCGGGGGTCGGCACGGCGCCCGCCTACCGCGGATCCGACCGGTTGCACCCGGTCGAGACGGTGGTCGTGGTCCATGCGTCCGTGTTTCGGGTGCTGCCGCCGGTCGTACCGATCCTTCTGGTGTTCTTCGAGCTTCCGATTGTCGATGTCGTCCTTTCGGCCCCGACGGTGCTGTTCGTCGCGCCTGGCGCGTTCGCCGGGGAGATCGTCCGGTCTGGCATCACCCCGCATGGCCAACGGGAGGCGGCGTGCTCCTCCGGCCCGGACACTGGCGTGGCGCTTCTTCACGTGACCTCGACGCAGGCGGCACGCGACGCGCTGCCCGACCCGATGTCGAACGGGGTGGGAATCGCGAAGCCGATCTCCCTCGCCTCGGGCGTCTCGCCGGGCGGGATGCCGCACGCCGCCGGCCTCGTGCGCTCGCTGAGCGACAACGTCTCGCCGCTCGTGCTCGCGGCGGGGATCCATCTCGCGCCGCTCTGGCCGGCGATCCGTCCGATCGCCCGGTCCGAGCGTCGCATCGCCACCTGAGGAGGAACCGGACCTATGCGAGAGATCGTCGTGGGAGGGGCGCAGCTCGGCCCCATTCAGCGGGCCGACAGCCGCGCCGCCGTGGTCGAGCGGATGCTCGCGCTGCTGGAGCGGGCGGCGAAGGAGGGCTGCGGGATGGTGGTCTATCCGGAGCTCGCGCTGACGACCTTCTTCCCCCGTCACTGGATGGAGGAGCAAGCGGAGATCGACGCCTGGTTCGAGACCGAGATGCCGGGCGACGCCACCCGGCCGCTGTTCGACCGGGCCCGCGCGCTCGGCATCGCGATCAGCTTCGGCTATGCCGAGCGGACGCCCGAGGACCGGCACTTCAACACCTCGATCCTCACCGACCGGGCGGCCCGGATCGTCGGCACCTATCGCAAGGTCCATCTGCCGGGCCATTCCGAATACGACGCCGACCGTGCCTTCCAGCACCTCGAGAAGCGCTACTTCGAGCCGGGCGATCTGGGCTTTCCGGTCTGGCGCAACCTCGACGCCTGGATGGGGATGTGCATCTGCAACGACCGACGCTGGCCCGAGGTCTACCGGGAGATGGGCCTGCAGGGCGTGGAGCTGATCGTGCTGGGCTACAACACGCCCTCGGTGAACAGCCAGAACGGCGCCGAGGGGCTGGAGCAGCGGCTTTATCATTCGGAGCTGTCGATGACCGCGGGGGCCTATCAGAACGCCACCTGGGTCGTCGGCGTGGCCAAGGCGGGCGAGGAGGACGGGCATCCCCTGATGGCGGGGTCGATCATCGTCGACCCGAACGGCTATGTCGTCGCCCGCGCCGAAGGGGAGGGGGACGAGCTGATCGTGCATGCCTGCGACATGGACCGCTGCACCTTCGGCAAGACCACGATCTTCGATTTCGCCCGCCACCGCCGGACGGAGCATTACGGGCGCATCACCTCGCAGACCGGCGTGGTCCATCCCGAATGACGCTCGCGCCGGACCTCGACGCGCCGGCGCCGCGCGACAAGCTGCTGACGGCGCCGGCGATCCCCCGGCCCGTGGCGTGGATCACGACCTGCAACCCGGATGGGCCGGTCAACGCGGCGCCGTTTTCGTTCTTCAACGTCTTCGGGCCCGGCCCTGCGTTGATCGTCGCGCGCCTCGGACATCGCGCGGGCGCCGGGCCGCAGGACACCATGGCCAACATCCGCCGGACGGGCGAGTTCGTCGCGAACCTCGCGACCGGGGAACCGCGCGGCGACATGGTGGCGACCGCGTCCGCCTATCCCGCGAGCATGTCCGGGGCCGCGGCGCTCGGTCTCGAGACGGCCCCCTCCCGGCGGGTCGCAGCGCCACTGGCGATCGAGCGCCGCCGGCTGGTCGGCCTCGACTTCTCGCGGGAGCGCGAGCTTTCGGTCGGGGCGGCGGTCGCGCCGGCCCTCCGCGACGGGTCGGTCGACCCGGACCGGATGCGTGTCGACCGGGCGGGCAACATGCCGGTCGCCGGATTCCTCGCCGACCGCTACGCACGGATCGTGGAACCCGACCCCTGTCGGATTCCGCCAACGCCAGATCAGGGAGACACAACGTGACCGCACGCATCGACCGCGACACCAGCGGCGTCTACATCATCGCCGCCACCCCCTTTGCCGAGGACGGCGCGCTGGATCTCGACAGCACCGACCGGATGGTGGACTTCTATCTGGAATGCGGCGTGGACGGCATGACCATCCTCGGCATCATGGGCGAGGCGCCCAAGATGGCCGGGGACGAGGCGGAGCGCTTCGCCCGCCACGTGCTCGACCGCGTCGCCGGGCGGGTGCCCGTCATCGTCGGCGTTTCGGCCGCCGGGCTCGACAACATGGCGCGGCTGGGCCGGTCGGTGATGGCCGCCGGGGCCGGGGGCCTGATGGTCGCGCCCCAGCCGGGCCTCGCGACCGAGGCCAAGCTAAGAGGCTACATGGCGCAGGTCTGCGCGGCGCTCGGCGACGCACCGATTTGCTTTCAGGACTACCCGCAGACGACCGGCGTGCAGGTCTCGGTCGAGACGATCGTCGGCCTGACCGTCGACTACCCGCAGATCGTCATGCTCAAGCACGAGGACTGGCCCGGCCTCGGCAAGCTCAGCCGGGTGCGCGCGGAGACCGGCACCGGCGACGTGCCGCGCCTGTCGATCCTGACGGGCAACTCGGCGCTGTTCCTGCCGCAGGAGATGCAGCGCGGGGCCGACGGGGCGATGACCGGCTTCGCCTATCCCGAGATGCTGGTGCAGGTCGTCGCCCGCCACCGCGCCGGCGACGTGGACGGGGCGGAGGATCTGTTCGACGCCTACCTGCCGCTCGTCCGCTACGAGCAGCAGCTGGGCCTCGGGCTCGCCATCCGCAAGGAGGTGCTGCGGCGCCGCGGCGTGCTGGCCTCCGCCCGAGTGCGCGCCCCCGGGCCGTCGATGTCGAAGCGCGACCACGAGGAGCTGACGCGGCTGATCGCCCGGCTGGAGAAACGATTGGGGGAGCTTGACTGATGGATACGAAACCGATGGGCAAGCGGGCGTCGTTTCAGGGGTCAGACCGTGTCCGCGCCCAAGCGGCAGCGGAGGCGGCGCGCCCGCGACGTCCGGGCCGCGGGACGCTCGAGACGTCCGGCGACGCCATCCATGCGGTCCGGGGAGGCGCGGCATGTTCGACCTGACCATAACCGGCGGCACGCTCGCCACCGCGACCGACACGTTCGCGGCGGATATCGGCATCACCGACGGCCGCATCGCCGCCCTGGGCCACGGGCTGGAGGGGCGCGACACGATCGACGCCGCGGGCAAGCTGGTCCTGCCCGGCGGGATCGAGGCGCATTGCCATATCGCCCAGGAATCCGCGACCGGCGGCATGACCTCGGACGACTACACCTCCGGCTCGATCAGCGCGGCGTTCGGGGGCAATTCCTGCTTCGTCCCCTTCGCCGCGCAGCATCGCGGCATGGGCGTGACCGAGACGCTGGACCTCTACGACAGCCGCGCCTCCGGCACCTCGGTGATCGACTACGGCTACCACCTGATCGTCGCCGACCCGACCCCGACCGTCCTTTCCGAAGAGCTGCCGGCCGCCTTCGCGCGGGGCGTCACGTCGTTCAAGGTCTTCATGACCTACGACCTGATGCGGATCGACGACCGGCAGTTCCTCGACATCCTGACGGTCGCCCGGGACTACGGCGCGCTCACCATGGTCCACGCCGAGAATTCCGGCATGATCGCGTGGATGACCGAGCGGCTTCTGGCGGCGGGCCACAGCCAGCCCCGCTACCACGCCGTGAGCCATCCCGCGATCGCGGAGGCCGAGGCGATCAACCGCGCCATCGCGCTGGCCCGGCTGGTCGATGCGCCGCTTCTGATCGTGCACGTCTCCACACCCGAGGGCGCGACCCTCGTCGCCGATGCCCGCCGCGACGGCGCGAAGGTCTTCGGCGAGACCTGCACCCAATACCTGTTCCTCAGCCGCGACGATCTGGATCGTCCGGGGATGGAGGGGGCCAAGTTCATGTGCTCGCCCCCCCTTCGCGACGAGGCCACGCAGGCGGCGCTCTGGCGGCATCTTCAGGCGGGCACGTTCAGCGTCTTCTCCTCGGACCACGCGCCCTACCGGTTCGACGCGACCGGCAAGCTCGCCCACGGCCCCGAGGCCAGCTTCAAGCAGATCGCCAACGGGATGCCCGGAATCGGGATGCGTCTGCCGATGCTGTTCTCGGAGGGCGTGCGCAAGGGCCGCATCACGCTCCAGCAATTCGTGGCGCTGTCGGCCACCAACGCCGCGCGGCTCTACGGGTTGAAGGCCAAGGGCAGCCTCGCCATCGGCATGGATGCCGACATCGCCATCTGGGATCCGGAGGAGACGCGCATCGTCACCGCGGAGATGCAGCACGACAACATGGACTACACGCCCTTCGACGGCCGGGAGGTGACGGGCTGGCCCACCACCGTGCTCTGCCGCGGCACCCGTGTGATCGCGGACGGGGCGCTGGCCGTCGAGCCCGGTCACGGGCGCTATGTCGCGCGCGAGAAGATCGACCTGACCGGCCATCCCGGCACCCGCGTGCCGGAACTGGACCCGGCCACCAATTTCGGCGCCCGGATCGTGCCGTGAGGGATCGGATCGTCGTCATCAACCCGAACTCCAACCAGGCCGTCACCGACGGCCTGGACCGTGCGCTGGCGCCCTTCCGGCTCGAGGGCGGACCGGGAATCGACTGCGTGACCCTGCGGGAGGGGCCGTTCGGTATCGAGAGCCAGCTCGATTCCGATGCGGTCGTCCTGCCGCTGGCCCGGATGGTGCGGGATCGGGACGACGCGGCCGCCTTCGTCATCGCCTGCTACTCCGATCCCGGGATCGACGCCTGCCGGTCGGTCGCGCCGGTGCCGGTCTTCGGCATTCAGGAGAGCGGCGTCCTGGCGGCGCTCGCGCGGGCCGACCGGATCGGAATCATCGGCATCTCGTCGGCGTCGGAGCATCGCCACAGGCTTTACATGCGACGCATGGGCATCGCCGCCCGCGTGGCGGGCGAGCGGGCGCTGAACATGAGCGTGGACGAGACCGCGCGCGGCCGCGGCACCTTCGATCGCTTGAAGGCGGTCGGGGCCGACCTGATCTCCGACGGGGCCGGGGCGCTGGTGCTGGGCTGCGCGGGCATGGCGGCCCACCGTGCGCCGCTCGAGGGCGAACTGGGCCTTCCGGTGATCGACCCGACCCAGGCCGCCGTGGCCCAGGCGATGGGGGCGCTTCTGGCGGCGCGCCTCTAGACAGGCTATCACGGCCGCATGAAGATCGCGCGCCGAAACGACCTGTCCCTGCGTTTGCTGGAGGTCTTCGGCACGTTGATGATCCACGAGACGACCGTCGCCGCCGCCGCCGAGCTGGGCATCTCGCAGCCCTCGGTCTCCAACGCGATCCGGCAGCTCGAGGCGCAGGTCGGCTTCGCCCTCTTCGGGCGGGAGCGCCAGCGCATGATCCCGACCGAGGCCGCGATGAGCCTGTTCCGCGAGGTGGCGCCCCTGTTCGATCAGCTGCGAAGCGTCGAGGCCCGCGTCCGCGACCTGCGCAGCGGCGCCGTCGGAAAGCTGCGCATCATGGCGACACCGCCGCTGGGCCACACGATCGTGCCGCGCGCCTTCTCGACGCTGATGCGGGCACGCCCGGGCCTGCAAGTGCAGTACGACGTGCGGCGCATGCAATACGTGATCGAGGAGATCGCCTTCGGCTCCGCCGAGGTCGGCCTCTGTCTCGGCCTCGAGAGCTATCCGGGCGTGTCGGTCGAGGTGCTGTGCATCGACCGGATGGTCGCGGTGATGCGCCGCGACCATCCGCTCTGCGCCCATGCCGTGGTCGGGCCGCGTGATCTGGACGCCCATGCGTTGATCGGGCTCGACCGGGATTCGCATCTGGGCCTCGCCGTGCAGACGGCCTTCGAGCGGGCCGGCGCACCCTACCTGCCGCAGGCGGAAGTCCGCTACTGCCACACGGCGGCGGTCCTGGCCGATGCCTGCAACGGCGTCGCCGTCGTAGACAGCTACACGGCGTCCTTTCTGCCCAACACCCAGCTGACGCATCGCCCGTTCGGCCCTCCGATCTCGATCCCGGCCTGCCTGATCACTCGCGAGGGCCACAAGCTGAGCCGGGTCGCCGAGGACTTCCGCGCCGCCATCCTCGACACACTCGCCGGGTAGGCGCAGGTTCCTTGTTGTTCGGAACCACGACGACGAAAAGCCGCCCCCTTGGCTTTCGGTTTGCTACGATACGGGCCTGTTCGTTCGGGGCGGTTCGCCGGAGCTGGCCCTGAGATCCCGTCCTCGCTTGAGCTGGGCTGTGCGCGCGGATCGCCCTCGCGCTCAACACCGCCGCCTGCACGACCGAGCTCCTGCGCAGCGCCATCGCGGATACGCCCGGGGGCGACGTCGAGGCGGCGATGGCTCGCGGACACGCCTGTTCGATCTGGATGCGCCGGATCGTCCCGCCCTTGGCCTTTCTCCATACCATCCTGGTCCATTTCAACGGGTGATCTTATGGTGCGCGGTTCGGCCGTGGCCAAAACCATCGCTCCACGGGGCATGTCCGGTGTCGGCGGCTGGCTTGCTGCGCGTCTCGCTCGATGCCGATTCCCTGGATCTCGCCACTGCCCCCGCCGTCGGCATCACGCTCCCCGGCGAGGCCACCTTTCGGGGGGCGCATCCGGTCATGGAAAAGGTCCATGACAGTGGCGTCGTCACCTTGCTGGACTTTGTTGGACCAAATCCGTTACTCGAAGACCAAGGCCGCGCCGCGTCGTCGATGGTCGATCCGGCCGCCCCGCCCTCGGGTCGCCGCGCTTTCGTCCGCCCCGCATACAGCCATTCGTGAGACCGCCCATGCCCGCCCCCCTGCCGTCCGAACTCGCCTTCATCCGCTTCGTCAGCGTCGAGAACATGATGAAGCTCATTCACCATATCGGCGTCGAGACCGTGCTGGCCGATCTCATCCGCTATATCGAGGAGGATTTCCGCCGCTGGGATCTCTTCGACAAGACGCCGCGCCTGGCCAGCCATTCGGCCGAAGGCGTGATCGAGCTGATGCCGACCTCGGACGGCGAGGTTTACGGGTTCAAGTATGTCAACGGCCACCCCAAGAACACCCGCGAGGGGTTGCAGACCGTCACCGCGTTCGGGCTGCTGGCACGTGTCGACACCGGGTATCCGGTGCTGCTGTCGGAGATGACCATCCTGACCGCGCTCAGGACGGCCGCAACCTCCGCGATGGTCGCCAAGGCGCTCGCGCCGAAAGACGCGCGGACCATGGCGATGATCGGAAACGGCGCGCAGTCCGAGTTTCAGGCGCTCGCCATGCGCGCGGCTTGCGGGGTCGAGCGGCTGCGCCTTTACGACATCGACAGCAAGGCGACCGACAAGCTGGTGCGCAACCTCTCGAACCGCGGCTTCGTGCTCGAACCCTGCGCCAGCCCCGAGGAGGCGATCGAGGGCGCGCAGATCATCACCACCTGCACCGCCGACAAGCAATATGCCACGATCCTGACCGACAACATGGTGGGCGCGGGCGTCCACATCAACGCGATCGGCGGCGATTGCCCCGGCAAGACTGAACTGCACCGCGACATCCTTGGTCGGTCGGCCGTGTTCGTCGAATATACGCCTCAGACACGGATCGAAGGCGAGCTCCAGCAGATGCCGCAGGATTTCCCGGTGACGGAGATGTGGAAGGTGTTGAGCGGCACGGCGCCGGGCCGCACGTCGGACCAGCAGATCACCCTCTTCGACGGCGTGGGCTTCGCCGTCGAGGACTTCTCCGCCCTGCGCTACGTCCGCGACCGGCTGGACGATACCGACCTTTATCAGAATCTCGACATCATCGCGGATCCCGACGATCCACGGGATTTGTTCGGCATGTTGAATCGGGCAACGACATAAGTTTTCTCGTGGGCGTCGATCTCTTGCCGTACGTTCACCCCGGCGATCTGCACCGCGTCGAAGTCTTGGAAGCCGTCAAAGTCGTTGTTGACCGAGAACTCGGTGAAGACCTGATTGGGGGCAAGTGTTCGCGAAGAACAGCCCCCGCGCGGCCAAGCATTCGGTGCAGACCAGCCGGCCCTCAAGCGCTGAAATTTCGAGCGTATAGAAGCTGTCGAGGCAGACATGGCGATCTCTTGGCAGTGTATTCGACGGTCTCAGCCCTAGTGTCTCGCCTTTGTCAGAACCCGAGACCGAAAGGCGCGCACGCCGTCATCCCTCCCCGCGAGAACGCCGGGCCGTGAAAGCCTTCGACTGCTGGCGCAATCGACCGGAACCAAGCGCTCCCCGCTTCGAAATACCTTGGACGCGCCGTCTGGCGGAAGTGGCGCGGCTACCACCGCTGAAGCCACGCTGAGACGAAGGTGCACTGCGTGATGCTGGGGCAGAGCCTCATGGCACACGACTTCGATCGTCAGGTCGCCGAACTCAAGATACGCGCTGCCGTGGTGAACAGATACACCGTCCTCGGCATCCCTGTCACAGAGACCGCAGGATAAGTCATTCAACCCATTGCGCAACAAAACCACCATTATCAAAACTTCTGCTTTAACATAAATAAGGTTATTAGTGCGGAAGTTCGCGATGGTTACGCTCGACTCCCTGGCGGCGAGAATTTCAACACTCGGAACAGGCCCTGACCATTCGCGTTCCGAGACCGGCTAGCCGTCGAGGGAAAGAACACCCGCCCTCTCTTCGACTGGGGGTCCGAGCGGTACCTGCGGGAAAGCGCCTTCAAGCCCGAGGACGGCGTGGAGCGGCTCCGGGCGTTCGACGCGATCTTCTTCGGCGCCGTCGGCGCGCGCCGGACGTGCCGGACCACCTGACGCTCTGGGGCCTGCGCCTCGCCATCTGCCAGCCGCTCGACCAATACGCCAACGTGCGTCCCACACGGATCCTGCCGGGCATCCAAAGCCCGCTCGCAGGGGTTGGTCCCGGGGATCTGGACCGGGTGATCGTGCGGGAAAACCCCGCGGGGGAATATGCCGGCCAGGGCGGGCGCAGCCATCGCGCCCAGCGCCACGAGACCGCCACCGAAGTCCCGATCTTCACCCGCACCGGCGTCGAGCGCATCACGCGCCACGCCTTCGCGCTCGCACGGTCGCGGCCGCGCAAGCCTCTCACCGTGGTGACCAAGTCGAACGCGCAGCACTACGGCATGGTGCTCTGGGACGAGGTCGCCGCCGAGGTCGCGAAGGACTTCCCGGACGTGACCTGGGACAGGATGCTGGTCTATGCGATGACGGTGCGGATGACGAAGAATCCCGGCTCGCTCGACGCCATCGTGGCCGCAAACCTCCACGCCGACATCTCCTGTCCGACCCGGCCGCCGCGTTGGCCGGCTCCATCGGCATCGCGCCGACCGCGAATCTCAATCCGAAGGGGACCACACCCTCGATGTTCGAGCCGATCCACGGCTCCGCCCCGACATCACGGGGCGCGGCATCGCCAACCCCGTGGGCACGTTCTGGTCCGCCTCGATGCCGCTCGAGCATGTGGGCGAGTCCGAGGCCGCCCGGCGGCTGATGGACGCGGAGGAGATGGTGACGGCCGACCCGAATCTGCATACGCCCGACCTTGGCGGCGACGCCACCACCGACCGCGTGACCGAGGCGGTGATCGCCGCGATCCGCGGCCGCAACGAATGAGGACCAGATGACCGAGAACCGCAAACGCATCGCCGTCATTCCCGGGGACGGGATCGGCAAGGAAGTCATTCCCGAGGGGCTTCGCGTGCTGGAGGCCGCCGCCGCGCGCTACGACCTCGACTTCGCCTTCGACGCGTTCGATTTCGCGAGCTGCGACTACTACGAGGCGCACGGGCAGATGATGCCCGACGACTGGAAGGCCCGGATCGGCGGGCACGACGCCATCTTCTTCGGCGCCGTCGGCTGGCCCGCGACCGTGCCGGACCACGTTTCGCTCTGGGGCTCGCTGATCCAGTTCCGCCGCGAGTTCGACCAGTATGTGAGCCTGCGCCCCGCGCGGCTCATGCCCGGCGTCGTCTCGCCCCTGGCCAACCGCGCACCGGGCGATATCGACATGATGATCGTGCGGGAGAACACCGAAGGGGAATATTCCTCCATCGGCGGGCGCATGTTCCCCGGCACCGAGCGGGAGATCGTCCTGCAGGAAACGGTGATGACGCGGCACGGGGTCGATCGGATCCTGCGCTACGCCTTCGACCTCGCGGAGAAGCGGTCCGGCCGGCTCACCTCGGCCACGAAGTCGAACGGCATCTCGATCACCATGCCCTACTGGGACGAGCGCGTCGCCGCGATGGCGGAAAGCTATCCGGACGTCACGGTGGACAAGTACCACATCGACATCCTGACGGCGCTCTTCGTGCTCCATCCGGACCGGTTCGACGTGGTCGTGGCCTCGAACCTCTTCGGCGACATCCTGAGCGATCTCGGTCCCGCCTGCACCGGCACGATCGGCATCGCGCCCTCGGGGAACGTCAATCCCGAGCACAGCTTCCCGTCGCTGTTCGAGCCCGTGCACGGCTCCGCGCCGGACATCGCGGGACAGGGCGTCGCCAACCCGATCGGGCAGATCTGGGCCGGCGCCATGATGCTCGACCATCTGGGCCACGCGGAGGCCGCCGCGGGCATCGTGGCCGCCATCGAGCGCGTGCTGACGGAGCCGGGCCTGCGGACCCGCGACCTCGGCGGCACCGCCGACACCGTCACCTGCGGCAAGGCCGTCGCGGACGCGCTGAACTGAGGAGAGCGACATGAAGATACTCGAAATCCGCGAAAAGACGGTCTCGATCGCCTCGCCCATCGCCAACGCCTATATCGACTTCTCGAAGATGACCTGCTCGGTCGTGGCCGTCGTCACCGACGTCGTGCGGGACGGCAAGCGGGTGGTGGGCTACGGCTTCAACTCGAACGGCCGCTACGGACAGGGCGCGCTGATGCGGGACCGGTTCCTCGACCGCATCGCGGAGGCCGACCCGCAGAGCCTCGTGGACGAGGCGAACGACAACCTCGACCCCTTCGCCATCTGGAAGACCCTGATGTCGAACGAGAAGCCCGGCGGCCACGGCGAACGCTCGGTCGCGGTCGGCACCATCGACATGGCGGTCTGGGACGCGGTGGCGAAGATCGCGGGCGTTCCGCTCTGGCGGCTCCTCGCGGACCGCTACCGCGACGGCGTGGCCGACGCGCGCGTCTGGGTCTATGCCGCCGGCGGCTACTATTACCCCGGCAAGGACCACGCCAAGCTCAAGGACGAGATGCGCGGCTATCTGGACCGCGGCTACGAGGTGGTGAAGATGAAGATCGGCGGCGCCCCGTTGGCCGAGGACATCGCCCGGATCGAGGCGGTGATCGACGTCGTGGGCAGCGGGCGCAACCTCGCCGTCGACGCCAACGGGCGCTTCGACCTCGACACCGCGATCGCCTATGCCGAGGCGCTGCGGCCCTACGACCTCTACTGGTACGAGGAGGCGGGCGATCCGCTGGACTACGCGCTGCAGGCGGAGCTCGCGAACCATTACGACGCGCCGATGGCCACGGGCGAGAACCTGTTCTCGCACCAGGACACGCGCAACCTCTTGCGGCACGGCGGCATGCGCCCGGACCGCGACTGGCTGCAATTCGATTGCGCGCTGTCCTACGGGCTCGTGGAATACCTTCGCACGCTCGACGTGATGGCCGACCTCGGCTGGTCGCCCCGCCGCGTCGTCCCGCATGGCGGCCACCAGATGTCGCTCAACATCGCGGCGGGTCTGCACCTGGGCGGCAACGAGAGCTACCCGGACGTGTTCCAGCCCTTCGGCGGTTTCGCGGACGACCTCGCCGTGGAGAACGGCCATGTCGGCCTGCCGCAGATCCCGGGCGTCGGCTTCGAGGCAAAGTCCGCGCTCTACGAGGTGATGCGGAGCCTCGCCGAGTAGACGGCGCGGCGTCCGCTATGTCCCGGGCGTCCCCGGCGGCGGGCCCAGCCCCTCAAGCATCGAGGCCGGCAGAGCCGGAGAAGCGGTTGAAGGCCCGCGCTCCGACCCCGCTGTTTCCCCGTGGCGGAAATGCCCCTGACGGCGCGGCTTGTGGACCCCTCCGACGGCTGCTACCGTTCGCGAAATCCGTTGGGGTGTCCCGTTTGGGACTGAGAGGCGCACGCCAACCCATCGAACCTGATCCGGGCGATGCCGGCGTAGGGAACGGAGAACGATCTGGCACAGCCCCCGGGCGGCCTTTTCTTCCTCCCCCCTTCCTCGGTGGGGGAGACGATGACGACACACGTATCCGCTTTGACCATCGCGGGCTCCGACAGCGGCGGAGGGGCCGGCATTCAGGCCGACCTCAAGACGTTCTCGGCCCTCGGCGTCTACGGCACCAGCGCGATCACGGCGATCACCGCACAGAACACGCGCGGCGTCTTCGCCGTGGACGCGGTCTCGCCCGCCATGGTCGCGGCGCAGATCCGCGCCGTGCTGGAGGATATCCAGCCGGGGGCGATAAAGATCGGGATGCTGGCCTCCCGCGAAATCGTCGCCGCCGTCGCCGACGCGATCGAAGGCTACGGGGGCCCGGTCGTGCTCGACCCTGTCATGGTCGCCAAGTCGGGCGACGCCCTTCTCGCGGAGGAAGCCGAGGCGGCGCTGATCGCGCGGCTGGTGCCCCGCGCCACCGTGCTGACCCCGAACCTTCCCGAAGCGGCGCGCCTGCTGGGCCGCGATCCGGCGCGGGACGCGGCGGAGACCGAGGCGCAGGGGCGGGCCCTGCTCGGGCTCGGCGCGGGGGCCGTGGTGATGAAGGGCGGCCACGCGGAGGGGGACACCTGCATCGACCGGCTGGTCACGGCGTCGGGCACGCTGGCGATGGAGCGGCCCCGGCTCGCCACGCGCAACACGCACGGAACGGGATGCAGCCTGTCTTCGGCCATCGCGGCCGAGCTGGCGCGGGGCGCGGAGGTCGAGGCGGCGGTCCGCCGGGCGCAGGGCTGGCTCCACGACGCGATCCGCGCGGCGGACGGGCTGGGCATCGGCGGCGGCCACGGGCCCGTCCACCATTTCCACGAGCTCTGGTCGTGACGCGGGCGACCGTCCTCGGGGCCGGCGTCGCCGGGCTCTGCGTGGCGACCGAGCTGGTTGCGCGGGGCCGCGAGGTGACGATCCTCGATCCCGCGCCCCGGCCCGGACCGCATGGCTGCTCGTGGTGGGCCGGCGGAATGCTGGCGCCCTTCTGCGAGGGCGAGACGGCGGAGGAACCGGTCGTCCGGTTGGGGCAGGAGGCCGCCGACTGGTGGGCGCGGCAGGGCGTGGCGGTCGCGCGGCGCGGCACCCTCGTCGTGACGCTCGGCCGCGACCGGCGGGAACTCGACCGCTTCGCCCGTCGCGTCCCGGGGCACGAACGGCTCGACGCCGCCGGGCTCGCCGCGCTGGAGCCCGATCTGGGCGGCCGCTTCGACCGCGCCCTGCACATCCCCGAGGAGGCGCATCTCGATCCGCGCGCGGCGCTGAACGTCCTTCGCGACCGGCTCGAACGGGCCGGCGCCGACTTCGTCGCCGGGAGCGGCCGTCCCGACGGGTTGACCTTCGATTGCCGCGGGCTCGCGGCGCGGGACGTCCTGCCGGATCTGCGCGGGGTGAAGGGGGAGATGGCGGTGCTGCGAAGCGCCGACATCCGCCTCGACCGGCCCGTCCGGCTGCTCCATCCCCGCTTCCCCCTCTACGTCGTCCCGCGGACGGACGGGCTCTTCATGCTGGGCGCCACCCAGATCGAGAGCGACGACCGCACGCGGCGCGTCCGTTCCGTTCTGGAGCTGCTCTCGGCGGCCTATGCGCTGCATCCCGCCTTCGGCGAGGCGGAGCTGGTGGAGATCGGCGTCGACGCGCGCCCCGCCTTTCCCGACAACCTGCCCCGCCTCGTGCGGCGGGGGGACACGATCCACGTCAACGGCCTTTTCCGCCATGGCTTCCTTCTTGCGCCCGCTCTGGCGCGGAGGGCGGCGGAGGCGGCCTTGCAGGGCACCAGACCGGAGTTTTGGCATGAAGATCACAGTTAACGGCACCGCGACCGAGGTGCGGGCGGAGACGCTCGCCGCGGTTCTGGACGAGCTCGGCTACGGCGACGCCAGGGTCGCCACCGCCCTCAACGAGGACTTCGTGCCGGCGACGACGCGCGGGGAGACGACGCTGTCCCCGGGCGACCGGGTCGAGATCGTCGCGCCGCGGCAGGGAGGCTGAGATGGAGCTCTACGGAACCGAAATCGCCTCGCGCCTGATGCTCGGCACGGCGCAATACCCGTCTCCTTCCGTGCTGGCGGAGGCCTTCCGCCGCTCCGGCGCGGGCATCGCGACCGTGTCCGTCCGCCGCGAGGCGGGGGGCGAGCGGGCCGGCACGGCCTTCTGGGATCTCGTGCGGGAGCTCGGGGTCCGCGTCCTGCCGAACACCGCCGGCTGCCATTCGGCCCGCGAGGCGGTGACCACCGCGCAGATGGCGCGCGAGCTCTTCAACACGCCGTGGATCAAGCTCGAGGTGATCGGCCATGCCGACACCCTCCAGCCCGACCCGTTCGGGCTGGTGGAGGCCGCGCGCATCCTCACGGAGGACGGCTTCCAGGTCTTTCCCTACACCACGGAGGACGTTGTGCTGGCCGACCGACTGCTCGACACGGGCTGCGAGGTGCTGATGCCCTGGGGCGCGCCCATCGGCACCGGGCTGGGGCTCACCAACGTCTACGGACTCCGGACGCTGCGCGCGCAGTTTCCCGACGTGCCGATGGTGGTCGATGCGGGGCTCGGCTTGCCCAGCCAGGCGGCGATGGCGATGGAGATGGGGTTCGACGCGGTGCTCCTGAACACCGCGGTCGCGAAGGCCGGCGATCCGGCGGCGATGGCCGAGGGCTTCGCCCGCGCGGTGGAGGCCGGGCGGCTGGCCTACGGGGCCGATCCGATGGAGCCGCGCGACATGGCCGCCCCCTCCACCCCGGTGATCGGAAGGGCGTTCCTGGAATGAAACTCGACCGCTTCTATCCCATCTTCGACGGGCCGGACTGGCTCGACCGCACCCTGCCGCTCGGCGTGAAGCTGGTGCAGCTCCGCATCAAGGACGCCCCCGGGGCGGCGCTGCGCCGCGACGTGGCGCGTGCGCGCGATCTCTGCCGGCACCACGGCGCGGTGCTCGTCGTCAACGATCACTGGCGCATCGCCATCGAGACCGGCTGCGACTGGGTGCATCTGGGCCAGGAGGATCTCGACGACGCCGACATTTCCGCGATCCGCCGCGCAGGTCTGAAGCTCGGGATCAGCACGCACGACGACGCGGAGCTCGACCGCGCGCTGGCGCTCGCGCCGGACTACGTGGCGCTCGGGCCGGTCTATCCGACGATCCTGAAGAAGATGCGCTGGCACGAGCAGGGGCTCGACCGCGTCACCGAATGGAAGCGCCGCATCGGCGACATCCCCCTCGTCGCCATCGGCGGCATGTCGGTCGCGCGGGCCGAGGGCGCCTTCCGGGCCGGGGCCGACATCGTGTCCGCCGTGACCGACATCACGCTCCGCGACGACCCCGAGGACCGCGTCCGCCAGTGGATCGAGGCCACGCGATGAACCGCTACGCGCGACAGGTCGTCGTGCCAGACCTGGGGCCGGAGGGTCAGGCCCGCCTGCGGGATGCGCATGTGCTCGTCGTGGGCGCGGGCGGGCTCGCGGCGCCGGTGCTGCAATATCTCGGCGGCGCCGGCGTCGGGCGCATCCGGCTGGTCGATCCCGACCGGGTGGAGATATCGAACCTGCACCGCCAGACGCTGTTCCGCGAGGCCGATATCGACCGCCCCAAGGCCGAGGCCGCCGCCGCCCACATCGCCGCGCTCAATCCGGAATGCCGGGTGGAGCCGGTCACGGCCGCGCTCGACCCCGCCAACGCGGACGCGCTTTGCGAGGGCACCGACCTCGTCCTCGACTGCGCCGACAGCTTCGCGGCGAGCTACGTCCTGTCCGACGCTTGCCACGCCGCCGGGCGCCCGCTGGTCAGCGCCTCGGTGATCGAGCTTGACGGCTACGCGGGCGCCTTCTGCGGCGGCGCGCCGAGCCTGCGCGCCGTGTTCCCCGACCTGCCGCAGCGTCTGGGATCCTGCGCCGAGGACGGCGTTCTGGGGCCGGTGGTGGGGATCCTCGGCGCGGTGCAGGCGCAGATGGCCGTGGCGCTCCTCGCCGGGATCGAACCCTCCCCGCTGGGCCAGCTCGTCACCTTCGACGCGCGCGGCTTCCGCTTCGGCGGCTTCCGCTTCGCGGGCGCGCCCGAGCCCGACCGCCAGCCGCGCTTCCTCGCGCCCGCCGAGATCGCCCCGGGCGACTTCCTCGTGGACCTTCGCGCCGAGGGCGAGGCGCCGCTGGTGCGCCCCGCCGCGCGTCGCCTGCCCGTGACCGCCTTCGGTCCCGGCGGGCCCCGCCCCGCCCCCGGTCAGCGCGCCGTGCTCTGCTGCCGCTCGGGCCAGCGCTCGTGGCAGGCGGCCGAACGCCTCGCCGCCACATGGGACGGCGACATCTTCCTCGTCGCCCTGGGCGACGAGGCCCCCGCAATCGACCCCGCCGGAGAGACCCGATGAAAGCCACCCTGACCGCCCTCGCACTGCTCGCCGCCGCGCCCGCCGCGGCACAGGATCAAATGAGTGTCGTGCTCGACTGGTTCGTGAATCCGGACCATGGTCCCATCATCGTGGCCCAGGAGCAGGGCTACTTCGCGGAGGCGGGGCTGGAGGTCGAGGTGATCGCCCCCGCCGACCCCGCCGATCCGCCCAAGATGGCCGCCGCCGGCCGCGCCGACATCGCCATCTCCTACCAGCCGCAACTCCACCTTCAGGTCGCCGAGGGGATGCCGCTCATCCGTGTCGGCACCCTCGTGGCGACGCCGCTCAACTGCCTCCTCGTGCTCGAGGACGGCCCCGTCGCGGAGATCGCGGATCTGGAAGGCCGCAAGATCGGCTTTTCGGTGGCGGGCGTCGAGGAGGCGCTGTTGTCGGCGATGCTCGTCCAGGCCGGTCTCGGCATCGCGGATGTCGAACTGGTCAACGTCAACTGGGCGCTGTCGCCCGCGCTGATGTCGGGGCAGGTCGACGCGGTGATCGGCGCGTTCCGCAACTTCGAGCTCAACCAGATGGAGATCGAGGGCGTCGCGGGCCGATGCTTCTACCCCGAGGAGCAAGGCGTCCCGACCTATGACGAGCTGATCTACATCGCCAATCCCGAGACGATGGACCGCGACATGATCCGCCGCTTCCTCGGCGCGACGGAAAAGGCCGTGCAGTTCATCGTGAACAACCCCCAGGCAAGCTGGGAGATCTTCTCCGGCACCTCCACCGAGTTGCAGGACGAGCTGAACGAGCGGGCCTGGGCCGACACGATCCCGCGCTTCGCGCTACGCCCCGAGGCGCTGGACGCGGGCCGCTATGCCCGGTTCGAGACGTTCCTGAACGAGGCCGGACTGGTCGAGGGCACACGGCCCGTCTCCGCGCTGGCGGTGGATCCGGGGGCGGAATGAGCTACGGGGCGACCTTTCCGCTCTGGCGCGCGGCCGCCGGAGAGGCGTGGCAGGACTACACCCGCCACGCCTTCGTCGAGGGGCTGCGCGACGGCACGCTGCCGCGCGAGGGGTTCCTGCGCTACCTCGTGCAGGACTACGTCTTTCTCGTGCATTTCTCCCGCGCCTGGGCGCTCGCCGTGACCAAGGCCGAGACGCTGGACGAGATGCGCGCCTGCGCCGCCACGGTCCACGCGCTTCTCGACGAGGAGATGCGCCTCCATGTCGGGACCTGCGCCGCCGAAGGCATCCCGGAGGCGGAGCTTTTCGCGGCCCGCGAGGCGCCGCAGAACCTCGCCTATACCCGCTACGTCCTCGATGCCGGCCATTCCGGCGACTTCCTCGACCTGATGGCGGCGCTGGCGCCCTGCGTGCTGGGCTACGGGGAGATCGGCGCGCGGCTGGGGGCGAAGGCCGGCCCCACGCCCTATGCCGACTGGATCGCCACCTATGCCGGCGCGGAATACCAGCGCACCTGCCGCGAGGTCGGCGCGCTGATCGACGCGGCGGTCGCCCGGCGGCTGGGCGAAGCGCCCGAACGCTCGCCCCGCTGGCCCCGCCTCTGCGCCCGCTTCGAGACGGCGACCCGGCTCGAGGTCGACTTCTGGGGCCTCGGTCTTTCGGCATGACCGCGCCCGCGCTGCGTCTCGCCGGGCGCGCGACGATCGACGGCGTGCCGGTTTTCGGCCCCGTCACTCTGGACGCGCCCGCCGGGCGATGGACGTGCCTGCTCGGGCCCTCCGGCGTGGGCAAGTCCACGATCCTCCGCCTGTTCGCGGGGCTGGACGACGGCCTGGCCTTCGACGGCGAGGCCGGGGCGGATGACGGCGCGCCGCTCGACGGCCGCGTCGCCCTGATGGCGCAGAGCGACCTGCTGCTGCCGTGGCTCGACGCGACCGCCAACGTCACCCTCGGCGCGCGTCTGCGGGGCGGGGCGCCGCAGGCGGACCGGGCGCGGGAGGTGCTGCAACGCGTCGGGCTCGCCGAGCATGCCGCGAAGCGGCCGGGAGCCCTGTCCGGCGGCCAGCGGCAGCGCGTGGCGCTCGCGCGGACCCTGATGGAGGATCGGCCGGTCGTGCTGCTGGACGAGCCGTTCTCCGCCCTCGACGCCCGGTCACGGGCGCTGATGCAGGATCTGGCGACCGGACTGCTCGCCGGCCGCACCGTCCTCCACGTCACCCACGACGCCGCCGAGGCGGCGCGGCTGGGGCAGACCATCCTCCTGATGACGCGGGACGGGATCGCCGCCATCGACCCGCCGGACGCCCCGGTGCCCCGCCCCTTCGACGCGCCCGAAACCCTCGCGTTCCAGAGCCGGCTGCTGCGGCGGCTCATGGAGGCGCGATGAGATCCGCCGTCCGCATCGCCGGCATCGCGCTTCTGGCCCTGCTCGCCTGGCACCTCCTCGTGGTGCTGGCCGAACTGCCGCGCTTCATCCTGCCCGGGCCGGGCCTCGTCTTCGCCACGCTCTGGACCAGCCGCGCGCTGATCGCCGAACACGCGCTCGTCACCGCCGCCGAGGTGCTCCTCGGCCTCGGGATCGGCGCGGCCCTGGGCTTCGTCGCCGCGATCCTGCTGGCCGCGTCGCCGCTCGCGCGGTCGCTGCTGCGCCCGATGCTCGTGTTCAGCCAGGCCGTGCCGGTCTTCGCGCTGGCGCCGATCCTGACGCTCTGGCTGGGCTACGGGCTTCTGTCCAAGGTCGCGATGGCGCTGCTCATCATCTTCTTTCCGGTCACCTCGGCCTTTTTCGACGCGCTGATGCGGACGCCGCCCGGCTGGCTGGAGCTCGCGCGGGTGATGAATGCCACGCCCGCACGCGTCCTGTGGCGCGTCCGGGTGCCGGCGGCCCTGCCCGGCTTCGCCTCGGGCCTGCGCCTCGCCGCCGTCTACGCCCCGATCGGCGCGATCATCGGCGAATGGGTCGGCGCGTCCCGGGGCCTGGGCTACCTCATGCTGCTGGCGAACGGGCGCGCGAAGATCGACCTGATGTTCGCCGCGCTGATCGTGCTGGCCGTCGGGACGCTCGCCCTCCATGCCGCCGTCGATGCGGCCTGCCGGAAGCTGTGGGACAGCTAGGGTCCGGGTCCAGCCGTCAGGTCCGGTCCCCGTACATGACCGG
Organism: uncultured Jannaschia sp.; assembly: GCF_947494025.1. Classification (GTDB taxonomy): domain Bacteria; phylum Pseudomonadota; class Alphaproteobacteria; order Rhodobacterales; family Rhodobacteraceae; genus Jannaschia. The sequence goes on from NZ_CANLTQ010000015.1 coordinate 45,647, forward strand.
GTGAAGCGTGACGGCGACCGGCGCGCCCGGTTCGACCGGGGCGCTGCCGCGGGCAAGAAGCCAGCCATCGGCGCGTTCGAGATGGACGACAATTCGCGAACCCGGTCCGGCACCGCCCGCGGGCAGCGCGAACTCGACCGCTTTCGCGCGGCCGTCGCTGTCGAGGCGGAGGTCCTGCGACGGGCCGGACCCCGTCTCCAGCTCGACCGCGATCATGCCCTTCGGGATGGTCGTGCCGTCCGCCAGGACGACGGTGCCGCGGATCTCCGCGGGCTGGGCGAGCGACGGGCCGGCGGTCAGCGTCGCGGCGAGGAGGGTCAGCATCGTGCGGCGGCACAAGTCCATTCCGGATCCTCCCGGTGGTGCGGGCGGCGCCGGTCTCCGGCGCCGCCCGCGTTTCGCTCAGACGAGGTAGAAGTCCCCGGCCGACAGCTCCAGCCCCGTGCCGAGGCGCGCGAAGGCCACGGCCGCGTCGTCCCCGGACCCGTCGGCGTCGTAGAGCAGCGCGCCGTCGTTCCTGTCGTAGAGGATGCGGTCGTCCGCGTCCCGCGCCCGGCCGGCATTGTTGGCCCGGAACGCCCCGAAGGAGAGCGCCCCCTCGCTGCCGGCATCCGCGAAGATCAGCGTGTCGAGCAGGAACATGTCGTCCGCCACGTCGAAATCCACGATCGTATCGACATTGTCCATTCCGAGCGCCGTGGAGAAGCGGAACGTGTCCTCGCCCCGGCCCCCGTTCAGCGTGTCGGAGCCGAGCCCGCCGTCGAGCAGGTCGCTGCCGCGTCCGCCGCGCAGCACGTCCGCGCCGGCCTCGCCGGGCTGCGGCGGTGCGGGCGGGAAGTCCACGGAGACGTGGAGCTCGTAGGTCGAGCCTTCGGGCACCGCCGGGGTCCAGCCCGAGGGCTCGTCGGACTCGCCGGTCCAGCTTCCCTCGACGATGTAGTAGGTCCCGGTTTCCTCGACGACGTGGATCAGGCTCGAATCGCGGTTCGTGGCCGATCCCGGATCGCCGCCGCCATCGTCGTTCTCCGCCACGATCTCCCCGGACGCGTCGAGCAGCCGCAGATAGCTGTCGTGCACGTTGGGATCGGCGATGCCGTCGATGTCGAGGGTCAGGATCGTGCCCGCGGCGAGGTCGATGCTGTAGTAGCCCGCCTCCCCGTTGCCGGTCGCGTTCACCGTGGTGTGCAGCACCTCCGTCGAGTCGAAGATCTCCGGATCCGCGTCGAGCGAGAAGTTGTCCGACAAGTCGAAGGCCGAGGCGATGGCGTTGTTCGCGGCGTCCGCCCCGAGCGTCGTCTCTCCCGAGCCCATGCCCGGACGCGCCACGGCGTCGTCCGCGTCGTTGAAATCGCCCATCAGCATGTCGTCGCCGCCACGCCCCGCGATCCGGTCGCCGCCGCCCTGACCCACGAGCGTGTTGGCTGCGCCGTCGCCCAGGATGCGGTCGTCCGCGCCCGACCCGGCGAGATCCTCGATCGAGACGAACGTGTCGCCCATCGAGCCGCCGCGCCCGAGATTGAGGCGCACCCCGGTCTCGGCGTCGGAATAGTCGGCCATGTCGCGACCCGCGCCGCCGTCGAGCACGTCGCGCCCGGCGCCGCCGGTGAGCGTGTCGTCGCCCGAGCGTCCGCGCAGCGTGTTGACGCCGCCGTCGCCGATCAGCCGGTCGTCGTGGAACGAGCCGGCCGCGTTCTCGAAGCCCGCGAGGATGTCGCTGCGATAGAGGGTGCCCTGGCCGACGATCTGCACCGGGCCGTCGGCGTCGCCGCCGCTGGCCGTGCCGGCGGCGAGGTCCACCGTGACGGCGGCGCCGCTGCCGCGGTAATCCACCATGTCGATGCCGTCGCCGCCGTCCAGGTAGTCCTGGCCGCCGCCGCCGATGATCGTGTCGTTGCCGCCCTCGCCGTAGAGGATGTCGCCGTCGGCCCCGCCGTCGAGCACGTCGTCGCCGTCGCGCCCGTTGAAGTAATCGCCGCCGCCCTGGCCCCAGAAGCGGTTGGCGTCGGAGGTGCCGATGAAGCGGTCGATGCGGTCGTCGGAGCCGATCAGGTTCTCGATGCTGTGGAACGTGTCGCCCGAGCCCGTGCCGCCGCTGGCGGTGTTGGTTTCGAGGTTCACGAGAAGCTGGAACGGGCTTTCCTGACTGTAATCCACCACGTCGACCCCCGCGCCGCCGCGGAACACGTCGATGCCGGCCTGCCCGATCAGCACGTCGTCGCCCGCGCCGCCGTCGAGGAGGTCGTTGCCCTGGCCGCCGTAGATCGTGTCGTTGCCGCGCCCGCCATAAAGCGAGTCCGGGCCGTCGTCGCTCTCGGTCTGGTCCTCCAGATCCGCGACGTCGATGGTGTTGTTGACGTCGCGGCTGGCGAGCGAGTCGGTGCCGCCCACGATGAGGTCGGCGCCGCCGCGCCCGAAGATCGTGTTGCTGCCCGCGCCGCCGTTCAGTTCCTCGCCGGTGCGGTCGCCGATCATGATGCTGCTCAGGGCCACGTCGCCGACGCTCGGCCGGACGTCCCCGTCGCTCGGCGCGGGTGGCGTGGAGGCGTCGGCATAGAGCACGGTCTCGACATGGGCGAAGTCGCGGACCTCGAGATCCCGCGACAGGAGGATCACGGTGTCGTCGCCCCCCTCCGCGCGCTCGCGCACCACGTCGTCGTCGGAATCGACGAAATAGACGTCGTTGCCGCCATTGCCGGCCATGCGGTCGGCGCCGCCGCGCCCGTCGAGGACGTTGTCGCCGGCATTGCCGATCAGCACGTCGTCATGCGCGCTGCCGATGCCGGTCTCGATCCGATAGCCGGACCGGTCGGCGTTGTGGCCGTCGAAGACCGACACGTTGTTCTCGTGGCCGTTGACGCTGGAGAAGCGGCCGGGACGCAGGTCGAGGATCGTGCCGTGGGTGGAGCCCGAGAAGTTGATCGCGTCGTCGCCGCCGGTGTCGTGGATCACGAAGCCGATGTCGCGCTGCGGCCCGGACGTGTCGAGGTCGTAGCCGTATTCGGTGCTCGCGAAGCCGTAGACGTTGTCGCCGGTCATCAGCTCCACGGTCTCGTAGGTCCGGGTGCCGTCCTCGTCCACGGTGGAGAAGAAGCGCCGCAGGATGGCCTCGATATCGGCCATGAGCGGGGTCACCGCCGACCAGCGCGTCTCGCCGCCCACGTCGATGCCGTCGAAATAGGACATCATGCTGTATTGCTGGCGGTCGAAGGTCCAGGTCGCGTTGTTGAGGTAGTTGATCTGGATGCCGCCGGGGCCGCTGTAATTGTAGAGGCCGGGATGGTTCAGCCCGAATTCGTGGCCGTACTCATGGACGTAGGAGTCGAACACGTAGCCGCCGGGCTCGGTGAGGTCGGGCTCGGTGTCGTGGAAGCGCTGGCCGATGCTGACATAGCGGTTGCTGGAAAAGGCGCTGCCGTCGCTGCGCTCGCCCAGCTCGGGGCTGACCACCTCGATCCAGTCGGTCTCTTCGCTGAAGGGGGCGTCGTCGACGACCTCGAACTCGAGCGGCGTGACCTTGGCCCACATCTCCAGCGCGCCGATGGCGGCCTCCTGGTAGTCGGGATGGTCGTTCAGCTCGGTCACGTTGATCCGGAGGGGCTCGGCGGCGATCTCGGGCGTCAGATCGCGGTTCAGCGCGCCGAGGTAGTCGAGAAAGGCCTCGTAGTCCTCGCTCTTGTTGTAGGGGTTGTCGGGGGTCTGGTCGTTGACCCACCAGGCATTCGCGTTCTGTCCCTGATCCGGCATGTTATGCCTCCCTCGCTGGCGGCCTTCGCGGCCGCATTGTTTGTGCGGCGCCTGTTTCCCCGCCGCTGCCGATAATCTTTACGCACCGTTAACTTTAGCGACACTGCGTTCGATTCCCGCGCTTGTCCATCCCGCATCGGACGGGACATGCCTTTGCGGAAACATCGCAAGTGACTGTGCACGCTGCGGTTGTCCGCGCCCTCGCCCTGAGACGAGAAGGCGCTTTGGCATGTCGTGCGAACCAGGCGCGCGGCATCGCGGCGGAACGCCGTCGTCCCCGTCCAGGCCCGTCTAGGCCGCCTGCCGGTTGAAGCGGATCGAGGCCGCGAGGGAGATCGCGATGATCGCCGCCCCGAGAAGGCCGGTCACGACCTCGGGGACATGCACGTGGCTTTGCGCGAACATCACGAGCGACAGGGCGAGGATCGAATAGAAGGCCCCGTGCTCGAGGAAGCGGAACTGGTTCAGGGTCCGGCGCTCGACCAGCATGATGGTCATGGAGCGGACATACATCGCGCCGATCCCGAGCCCGATCGCGATCAGGAACAGGTTCTGCGTCAGGGCGAAGGCGCCGATCACGCCGTCGAAGGAGAAGCTCGCATCGAGTACCTCGAGGTAGAGGAACGCGCCCGCGCCCCCTTGCGCGGCGGCGCGCGTCGCGCCCTTCGCTTCGAGCACGCGGTTCAGCGTCTCGACCGCGAGAAAGACGAGCGCGCCGAGCAGGGCCGCGGCGAAGAAGGTCGTCCGCTCGTGCGCGGGCAGCAGGCCGCCAAAGACCAGGACGGTCACGAGGACCAATCCGTAGGCCAGGCCGGGCACGACGGACATGCTGCGGAACCGGGTCTCGATCCGGTGGATCCAGTCCACGTCCTTGTCCGCGTCGATGAAGAAGGCGAGCGAGACGAGCATCAGGAAGGTGCCGCCGAAGGCCGCGATGGACAGGTGGCTTTCGGCCATGATGCGCGCGTAGTCCTGCGGCTCCGTCGCCGCGAGGCGCACCGCCTCCACGGGTCCGATCCGCGCGGCCACGGCGACCACGGCGAGCGGGAACACGATGCGCATGCCGAACACCGCGATCAGGATGCCCCAGGTCAGGAACCGCCGCTGCCAGACCGGCGACATGGTCTTGAGCTTGTTGGCGTTGACGATGGCGTTGTCGAAGGAGAGCGAAATCTCGAGCACGGCCAGCACCGCGCCCACGAGCAGGAACGACAGCGCCCCCCCGAGATCGCCCTCGTAGCGCCAGCCCAGCCAGAACGTCCCCGCGAGCCCGAGGGCGGTGACGGCGAACGCCCAGCGGAAATAGATCATCGCGGTTCCCATGCGCCCCCTTCTTTCCCCGTCCGGGGAAAGGCGCAAGGCGTTCGCTCGGCCCGGCGGCGGCGGGGCCGCCCGTCCGGCGATGCGCCGCCCGCGCGGCCGGGTGAGGCCGGGCGACGTGGCGGGGGCGCCCCGCGCCGCACCTTGCGCACGGGGCGTCGCCGCGCTATCTGACCAGACAGATAGTCAGTTTCCCCGGCGGGGAACGAAGCGGCAGGAGGCGCCCATGTGGTCGTTGCAGGATGCCAAGGCGCGGTTCAGCGCGGTCGTGGACGCCGCCCTCGCCGGCACGCCGCAGGAGGTGACGCGCCGCGGCCGCCCGGCCGTCGTCGTGGTCGCCGCCGAGCAATGGCGCGCGACCGAGGCCGCCTCCCGCGCCGCCGGGCTGCGCGCGCATCTGGCCGCCCTGCCCGACCGCCCAGGCACGGGCGACCCCTTCCCCCGCGCCCCGGTCGAGCCGCGCGACGCCGACCTCTAGGTGTATCTCCTCGACACCGACGTGCTGTCGCTCCTGCGCCGTCCCGACCGCAATCCGGCGGTCGCGCGCTGGCTGGACGGCGTGGCCGACCGCGACCTCTGGCTCAGCGCGGTCACGATCGGCGAGATCGCCCGCGGCATCGCCCTGCAACGCCCCCGCGACGCGGACTTCGCCGCCGAACTCGAGGCGTGGTTCGCGGTGCTGCGCCGCGACTACGCGAGCCGCGTCCTGCCCTTCGGCCCGGCCGAGGCGGCGCTCTGGGGCGAACTCTCCGCCCGGCTGGGTCACGCCTCGGCCGATCTGATGATCGCCGCCACGGCAATGGCCCGCGGCCTCACCGTCGTCACCCGCAACCTGCGCCATTACGAACCGACCGGCGCGGCCGTGCTCGACCCCGGCGCCTGAGCCGCCGGGCTCGCCCGGCGGCATGCCGGGCGGCCCCCCGCCCTTCCGCAGCGAAACCGGTTGCGCGAATCCGCGGCCTCTGGCAACACTCACGGAAATACGCGGGCAAACGCGACAAACCGTGATCACGCCGCACTATCGGCAAGACGCATGGCGGCGGAGAGGCAGATGAACGTGACGTTCCAACAGGACGACCTGAACGCGGTCATCCGGCAGCATTCCGAATGGCTCGCCGCGCAACTGCATGTCCAGCGCGAGAACCTGTTCCCCCCCGACGCCACCAAGGCGATGCGCCGCTTCACCTCGGGCGAGGCCGCGGCGCTTCTCGGCGTCAACGACAGCTATCTTCGCAAGCTCCATCTGGAAGGCAAGGGTCCCTCCCCCGAGACCACGGCGGGCAACCGCCGGCTCTACTCGGTCGCCGACATCCAGGCGCTCCGCGTGCTTCTGGAAAAGACCGCGCGGCGCCCCGGCGATTACCTTCCGGGCCGCCGCGCGGGCGATCATCTCCAGATCATCGCGGTGATGAATTTCAAGGGCGGCTCGGGCAAGACCACCTCCTCGGCGCATCTCGCGCAGCGGCTCGCGCTGACCGGCTACCGCGTCCTCGGCATCGACCTCGACCCGCAGGCCTCCTTCACCGCGCTCCACGGGGTGCAGCCGGAATTCGACCTCCACGACGGCGGCACGCTCTACGACGCGATCCGCTACGAGGATCCGCTGCCGATCCGCGACGTGATCCGGCCGACCTATATCCCGAATCTCGATCTCGTGCCCGGCAATCTCGACCTGATGGATTTCGAGCACGACACCCCCCGGGCGCTCGCCCGCAACGAGGCCGGGCTGTTCTTCTTCCGCGTGCGCGAGGCGCTCGGGCAGGTCGATGCCGATTACGACGTGGTGGTGATCGACTGCCCGCCGCAGCTCGGATTCCTCACCATGTCCGCCCTCTCGGCCGCGACCGGCGTGCTGGTGACGATCCACCCGGAGATGCTCGACGTCATGTCGATGTCGCAATTCCTGCGCATGACCGCCGACCTTATGGACGTCATCGCCGAAAGCGGGGCGGACATGTCGCATGACTGGATCCGCTACCTGCTCACCCGGTACGAGCCCACGGACGCGCCGCAGAACCGCATCGTGGCCTTTCTGCGCACCATGTACGCCGACAAGGTTCTCAACGCGACGATGCTGAAATCCACCGCCATCTCGGATGCCGGCCTCACCAAGCAGACGCTCTACGAGGTCGAGCGCAGCGCCTTCACCCGGTCCACCTACGACCGCGCGATGGAAAGCCTGAACGCCGTCAACGACGAGATCGCGCAGCTCATCCAGCGGACCTGGGGCCGCGCGCCGGAGCCGAGGAAGGGGACATGACGCAAGGCAAGAAGCGCCGCATGTCCATGCTCGACGGCCTCGCCGCCGCGGGCGCCCCCCTGCCCGCCCCCGACGCCACCGCGCCGGGCACGATGGCGGCCTCGAACCGGGCGCTGCGCTCGGCGCGCGACGCCGTGGACGGCCACCGCGTCTGGGATCTCGACCCCGCCGCGATCGACGACGACCGCATCGCCGACCGGCTGGAACCGGAGGACGTGGCCGACCTGCGCGACGCGATCGAGGCCAACGGCCAGGTCGTGCCGATTCTCGTGCGCCGGCATCCGGGCGCGACCGACCGCTACCTGCTGGTCTACGGCCGCCGCCGGCTCGAGGCGATTCGCTCGTCGGAGAAGGTCGACAAGGTCCGCGCGCTGGTGGCCAATCTCGACGACCGCGCCGCAGTGCAGGCGCAGGTCTCCGAGAACATGGCCCGGCGCGATCTGTCCTTCATCGAGAAGGCCCTGTTCGCGCGGGAACTCGTCCGCTCCGGCTTCGGCACGCAGACCGAGGTGGCGGAGGTGCTGACCGTCGCCAAGTCGGCGATCTCGATGGCGCTGACGATCCTCGAGATGGTCGGCACCGAGCTCGCGCAGGCCATCGGCCCCGCCCACGGCGTCGGCCGCCCCCGTTGGGAGGCGCTCGGCCGTGCATTGGCCGAGACCGGCGCCGACCGGGCCGGTCTCGTCCGTCTGGCCGAGGAGGTCCAGACCGAGGCCGCCGTGGCCCCGGCCCTGTCGGGCCCGGTGGCCGACGCCCCCGACCCGTCCGTGGCCGCCTTCGACGCCGTGTTCCGCGCCGTCACGAAACCCGTCCGCCGCCCTGCGCGGCAGTCGAAGAAACAGCACAAGAGATTGATTATAGAGGGAAAGCGGGCAGCGACGCTTGCTCGCTCCTCGACCGCCCTGCGTCTTGACCTCGAACCCGGCCCGTTCGCCGACTGGATCGAAGCCGGGGCGCAGGATATCCTGTCCGACCTTCACGCCCGCTGGTCGCGGCGCGACGAAGACTGAACCCCGAAACCGACCAAGGAGGCACGCCAGAGCCGAAACGAAAACGGGCCCCGCAAAGCCGAAGCTCCACGAGACCCACCTTGTCTTTCGCACTTTCAAGGTAGCCATCCCGTGACCTTTCCGCAAGTCTTTCGGGATTCGCGGCCCGCGAATGTTTTGTCTTCGTGACATGTTCATATGGGATACACCCCCCTCGCCCCGTTCCGCGGGCCCGTCGACGACGCGACCCTGCGCCACCGCTCCGACCCCCGACCCGCGCCTGCGGGCATCGACAAATGGGCCGTCCTGCACGAGCTCCGCGCCGCCCGGACCCGGCTCGGATTGTCCGACCGGACGCTCACCGTTCTCCAAGCGCTCCTGACCTTCCACAAGGGCGACCGTCTGGGCGAAAGCCCCGCGGGCCACGTCGTCCACGCGTCCAACGCCGCCATCGGCGAACGTCTGAACGGCATGCCCGAATCCACGCTCCGCCGCCACGTCGCCACCCTGGTCAAGGCCGGCCTCGTGGCGCGGCGCGACAGCCCGAACGGCAAGCGCTATGTCCGCCGCTACGCCGACAGCGCCGACGCCTACGGTCTCGACCTCGCCCCCCTGTCCCGTCGGTTCGACGAGATCTGCCGCGAAGCCCAGCTCGCCCGGGCCGAAACGGACGCGACCCGCCGGATGCGCCACGACGCGAGCCTGATGCTCCGCGACCTCCTCGCGTTCATCACCCACGGCCGGACCGTCGCCCCTGCCCTCCTGCTCTGGAATGACGTGCACGACGCCGCTCTTCTCATGGCCAGGGAACTTCGTCGGAAGCTCTCCGCGGATGTCCTGCGCGACCGGATCACGACGCTCGAGACAACACTCGGGGCGTGTCGAACGGCGCTGGATTCGGACGAAGTGAGCGTCAGTGACGACCGGAATGAGCGGCACATTCAGGAATCAGAAAGAAAGAATTTTGAAGAAAGCCGGAAGGTGATCACTCGCGGTGTTTTTGCGGGAAACGAAGTCGAGCTTTCGGCGGGAGATGAGATATCGGTCGATCAGGAGCCGAGGCGCGAAGCGGCTACGGTCGAGAAGGTGCTCGTGACGTGTCGCGAGATCCAGAGCTATGCGGCGCAGCCCATACGGACATGGGACGACCTGATCGGGTTGGCGGAGCAGATACGGCCTATGGTGGGCATCGGGAGCCGGGTCTGGCAGGAGGCGACGCGAACTGTCGGGCGGGCGAATGCCGCGGGGGTTCTCGCTTCGATGATGGAACGGTTGGCGACCATAAGGTCACCGGGAGCCTATTTCCGGGTGATGGTGAGGAAGTTGGCGGCTGGATCGGGGCGAGACGTGGCCGGTTCACAGGTGTGAACTTTCGGAAGGTTCACACCTGTGAACAGGGGGCGGTGCAGCCGTTCGGCAGGGGTTTGTCAACTGTTCCGTGTCGACCCTTCTATTCGAGGTCGATGCCCGCGCTTTTGGCGGTGTTGCGGATATGGACCCTCATCGCCCGGGCCGCCGCGGACGCGTCGCCGGCGCGGAGGGCGGCGAGGATGGCACGGTGTTCGTCGATGGAGCCGCGCATGCGATCACGGGCGGTGTTGGGGATCGGTTGCCGCTGGCTTTCGGTGAGGACGGTCTCCACCGAACGATAGAAATGCCGCAGCATGGGATTGGGACAGCTTTCCGCGATGGTGCGGTGAAAGGCGAGATCGGCTTCGACATGGGTGACGAGGTCGCCGGCGTCCCAGCTTTGCTCGAATTGCCGCACCGCGTCCTCGAGCCGGGCATGGGTGGCCGTATCCGAGGCACCCGCCGCATGACGCGCGAGTTCGCTCTCGAGAAAGAGGCGAGCCGCGAAGACGTCGGCAAGGTCGTAGGCGGCGTCGAAGCGCCAGATGCCGGGCGCAGGCGGCACGGATGCCGGGTCGGAAACGAAGGTGCCGCGCGAGGGCAGGGTGTGGACCAGCCCTAGGGTTTCCAGCGTGAGCAACGCCTCGCGGAGCATGGGACGGGACAGCCCGAGGCGTTCGGACAGGACGCGCTGCGACGGGATGCGGCTTCCGGGGGCAAGCTCGCCCGAGCGGATCATGTCCTGCAGCTTGCGGGTCGCGGCCCGCGCGACGGGCGTCTTTTCGAGCATCGTGCCGGATGTCCTCGTATCTCGTTCCGATCGGCCGCCGCATCCGTCCGGACGCAGGGAATGCTTGCATTGCGGGGCCGGACATGCCTCCATGACGGTCAGACCGGTCTGACCGGTCGTAACGATAAACGGACAACAGGGAAATCGGAAATGCGTATCACGACCATCCGGGCGGGCCTCGCGGGTCTCGCCTTCGCCTCCGCCGCCGCGTTCGGCGCGCAGGCGCAGGAGGCGCTGAACGTCGGCGCGAATATCGGCAACGTCCCGTGGGAGTTCCAGGACGCGAGCGGAGCCTATGCGGGCTTCGAGGTGGACCTCGTCGCGGAGGTCGCCGACCGGCTGGGCCGCGACTACGAGATCGTCAACATCCCGTTCAACGGCCTGTTCTCGGCGGTGCAGTCCGGACGGATCGACCTCGCGATCTCCTCCATCACGATCACGGCGGAACGGCTCGAATCCGTCACCTTCGCGCAGCCCTATTACGACAGCGACCAGTCGCTGACGGTCGCGGCGGGCGGGCCGGCCTCGCTCGACGAGATGGCCGACAAGGTGGTGGGCGTCGATACCGGCTCGACCGGCGACATGTGGGCGACGGAGCATCAGGCGGAACACGGCTTCGGCGACATCCGCCGCTACGAGGGGCTGGCCCCGGCGATGCTGGATCTGGAGGCGGGGCGGATCGACGGCTACATCTCCGACATTCCCGCGCTTCTCTACTACACCAAGGACAAGCCCCAGCTGAAGGTCGTCGAGCGCATCGAGACCGGCGAGAAGTATTCGATGATGTTCGCGCTCGACGCGCCGCTCGCGACGGAAGTGAACGACGTGCTGACCGAGCTGAAGGAGGAAGGCGTGCTGGCCGATCTGCACGAGACATGGTTCGGCGCCGCGCCCGACGAGGGCACCTCGACGGTGACCGTCATGTCGATGCCGACGCTGCAGTGATCCGGCGCCGGGCCGGCCTTCGCGTCGGCCCGGACCGGGAGGTCGCATGGACGTCTTCGACACATTCCTGAATCTCGACGTGATGGCGCGGGCCTGGCCACTCCTGCTCCAGGGGCTGTGGGTCACGCTGCAGCTGGGCGCGGCGAGCATCGTCGCCGGCCTCGTCCTCGGGCTCGCGCTGGCGATGGGGCGCCTTTACGGGCCCGCGCCGGTGCGGGCGCTCGCGCGGGTCTATATCGACGTGTTCCGGTCGATCCCGCTCCTCGTGCTCCTGATCGTGATCTACTACGCGCTGCCCTTCGTGGGGCTGAGCCTGTCGCCCTTCGCCTCGGCGATGAGCGCGCTGACCATGGTGTCCGGGGCCTACAGCGCGGAGATCTTCCGCGCCGGGATCGAAGCGATTCCGAAAGGCCAGTTCGAGGCCTCGGCCGCGCTCGGGCTCACGCATCGCCAGACCATGTCCGACGTGATCCTGCCGCAGGCGATCAAGATCGTGATCCCGCCGCTTACCAACAATTCGATCAACGTCGTCAAGGACACGGCGCTGGCCTCCGTGGTGGCGATGCCGGATCTGCTGAAGCAGGCGACGCAGGCGCAGGCCCTGGCCGCGAACCCGACGCCGCTGATCGGGGCGGCGTTGATCTATGTCGCGGTGCTCTGGCCGCTGGTCGCGCTCGTGTCCCGGATGGAGCGGCGCATGGGCGGCGGGGCAGGGGCGCGATGAGCGGCTTCGTCTCGATCCGGGCCTTGCGGAAATCCTACGGGGCGTTCGAGGCGCTGCGCGGCATCGACCTCGATGTGGCGAAGGGCGAGGTCGTCTGCGTGATCGGGCCGTCGGGCTCCGGCAAGTCGACGCTGATCCGCTGCATCAACCGGCTGGAGCCCTTCGACGCGGGTGGCGAGATCCGGGTGGACGGCACGCCCGTCGTGCCGGGCCGGGCGCTCGCGAAGGTGCGCGCCGAGGTGGGCATGGTGTTCCAGTCCTTCAACCTGTTCCCGCATCTGACGGTGCGGCGCAACGTCATGCTGGCGCCGCGCCGGGTGCGGGGCGCCTCCGCGGCGGAGGCGGGGGCGCTGGCCGACCGCCTGCTGGCCCGCGTGGGCATCGCCGAGCAGGCCGCGAAGTATCCCGGGCAGCTTTCGGGCGGGCAGCAGCAGCGCGTGGCCATCGCCCGGGCGCTGGCGATGGAGCCGCAGGTGATGCTCTTCGACGAGCCGACCTCCGCGCTCGACCCCGAGATGGTGGGCGAGGTGCTCGACGTGATGCGCGACCTCGCCCGGACCGGGGTGACGATGATCGTGGTCACGCACGAGATGGGCTTCGCCCGGCAGGTGGCCGACCGGGTAATCTTCATGGACGGGGGGCGCGTCGTCGAGCAAGGCCCGCCCGAGGCCGTGCTCGGCGCACCCGAACATCCCCGCACGCGCGACTTTCTCGGCGCCGTGCTGAACCACTGACGCTTCCACGCAAGGACAGACGATGACCGACCAGACCCCGCCCCGGGCCCCGCTCGACCTCGACCACGTGCACGGCCAGTTTCCGGGCCTGCGCGACGATTGGGTGTTCTTCGACAATGCCGGGGGGTCGCAGACGGTCCGCGGCGCCATCGAGCGGATCACCGAGTTCCTGACGCATCGCAACGTCCAGATCGGCGGCAGCTACGCGGTGAGCCAGGCCGCGGCCGAGGGGCTCGCCATCGGGCGCGAGGCGGTGCGCGTGATGGTGGGGGCGGAGCGTCCCGAGGAGATCGTGTTCGGCGCGTCGACCACGGTGCTGATGCAGACGCTGGCCTGGGCGATGCGCCGCCAGCTTTCGCCCGGCGACGAGATCGTGGTCACGATCGCCGACCACGAGAGCAATATCGGGCCCTGGACGCGGCTCGAGGAGTTCGGGATCGTGGTCAGGTTCTGGCCGCTGCATCGCGAGAGCTGGGGCCTCCGGCTGGAGGATCTGGAGCCGCTGATGGGGCCGCGCACGAAGCTCGTCTGCGTGACGCATGTGTCGAACATCCTGGGCCGGGTGAACCCGGTGGCCGAGATCGCGGAGTTCGTCCACGCGCGGGGGGCGCGGATCTGCGTGGACGCGGTGGCCTACGCGCCGCACCGGCTGGTGGACGTGCGGGCCTGGGACGTGGATTACTACGTGTTCTCCCTCTACAAGTCCTATGGGCCGCACGTGGCGGCGATGTACGGCAAGTACGACCTCCTGCGGGAGCTCGACGGGCTTTACCATTACTTCTACGGCAAGGAGAAAGTGCCGGGGAAGCTGGAGCCGGGGAACCCGAACTACGAGCTGGCCTATTCGGCGGACGGGATCGCGGCGTATCTCGACGAACTCGGCGCGCGCCACGGCGGGGCAGGGGACCGGCGGGCGCGGATCGCGGCGGCCTGGGGCGCCATCGCCGCGCACGAGGACCGGTTGACGGGGCGGCTTCTGGGCTGGCTCGGCGGGCGGCGCGACGCGCGGGTGATCGGGGACACGGCGGTCGACGGAGGGCGGGTGCCGACCGTCGCGTTCCGGTTCGACGGGCTCGACTCGGGGGCGGTCGCGCGGGCGATGGACGATCACGGGATCGCCATCCGGTTCGGCGATTTCCATTCGCGCCGCCTGATCGAGCATCTGGGCGAGGACGGCGGGAACGGCGTCCTGCGCGTGTCGATGGTGCATTACAACACGGAAGCGCAGGTGGACCGGCTCTGCGAGGCGCTGGACCGGATCGTGGCGGCGGCCTGAGGGGAGCCGCGGCCGCGCGCCGGTCGCGCTCGACGAGCCCCGAGGACATGCTGTCCTTCTCGTAGAGGCTTGCGCGCCCGCTTCCGGCGAACGTCTCGAAGACCGCGCCTGAGGGGATCCCCCCGAGCGCGTCGTGCCCGGAGCGGGGCGCGTCGGGGAACATGATGCGGACGATAGCCGCGCCGTCCTCGCCGTCCGCCCGGTTCCGTATCGCGTCATGGTCCGTCGTCGTCCCGGTCATGGCCTGCGACCTCCTCGCGCGCTGCGTCCGGCGAAGAACCGAGCCGTCGCCTTTCGCCGCGATCCGGACAACAACACGGTCGAGCTCCCGGAAGGCGGAGACGACGGACCGGTCCGAGGCGGGGGGGTCTTGCCGGCCGGCGCGGGCGCGGCAATACTCGCCGAACCTTTTCCTAACGGGATGAGCCCGTCATGCGATCGTTCCTTCTGCCTCTGACGGCTTGCGCCTGTCTCGTCGTCCTGCCCGCGGCGGCCGGGGAGCTGGCGGCCGGCCCGACCATGTCGTCGAAGTCGGCCCCCGCCGCCTCCGCGGCGACGGATTATGCGCCGGGGGCCCGGGCCTGTCTCGCGGAAGCCGTGTATTTCGAGACCAAGGGCACGTCGCTCCGGGCCGGGCAGGCGGTCGCGTATGTGATCCTGAACCGTCGCGCGCACGAGGAGTTTCCACCGAAGGTGTGCGACGTGGTCGCCGACGGTTGCCAGTTCTCCTACCAGTGCGACGGACAGCCCGAGCGGATGGCCGACCCTGCGGAACGCGAACGGGCCTTCCGCGCGGCCGAGTCGGTTCTGGAGGGCCGGATCGACGACCCGACGGAGGGTGCGCTTTTCTTCCACGCGGAAAAAGCGGTTGCCGTCGATTGGTTCGAGACGCGGGACCGGACCGTGGAGATCGGCGGCAACGTCTTCTACCGTTAGAGGCGGGGCGCCTTTTTGGGATGGGTCGGCGACAGCTTGCGGGCGGGTCGTGGAGCTCGCACGCTGCGGCGTCCTTTGGAACTGGCGATTCCGAGACCCGTTCGCCTCTGCATGAGTGAGGGGCGGGGGCGGCACACGGAAATCCAGAGGATCAGCTCACGGCCCTGGTGCCCCCGTCGGTTCCACGAAATGTTTGCCACGATCGCGCGTCCTGTTCCGGTACAAACTTGCGCGGGAGGTTCGGTCTGTGG
>NZ_CANLTQ010000016.1 GCF_947494025.1 uncultured Jannaschia sp.
CGGCAGCTGCCGATCGCCCCGTCGACGTATCACGCGCACCGGGCGCGGCGGGACGATCCTTCTCGACGGTCCGACCGGTCCAGGCGGGACGCCGAATTGCAGGTCGAGATCGCCCGCGTGCATGCGGAGAACTTCGGCGTCTACGGTGCCCGGAAGGTTTGGCGGCAGCTACGGCGCGAGGGCTTCGACGTCGCCCGATGCACGGTCGAGAGGCTGATGCGAGCCATGGGCCGGCGCGGGGTCGTGCGCGGCAAACGGATCAGGACGACCGTTCCCGATCCGGCGCAGCCATGCCCGCGCGACAAGGTGAACCGCCAGTTCCAAGCCCCCGCTCCGAACAGGCTCTGGGTCAGCGACTTCACCTACGTCGCGACTTGGGCCGGCTTCGTCTACGCCGCGTTCGTCATCGACACCTACGCGCGGCGGATCGTCGGTTGGCGGGTGAGCAGGACGGCTGACGCGGGCTTCGTGCTCGACGCCCTGGAGCAGGCCATTCACGACCGCCGGCCTACCAAGGGTGCCGGGCTCGTCGCGCATTCGGACCGCGGCTCGCAATACCTGGCGATCCGCTACACCGAGCGCTTGACCGAGGCCGGGATCGAGCCGTCGGTCGGCAGCGTGGGAGATTCATACGACAACGCTCTGGCCGAGACGGTGATCGGGCCGTTCAAGACCGAGGTCATCCGCCCGCGCGGGCCGTGGCGCAGCCTCGAGGCTGTCGAGTTCGCCACCCTCGAATGGGTCGACTGGTTCAATCACGGCCGCCTGCTCGAGCCGATCGGACACGTCCCGCCGGCAGAGGCAGAAGCGACCTACTACGAGCGGATCGACATGCAGCAGCGAGCCGCATAATCCAAACCAATCAGCCTCCGGGAAACTCGGGGCGGTTCAGAACCGATCGTCCCGGGATCTCGCAGATATCAATCTCATTTCCCGCGACTTCGCCGTCGGTGGCTATAGATCAATCGGTTCGATCGGAAACGATCACAAGGTGTCTACCGGTATGCGTTACGTCCTATTCCACGTCCTTGTCGTGACTCTCGTCGGGGGATGCCAACCTGCGACGGAACAGAGGGTCGCACCGACCACAGCGTCGGCAAGCTATCCTGTCCCTCCTGCGCAAGTGGCAAGCGGACCGACCGAAGGGTTTGAAAGCAACGCACAGGCACGTGCGACGCTGCTTCGTCGACACCAAGCTCAGATGGAGGGCTTCGACGCAGGTCTAGGTAACGAACGGCGCCAAAACATCCTACCTTCCGCGTCCGCCCAGTTGTCCATACCACCCGTTCGGACAGTCCCGCCCCAGGGGGAGATGTGCAGAGCGTCGATCGGCCCAAGCGGGGTCACGCGATACGTGCCGTGCAGCCGCACCTTGCCATCCTGCCAAGTCGCGATATTGACCCAGCCTCGAGACTGCTTCTTTCGCTATTGATTGCGCCGGGCCTGCGCGGCTGTGACTGCGACACGCTTCGCATCAAATGTTGTTCGCATCACGGGCCGTTTCTGACCCACCCTGACCGCTCAAGCGCGATCATTGACTCGGTCGGGACATAACCTTGGGCCAAAACTTCTGGTATCGTGGGGCGTTTCTGGCCATGATCCGGTCATGAGGATCGACCCTGCCGCTATGCTTGCGCGTCTGCGCGACCACCAAGTCGAGTTCGAAGGCATGGGCGTCCGTCATCTCGGGCTGTTCGGCTCGCAGGTTCGAGGCGACGCGGATGAGGCCTCGGATGTCGATGTCGCCGTTGTCTTTGATGAGGCCGTGCACGAGGAAGGGCTGGCCTACTTTGCCTGCCGGCAGCGCGTCGCGGACCGATTGTCCGTGATCCTCGCCGCGGAGATAGATCTGTCGGACGAGGCTATGCAGCGGCCGCTCGTCCGCGAGGCCTACGAGACCGACCGGGTCTATGCCTTCAAGCGACCCGGTCCGCCGGTTCCGGGACATCGAAGGCTACTTGGATGACTACGATTTCGCCCGGTTTGCGCAAAAACCCCGGGCGCCGTCGAGCACTACGTGCGATGCGTCACCAAGGCCGCGATCAAGACCCCAAAAGACCCAATCGTGCATACTTGGATATTTTGTAGAACGTTCGACGAACAATCTATTCGCCTGACTGGCTGAGGTACAAGGCGACATCTTCGGCGGAGAACTTGTATCCGCGGCCGTCGGCGACGCGTTCGACGCTGATCGGATATTTCGGGCGGTTGGGATTTATGGCGGTGATGCGGAAGGTTTCGCCGCCGGTCCTGAAGATGCGGGCGTAGTCGGAGGGTTCCAGTCCGAAGCTGCTCGCCAGTGCCTCGAACAGAGTCCTTTCCGGGGAGAAGAGCGATCCGTCCGGTGTCGGGATCCCGACACGGAACGCGATGTCAAAGCCGTGGCGCAAGTCGATCTCGCTCAGATCGCCGCCTTCCACGGCAAGCCCATGGGTCTCGGCGACGCGTCGGCATGCGGCCAGAAGGTCTCGCCGGAGATGTTCGCAGAGAGCCGGGGTCAGATTGCGAGGCGGGGCGGGCTTGGCCATCGTCGTCGCCTTGCTCTTCTTCGTCATCACATCGAGACCTTTGCCTTGTAAACGGTTCCGCGGGGAATCCCCATCTCGCGGGCGATTTCCGTCGGGGACAGTCCCTTGGAGAGAAGCGCCCTGATCCCGTCCATATCGATATTGGGCGGACGTCCGCGATAGACGCCCCGGTGTTTGGCGGCGGCGATGCCCTTGGCCTGCCGCTCACGCCGCAAATTGGTCTCGAACTCGGCGAAGTCATGGCGACGAGATCAATGCAGCGGCACGTCGGGTCGACCGCCTCGCAGCCGCGGTTTCAGACGTTTCGTTGCCTCCGTCAGCCAGTCGACGGCCCCGGGCGTCTCGGACCAGGCAAAGCCGTATTCCTCGACGTAGTAGGCAGCCTCGTCTTCGCCGCCGAGCGTGTAGTATCCCGTATCCTCATAGCGAATACGGTTTTTCCGCGCGAGCAGAGTCGGCACGTGGTGATTGCACTCCCAGGCGTCCTCGACAGCCCGTCGGGCAACACTTCCATCGTCCGACTTTCGGAAAGCGAAGAGCGCCTGCGTGTACCGGATGAACGTACTGGCCTCGTCGCTGTGCGCGCGCAGAAGGTCTTCGGCACCGGCGTCATCATGCATGGCTAAGAGCCAGGCGAGCAGCACGGATCTCAGTCCCTGGTTGTCGCCTGGATTGAGGACGAGCATCTCGCGCAGATGCCCGATCGCGGCGTCCCGGTCGCCGGCTTGCCACAAGTCCTCGGCCAGACGGTGTCGGGCCCGCATGTAGGGCCGGGTTTCCAGAAATCCCCAGAAATGCCCCGCGTACTCGCCGAAACCATCCTCGCCGAGCGCCAGTTCACCGGCCTTGACAGCGCGCTCGAGAAAGTCCCGTCGGTCCTTCGCGCCGAGCGACGGACGCTCGGCCAGGATAAGCCAGGCATCCGCGCAGAACGGAGAGAGCTTCAGGGCCTGGCGAGCAAGCGCTGAGCGGCTGCGGCCATCCGGGGTGTCCCATGCCTCGTAAACGAGGTCCTGTGCCTCATCGAGAGCGTCGTCGCCTGGCCCCGCGCCGAGGTCTCTCCAGATACGTTCGAGCGCCGTCGGATCGGGCAGCTTCAGCAGCTCGCCTCCGCCCGCGGCGCGGGGAGATGGCTTGCGGGGCTTCTTGGACGTGGGCATGGGGCGGCCCTTTCGTGCAACTTTTCGCAGCCAGCTTCGAGGGCCGAAAGGGTGAGGTCAACGCGAAGATCGTTCTTCACAGGTTATGCAAAAAGTCGGAACGTGCACGTTCGAGCCTGTTGGGCCCTATCGTCCCAGCAACCGACGCGGCTTACAGGGTCCGTGCCTTCTAGCGATCCCGTCCGCCAAGGGAGATCGGTGTCGCGGGAGGCGAGCCAGGACCGTCGAACCCGAACATCGAATATTGGGCTTTGCCATCCTGACTGTCCTGTCAGGACGCTTCATCTCCGCCCGCCTAGACCGTCCCTGCTCGATCCCCGTTCTCGTCGCTTGCTCCGCGCAATCTTGATCGCAAGTCGCGCAGGTCCGCATGATCCTCTGCTGCCATCTCGACACGCCCATCCGATCCGCAGATGAAGCGGACCCCTTGGTCCGGTCCGAGGGCCAAGGCATCCAGTGCGGCCCGAGGAACCGTCACCCGACCCGCGGGCGTGACGATTGCAGGTCGGTCGACCCATTCGGTGCCGTCACCGTCCTCGCCGTCCCGCGGGCGCAGGCTCGCCATTCGCGCGGTGACGTGCGGCTCGGCCTCCTCCCAAGAGCAACCCAGTTCTGCCGCCACTTCCGAAACGAGGGCCGACCGGTCATGTTCGGATCCCTGCAGCGCGCCGAGCGTCCGCTGCAAGAACACAAAGGCTGAAGCGATGTCGCGGTAACCCAGCTGCGCGGCGCGCTCGAAGGCCCGCGCGTCGAGGAGTTGGTCGAGCGCGTCGAGCGCCTGGCGCATCTCGTCGGTCGCCTGTGCGACGCCGGCAACATCCATGATCAAGGTGTCGTCGAGCCGCGCGATCTCCGCTGCGCGGGCCTCGAAGATGGTGTCAGGATCGGTCACAGCGCATCTCCGGGCATCCCGAGGTTACAGATAATCACGCAGCGGCATCAGCCGGGATGCGAGGCGCGGCATCTGCTTCTGTCGCAGCATCATCAGATACTCGGCAGCGGACGGCGCCGCGCGTAATCCCGCCCGATGTTCCCGCAGAACGACCAGAGCCGGCCCTTCGTAATGCTCGAACGTGCCGGCCAGGAACGCGTCGGCCGTACCTGCCTCGATGCCGAACCGATCCAGCTCCGCCGCGGGGAAGTGCTTGATGTTGTCTGTGACGATGTAGTTGGCCGAGCCCGCGATGGCCGCCGCGACGACGTGGCGGTCATCCAGGTCTGGCAGGGCGATCGCCTCGACGAACGCCTCGTACTCCGTCTCGATCCAGGCGCTGGCGAAGTGCGTGCGCATGAGGCCATCCGTCCGGCGCAGCGCCTTCTCCTGGTCTGGATACTGCGAGATCGCGTTCGTGAGCCATTCCTGCTGAATGCGCTCGGTCCAGCTTGCCCGATACAGATCGGCCTCGAAGAACCGCAGCAGCAAATCGCGCTTCATGTTCGGAAAGAGGACGCTCGCGTCGAGAATGGCCGTGTAGCGATTGGCCGCGGGGATCACGTGGGGTCGAGCGCGTCTGCGATGTCCTGCATCTCCTGCAGCGCCGCCTTCCGGCTCGCACCACGCCGGGCCTTGTACTCCAGCACGTCCCGGAGGGCGACCCGGCGATGCGTCCCGACCATCTCGTGATCGATCTCGCCATTCTGCAGCAGCTTGATGAGATGCGGCCGGGAAACGTTGAGAAGGTCCGCGGCCTCCTGCGTCGTCAGACGCCGTGATATGGGCGCATAGGTCACGGTCTCGCCCCGGGCGACGATGCTGAGAAGGTCGGTGATGAGCCCGACGAGGGAGCTCGACAACAGGGCCTCCCCGATCGGCAGGGCCCCGTTCGCGGTCCGGCTGTTCTCGATCGCCGTCAGCGCTTCGGCGGCGCTGTCGGTCTCCTCGGCCGTGGGCAAGCGGTCGCCGAAATCGGCGAGGACGAAGTTCGGTTCGGTCATGTCGGTCTCCCGTGCCGGCGCAACAGGACGAGTCTCCGCGCCTTGGCTTTTCATATGTGCCAGCTGGCACCCGTATCAAACGAAATATTCGAAGCAGTCGAATTAATCGAAAGGCGACGGGATCGATGGCGCCTTGCTGTGATCGCTGTACGGGAGCCCCTGCTCACCACAGCCCGTCGAACCGTGTCGCCGCCGTGCGCGTGTAATGCGCGGTGTGACGCGGGTCGCGGTGCCCGAGCCAGTCCTGGATGAGCCGAAGGTCGTGCTTCCTGTTCGCCAGTGCAAAGCCGCAGGAATGGCGCAGCATATGGGGATGGACGTGTCCGAGACCGGCGCGCTCGCCGGCAGCCTTGATGACGTAGTTCACCGCCTGCCGGGTGAGCGGCTGGCGACGCTCGGAGACGAAGAGCCAGGGCAGGTCGTCGTCGCGTCGCGCAAGCCATCGCTTGATGGCGCGGAGTTCGTCGCCGGCAACGGGGTGCTCGACGCTGAGCCCCTTCTTGAGCCGCGCGACCCAGAGCCGGGACTGCAGGAGATCGACGTGCTCCCGGCGCAGGGCGACGGCCTCGGAGACGCGAAGCCCGTGGCGGAACATCATCAGGAGTAGGAGATGATCGCGGACGCCGTGCCGGCCCTTCTTGGCAGCCTGGAGGAGCCGATCGACCTGCGGCTGTCCAAGGTAGTCCCGGCCGCGCTCGTGGGCGTCCGCGGCGTTGCCGTCGGCACTCTTGACACTTCGCCGGTTGGTCATTGTTCCGTCGCGCTCCGCAAGCCCCTGCCCTATCTAGGTCTTCGTAGCACGACTTTTTACACTAGGCACCTTTCGTAAAGAGTTTGTTGGCCTCTTTTGAGGCCGATAGCAGCCCTAGCCGTGGCCGCTTACTGCTTCGCGGGCTCCGTCAGGTCCGTTTGGTTTACCGTCGAGAGCGGCCTGATCGCCATGGCCGCCGCTATCAGATCGTCGTCACTGTCAGATATATTCAGATCACGCCGCGCCTCGGGATCGGTCGTGGCATGAACACCGTGCAAAGCAAGGACCAGGAATTGCGCACCGCTCATCATCGGCACGTCATTGCGTCGCGCAGCCGCGATCTTCTTCTCTCCGGGCTCCGCGCCGACGACGAGGATTGCGGTGCTCTTCGCCATACCGCTCATCACCCGATAGGCGCCGGTCATCTCGGCTGCGTCCTTCAGGACGCTTTTCTGCGATGGAGTGAAGCCGGTGAGCGTGATCCGTGTGCGGGTATCTTCGGGCTTCTTTCGCGCGGCACCGAACGCATAGACATGATCCCACGCCTCTGCATCGCTCATGCCGTCGATCTCTTCTGCCGACAGATCGGACTTCGATCGAAGGATCTTCGAGACACGTTCCGATGGCATAAAACCTCCGACTTAAGAACGGTCGCAAAAGATCGAGAAAACGCTAATTCCCGGTAAACGAAGCCGAACTCAGCGGATATTCCGCAGATGATCGAAGAGAGCGATCATGGCCCCTACGCACGCGGCCTCCTACATCACCACCCGGGACACTGTCCTACTGTTCGTGCCTGAAGGTCCTACGAACCGTTCTCCTGAACGAAATACCCGGGAACTGTTCAACCCGGGAACGGCGCGTACCCTGCCTCGCCTCGGATACTCTCGTTTTCAAAAATCGAGGTTTGAATTAACGACTATGGGGCTGAACGGAATTGGTAATAGGGTTCAGCGGCGCTCCTGAGTGCCCAAAGCAGACCTTCTCCGGGAAGTTTAGCCACCGCGCAGTTCGAGCGGAGGGAATTAGACTATTGTTCTGGTTGGTGAGAGACTGGGGCACAGCGGTTCGGTGAACCCCAGGTTGAACCACTGTTCTATGCGAGCCCATCGTCCGCGGACTGGATCGATGCACGGGGTGCGACCAGTTCGGGCAGGTATTGCGCGATCAGGGCTCGCGTCTGCTGCTCGCCCCGAAGGACGAGACGATCGATCCACGGTCCGGGCATGGCCGAGAAATCCGTTGGGTAATCCTGCACGTCGCCTCGTGGCACGAGGTCCTGCGGCGAACAACTTAGCTGGGCGTCGTTCTGGTCGAGGAACGGCATGGCGAACCCGCGGATCGCGCCCGCGTCACGCAGTTCATGAAGCCGCTTCACCGATGAGTTCTCGGCCCGGCGCGCGGTGCAATCATACGATGCGCTCACCCGCCCGTACGGCCCGAACCCCGGGTCTTGCCGGGTAAGGCCGTAGCCGGCCCTACAGGCAATGATAGTATCGACCTTCGGGAACGGGAGGCTGATCTTCGGATCGCGGCCTGGCCAGAACGGTCCCAATCCGAGGTTGTCGTAGACCCCGCCATCCGTCAGCACGACCCGCTCTGGTGTGATTACCCCACGGTGCTCGAACTTCGCATGGAGATCCAAGGGCGAGAGCCATAGCGGATACGCTGCCGAAGCCGCCACGGCGTATCCAAGCGTAGGATCGTTCGTAGCAAGGTGCCCGAACCGGTAGCATCCGCTATGCGCCTTCGAGAAACGGAACGCCGACCGCGTTCGAAGCTCGGTTGCGTTCACGACCAGCGGCGGACGCCCGTCGGGAAGGTCCGATATTCGCAGGCCGTCGAACAGGTCGTCTTCGAAGACGGCCTGCAGGAGTGTGGTCATACTGATGGACTTTGGAAGCGGCTCGCGCCGCCGTCGCAGATGAGCGTGCGATGGGTCGATGAACATGCGGTCCAAGGCCCCAAAGGTGGCTGCCGCGACCACGCGGGCGATCTGTTGGCCCGCCCGGCTCGTGCCCGTACCGAGAAGGTGCCAACCTAGCGAGGTGGACAGGGCCTTGCTGAGCGCCGGTCGGAGGAAGCCCCGCGCTAGGTGATGCCTCACGCGGTTCTCGAACGCGGCGAACGGCTCAACGCGGGCCGCGTAGAGGCCGCCGATGACGCTTCCGCCCGACACCGTCGAGATCATCTCCACCCTGGCAAGAATATCCATCTCGTGCAGCGCGCGCAGGCAGCCCAGATGGAACGCCAGCGCGCGGACGCCGCCACCTGACAGGCTGAGCCCGATCCGGGGGGCGGACATCAGGCGGTCTTCCCGTGAGGCAGCGGGATCGTGGCCGTATGAGGTCCGAAAGCGATCGTGATGCTGTATCCGCCGATGATGGTCATCAGTCCGGGTAGTTCCTCCATGCCGAGCGTGGCGGAGAGCCAATCGAGCTGCTCCAGATCGACCGCGCTTGGGCGCGTGCCGCTCCCATCCGGATGGCTGTGCCATTCGCCTAGATACCGGACTTGGCTCATCGTCCTATCCCGTACGCGATCGAGATGCGCCTCGACGCCGTCGGTACCGCGGACGAACCCTGCAGGGGCGTGCACGCTATCGGCGGGCGGCGACGCGGCGTGAAGGACGTGCAGCCGCTTGGCAGGGATGTCGACCATGCCAGTGAGCACGCCGCCCGTCTCGTCGGGAAGAGCGCTTGCGCGCAGGGCCACGATCCGTTTGAGTACGATCGCGTCAAGCGACACTGTCCAGCCACCGATTTCGACTTCCGTCGGCACCGTCGGCACGTATGCGTGGCAATCGACTGCCCCGCCGATCGACATCGACCAGACCCGAATGTCTCCGACCTCGCGTTCAGCGGCCTGCGCGATACCGATCGCGGCTGACCCGCTGAGAACCGCCACACGCGACTGCGGGAACACACTGGTGACCGCCCCACAGCCACCGGAATACGCGATCCGGTCGGACTCGGTCCCGTAATGGCCCTCCAAGGACGCAGTCCTCGCAACATTCTGTAAAAACTGAGCCTCAAGATCCCGCAAGGTAACGCTGCGATCCGCGGGCTCGGCCAGAACCACCACGGCCGTGCCCGCCGGGTTAAAAAACGCTGACAGTCGGCGCGCGGAGCTCGCGTGGTCGCTGAGATAGCGCGCGGCCGCCAGCGATGCCGTCGCATCGATGATCAGGTCGGCCTCGGCCAAGACTGCATCGATCGCGTCGTGACCCTCATCAGAACTCGTGACATCGTAAGGTATGGCCGTTGCCACATCGCACTCGTCGAGGATGTCGGAGAGGTGCTCTGCAAGAACCTCTGCCTTGTTACGGAACACAGCCGTATGTCCGGCGACGTGGCGCGCGACGTTGTGCGGGGAGATCACATCGGGGTCGATGATCGTCCAGAGGTATCGCCCCTCTCGGGCAAGGCACGTCGCTAGGTGCGATCCGATCGCGCCGGCGCCCACGAGCACGACACGTCGCGCGTCCTGGGCAGGTGTGCCCGCAAACCGCGACGCCGCGATTCGATCCATCGCCAGGTGCACGTCGCAAGGAAGGAGCCGTGCTCCCGCGAGGACGGATGCCTTCAAGGGCGTGGCACCGATCGCCCGCACGACGTTCACCAGCTCCGGGTTCTTGGGGTCCGGCTCGCACGCGTGCGCAACACCCAGATCGACGGCGACCTGGCCAAGGGAACGGTCGGCAAGGAAAGCGATAGTCTGGACGTTCGTCGCTCCGCCGCTGGTGATGGACATCTGAACGAGGACGAGCAGACCACCATCAACGAGCGGTTTTCGGTACAGCGGGGACGTGTCGAGCGCAGCGAGGAAAGCCTCCGCCAGCAAGGCGGGGAGATCGACGCCGCGCTCCGCAAGGAAGTCCGCAAGGTCGGAGAGCGTACCGGGCGCGAACCGAAGGCGCGTCATCGCTTCGGGTGGCACTGTCACCAAGAGCGGGCTGAACATTCCGCCTAGCACTCCGCCTTCGCGGACGTCCTCGACGCCGATGATCTCGAGATCGCCGCCGTCGCCCTTCGTGAGGCCGATCAACGGTTCGCGGTCTTTCCGATCGAGAAGCCTGCGCGGGACGAGAATGCGTACGCCGCTGGTGATCAGGTTTGGATCGATCGGTTGCGCGGTGTCGTGAAGCTCGCCCTCTGCAGCCCGTCGGAACCAGTTCAGGATATAGCCGAGGAGGTCCGGCGGCCCCCATGTCAGGCGCGCTTCGCTCCAAGCGCGCTCGTCGATGCAGATCGCGGGCGGTCGATCAGGCAGCGAAAGATGCTGATGGCCCGTAACGGGAAAGTTCGCCCGAAGAGGGCGGACCATCGGCATACCCAATGCATCGTGGGGGAACTCGATGCCGATCCGTTCTACGGTCTCGATCTCGACCGCACTGTTCTGCGGGCGACCGGTCTGGAGATCGAAGACAGCGAGCGAGGAATGCTCGCCCTCCCGCGTCTCTACCACCCTACCGACACCTTCCCCGTAGCGTTCGAGGTAGCGGACGAAGGCGCAAGCCTCCGTCGAACGGAGCTCCGCCGCCGCCACGCCGCGCGCGAACCCCGTAAGCCAAGCTTCGATCATCCCTCAGCCTGCTCGCGGATTGGAGCGGGCCGTCCTGGCGGCCGCGTCGGGAGCCGCGAGCGCAGGTGCGACGCCGAGAGCTGTGAACTTGTAGGCGAAAGGCTTCGGGCGGGCGACGCTCGGGTCTTCCATGGTGACTCGGAACGAGACGCCCCGCCCTTGGCTGCGGTGGTAGTTCGCCGCCTGCCTGTGGGGCGGTTGCACGTCCCTATCCTCCTTTGTGCCCGCTTCTGGGATAGGCTTGGACGTCGACACAATCACCGCATTGTCCGCGCGATAGTTCTCGAACAGGCGCTTCGTCTTGGATGTCGGCACGGTTGCCTTGTCGCCCGCGCCGCGCTCTGGACCGATAGAAAGATAAGAGCAGTGGTGGGGTAGCTTGAGGAGGTCCCATTCGAGGCGGTGCGCGTTGTTGTTGGCCTCGGAGATGCCGACGATATCGCCAAGCGCCTCGTGCGTGACGTCTGACGCGAGCAACACCCGCGAGTCGCGTGCCCCTTCCCGGAACACTGCCTGCAGCACGATGCTGTTCGCGTTGCGGTCGATATAGCTGCCGTCAGTCTGCTTGGAAGCAAAGGGGCTATGGACAAAAAATTCGCAGCCCTCGGCTTCATCGAGGCTGAACCCCGGAACGCAGGTACCCGCATCAACGAAGAGGTGCCGCTTGCCGTCGATGTTGATCCCCCGGCCCAAGAGGTGGGGCCGCAGGGGGTCGGGCCGGGAGAAGATACGCACGCCGCGTCCCTGACGGAGGCGGTGCATGGCCTCGCGCTGCACCAGCGCCGCGTCATCCTTCAGACCGGTCTCGAGGATCGCGGCCGCTGGCACCCAGAGTTCGTCGACCCCGATGCGATTCTCACCAGGGTAGCTGGCGCGATGATCAAGCCGGAACGTGTCACCGATTCCGTGGCAATGGTCGTCGTCGATATGGGTGATGCAGAGCACGGCCACACGGCCCTGCCCCGCGCGGCGGAGCGCAGAGCGTAGTTCGGCATCGAGGTCGCAGCGCCGATCCGTGTTGTCCTCGGGGTTCCGCACGTCTGCAAAGTCGAACACCGCAAGACGAGCATCTGCGAGCTGGAAGACTGCGCAGTCGGCGTTGCCGAGCGGGTGGAAGGTGATGGTTGCGGGCATGAAGCCTCCGAATCGCGAAGTCGATGTCGACCATCAGCTTGGAGGCCTCAGTGGTTTTAGTCAATCAGACAAACATTGGTATATTGACAGCATGGGTGTCATTTATCCGCTACTGTCCGCTGGGTCTAACTTTGACGTCGTTTGTCCCGTTGACACGGAACTCCTCTTGACAGAACAATCGCGCCATGGATTCTGACGCTCTCTACGCTCAAATCGGCAACAAGATCAGCGCCGCACGACGTGATGCCGGCCTTACGCAGAACGCCGTTGCACGACAGGTCGGTGTATCCCGTGCATCGCTCGCCAACATCGAAGCCGGTCGTCAGCAGGTGTTCGTCCATCACCTTGTGAAGATCGCGCATGCGCTCGAACTTTGTGATATCTCCGCTCTTTTGCACTACGATCTGAACGGGCAAGACCATGGCTTGAGAGCCGAAGATGTCCGGTTCTCGGGTGCCGATCTCTCGATGGAAGAAAGAGAGGGTGTGCTGGCTTTCTTGAGCAGAGCGGCATCGAAGGACCGCCACGGTGACGACGCGCAGCCCGTGCGATGACTTACATCCCGCCAAACAAAATCGAGAGTAGAGCTGCCGCTCTTCTGGAGAAGGCTTGCATCGAGAAGCCTGCCGTTTCTGTCGAAAAGATCGCAAGCGCGCTTGGCGCGGTGATCGAGTATTCCCGGTTGAACAATGCACTGTCGGGTCTCGTCTTCCTCGGTGGCGAGAAGCCGATCATCGGAGTTAATGCGGGTGATCCTCCAAATCGGCAACGGTTCACGATCGCCCATGAGATCGGCCACATTGTATTGCACGCCGCTCAGATTGGACGGGACATTCATGTAGACCGCGGGTTTACAGTTTTGCGTCGCGACTCGAGATCGGCACAGGGTACCGACGCCTTAGAGATCCAAGCCAATCGGTTCGCCGCAGCGCTTCTAATGCCCAGAGCCTTCCTCGAGCGATCGATCGCGGAAGAAGGCATTGAGATCGACGACGACAAGAGGGCCGTGCCCAGCCTCGCAGGAACGTATCGCGTCAGCGAGGCGGCAATGCAGATTAGGCTCGCTAGCTTATTCGTATGACAGAGGTTCTTTCGAAAGACGGCAGGTTAGCCGACCAAGAATAACGATCCAGCCGCAGCAATCTAACGAAAAGCATTTAACACAACAGCCCAGTCTGTAAAACGCGCCTCGCAGGGCGAATAAGCACGCTCTATGTCATCTTTCGGTCACAGCCATTGCGCCTCAGGGTGTGGTCAGATCGAGCGTTGGGAAGTACGTCCGGAACCGGGCCGCATCCCGGGTCAGCAACCTGTAGCCCCGGACCGCAGCATGGGCACCGATGTAAAAGTCCGGTAGGGGCAACGACCGTGCACCGCCGCGACGGCGATAGTTGCGAAACGCCTTGCCTGCTAGAAACGCAGCCTCCCAGGGAAGGTCCTCGCGGTGAAAGATCGCCTCCGGCAGGAGCGCGTCCAGATCCTCGATCTGATCGAACGCGATCGAGATCTCGGCGTAGATGATCGAGTTTAGGACGAGCCGTCCGCCCTGCCCTGCTTGCGCCAAGGCGGCAGATGACCAATCGCTCCAGTGCGGATCGTCGGTCGCGACATCGATCAGGACGTTGGCGTCGACAAGCGTGTCGCCGGTCACTCCCGGGTCAGCGCCATGATCTCGTCGGTCGTCATCTTCGTCGTCGCCCTGCCACGCAACAGACCGAGCGCGGCCTTCAAAGCCAGGTTCTCCGGCTGATCGGCGTGACGGCGAACGCGGACGTTGCCGGTATCGTCCATGACGAACTCGATCTCGGTCCCGGGCAGAAACCCGGCCGCTTCGCGGATATGCTGGGGGATCGTCACCTGTCCCTTGCTCGTCATGCGCATGGTCGTTCCTTTTGGTATTACTTATTTGGTAATACTCAAATTCCATCGCGTCAAGTAGAGCCGTATGAAGCCGACAATGACGGGCCCGGAATGTCAAAGCTCGGCCATGTCAACCACGGCGGCGTCGACCCTCTGCCTGCCAAGCCACTGGATGTCGCGTACGCGGCAGGCGACGCCGACCACGACCGGCGTCCCGTGCCGCCGTCCCATTCGACGCAGGGAGAAGACCGACCACCACGCACGAAAGGCCAGGCGCGTCCATGTCCGGTCGTTCCAGCCAAGCAGGATCACGTCGGGCCTCACGGCGGCGGCTAAGCGGGCGATCTGCCAGGGATACGGGACGATCAGACCGAGCCGGATCCGGCGCTCGCCCTCCAGCCGCTCCAGCAGTTCGACGGGGCCGATGATCACGGCACGGCTGGCCAGACCGCCGTTGACCAGCGCTCGCGCCACGTCCGCAGTGAGCCCCGCCTCCTTCACCTCGACATAGGCTTCGAGTTCCGATCGAACGAGGAGCGCCAAGACCGCGTCGAGGGCCGCGGTTCCCTCCTCCGGTGGATCGTGCGAGACGACGATGGCGCCGTCAGCAGCGCGACGCACATCGAACTCGACCCCCGACACACCAGGTTCGGCGGCGGCACGGTGGAACGCAGCAAGCGTGTTTTCCCCGGCGCCGGCGGACCATCCACGGTGGGCGATGAGTTTCATCCCGGGCCCTCCCTCGCCTGCGTGACCAAGTCGCGCGACATGACGATACCCTTCACCGAGTATGGATTTGCTATGCGAAGACACCACCGCTGGATCGACCCTGCGCCGTCAAATCCGAGAAGTCCTTTCTAGTTCAGGTATTCTCAGCCGGTGCGTTCACCTTACCACGATGGTCGCGGATGCACTGCACGGTCTGTCGGCTGGTCTTGAACTGTCGTGCCAGGGCGGAGATCGCCTCGCCTTTCCGTAGTCCGGCCTCGATCTCGGCCCGCCGCTCCGGGTCGAGGACCGGCGGCCGGCCGAGCCTCTTGCCCTGCGCCCTCGCCCGGTCGATCCCGGCCTTCGTCCGCTCGATGAGCAACTCCCGCTCGAACTGCGCGACCACGTTCAGGATGTGCGTGGTCATCCGACCTGCGGCGCTGGTCAGGTCCATATCACCCAGATCGAGGCTCTTTACCCGGATCGACATCTCGCCCAGCCGCGCGATCGTCGCCATGACGTCCATCGCGTTGCGCCCCAAGCGGTCCATCTTCGTGACCACCAGCGTGTCACCGGGCTCGAGCCGGTCGACGAGCCGTACAAAGCCCGGACGCTTCATCGCCTCGACGCTACCCGAAACCGTCTCAACCATGATGCGGTAGTCCTCGATCTCGATCCCGGCCGCCGCGATCTGCCGCTTCTGGGTCTCGGTCGTCTGGCCGGCGGTCGAGACGCGAAGGTAGGCAAAGGTACGGGACACGGCGTCAAAATCCCCTGTTCTTTTCGGACATGACCATAAGTACGACATCCGGCGGTTTAGAACAGTGTCCTCAGCGGGTGCTCTAAATTGTTCGATTTCGAACACCTCACTTGGCGGACTTGCCGATGAATATTGGATGAGCTTGTCAGAAACGGTCACACAGCTTATGTGTATAATAACGTGCTAGGATACACATATGCGTACCAACATCATCATCGACGACAACCTCATGACCTCTGCGATGGCTGCGACCGGCGCCAAGACCAAGCGCGAGGCGGTTGAACTCGGGCTCAAGACCTTGCTGAGGCTTCGACGCCAAGGCGAGCTTCGTCAGTTTCGGGGCAGGATCGACTGGAGCGGTGATCTGCAGGAGATGCGAACCGACCGATGATCCTGGTCGATTCAAGCGTCTGGATCGATTACTTCCGCGGAACCGCAAACGCCGAGACGGATTTCCTCGACGGGATCCTCGGCATTGAGTCCGTAGCCATAGGGGACATCGTTCTGACGGAAGTTCTGCAGGGATTTTCAACTGACGCGTCCTTCGATCGTGCCCGGACGCTCTTCGCCGCACTCGAGCTCATCGATATCGGAGGAGAAACGATTGCCCTTGAAGCCGCCCGAAACTACCGCCGGCTTCGCACCCAAGGCATTACCGTCCGGAAGACAATCGACACGCTGATCGCGACCCGCTGCATCCACGACGATCTTCCACTGCTCTTTACGGATCGCGACTTCCAACCGTTCGTCGATCACCTGAGACTGGTCTCAGCGCTGCAGTGCAAAGCAGGAGACTGACCAGTTGCGCGAGCGGCGCCCGCTGGCGGGAATGGATGTACCGCATCGAGGCGGTGCTGTTCGACTCGGCCGCGCCGGTGCCGCGGCAAGGATCGTGGGGCAGGCCGCCTCGGTCGACCTGTCGGTCACGGACTTGACCGTCGATCTGACCGGACGGCCCGTCGAGGTCGGTCCCGTCGCGCTAACCGCGATCGCCTATCACCAGCCGGTCACTCGTGACAGGCTCACTGAGATCTTTGGCAGGGCCATCTCCCGCGAATTGCTTGGACGGCTGCGCGCGCAGGATCTTATCGCCACCGAATCGCCCAGCCCGCGCCCCACACCTTCGTCACCACCGAAAGCTTCCTTGCAGCCTTCGGCCTGGCCTCGCTCCACGACCTGCCAGAGCGCGAAGGTATGGAAGACGCGGGGATCGCGGCGGGCGAGGCGACGGGGGCGATCTCGTTTCCATGATCGTCGACGCGGGGTCAAGTGCGGTTCCCAGGCCGGCGGGTGCATAGGCGGCCTACCTCCCGAACCTCCTGAACGAGACCGGCGAGACCGGTTTGGTTCTGCAGAACGACCAATTCCCCGCGCTCGGCCTCGAGCCGTGGACGGTGTCCGATGGTCTGCTTCAAGAGGTGGACGCCGCGCGCCGCTTCGCCTAACGCATCGACCGCAGCCGTGTGCCGGCAATCCCGGCCTG
Organism: uncultured Jannaschia sp.; assembly: GCF_947494025.1. GTDB lineage: Bacteria > Pseudomonadota > Alphaproteobacteria > Rhodobacterales > Rhodobacteraceae > Jannaschia. The sequence continues at coordinate 16,904 of NZ_CANLTQ010000016.1, forward strand.
AACCCGCGATCCCGGCATCAGGGCGGAACGCGATCCCAAGGCCGGATGTTCGAGCCGGTCTCACGAGAGATAAGGCCGAGAGTCGATGCCACGCGACGCCTATGTCACGCTCATCACGAAGGATGCGTTTGCGATCGGGGCAGAGGCGCTGCTGAACTCCCTGGCACATACCGGCACGACGGCCGATCGTGTCGTCCTCCACACAGGCAGCGTCAGCGCAAATGCCCTGTCGCGGCTGCGCCGGTCGGGCGCAACGCTTCTCGAGATCGGTCTCCTGCCGACCTCGGATGCCTTCAACGCGGCGCATGACCGGGCCCGGCTTCACGGCGCGGTGGCCTTCACCCGGGGCGAGAAGCCGGCCTTCCACACGCCGCTCGACAATTTCGCGAAGCTTCGGCTCTGGGAACTCGATTACGACCGGCTGGTGTATCTCGACGCCGACACGCTCGTCCTCCGCAACATCGACCGGTTGTTTGACTATCCGGAATTCTCGGCCGCGCCGAACGTCTATGAGCGCCTGTCGGATTTCCACCGTCTGAACTCCGGCGTGTTCACCGCGCGGCCGTCTCGCGCGACGTATCAAGCGATGCTCGCCCGGTTGGACGTTCCGGGGGCGTTCTGGCGGCGGACCGACCAGACCTTTCTCGAGACGTTCTTCCCCGACTGGCACGGGCTGCCCGTGACCATGAACATGCTGCAATATGTTTGGCTCAACCTGCCGGAGCTATGGTCCTGGGATTCCATCCGCGTCCTGCACTTCCAGTACGAGAAGCCATGGGAGCCGCATGCCAAGGCCGACCGGCTCAGGCCCCTGATCGATCTCTGGCATGCCTATTCGGAGGGCACGCCCCCCGACCTTTCGCGTCTGCCGGACCCGTGCGCGTCGCGCTGACCGGCGCCACGGGGATCGCCGGCCACGCGGTCGCGGCCCGTCTCTTATCGGCCGGATGGGACGTCGTCACGCTCGGTCGGCGGCCTTCCCGTTTCGACATGCCGCATGTGGGCTGGTCGCTGGGCGAGCAGCCGGACGTGGCCTGCGATGCGCTCGTGCATTGCGCGTTCGCGCATGTGCCTGGGCGCTACCGAGGCGGGGAAGGGAACGACCCGGACGGGTTCCTGCACCTGAATCGTGACGGGACATTGCGGCTTCTCGATGCCATGGCGGGCGCGCGGATCGTCTTTCTCTCCTCCCGCGCAGTCTACGGCGCTTATCCCCCCGGCACGCGTCTCGACGAGACGATGCCGCCACGTCCCGACACGCTCTATGGCCGGTTGAAGGCCGAGACGGAGATCGAGGTAAGCCAACGCGGCGGGACGAGCCTTCGCGCGACGGGTCTCTACGGACCCGCGCCGCCCGGCCGGGACCACAAATGGGCCAATCTCTTCGCAGACTTCGTCGCAGGCCGATCCATCCTCCCGCGGGTCGCGACCGAGCTTCACGTCGACGATCTCGCGGATGCCGTCGAGCTCTGCCTTCGCGGCCGGACGCCGCCTGTTCTCGACGTCTCCGACATCCTTCTCGACCGGCGCGATCTTCTCGCGCTCTACGCGGAGATCAGCGGCACCGACGGACGCCTGCCTGATCGCGGCGACGCGACACGGGTCAGCGAGATGGGGGGCGGGCGCATCCGCGCGCTCGGCTGGATGCCGCAGGGCCGCGCGGGACTTCGGCCAAGCCTCGTCGAAATGCTTGGATTGCCGAAGCCAAAGCTCGGCGCGGAGCGGTCCAGCCGGTGACGGCTAATTCTATAGCGTGCAATCTTCAGGCCTGAAACCTCCCCAGGATCATGTCGCGTCACCCAGTTTCAGCCTCCGCTGCCCGGCCCCGAAGCCGCTGGCTTTAACTATGCTGCTGCCTGTCTGCGGAACTGCCGGACGGACGCGGCGGTTCGCAAAAGGACTGAAGCATCAGCTTTTGAAGAACGCCTTGAGCACGCCACGCTACGGCCCCTCGATCGAAACCCAATCACCGGATGAGGCGGAAACCGGAGAGCGCCTCAACGATTTGATGCGCGATGTTCAGCGCACGACATACGATGATTACGACCACGCAATGCGACCTGTTCATGCCAAAAGCCACGGCTTGATCGAAGGCGAGCTCGAGGTGCTGGGTAACCTTCTCATGACCCTGGCGCAAGGTATCTTCGCACGGCCAGCGACGTATCCGGTGGTGCTGCGCCTCTCGACCAATCCCGGCGACATGCTCGACGACAGCATTTCGGCGCCGCGCAGGATGGTGATCGGAGTCGAGGGCGAGCGGCTGGAAGGCTATCGGACGCAGGACTTCGTCATGGTCAACGCGCCGATCTTCGCCGCGTCCGATCCGGCGGCCTTCGCAAAGAACCTGAGACTCCTCGCCCCCACGACCGATACCGGCCAAGGCTGGAACAAGGCGTTCTCGGCCGCTCTGCGCGGCGCCGAGGCGGCGGTGGAAGCCGCGGGCAGCGAAAGCCCGATGCTGACGATGATGGGCGGCCAGACGCTGACGCATTCTTTGGGCGAGACATTTTACACCCAGACGCCGTTCCGTTACGGCGATTACGTGGCGAAGCTGTCGCTGGCGTCGGTTTCGCCTGCGCGTCGGGCGCTCTTCGGTCAGCCGGTCGAAACGCGGGGGCTGCCGAACCGCCTGCACGAGGAGGTCATCCACTCCCTTCGGGAGCATGAGGCGGAATGGGAGCTTCGCGTCCAACTGCGCATCAATCCCGAGACGATGCCGATCGAGGACGCATCCGCGATCTGGCCGGAGGACGAGAGCCCTTATGTAGCGGTGGCCCGGATCCGACCGCCCCGGCAGCCTGCCTGGAACGAGGTGCGGGCGCGACAGGTCGATGACGCGCTGGTATTCAGTCCCTGGCACGGCATCGAGGCTCATTGGCCCCTCGGTGGCGTGAACCGGGCCCGCAAGGACGCCTACGGCGCCGCTGCGGACTTCCGCTCAGAGCTGAACCGCTGTTCGATCGCCGAGCCTACGAGCCGCCCGAGCCTGGCAGGCGGTTCGGCACGGACTTACGGGACGGCCCCGGGGCGGGAAGGACGCCGGACGCGCGCCGGAGCGCCTTTAGGCGCGAGCGTGGCCAGCCGGTCAACGAGAGCTTGCGCCATGCAACCGCCGGAGCGGCGGGCGGCCTGATCGCGGGCCTGCTCCTTTCGGGGGTCATCGCGGGCATGGACGCGTCACAGGGGTGAGCCTCGGAGCTTGTCGCGCTCGAGCGGCGTACCGCAGGCAGGATGGCGGGGCGCCCGGTCCGTGGAGACGAAGCACCCGCAAAGGTTGGCGAGAAGGCGATCAGCCATCGAGGTCATCTGGCGCTCTCGACGCTCGCCGGCGCCGGGTATGGTGCGGTGCACGACCGGGACAGGCGCCCATCGCCGCGGGGCTGACGTTCGGAGCCGGGTTTTAGCTGCTAGCCTACGGCCTTGTCGGACCTGCTCTTGGCGTCTCCTCGAAACCTTGGCGCGACAGCCCCGCGAGCTTGGCCCAGCCCGGGCTCTGCACGCGATGTTCGGCGTCGTCACGGCGCTCGCCACGGACCGCTTTGCCCCCCGCCAGCGCTGAGGTCGCCATGCAACCCGCGCGATCAGCCATCCTCCGGTCCGACGCCGCCACATTGGCTAGTGAGCGCCCTGCCCGACCGCGAGCGCATAGAGGCGGCCTGGCCGTCCATGCGACTCACGGTCTGTGTCGCCACCAAGCTCAACCGCACTCATCTGACGCCGAGCCGGGTTTGCTACCTTTTGCCCTGCCTCGGTAGGCTCGATGAGGACGTACAGGCGACGGCAACGCAGGCCATCAGCATCGAATGCTCGCTCAGCCACATCTACGGCTCGATCGGACAGGCGAAGCCTGCCTCGGAGCATCTGAGGTCCGAAACGGCCATTGTTGCAGGCATGGCGAAGGCAACACTTGATCCGAATTCGAAGCTCAAATGGGACGAATGGACAGGCGACTACGCCCTGATCCGGAATCTGATCGAAGAGAGCTATCCCGATGATTTTCGCGACTTCAACGGTCGAATGTTCAATCCGGGCGGCTTCTATCGCGGCAATTCGGCGCGAGAGCGCAACTGGCAAACGGAAAGTGGCAAAGCCGAGTTCACAACGCCCACAGTACTTTCGGCCATCGGGTTCGAGGAAGCCGAAGGACGGCTGACCCTCGTCACCCTGCGCTCGAACGACCAGTCCAACACCACGATCTACGGGTTCTCCGACAGGCTCCGCGGTCTGTCGGGCTCGCGCGATATCGTGCTTATCAATCGCGACGAAATGCGTCGCCAGGGATTGGAAGAGGGGCAAAAGATCACCCTCGCCTCTAGACCTGGACGACGGAGTGGACCGGAAGGTGCGGGGACTGACGGTGACGCCGTTCGACGTTCCAGACGGCTGCATCACAGGATACTACCCAGAGCTCAATGTTCTGGTGCCGTTGTCCTATCATGACAGGAAGTCTTTGACGCCCGGCTCGAAGGGGGCGCCTGTCCGCATCTTTGCATGACAACGTTCCGGCTTTGATGCGACGTCCTCCGAGAATCCAAGGACTCTCGGCCTGCTACGGGCGAGCGCAGGCTGATTGGACTTCGGCAGACGGCGGCAAATCCGAGAGGGTATGTCCGTCATTTTTCATAGGGCGTCCGACGCCTCACCGAGGAGCGTCATTAAGTACGCTTGTGTACAGGACAATGCTCGGCCCGACTTCTGGACACCAGTCGGATTCCTCTGGAACTATTGGTGTGAGCGAGTTCATGTCCGGGTGCTAGATCATGGCGCAAGACTTCGAGCCACGGGCGAACACCGTCGCGCGGCTGATCCTCGCCGGCCTCGTCCTCATGCCCCTAACCTTCGTGGGCCTGGGCTACGCGCTCGAGCGGTCGGATTACGTGACGGGGCAGAACGAGACGGTCGAGCAGCCGATCCCGTTCAGCCACGCGCATCATTCCGGCGAGATCGGCATCGACTGCCGTTACTGCCACACCAGTGTCGAGGTCTCGGCCAAGGCCGGCCTGCCGCCCACGACGACCTGCATGTCCTGCCACAGCCAGCTCTGGACCGAGGCCGAGATGCTCGCCCCCGTGCGCGAGAGCCTTTCCACTGGCGTGCGACTGAAATGGGAGCCGGTGAACGAGCTGCCGGACTACGTCTACTTCAACCATTCGGTCCACGTCACCAACGGCATCGCCTGCACCGAATGCCACGGATCGGTGGGCGAGATGCGCCTGATGCGGCAGGCGGCGCCGTTGACGATGGATTGGTGCCTCGATTGCCACCGCGATCCGGTCCCGTACTTGCAGCCGCCGGAAATGATCACCTATCCGTACCGGACAACGTCGCAGATGTCCGAGATCGACCAGGCCCCGCTGGCGGAGTTCTACGACATCCATCCCGGGGGGCTGACCGATTGCTCGACATGCCACCGATGACCCGCGCGGGACGCTTCCGGTGACGCCGGACGACGCGAAAGGGCCGACGCGGCGGGAGACGCTGGCGCTCATGTCCGCCGGGGCCGCGGCGCTCGTCGCGGGCTGCAAGCGGCGCGAGGAATATCTCGTCCCCTACGTCGCGCAGCCCGAGGGGCTGGTACCCGGCCGGGCGGACTTCTTCGCCACGACCCTGCCGCTCGGCGGGCTCGGGCGCGGAGTCGTGGTCGAGAGCCACGAGGGCCGGCCCACCAAGGTCCACGGCAACCCCGCCCATCCCGCGAGCCTCGGCGCGACCGACGTGTTCGCCGAGGCCGCGGTGCTCGACCTCTTCGACCCGGCCCGTCCGCGCGCGCCCGAACGCGAGGGCAGGCTGTCCTCCTGGCTGGCGTTCGAGGAGGAGCTCGCCCGCACGATGCCCGACGACGGGGTCGGCGCGCGGCTCCTGACGGGACCCGTCACCTCGCCCACGACGGCGCGGCAGATCGCGACGCTCCTTGCACGGCGGCCCGCGATGCGCTGGCACGTGATGGATTCGCCACCCCGCGCGCTCGAGACCGGGCGCGGGGCGGACCGCCGGGGAATCGTCCCGGATTTCGGGCGCGCCGGGCTCGTGGTCTCGCTCGGCTGCGACTTCCTCGGCGCGGGACCGGAGCAGATCGCGACCGCCCGGGCCTTCGTCACGGCCCGCACGCCCCGGCACGACGCGCTGCGGCTCACGGTATTCGAGCCTGCGCCCACGCTGACCGGCGCCAAGGCCGACCGGCGCGTCTCGGCCTCGATGGCGGATCTGGTGCGCCTCGCGGACTGGCTCGACGCGCGGCTGGGCAACGCGGAGCCGGCGCCCCTGCCCCAACGACTGCGCGACGAGGCCGAGCGGCTGGCCGCGCAGCTCGCGCGTGCCGGAACCGGCCGGGCGATGGTCCTCGCCGCGCCGGAGCTTTCGCCGCGGGCCACCCGCGCCGTGGCCCGGCTCAACGCCCGGCTCGCGGCCCCGCTCGCCTACCGGCCCGCCGCCGACCGCTGGCCGGATCTCGAGCCGGACGGGCTCGCGGATCTCGTGACGGCAATGCGAGACGGCGAGGTCCGGTCGCTCTTCGTCCTCGACGTCGATCCGGTGTTCTCCGCCCCCGCCGCGGCGGGCTTCGCGGATGCGCTGGCCGGCGTGCCCTTCACCGCGCAGGCCAGCGTCGCGCGCACCGACACGGCCGTGCATTGCCAATGGCGCCTGCCACTCGCCCATCCGCTCGAGGATTGGTCCGACCTGCGCGGACCCGACGGGACGGTCGGGCTGGTCCAGCCGCTGATCGCGCCGCTGCACGGCAGCCGGTCGCGCCACGAACTCCTGGACCTGCTGACGAACGGCCCCGCCGCGGCGCGCCCGGCCCGCGCCATTGTCGAGGAAACCTGGCGGGGCACGCGTTCGGACGCGGCCTTCGCGGTGTCCTGGATCGCGGCGCTGCACGACGGACTCGTGCCGGACACGGCCCTGCCCGTCATCTCTGCGCCCGAGATCGCCGCGTCGGACGACGCGGGGCCCCCGGCGGAGTCGGAGGGGTTCGAGTTGCTGCTGCGTCCCTCCCCTTCGGTCTGGATGGGCGAAGGCGCCGGCAATGCCTGGCTCCTGGAATGTCCCGAACCCGTCACCAAGCAGGTCTGGGGCAACGCGCTCTGGATGGCGCCGGCCGACGTGCTGCGCCTCGGGCTCGCCGATGGCGACGGGGTGCGCCTCGCCACGCCGCAGGGCGCGGTCGAGGTCCCGGTCCTGTCGGTGCGCGGGCAGCACCCCGGCACGCTGTCGCTCGCCCTGGGCTACGGCCGGGCCGAAGCCGGACCCATCGGCACCGGAATCGGCACCGCCACCGCCTTGCTCCTGCCGACCGACGGCGCCACCCTGATCGCCGGCGCCACCGTCACCCCGCTCGGCCGGCGCCTCCCCGTCCACCGGACCCAGCTGCATTTCGAACAGGGGCCGCGCGACATCCTGCGCACCGTCTCGGCCGCCGAGCCGCGCCTGCCGCCGGAACCGGAGACACCGTCCTTCTATCCGCCCTGGGAGTACGCGGACCACGCCTGGGCGATGGTGATCGACCTCGACCGCTGCATCGGCTGCAACGCCTGCACGATCGCCTGCCAATCCGAGAATAACGTCCCCGTGGTCGGCCCCGAGGAGGTGGATCGCGGCCGGATCATGCACTGGATGCGGGTCGACACCTATTCCCGCGACGACGGCGCCCCGGCCTTCCAGCCGGTGCCCTGCATGCATTGCGAGAAGGCCCCATGCGAGCCGGTCTGCCCCGTCGCCGCCTCGGTCCACGACGGCCAGGGGCTCAACGTCCAGGTCTACAACCGCTGCGTCGGCACCCGGTTCTGTCAGGCGAACTGCCCCTACAAGGTGCGCCGCTTCAACTTCCAGGACTATTCCGGGGCCGAGGCCGAGCGGGCGGCGGCGGACGGGGCGGGCATCGACCTCCTCGCCGCGCTCCGCAACCCCGAGGTGAGTGTCCGCGGGCGCGGGGTGATGGAGAAATGCACCTATTGCGTGCAGCGCATCGAGCGGGCCCGCCACGAAGCGAGCCGCGACGACGAATCCATCCCGCCCGGCGCCGTCCGCACCGCCTGCCAGGATGCCTGCCCGACCGAGGCCATCACCTTCGGCGATCTGGCCGCCGAGACCTCCGCGATCGCCCGGCTGCGCGACGACCCGCGGCACTACGCGCTGCTGGGCGAGCTCGGCACCCGACCGCGCACCACCTATCTCGCCCGCATCGAGGCCGGCGAGGAGGACGGGGCGTGACCGCGACGGCCACGGAGTTCCACGACCGGCGCGCGGACGAGGCCCGCGAGACGGCCCGACGCTACCTGCCGACCGGGATGCGCCCGGACCGGATCACCGCCGCCGTGGCCGACCCGGTCCTCGAGCGTCGCTTCGGACGCCTCTGGTGGACCGCCTTTCTCGTGTCGAGCACGCTCACCCTGGTGATGATCGCGAGCCTGATCTGGCTGGTCCGGGAAGGCGTCGGCATCTGGGGGATCAACACCACCAATGTCTGGGGCTTCGCCATCGCGAACTACGTCTGGTGGATCGGCATCGGCAATGCCGGCACGCTGATCTCCTCGATGCTGCTTCTGACGCGGCAGCGCTGGCGCACCTCGATCAGCCGCTTCGCCGAGGCGATGACCCTCTTCGCGGCGGCCATCGCCGGACTGTTCCCGATCTTCCATCTGGGGCGGCCGTGGCTGTTCTACTGGCTGGTCCCCTATCCCGACACGATGGACCTGATGCCGCAATGGCGCTCGCCGCTGGTCTGGGACTTCTTCGCCATCGCGAGCTACCTGATCTTCTCGCTGCTGTTCTGGTACACCGGCGCCCTGCCCGACCTCGCCACGATGCGGGACCGGGCGCGGAACGGGATCGCGCGCCGGATCTACGGCGCCTTCGCGCTCGGCTGGCGCGGCTCGGCCCGGCACTGGCACCATTACGAGGCGTTCTACCGGGCGATGGCCGCGCTCGGCGTGCCGCTCGTCGTCTCCGTCCATTCGGTCGTCGGCATGGACTTCGCCGCGGGGCTGATGCCGGGCTGGAACGAGTCGATCTTCCCGCCCTATTTCGTCGTCGGCGCGATGTTCTCGGGCTTCGCGATGGTCGTGGTGCTGGCCGCGCTGATCCGCCGGGGGCTGGGGCTCCACCGGCTCATCTCCCTCGACCATTTCGACGCGATGGCGCGGATCCTGCTCTTCGCCTCGCTCGTGATGTCGCTCTCCTACGCGACGGAATGGTTCTTCGCATGGTATTCCGGCGATCACGCGGAGCGGCTCCTCGTCCGGTTCGAGTTCGCCGGCCTCTACGCGCCGCTCTACTGGACGATGATCCTCTGCAACTGCATCGTCCCGCTGGCCTTCGTCCTCCGGGCGGCCCGCCGCTCGTTGCCCGTGCTCATCGGCGTGGCGGTCCTGATCAACGTGGGCATGTGGCTCGAGCGCATCCTCATCATCACCGAGACGCTCTCGCGCGGGCACCTGCCGTCGCAATGGCGCACCTACGCGCCGACGATCTGGGATTGGCTGCTGCTTCTGGGCACGCTCGGCTTCTTCGCCTGGATGTTCCTGATCTTCGTCCGTCTCGTCCCTTCGGTCTCGATGCACGAGATGAAGGCGCGCCTGCGGGAGGTCGGGGCGTGAGCGCGGCGCTCCTCGTGGCACGCGTCGGGTCCGCCGACGACCTCCTCGCCCTCGCCCGCGCCGCGCGCGAGCTCGGCTTCGCGACGCTCGACGCCCATGCCCCGCACACGGTCGAGGGATTGGGCGAGGCGCTGGCGCTCCCCCCCTCCCCGGTGCGGTCGCTGATGCTGGTCGGCGGGCTCGGCGCGGCGGCGGCGATCTTCGCCTACCAGTACTGGACCTCCGTCCACGGCTACCCGATCAATTCCGGCGGCCGGCCGCTGAACTCCTGGCCCGCCTTCCTGTTCGCGACCTTCGAGACCGGCGTGCTCGGCGCGGCTCTGGCGGGCTTCACGGGCTTCCTGTGGTCCTGCGGCCTGCCGCGTCCTTCGCATCCGTTCTTCGAGGCGGCGGCGGCGCGCGCGGTCACCGACGACGGCTATGCGCTCACGCTCGACCCGCGCGATCCGCGGGCACGGATCGACGCGCTCGACATCCTCCGCACACGGCCGGAGATCCTCTCGGTGGAGGTGATCGGGTGAGCGTCGGGCGCGCCCTCGTCCTCCTCCTCGCGCTCGCGGCGTGCCGCGACGACATGGGCGAGCAGAACAAGGACGTGGCCTACGATCCCTCGGGTGTCTGGTCCGACGGCGCCTCCACCCGGCCCCGCGTCGCGGGCACCGTCACACGCGACGCGCCCCTGCGCGTCATCGCGCTGGCCGAGCCGCCGGAGGTCACGCCCGCCCTCCTCGCGCGCGGACGGGAGCGGTTCGAGATCTTCTGCGCGCCCTGTCACGGCTTCGACGGGACCGGCGACGGACGCGTGGTCCAGCGCGGCTTTCCCCGGCCGCCCTCCTATCTCTCCGAACGCCTGCGCGCCGCCCCGGCCGCGCATTTCCTGTCGATCATCGCGGACGGATTCGGGGTGATGTATCCCTACGGCGACCGGGTGGAGCCGGCCGACCGCTGGGCGATCGTGGCCTATATCCGCGCGCTGCAACTCGCCGGCGGCGACGCGCCCCAGCCGGACCCCGCCCGCGCCGCCGTCCCGGTCGAAACGCCGTTCCCGCCCGCAGACGAGGCCCCCGAATGAGCGCGGTCCTGTCGCGTGGCCGGACCATGCCCGGCGTCGGTGCGCTGCTCGCCGCACTCGGTCTCGTCGCGCTCGCTTGGTTCGACCCCGCGAACGCGGCGCGTGGCTGGCTCGCGGGGTGGGTCCTCGCGCTCTCCGTCGCCATCGGGTCCGCCGTCCTCCTGCTGATCCACGCGCTGACGGGAGGCGGGTGGCGCGCAGCCGGGGAGCCCTGGCTCACCGTCGCGGCCGGCACCACGCCTCTCCTCGCGCTCGGCGGGGCGGTCCTGTTCGCCGGGCTCGGGCCGCTCTACCCCTGGGCGGACGGCACGAGCGAAGGAAGCGTCGCGCGGATCTGGCTCAACGTGCCGTCCTGGACGTTGCGCCTTTTCGTGGTGCTGGCGCTCTGGGCCGGGTTGGGCCTCGTCGCGCGGCGGGGGCCGGGCCGGGCCGTGGCGGCGGCGGGGCTCGCGATCTACGCGCTCACCGTCTCGGTGGCCGGTGTCGACTGGCTCCTCTCGCTCGACCGCCACTTCGTCTCCACCGATTTCGGCGCGCAGTTGGCGGTCACGCAGATCGGCGCGGCGCTCGCCCTGCCGGCCGCGCTCGGGCTCGCGCCGGTCGCCGCCGCGCGGGCCGATTGGGGGAGGCTGATGATGGCCTGCTTGCTGGGCGCGTTCTACCTCGCGGGGATGCAGTTCCTCGTCAGCTGGTCGGGCGACCTGCCGGACAAGGCGGCCTGGTATCTCGCCCGCAATCAGGGCGCCGGGCTTGCGCTGGCCTGGGCCGTCCTCGTGCTGGGCGCCCTCGCGCCGTTCACGATCCTGCTCCGCACCGCCTGGCGCGGTGCCGAGCGACCGTTGCGGCTCGCCGGGGCGCTGATGCTCGCGGGCGCGCTCGGCCACCTCGTCTGGATCGTCGCGCCGCTCTCCGATCCGGCCGCGCGCCCCGCCCTGTCCGCCGCGCTCCTCGCCGTGTGGTTCCTCGCAAGCCTCGCCCGGCTCCTCCACGGCGGGGGGCCGCGATGAGCGCGCCGCACCTCCCCGAGGATCCGGGCGTCCCGAACGGGATCGTCATCGTCGCCATCGCGGTCTCCTTCTCGCTCGTGGCCGCGGCCGCGCTCGCGGTGTGGATTTTCTATCCCGACGCGCGGCACGATCAGATGCCCCGGATCGACGCCTTCCCCGAGCCGCAGCTGGAGATCGAGCCCGTGGCCCGTTACGCCGAATACCTCGCCGAGGAACGCGCGCGTCTGTCGGGCGCCGAGGATCGCCTGCCCATCGACGCGGCCATGGCGCGGATTGTCGCACGCGGCGCGGTAGCCTTCGCTCCGCTGCCGGCGGAGGACCGGCCGTGATCGGCCGCGTCCTGTTCCTCGCGCTGGCCCTCCTCGCCGCAGCGCCATCCGAAGCCGGGCTGACCCCGGCCGAACTCGACGCGGTCGGCGCGCGGCCGGGCGCATCGGCGGTCGTGCCCGCCGATCTGGGCCTGACCGACGGGACGCGACCCGCCGTGCTCGTCTTCACGGATTACGACTGCCCCGAGATCTGCGACCCGCTGGTCGCACAGATCGCGGCGAGCCTCGCCGGGACCGGCCTCGACGCGGGTGAGGATTACCGCCTTGCCGTCGTCGGCATCGACCCGCGCGACGACGCGGCAGCGCGGGACGCCTTCCTTGGCGGCACGCTCGGCGCCGCGCGGGAGGCGGCCGTCGCCCCGCTGCTGTCGTCGGAGGATCTGACCCGCCTGACCCGGGCGCTTGGCTTCACCTACGCCTTCGACGCCGAACGCGACCGCTTCGCCCATCCCGTCGCGAGCTACGTGCTGACGCCCGAGGGCCGCGTCAGCCGCCTCTTCCCCGGCCTCTTCACCGACCCGGCCGACATGCGCCGCGCGCTGGTGCAGGCCGGGCGCGGCACGGTCGGCGGACTCGCCGAGCGGCTGGCGCTGACCTGCTACGGGTTCGATCCGCTCACCGGGCGCTACAGCCTCGCCATCGAGCGCGTCCTGACGATCGTGAGCCTGCTCTTTGCCGCGACGTTCGGCGGTGCCCTCGCCCTGGCGCATTGGCGCGAGCGGCGCCGGGGCGGCGCCTGATGGACCGGCTATTCAGCCCCGGCGCCGCCTCCGCCAATACCGGAGGCTTCGACACGCTCTTCACCGCGCTGTCGATCCTGTCGATCCTGATCGTGCTGCTGGTGGGCACGCTGATCGTCGTCTTCTCCGTCCGCTTCCGGAAAGGCAGCGACGTGCCGCGTCACCGGGTTCCCGCGTTGCATGCCCGCGAGTTCGAGATCGGCTGGACCATCGTCACGGCCTTCGTCGCGGTGTTCATCTTCTGGTGGGCCGCCGGCTACCGCATCACCGACGACAAGGTGCCCGCCGACGCGCTGGAGATCCATGTCGAGGCCAAGCAATGGATGTGGAAGACGCAGCACCCGTCCGGCGCGCGCGAGATCAACGCGCTGCACGTCCCGCGCGGGCATCCGGTGGTCCTGCGCATGTCGTCGCAGGACGTGATCCATTCCTTCTACGTCCCCGCCTTCCGCCTGAAGCAGGACGTGGTGCCCGGGCGCATCTCGACGCTCTGGTTCGAGCCGACCGAGACCGGGACCTACCCGATCGAATGCGCCGAATATTGCGGCACCGACCACGCCCGGATGCTGGGCGAGGTCACGGTGATGGAGCCCGAGCTCTACGCCGAGTGGAGCGCGGCGCAGCCCGAGGCCGACACGCTGGCGCGGCAGGGGGCCGCGCTCTTCACCGCGCAGGGCTGCTCGGGCTGCCATGCGGCGGCGTCGAGCGTCCATGCGCCCCCGCTCGAGGGCGTCTACGGCCGGCCCGTCGCGCTCGCCGACGGACGCACCGTGCTGGCCGACGAGGCCTATATCCGCGACTCGATCCTGATGCCGCGCCGCGACGTCGTGGCGGGGTACGAGCCGATCATGCCCACCAATTTCGACGAGATCCTGTCGCTGGGCGAGATTGCCGCGCTCACCGCCTACATCCGCGAACTCGGCGGCGGCCTGCCGCCCGACGCGCGGGTTCTGCGATCCCCCGCCATGGAGACGGAGAGATGAGCGACGCGACCATCGACGTCACCCGCGGCGCCGGCGCGCCGAGCTACCTGTCGGCCGGGCACCGGATCCGGTCCTGGCTGCTGACGACGGACCACAAGCGGATCGCGATCCTCTACTTCGCGGCGATCACCGTGTTCTTCCTGATCGGCGGGGCGGCGGCGACGCTGATGCGGATGGAGCTCTTCACGCCGGGCGCGGACGTGGTCTCGGCGGACGGCTACAACAAGCTCTTCACGCTGCACGGCGTGATCATGGTGTGGTTCTTCCTCGTCCCCTCGATCCCGACGACGCTCGGCAACTTCGTCCTGCCGCTGGCCATCGGCGCGCGCGACGTGGCGTTCCCCCGGCTGAACCTGCTGAGCTGGTACCTGACCGTCGCGGGCGGGCTGCTGGTGCTGACATCGCTGCTCGCCGGCGGGGTCGATACCGGCTGGACCTTCTACACCCCCTATTCCTCGCTCTACTCGAACTCCTACGTGACGCTCGCCGCGATGGGCGTCTTCGTGGCGGGGTTCGGGACGATCGCGACGGGGCTCAACTTCATCGTCACCGTCCACACGCAGCGGACGCCGGGGCTCACCTGGGGGCGGTTGCCGCTCTTCGTCTGGGCCCATTACGCGACCTCGATCATCATCGTGCTGGGCACGCCGGCGCTGGCCGCCGCGCTCCTGATGGTGGTGGCCGAGCGGCTCTTCGGGCTGGGGCTCCTCGACCCCGCGCGGGGCGGCGATCCGATCATCTTCCAGCACGTGTTCTGGTTCTACTCGCACCCGGCCGTCTACATCATGCTGCTGCCCGGGATGGGCGTGGTGACGGAAATCATCACCTGCTTCGCCCGCCGTCGCGTCTTCGGCTATCCGATGATGGTGGCGGCCCTCCTCGCCATCGCGGTGGTCAGCTTCTTCGTCTGGGGCCACCACATGTTCGTCTCGGGCCAGTCGCTCTATGCCAGCCTGATCTTCTCGTTCCTGAGCTTCGTCATCGCCGTGCCCTCGGCCATCAAGGTCTTCAACTGGACCGCGACGCTCTACGGCGGGCACATCACCTTCGAGAGCCCGATGCTCTACGCGATGGGCTTCGTCGGGCTGTTCACGCTCGGCGGTCTGTCGGGGCTGTTCCTCGCCTCGGTGCCGATCGACGTGCATGTCCACGACACCTACTTCGTGGTCGCGCATTTCCACTACATCATGGTCGGCGGCACGGTCGCGGCGTTTTTCGCGGGGCTGCATTTCTGGTGGCCCAAGATCACCGGGCGGACCTACCCGGAAGCGATGGCGAAGGCCGCCGCGATCCTGATGTTCCTCGGCTTCAACTTCACCTTCGCGCCGCAATTCGTGCTGGGCTACATGGGGATGCCGCGGCGCTACCACGTCTACCTCGACCAGTTCCAGGTCTGGCACGCCGCCTCCTCGCTGGGCGCGGTGCTGCTGGCGGTGGCCTACATCCTGCCGGTCTTCTACCTCGGCTGGTCGCTCGTCCGGGGCCGCCCGGCCGGCGACGATCCGTGGTCGGCCACCGGGCTCGAATGGCAGACCGCCTCGCCGCCGCCGGAGCACAACTTCGCGCGGCTGCCGATCGTCCGGGAAAAACCCTACGCCTATCACGAGCACGACGAGCACCCGCAGGAGCGCGAGGCGACCACGCATCGCGCCCAAGGCACGGGACGCACGCCGGGCGAGGCCCGCGCGGACGGGGCCAGCGGCGACGGGCCCCGCGCCGACGACCGCGAGGAGGCCAGGGAATGAGCCGCGTCACCAGCCCCGGGGCGGAGCCGAACGAGCCGTTCCTCTCGTGGCAGCGCCAGCGAGAGGCGGCCACGTTCGGGCTGTGGATCTTCCTCGCCTCGGAGGTGGTGTTCTTCGGCGCGCTGATCGTCGCCTACGGCGCGCATCGGTTCCTGTATTCGGCGGCCTTCGAGACGGCGGGCGCGGAGACGAACATCTGGTACGGCTCGATCAACACCGCGATCCTGCTCACGTCGAGCGCCACGATGGCGGTCGCCGCCTGGGCCGCGAAGGCGGGGCTGAAGCGAACGGTCCTCATCGGCCTGTCGCTCACCGCGGCGCTCGGGTTCGCGTTCCTCGTGCTCAAGGGGTTCGAATACCGCGAGGACATACACGAGCACCTCGTCCCGGGATCGCCCGCCTTCCCGCTCGCGCCGGCCCAGACGCAGATCTTCTTCTCCTATTACTGGGCGATGACCGGCGTGCACGCGATCCACCTCACGATCGGCATCGGCGCGGTGCTCTGGATCGCCTTCGTCGTCCTGACGGACCGCACCGACTGGACGCGGTCGGGAACGCTGCACGGGCTCGCCCTCTACTGGCACCTGATCGACGTGGTGTGGATCGTGCTTTACCCGCTGCTCTACCTCGCGGGGCGCGGATGAGCGGGCGGGGGGAGCGTGCGGGTCGGCTGTGGCTTCGGGCGGGGCTCGTCTGGCTCGCGCTGACGGGACTGCTCGCCGCGACGATCCTCGGCGCCTACCTGCCGCTCGGGACGTGGAAGCTGCCGGTGGCGCTCGGGATCGCGGCGCTGAAGGCGGGTCTCGTGGGCCTCGTCTTCATGGAGTTCGCCTCGGCCCGCGCGATCACCCGCTTCGCCGCTCTGTCGGGGTTCCTCTTCGCGGCGCTCCTGATGGCGATCGTGTTCCTGGAGGAGGCGACCCGCAGTCATCTAACCGATACCTTTCCGGCCGCCGCCCGGGCCACGCCGGACTGACGGGCGGTCGGTCGGATGAAGGGGACACGCTCGCCTTCCTTGCCAACGTTCCGGACGAAGGAACGGGGATCAGATCAAGGGACTAGGGATAGATCGACGCGAGCTAGTCGAGAACGGACTCCTCCGCTCGCGGACGATCGATGCCGCCGAACTCTCCCCGGGCGAATTCTCGCAGCTCGTGCGTGAGGCGCTGGAAGAAGGCCAGGCAATGGTTGTGATGATCGACAGCCTCACCGGCTATTTCCACGCCATGCCGCAGGAGGACGCGCTCCTGACACAGTTGCATGAACTGCGAGCGTTTCTCAGCCAGAATGGTGTGCGGTCGCTCCTGACCATGAGCCAGCACGGCATGCTCGGAGAAAGCATCAAGAGGCCGCTCGAGGCGAGCTACCTCGCCGACACCGTGGTCGTACTGCCCCATTTCGAAGCGGCGGACCGCGTGCGCAAGGCGATCTCGGTGCTCGAAAAACGGCACGGGCACACGAGACGGCGATCCGCGAACAGACGCTGGCACGGGATGCCGAGGTCGCCTGCAACCTTCTGGATCAGGCGGAGATCACATGCAAGCCCGGTCGTAGCATCGCCGAGCTCGACGAAAGCAGTTTCAAAAATCTGGGTGGACTCGTTCTGACGGAAGAGATCCTGACCGACGCGGCGATGGAGCAATTGGCCGGGCACCTGAATGCGCAGGCGTCCTGATCGAGCCTGCCAGTCATCCTGTTGGTCGACACGGAGTGCCGACGGATCGCGATCGGGGTCCGGATCACTGCAAAGCGCTCGCGTCGCGGCCCGGGATCGTGCTGCAGCAGCGGCCAATGCTCATTGCGACCTTCGTGTCGGTCGCCCGTGCGGCGCTCGCGACCCGGCAATGGCAGTTCAGGCTGCGCGACGAGTTCGCAGCGCGCAGGCGAGCCGAGGCCCGAGCGAGAACGCTGGCGGGCGAGATGAAGCACCGGGTCATGGACGTCTTCGCGGTTGCCACCAGCATCGCGTCACAAACCTTTCGCAAGGCTGATACGCTCAATAACGCTTACCAGGCATTTTCTGAGCGGCTGACCTCGATGGCCAAAGCACAGGACCTGATCACCGCCGAGGGCGACAACATGGTGGCGTTCCATCATCTCGTGGAGCAAGCAACCGAGCCCTATCGCCCGCACGGCAAAACCGGTCCCTTCGACATGGACAGGTCACAGGTCCTCCTCCCCGCTCGCAAGGCGATGACCTTTGCGATAGCCCTGCACGAATTTGCCAACAATGCCGCCAAACACAATGCCCTTACCAACGATGCCGAATGCATCAGCATCCGGTGGTGGACCGAGACGTCCGACGGGCGGCCGGAGCTGTTTGTGGAATGGCGCGAGAGCGGCGGTCCCCCGGTTGCGCCGCCCGCGCACCGGGGCCTCGGCTCGCTCCTCGTGGAACGCGCGCTCAGCCGGAATCTGGGCGGCACGGCCCGGCTGGAGTTCGACCCGGGAGGCGTCGTCTGCACGATCCGGGCTGCCATGGCCGAAGTGAAGCGCTGAACTGACGAAGCGGGGTTCGGGCAGACGCGCATTTGCAATCCTGCAGCCAGGTTGGTCATGCCCAAGCTCCTGTTCAGCCGCGACTGCCGACATCGAACTGGTTTCGTGATCTGGACCCGGTATCGCTCAACATCGCACGAACCATCTCCATATCGAGCATGAGGTCGGGGATCAGGCGCTGATGAAAGAACTCGAGGGCCCGTGAGATTTCACTAGGTGCCGCAAGATCCGCTCTGGGCGCTTCCTTCATTAGGCGCTCGGCCTTTCCGATCAGGTCCGCCCGAGCCTTCACGTAAGCCTTGTCGCCGACATGCGGACGCATACCCTGCCATACTCGCTTGAGCAGGGCTGGCCATTGCCCGAGAGAACGGAAATACGTTGCGACCTTGGGATGTTGGTGACGATCGCGAATATCATCGAAGAGCCTGCGCAACTCCTCATCGGCGATCTCTGGATCAACCATCGGGATCTTCTCCGTCCCGTCGGCGACCCCCATCGGTATGGGGGAACCGGCAACCCAGCGATCGGAGCCAGTGGTTTTGTCAAGCAACATGGCAATTAGAAGCAGTTTTGGCAGGACGTAATCAATCGACTCGGTGAATGCCCTGACCCGGTCGATGTCGCCGAGCTCTCGCCAGTCATCTTTTACCGCGTCCGGCATCACGCTCGACCGCACCAGCACGCGCAGTTCGGATGCGGCATCCTCGAATGCCCGGGTACCTGCAATCGGACGAAGATGCGTCCAGGCGCGCTCCAGATAGTCAGGATCGCTGGCCATGACACGAAACAGGAAGTTCACGAATGGCACCCGCAGGACGTTCTGGATGTCCTGATAGATGCCCTGCACCTTCGGGTTTGCCTCGACCGGCATCACTTCCGGGAGGGACGCGAGCGCAGCGCGGGCTGCCGCCAAAGAGTTCTCACCGTCCTGCTTGGAGCCTGAGGCACCTGCTTTGCGTTGCCGCACCTCTTCGAGCAGATCGTTGATCGCAGCGGCCACTGCTTCGGGGTGATCTTCAGGCATGAAGTGCTTCCCCCCTTCCACCCTGACCAACGTGGCGTTGAGATCGCGCGCGAACCACTCGCCATACTTGATCTTTTGAAACCGGTCGGCAGCCCCCCAGACAATCCGTGCCGGAATATCGAGCTGCGAAAGCGCGTCCGCCACCTCCAGCGTGTCGTTTACGTCGAGTGCCGCGACCTGCCGGGCCATGGCCTCTCCCGCACCATTCGTTCGGTAATGGGGCCAATGCTCCTTCAGCGCAGCACCCGCCTGCTCCGCGTCGTCGTGGCCTCGCCGGAAGAGTGCCGCCATGGTCAGGCGCATGGCGGCATCGGGCATCCGACGCACCAATGCCTGCCCTGTCCGCATCGCCTTCACGCTGGGGATCGGCCAGGAATCATAGCCGATGGCGTTGGTCAGAAAGAGCCCGGCACAGAGCTTCGGATGGCGAACCGCCGCGATCTGCGCCACGCCGCCTCCAAGATCATGGCCAGCGAAGATGGCCCGTTCGATCTCCATCTCTTTCAGCCAGTCCACGAGATACTCCGCTTGCCGGCTGACCGAAATGTCCCTGCCTTCTCCCTGCGGGATCGAGGCGCCGTAGCCGACCATCTTCCAAGCCAGGCAACGGGCATCCCCGATCCTCGGGACGACGTGGCGCCACAGCGCGGGAGACGTGGGGATTCCGTGTATGAACACTACGGGAAAGCCGGTTCCGGATTCCTCCCATCGCATCGGCAGGTCGTTGACTGTTCATGTGTGGCTTTCCATTCCAAGGGTCCTCACAGGACGACGCCAGGATACTCGTTTCGCTTCAGCAGCCTGACCAGATGGACGGCGTTCGAGGCCGCGGTCGCCAGGGTCGACGCAACCGCATCGGGTATAGTTTCGAGGTCGACATAGTTCGTCGCCTGCATTGCTTCGCCGACCCAGTAGACACCCGAATTGGCGGGGATGGTGAAGCCGACGTCGTTCACGGCCTGAAAGCAGGCGGCATGGCACGCATGCGCCCCATCCTCGTTTCCAACGACAGCGACCAGGGCAACTTTGCCCGCAGCCGGCATCCTGCCGCGATCATCGGTCTCGGAAAGGAACGCATCCATCCGTTCGAGTACGCGACGGGCCATGCTCGAAGGCTGGCCAAGCCAGATTGGGGTCCCAAGAATGAAGATGTCGGCGGCCAGAAGGCGCGCGCGCAGCTTTGGCCAGTCGTCCCCCGCCCCCATATCGGAGAGAACACCCACCATCACGTTGTGATCCGCGACCCGCTCGGTTTCTCCTGTGATCCCGTGCGGGCGCATGGCACCGAGAAGATCGCCGATCATCCGGTCGGTCGAACTGGGCCGGTCGGAGCCGGAAGGACGCAACGAACAGTTCAGCGCAAAGGCCGTCAGGGCTGGCTGCTCGAGGTCAGACATAAAGGATTTCCTCTCGCCGCAGGTGTGGCGCCATGTTCAACACAAGCTCCAGGAGCCGACTTCGTTCCGCCGAGGCAGGGCATCGCGCAGCGATGCACGAGAGGGGACGACGGCGATGAGGATGTCGCCCAGGCCACGCGCTTTCGGCTCATTCATCGCCCGCAGCCAGAATCCGGCACCTTCGGTCTGCTCGATCCACAGCCCGAGAATGTCCTTGGTGCCGTCCGGCAGGATGCCGAGCGCGATGTGGACTGCCTTGTTTCGCACAAAGCCTTCGTCGCGGATCTTCACCCGGATCGCATCGAGGAAAACCAGCGGATAGCAGATGTCGCGAGGCCGGTTCCGCCGTTCCGCCACCTCCTCCAGCATCGCGTTGGTCACCGCCGAGATCAGGTCCGGCGACACGTCGATGCCGTAGGGTTCCTCGAGATGCATCCCGATCTCGCGCACGCTCCTGCCGCGCGCATACATCGAGATGACCTTTCCGTCGAAATCGGGAAACCGCCGCCGATACTTGGCGATCAGCTTCGGATCGAAGCTGCCGTCCCGATCACGCGGGATATCCAGCGTCACCTTCGACGTGCCCGTCAGCATCGCCTTTTTCGACACGCCGTTACCATGGTTGCCCGCCACCCGACCGGCATCGCCGACCAGATGCTCGTCAAGCTCGGCATTCAGAAGCCGCTCGGATAGCGCCTTCTTCAACTCATCGACCAGCCCGTCCTTCGCAAACAGATCCTGCGGGTCGCGGCCAGCCAGAAGCTGGTCCAACAGATCCTTCTCGATTGCCATGTGATGCTCCTCTCCGTTCCATCATCATGGCCTCACACACAAGATTCCTGACAGTCCCGAGGTCACGGATCGGGTCATACAGACGTTCCTGAGTGACGCAGGACACGCTCTCGAAGGCGCTCCGGGCGCTCATCTTCGGCCAGGCATCTTCGACGGCATCCAGGGCCTCATGAGGCGCAGGCAGGACCTGCTGGAGAAGGGCCATGTGCGAGGCAAGATCGTGCTGACCATCGCTTGAGACCGCCCAATATGCTTCTGCGAAGCACAGGGCACTCGTCGCCAAACACGGCTTCTTCGGCTCCATGAGCCGACGCGGCAACCCTTACGACAACCCGCAGGCCGAGAGCTTCATGAAGACCCTCGAGGCCGGAGCCGTCTACCTCAACGAATACGACACCTACGAAGACGTCACGGCCGATCTGCACGGCTTCATCGAGGACGTCTACAACGCCCGACGCCTGCATTCATCGCTGGGCTATCTCAGCCCGGTTCAATACGAGATCGACAACGCCCGCCAATCGGTCAAAACCGCGACCTGATCCTGTATTGCCTGACCTACGTTTCCTCAGTCGGAACTCACTCCTGGCTCTCCATCTCCGCGAAGTGACGCTGGATCTCTTCGGGAGCGCCTTCCAGGTGGAGGTAACTCGGGTCGAAGCCCGCCATCTTGATGAGCCCGGCCGGGTCGGTCACGTCCAGAACCCCGCCGCTCCATGAGATCAGGTTCTGACGACGCAACTCCTGCAGAAGGCGGTTCACGTAGGACGGGGTTAGCCGCAGGGCCTCGCCCAGTTCCTGCTGCGTCAGGGGGAGTCGCAACGCCGTTCCGTCCGTTCTTCCTACGGCTTCCATTCGCCAGAGAATTTCGCACAGCAGATACGCCACCCGGCTCCTGGCATCCCGTGTCCCCAGAGCGACAATGCGTTCGCGCAGGATCGCCTCCTCCTGCAGCATGCTCCACCACAAGGCCGCCGTTATGCGGGGGTAATCGAAGAACATGCCGAGGATGTCCTCCGTCGCGATGGCCGACACCGTGGTTCGCATCAGCGTCCCGATCGAATGGTCCATCTCCTTCAGCAGGAACACATGGAGATCGCAGATGTCCCCGGGCAACAGGAACGTCAGGATTTGGCGCCGCCCGTCCTGGCTGAGCTTGTAGCGAAACGCCATCCCGGAGGTCAGCACGAAGACGGATCGCGGTCGCTCGCCTTCGGCGACGAGGTCACGATCCGCCTCGAATGTCTCGGTCCGACCGCCGATGTCCTCGAGCTTGCAGCGATCCGCCTGCGAGAGTGGTGCAAAATGCTCGAGCTTGCGGATGAGGTGTTTCAACAGCGACCCCTGAAAACTGAACTGGTATAATGAACGATCGCCAGATTTCCGCAAACTGCGAAGAAACGGCCCCATATCTGCCTGTTCCGGGCAAGCGGGGTGTCACGGAGAGGTACGTGCATTCAAGCTCCCCGGCCCTTCTGCCGGTATCGAAGCGACTGGCTCCCAGCCCTACACCGCGAGCGAAGACAGAAGTTGGACGTCTCCGAGCGGAAGGTCGCGAGGGAACCACTCGTGTTCCCTGGCTGGCGGCACGACGAAACCGTCTTCTGGCATCCTTGCCCATGTGCGACGCCCTGATCCTGATGCCGCATCTGAACCACGTCGATCTGCAGAAGCACCAGTCGCTTGAAGACCCCGGAAAACCCATCGAAGACGTCTGCTTTCCCCTTTCGGCCCTCGTATCGGTGATGGTGTCTGGTGAGCGGACGGGCTGCCATGTCGAAGTCGGCCTTTTCGGCCGGGACGGAATGTCGGGAACGACGGTTCTGCTCGGCGCCGGGCAATCCGCCTATGACATTTCGGTCGCGATTGCGGGGACCGGTCTCTCGCTTCCGGCGACTCGCTTCCGTGAGCTTCTGGAACAGCGGCCGACGATGAGGGCGCACTTTCTGAAATACGTGCATGCCGCGCAGGTGCAGATGGCCCATCTGGCCCTGGCGCAGGGACACGAGACCTTGCAGCCCCGGCTGGCCCGCTGGCTTCTGATGGCGCATGACCGCGTTGACGGAGACGGCCTCGAATTGACGCATGATTACCTGTCGAAGGCTCTCGGCGTGCGCCGCGCCGGCGTGACCCTGGCAATCCATTACCTGGAAGGGTACGGCGCCATCAGGGCGATGCGAGGGCATATCAGAATCCTCGACCGCGAGGGTCTCCTCAAGGTCGCAGGCGGGTCCTATGGCGCGCCCGAGGCAGAGTACGACCGGATGTTCGATTAACCCGCTGTACTGGTGCCCGGAGAGGCCTGAGCCGAGAAGCGTCAGGGGCGCGGCTCCGATCCCGGATACCGTGCACAGGACCGACCTTCGCGGCCTGTACGCTCGCGGCCGGGACCTTTTCGCGCGCTGCACGTTTTGTCGCAGGCACCGCGACCGGCGTCATGGTTGCCACGAACCCCGACCCATGCGGAGGACCCCCCGATGAGCCCCACTGTCAGCGACTTCTTCATCGACCGACTTGGCGCCTGGGGGGTGAAGACGATCTTCGGCTACCCGGGCGACGGCATCAACGGCCTGATCGGCGCGCTCGACCGCGCCGGCGACCGCTTCGAGTTCATCCAGACCCGGCACGAGGAGATGGCCGCGTTCATGGCTTCGGCCTACGCCAAGTTCTCGGGCGAGCTCGGCGTCTGCATGGCGACCTCCGGCCCGGGCGCCGCGCATCTGATCACCGGGCTTTACGACGCCAAGGCCGACCACATGCCGGTCCTCGCCATCGCCGGGCAGCATCCGCGCACCGCGCTCGGCGCCCACGACCAGCAGGAGATCGACCTCGTCTCGATGTACAAGGACGTGGCCTCGGACTTCGTGCAGCAGGCCTCGGTCCCTCAGCAGGTGCGCCACCTCGTCGACCGGGCGGTGCGCATCGCCCTGGGCGACCGCGCCGTGACCGCGCTGGTGATGCCGAGCGACCTGCAGGACCTGCCCTACGAGGCGCCGAGCCACGCCCACGGGATGATGCATTCGGGCGTCGGCTACACCCGCCCCCGCGTGGTGCCGCAGGATGCCGACCTCGCCCGCGCGGCCGAGGTGCTCAATGCCGGAAAGAAGGTGGCGATCCTCGTGGGCGCGGGCGCGCTCGAGGCCACCGACGAGGTGATCGCGGTGGCCGAAAGGCTGCAGGCCGGCGCGGCCAAGGCGCTTCTGGGCAAGGCCGTGCTGCCCGACGACCTGCCTTGGGTCACCGGCTGCATCGGCCTCCTTGGCACAGCGCCGAGCTCGGACATGATGCGCGAATGCGACACGCTGCTGATGATCGGCTCGGGCTTTCCCTGGGCGGACTTCCTGCCCGAGGAGGGCCAGGCGCGCGGCGTGCAGATCGACATCAAGCCAGACATGCTGAGCCTGCGCTACCCGATGGAGGTCCCCCTCTGCGGCGACGCGGCCGAGACGCTGCGCGCGCTGCTGCCGCTGCTCGAGCAGAAGACCGACACGTCCTGGCGCGAGACCATCGCGGAGGATCTCGAGAAGTGGTGGGACGTGCTCGAGGACCGCGCCATGGTCCCCGCCCATCCCGTCAACCCGCAGCGCGTGGTCTGGGAGCTGTCGCCGCGGGTTCCCGCGAACGCGATCGTCACCTCCGATTCCGGCTCCTGCGCGAACTGGTACGCGCGCGACCTGAAGGTGCGGCCCGGGATGATGTGTTCGCTGTCGGGCGGGCTCGCCTCGATGGGCGCGGCGGTGCCCTACGCGATCGCCGCCAAGTTCGCGCATCCCGGCCGCCCGGTCGTGGCGCTCGTGGGCGACGGCGCGATGCAGATGAACAACATGGCGGAGATGATCACCGTCGCGAAGTACTGGCGCCGCTGGGCGGACCCGCGCTTCGTGGTCTGCGTGTTCAACAACCAGGACCTCAACCAGGTCACCTGGGAGCAGCGGGTGATGGAGGGCAACCCGAAATACGAGGCCAGCCAGACCCTGCCCGACGTGCCCTACCACAAGTTCGCCGAGCTGATCGGTCTGAAGGGCATCTACGTCGACGACCCCGACCGCCTCGGCGCGGCCTGGGACGAGGCGCTGGCTACGCCGGGCCCGGTCGTGCTCGAGGTGCGCACCGATCCCGAGGTGCCGCCCCTGCCGCCCCACATCAAGTTCGAGCAGGCGAAGGCCTACATGTCCACGATCGTGAAGGGCGACCCGGCGCAGGGCCACATGATCCGCGACTCCGCCCGACAGGTCCTCGCCAGCTTCCTGCCCGGCGGCCGGGACTGAGTCCCGGGATGCCGGACGCGGAGTCGCCAATCCGATCGGTGCGCGCCACCGCGTACCGGATTCCGACCGACCGGCCCGAGGCGGACGGCACCTATGCCTGGGATGCGACCACGCTCGTCGTGGCCGAGCTCTCGGCCGGGGGCGAAACGGGGCTGGGCTACACCTATGCCGACGCGACGAACGCGGCCCTGATCGCGGGGCCGCTCGCGGAGGTCCTCGAGGGGATGGACGCCTTCGACGTGCGGGCCTGCGTCCGGGCCATGCGGGTCCGCGTTCGCAATCTCGGCCGGGCCGGGCTCGCCGCCACGGCAATCGCGGCGCTGGACGCCGCGCTCTGGGACGTCAAGGCGAAGCTTCTCGGCCTGCCGCTCGCCCGCCTGCTGGGCCAGGCGCGCGCGGCAGTGCCGATCTATGGCAGCGGGGGCTTCACCACCTACGACGACGCGACGCTGCGCACGCAACTCGCGGGCTGGGTGGAGGAGGACGGCTGCCGCTGGGTGAAGATGAAGATCGGCACCTATCCCGGCCGCGACCCGGCGCGCGCCGCCGCCGCCCGCGCGGCGATCGGTCCGGCCGAGCTCTTCGTCGATGCCAACGGCGCGCTGAGCGTCCGTCAAACGCTTGCGATGGCCGAACGACTGTCGGATGTCGGCGTCACTTGGTTCGAGGAGCCGGTGTCGAGCGACGACCGCGCCGGTCTCCGTCGCCTGCGCGACCGGATGCCGGCGGCGATCGACCTGGCGGCGGGCGAATACGTCTACGACCTCGACGACGCGCGGCACCTCCTCGAAGACGGCGCGGTCGACGTGCTGCAATGCGACGCCTCGCGCGCGGGCATCACCGGCTTCCTCGACGTGGCCGCGCTGGCCGAGGCGTTCCATGTCGATCTCTCAGGACATTGCGCGCCCGCGCTGCACCTGCACGCAGCCTGCGCGGTCCCGGAGTTGCGCCATCTCGAGTGGTTTTACGACCATGTCCGCATCGAACGCATGCTCTTCGAGGGCGCGCCCGTGCCGCGGGCGGGGCGGATCGCGCCCGATCTGTCCCGGCCCGGACTGGGTCTCGGATTCAAGCGGAAGGATGCCGAAGCCTATGCGTGCTGAACGTCTTCCCGTTTCCCGACCCGCCCGGCGGCGCATCCCGGTGCCCGGCGCGACGGCCATGATCGCCGCGGGGCTGGGCGCGGGTCTTGCCGGGTGGTGGCTCGCCGCACGGCGGCGGCCGGCGCGGCGCGAGCCGGGCACGCACCGGGCCGCACGGCGCCTCAACGAGGCTTCCGCGCTGCTTGGCCTGTCGGTCATGGCCGATAGCGGGCTCGAGCACTTCCGCGGCGAGTATCATAATCGCGCAATGTTCGCCGCGCCCTCCGTCTCCGGCATCCAGATCGGGGCAAGCGCGCTCGGCGCAGTCTCGGACCCGGCGCGGTGGTCGACTCCGCATCATGCCGTGCAGGTTGCTTCGGCCGCAACGGGCGTGTCGGGGCTCGCCTTCCACCTCTGGAACGTGCTGCGCCGGCCAGGCGGGCTGTCCTGGCAGAACCTGTTCTACGGCGCGCCGGTCGGCGCTCCCTTCGCGCTGACGCTCGCGGGCACGGTCGGCGCCGCGGCCGAGCATGTCCGCGGCGCCGATCCGCACCACACGCGCCTCCTCGGCCGCCCCGCCGGGCCCGCCCTCGCGGCGGGGGCGGCTTTCGGCCTGGGCGGCACCGTGGCGGAGGCGTGGTTGCTTCATCTCCGTGGCGCCTTCCACAATCCGCTGATGTGGCTCCCCGTCACCGTGCCGCCGGTCACGGCCGCGCTGTTGGCCCGCGCGGCGTTCGTCGGCCGCGGCCGGATGCCGGTGACGCGCCGCATGCTCGAGGCGACGGCCGCCCTCGGCTTCGCGGGCTCTGCCTTCCACGCCTTCGGCGTGGCGCGCAACATGGGCGGCTGGCGGAACTGGTCGCAGAACATCCAGAGCGGCCCGCCGCTGCCCGCCCCGCCGAGCTTCACCGGCATGGCGCTCGCCGGTCTGGCGGCGCTCGAGATGATGGAGGCGCGCAATGCCCGGGACTGATCCCCGCCGCGACCGCTTCCCCGGCTACGACGTGACGGCGAAGCGCGATACGCCCTCCTGGAACGCAAAGACCCGCGCCGTGGTGGACGAGCGGCTGGCGATCGATCCCGAGGCGCATCGCTTCTTCGACACGACCGAGTGGCGGACCCTGCGGGCCCTCTGCGACCGGATCGTCCCGCAACCCGCTGACCGTCCGGGCCGCGTGTCCCTCGCTGCGATGGTGGATGCCAAGGCCGGGTCCGGCAAGGGTGACGGATACCGCAACGTCAAGCTCCCACCCCTGGGCGCGGCCTGGCGGCGCGCGCTCGCCGCGCTCGAGGCCGAGGCGAACGCCCGTCACGGCCACCCGTTCTCCGCCCTGCCCGCGACCGCGCAGGACGAGCTGATCGAGGCGATGCGCCGAGGCGATCTGCACGACCTGGCCTGGGGCGACATGCCGCCCGACCTGTTCTTCCAGGACCGTGTCGTGCCCGACGTGGTGAAATCGTACTACGCCCATCCCACGGCCTGGAGCGAGATCGGCTTCGGCGGGCCGGCCAGCCCGCGCGGCTATGTCCGGCTCGGCCCCGACCGCCAGGACCCTTGGGAGGCGCACGAGGATCATGGCGACGGCCACGCGCGTCCCGCCAACGAAAGGATCGGGCGATGAGCCGGGTGCGCCGCCATGCCGACAATCCGGCCCACGCCTTGCCCGGTGACGATCCCGAACACGAGCCCCGCGCGCGGCACGGCCGGGCGCCCGACGTGATGCGACTGGGCGGCTGGACGCCGATGCGCGAACACGGCGAGGACGAACCGGTCGACTTCGTCATCGTCGGCACCGGTGCGGGCGGCGGGACGCTCGCCGCGAAGCTCGCCGAATACGGCTTCTCGGTCGTGGCGATGGATGCCGGCCCCTACTGGCGTCCGCTCGAGGACTTCGCATCCGACGAGATGCACCAGTCCAAGCTCTACTGGACCGACGACCGCATCGTCGACGGCGAGAACCCGCTCCAGCTCGGCGCCAACAACTCGGGCAAGTCGGTGGGCGGCTCCACCGTCCACTTTGCGATGGTCTCGCTCCGGTTCCGACCGGAATGGTTCAAGTCCCGCACTCTGCTCGGCTACGGCACCGACTGGCCGGTCGACTGGCGCGAGATGTGGCGGTACTACGACGAGGTCGAGCGGGTGCTGGCGATCTCGGGCCCGCTTACCTATCCCTGGGGGCCGAAGCGGCCGCGCTACCCCTACCGCGCGCACGAGCTCAACGCCGCCGCGCGGGTACTCGCGCGCGGGGCGGAGGCCATGGGCATCGCCTGGACCGAGTCGCCGATCGCCACGCTCTCGGCGCCGCGCGGCCTCGCGCCGCCCTGCGTCTATCGCGGCTTCTGCACCTCGGGCTGCTCGACCAACGCCAAGCAGAGCGTGCTCAACACCTGGCTCGTCCGCGCCCTCGCCGCCGGCGCCGAGATTCGCGACCTCGCGATGGTCGGTCAGGTCGAGACCGGCGCGGACGGGCGCGCGACCGGCGTGCGCTATCACCGCGAGGGGCGCTGGCGGTTCCAGAGGGCGCGGAACGTCGTCGTGGCGGGCTACGCCATCGAGACGCCGCGCCTGCTCCTGAATTCGGCCAGCGCACGCCATCCCGACGGGCTGGCGAATTCCTCCGGCCTCGTCGGACGCTACCTCACCGTGCAGGCCAACCAGGCCGTCTGGGGCACGAGCGCGGAAGAGATCCGCTCCTACAAGGCCCCGCCCTCGCTCGCGATCAGCGAGCACTGGAACTACGAGGATCACGGCAAGGACTATCACGGCGGCTGGTGCTACATGGCGCAAGGTCCATTGCCGACGCTCTGGAGTTCCACCCTCGCCACCGGCCACGACCTCTGGGGCGATGCGCTCGTGGCCGAGATGCAGAACTACAACCATTCGGTCGGACTGAAGAACGTGGGCGAGTACATGCCGCAGGCGCGCAACGGCGTGACCCTGGCCGACGAGACCGACCAGTACGGTCTGCCGATCGCCCGCGTGACCTATTCCTGGTGCGACAACGACCGCGCGCAGAACGCCCATGCCCGCGCCTTCATGGGCGAGGCGCTCGCCGCCGCCGATGTCCGCGACATCTGGGAGCAGACCAACGACACCTGCCACCTGAACGGCACCTGCCGGATGGGCGACGATCCCTGCACCAGCGTGGTGGACGCCGATTGCCGGTCCTGGGACGTGGACAACCTGTGGGTCTGCGACGGCTCGGTGTTTCCGACCGTGGGCGGGGTGAATCCCTCCCTCACGATCCAGGCCATCGCCTGCCGGACCGCGGACCGCATCCGCGACATGGCCGCCCGCGGCGAGCTCGACCGCCGGGCCCGCCCGCCTGCGCGGGAGCGGGCCCGATGAGCCCGCGGATCGAGGATTACGCGATGATCGGCGACGGACATTCCGCCGCCCTCGTACGGAAGGACGGCTCGATCGACTGGCTCTGCTGGCCGCGCTTCGATTCCGATGCCTGCTTCGCGGCACTCCTGGGAACGGCCGATCACGGACGCTGGCGCATCGCGCCGGCCGAACGATCCGTGTCGTCACGACGATACCGGGCCGACACGCTGATCCTCGAGACCGAGTTCGAAACCGAAGCGGGCGCCGTCCGCGTCACCGATTTCATGCCGATGCGCCCTTGCGACGGCGACCCCGCGCCGACTTTGGTGCGCCTCGTCCGTGGTCTGCGTGGCGTCGTGGAGATGGCTCTGACGCTCGATCTCCGCTTCGATTACGGCTCTTTCACCCCGTGGCTCGAACAGTCTGGGGACGGGACGGTGACAGCCTCGGTCGCACCGCATCTCGCGGTGCTGCGTGCGCCGGTCGAGCTGATCGTCGACGACGCGACGGTGCGTGCCGGGTTCGAGGTCGCGGAAGGCACAGAGCTGGCCTTCGTATTGCGCTACGGGGCGGCACACGAGGCGCCGCCCGGCCCGATCGATGCGGCGAACTGCCTTCGGGAGACGGACGCTTTCTGGACGGACTGGATCGGTCGCTTCGACGGGACGACGGACTGGCCGGACGCGGTGCGTCGCTCCCTCATCACGTTGAAGGCGATGATCCATCGCCCGACCGGCGGTATCGTGGCGGCGCCGTCCACCTCCCTGCCGGAAGTGTTCGGCGGCCGGGAGAACTGGGATTACCGCTATGCCTGGCTCAGGGATTCGACCTTCACCCTGAGGGCGCTGCTCGATGCCGGCTACGAGGCTGAAGCACGCGAGTGGACGACGTGGCTGCTGCGCGCGGTCGCAGGCGATCCGGACAAGATGCGCATCGCCTACCATGTCGACGGCGCACGGCGTCTGGAGGAATGGGAGGTGGACTGGCTGCCGGGCTTTCGCTGGTCGTCGCCCGTCCGGGTGGGCAATGCCGCCGCGGCGCAGCTCCAGCTCGACATCTACGGCGAGGTGATGGACACGCTCTGGCTCGCCTCCCGCACCTGCATGGACCACACCGCGCAGGTCGGGAAGCTGGAGGAAGCGATCGTGGATCACGTCGCGGAAATCTGGCGCGAGCCCGACCAGGGCCTCTGGGAGACGCGCGGTCGGCCCCGCCACTACGTCTATTCCAAGGTCATGTGCTGGGTGGCTGTCGACCGCTGCGCCCGGATGAGCGCGAAAGCAGCCGATCTCGGATCGCGCCGGAAATCGGCCGGCCTGGCGGCGGAAGCGCAGAAGATGCACGACGAGATCTGCCGGGAAGGATTCGACGCGGATCTCGGCCACTTCACGCAACATTACGGCAGCCAGCGGGTGGACGCGAGCCTGCTCCTGCTGCCGCTGGTCGGGTTCCTGCCGGTATCGGACGAACGGATCGCCGGCACGATCGCCGCGGTGGAGGGCGACCTGGCGGAAGACGGGCTGGTGCGGCGCAACGATGCGTCGGACGCGGCATCGAACGCGTTTCTCGCCTGTTCCTGCTGGCTGGCCGATTGTCAGGCGCTCCAGGGCCGGACCGACGCCGCCCGCAAGACGTTCGAGCGCTTCCTGTCGATCCGCAACGATGTCGGCCTGCTGTCGGAGCAGTTCGATCCGCACGCCCGGCGGATGACCGGAAACTTTCCGCAGGCGCTGAGCCATCTGGCGCTGGTTCGGACCGCGTTGAGCTTGTCCAACTCGACACCGGTGCGATCCGACGGGGTTACCTGAGGCGGGCATGATGGAAGAACCGGAGGTGGAGCTGGTCGTCGACGCGCAGGCCCTGATCGGGGAGAGCCCGGTCTGGTCCCCTGCCGAGGGCGCCCTCTATTGGGCGGACGTTTCGGGAAAGGTCCTCTGCCGGACCGACCATGCAACCGGCGCGACGCAACGTTGGCGCGTGCCCGACGATCTGGGCGGCTACGCGATCCTGCCCGGCGGGGACGGCGCCATCGTCGCGCTGCGCTCCGGAATCCACCGGCTCGATCTGCGGACGAACGAGGTGGCGCTCTTGGTCGAGCCGCCCTTCGATCCTCGGACGCACCGCTTCAACGAATGCGGCATCGACCCGGCCGGCCGGCTCTGGCTGGGCGAGATGTTCGACCCTCTGCCCGGTATCGATGCGGAACCGACGAGCGGCCCGCTTCACTCCTTCACGCTCGCGAACGGCCTCGTCACCCATGACGTGAAGGCGCGCACCGCGAACGGCTTCGCCTGGAGCGCGGACGGCACCGCCTTCATGCTCGCCCATACGAACGAGGACGTCATCGAGCGCATCGCCTTCGATGTCGATGCCGGCACGCTGGGGCATCGGTCGGTCTTCGCACGGGTCGACCCACAGATCGGACAGCCCGACGGGGCCTGCTTCGACGCCGAAGGATATTACTGGACCGCCCTTCACGGTGGCGGCCGTCTGCACCGCTACGCCCCCGACGGCACGCTCGACCGCGTGATCCGCCTGCCCGTGGACGATCCGACGATGCCCACCTTCGGGGGACCGGCGCTCGACGTCCTCTACGTCACCACGGCGTGCCACGGACGCGCGGATGGCGACTCGCATGCAGGCGGCCTCTTCCGCCTCCGCCCCGGCCAGCGCGGCCGGCCGACCCCGCCTTTCGGCGGGTGAACGGGCCTGTGACGGAGTTCAACCTCGCGCTGACCATCGTCGGCGCCGTGGTCCTGATCCTCGGCCTTGTCGCGGGCTACGTGAAGAACCGGCTCCTGCGGCGTCTGCCGTGGTGGTGGCTGCTGGGCCGCTGGCTCGAGTCAGTGCCGGGGCGGGTCGACCTCGCCCTGCTGGGATGGTTCGGTCCGATCGGCGTGGCCTCGATCTACTAGGCTATCCTGTCCGAAGACCGCACCGGACTCTCTGAGACCTAGCCGCTCGCCAGCCTCGTCGTGCTGTTCTCCGTCCTGATCCACGGCCTGACGGTCACGCCGCTCGTGCGGCGCCGCGCGCCCCCCGAAGATGCCCCCGCCGACGCGCAGGACCTCCCGGCCTGAGGACGACAGTGGCGCGGCAGTCGCTGTTGGAGCGGGAGGCCTCCAGAATCCCGCCAGAACGATGAAGGAGGCCGAGGTCACGGATCAGGTCATGAGACCCACGCAGATGACCGGGATCCGCGGCGAGAGGGGTCGAGGCGCCGGCGGGACGAACTGGAGAGCGGCCATGTCCCATCCGGGATCGTGTTCCCCGTTGCCCGGAGAACGGGTTGTGCGAAGCCGGACCGGAGTTCGGGCATCCGGTGCGTTATAGCAGCCTTGCTGCGCCCCCCCGGAGCAGCGCACGCATTGCCGCGATGGCGGGCCCGAGGATCGCACTGCCCGTCGCGCCCGGATCGACCCGCAGGACGCGGATCGGGCCGGGGCCCGTCGGCCGCCACCGATCGGCGTGACGCAGCCCGGCGGCAGTTACGAAGATCGTCAGCGTCGGCACGCCCAGGGCAGCGGCGATGTGCTGTCCGGCGGAATCGTAGCCCAGATGCGCGTCCGAGGCCGCGATCACGGCCAGGAACGCGCCCGAATCGGCCTGCCACGTCACCACATCCGCCTCCGCGCCCGGGCGGAGGTGACGACCCTCCGGAAGGTGGCGCACCCGTAGGCCCCGGTCGACGAGCGCCGCGTAGAACGCCTCCGTCGCAGCCCGCGCCGAGCCATCCACCCCGCGCGCGAGCAGGACGCGATGCCCGTCCGCGACCAGCGCGGCGAGCGCCCCCGCCTCGAACTCCGGCCCGACCCGCTTGGCCGGGTTGCCGCCGAACCCGAACCCCGCGGCGACGAGCCGCCGGCCATCGGCTGTCATCGCGCTCCGAAGCCGTCGCGCCCAGGCAGCGTCCGCGAGACGGAGCGGCAGCGGCGTCGTCGGCGCGGCGGCGCCGAACCGGGCGGCGAGCCAGTCACGGGCGATCTGGCCCAGGCACCCCGCCTCCACCTTGCGGCTCGGCAGGCGCCAATAAGCCGCGCGCGGGCCGGACGCGAGCAGGCCTCGCTGCGTGAGCCGGGTGTCGGGATCGATCAGGAGCCAGCGCCCCGGCCCCACCCCGGCCGCCTCCGCCGCGATTGCCTCGCGCAGCCCGACCCAGGCGCCGAGCCGCGCGGCAAGCCCGCCCTGCCGCCCGTCGCCGACCGATACGAACCGCGCGCTCAAGCCCTCGATGACGGGGCGAAGGCTCTCGCGGCCGAACACCACGATCTCCGCTTTCGGCCAGCGCGCGGCCAGCCCGCGCAGCAGCGGGAGCGAGATGGCCAGGTCCGCGCCGAGCGTCCCCCGCGAGATGAGGCCGATCCGGTCCGGCGTGCCCGTCGAGGTGGGGTCGCGCTGGCCCCAGGCGGCGCGAGCGCGCAGATCGGCCTCACCGCCGATCCCCTCTTCCGTCAGCGCCGCGTCAAGCGCCGCGCAGTCAGGGTGCCGCCGGGCCAAGTCGATCACCTGGGCCAGAACGCCCTCGCAGATCAGCGTTCCCCGCCGCGTGAACCCGTCG
This sequence comes from uncultured Jannaschia sp., assembly GCF_947494025.1. GTDB lineage: Bacteria > Pseudomonadota > Alphaproteobacteria > Rhodobacterales > Rhodobacteraceae > Jannaschia. Next base: position 51,321 of record NZ_CANLTQ010000016.1, read on the forward strand.
CAGAGCGGCTCGACCACATCACCGAACAGCGCCTCGGTCGCGCCTTCCGCGCCGTCGAGCGCGAGCGCCGTCAGTCGCACGGTCGCAGCCCGGTCGCCGGTCCGCAGGATGCATGTGGCGAGCGCCGCAGGCGGATGGAACACCTCGTTCACGAGCCCGCCCGCACCGGCCGGGCGAGCAGCGCGTCCGCGGCGTTGGTCCAGAGCGAGATGAGCAGATAGCCACCCGGTCCGGACGGTCCCGCAAGCGCCCGCGCGGCAGTGCGCGCCGCGTCGGAAACGGGGAGCCGCATCGCCGCATCGCCCGCCGCGAAGCCGTGCGCGCGGACCAGCGCGCGGGTGTGCTCGGCCTGATGCATCCGCCGGTCCCCCTTCGGCAGCCGATGGGTGACCGCGCCACCGGCCTCGTCGGGCTCAGGATTTCCTCCGAGTCGATCCGCCAATTCCAATGCAACTGCCTGAACACGGTGTCGAACGGCATGTCGCGCACGCCTCGACCGGCACGTCGTGCAGATTTTCGGACCGATCGAAGCCGGGCAAAAGGGCTGCGATAATCCTTCGGCCACCCCGCGCTTGGCAGCGGGACGATATCGTGCGGCACATGCGACAGCTACCACAGGTAGCTGCCATGCACGTGCCAGATCAGAAGACGGAGCCATTGGGTCATCGCCAAGCAAATTCAAAGGCGAGGTTTTGAGTTGCTCCAGATTGGACCCGAGTACGTTTGCGTACGACGCGGCCGGACAAAGCCCGAGCGCGGCGACGATCTCGAGATACGCCGCTGCGGGCGGCGGTTTTACGGACGAGAATGGATCGGTCAGCACATCCCTGCCGAACTCCCTCAGGGCGGTGCGATGAGGACCGCCTGCGCGGTGAAGCACCTACGCGAAGTCGAGGATCGTCTGGTCCGGGTCAGTCAGCAGGACCTCGCTGCCGGAGTGCCCACCGTCGGATCGCGGGCCACGTCCTCGCCATAGGCCAGGTCGCGGTCGGTGAGGCCAACGGCCAGAACCTTCGGATGCTGCCGAATGCGCCCGGCGCCGCCGGGATCGAGAACGTGGTCTCCGAGGAAAGCGCGCGTTTCCTTTGCCGTCTCAGCCTCCGGTCGCGGGGATCAGGGCCTGGATCGTGCAGACGGCGCCGGACGGATCGAAGGTCAGATCCGTCGAACCGTTTAGATCGCGCGACAGCGCCTGCTTGATGAGGAGGGAGCCGAACCCCCGGCGCGTGGGCGGCTGGACAGGCGGCCCGCCACGCTCCCGCCATTCGAGGGTCAGCTCGTCTCCGTCTGCGGCGGTATTCACGGTCCATCGCAAATCGACGTGTCCGGTACCGGTCGATAGAGCGCCGTATTTGGCCGCGTTCGTGGCCAGTTCGTGGAACGCCATCGACAGGGCCGTCGCCTTCTCCCGCGGGATCAGGACCTTCGGGCCGTCGCCGGCGATCCGCTCGGGGTCTTCGGTCGGCCGGTGGGGCGCGAGCGTCCGGTCGAGAAGCTCCCGGAGATCGACGACGTCGCCCCGACCCGGGGCCAGCAGGTCCTGCGCGCGCACCATCGCCTCCAGCCGCCCGGTGAAGGCCTCGAGGGCGTCGGCCAGGGTCTCCGCGCCCCGAAAGCTCTGCCGCGCGATGCTCAGGGCCAGCGCGTAGGTGTTCTTCACCCGATGCTGCATCTCCTGGGCCAGCGTTTGCGCGCGCGCCTCCGCCGCCTCGCGGGCCTCGAGCTCGTCGCGGAGCTCGAATTGCCGATGCCGGTCGGCGACGGCGGACCGGACAACGGAGACGAGGGTCTCCTCCTGCGTCGGCCGCTGCAGCAGCACCGTGCCGGGACGCGACAGGAGCGGCCGCAGGCGGCTTGCCGCGGCCCCGGCGCGCCGCGCGTGTTCGGGATCGACGAGCAGGATCACGGCGAGGCTCGACCAGGCCGGCGGTGCCGCCAATCGCTCGGACAGCACTGCGACCGCCGGACCGGTCAGCGCCTCCTCGGTCAGTACCAGCGCGCCGACATCTTCGAGCGAGACCGTCTCGAGGTCGGCGACGGCGCGCCCGGCATGGCAGTCGATCCCCGCCTCGCCGAGCGCGGCGCATCCGAGCCGCGCATCCCGGCCCACCGGGGCGAGCAGCCAGACCCGCCGCGCCGCGTCGCCGGTCGGGCTCACTCCGGCAGGTCCGTCGCGTGCCCGAGAAATTCCGGCCGGCCGGAGAGCACGCCGGTGAAGTCGGTGATCGGGTCGCCCACCTCGACCCGGCCGGGAGCGAGCTGCAACTCGCGAATGGTCGTCTCGTGCGGGCCGTAGCGCTTCTTCAGGACCGAGATCGCCTTTCGGACCGAGCCGCTGGCCTCGAAGTGCCGCAGCAGGATGACGGTGTCGGCAAGATAGCTGACCTCCATCGGTCCGCGGACCCGCTCGCCGACCATGCCGTGCTGGTTGACGATCAGGAGCGACAGCACGCCCGTCTGTCCCAGGAAGTACAGAAGGTCGTGCATCTGTGTGATCAGCGCATTCTCCTGCGGCATCGAATGGAAGTAGCCGGTCAGGCTGTCGATCATCACGACCTTCGCGCCGTCCTCCTCGACGGCCCTGCGGACGAGATCGGTGAACTCGGTCGGCGCCAGCTCGGCGGTGCGGACCGCCTGGAGGCGGATCAGGCCCGCCTCGACCAGCGGCCGCAGATCCATGCCGAGGCCCTCGGAGCGCTTCAGGAAGGTCTCCCTCCGCTCGTCGAAGGTGAAGATCGCCGCGCGGTCGCCACGTCCGGCGGCCGCGTAGGCATAGAGCGTCGCAACCGAGGTCTTGCCGGTGCCGGTCGCGCCGACGACCATGCAGGCCGTGCCCGCTTCGAGCCCGCCCCCGAGCAGCGCGTCGAGCTCCCGCGCCCCGCTCTCGACCACCGCGTCCGTCCCGTCCGACGCGTCCGCCTGAGGCTCCAGCCGCGGAAACACGTCGAGGCCGCCGGTCCGGATGCGGAAGTTGTGGCTGCCGCCGTGGAAACTGACGCCCCGCATCTTGGCCAGATGCACGCTGCGCCGGACATCGCCGTAATCGTGCGCGTTCCGGTCGACCACGAGCGTACCGTGCACGAGTTCATCGAGCGCCGTATCCGACGTCTGCCCGCTATCGGTGATCAGGACCGTCGCCCGGCGCGGGGCCAGAAAGTCACGCAACACCAGAAGCTGACGATGGTAGCGCAGTGGCGTGTCGGCGAGATGCCGGATCGTGCTGATGGCGTCGATGACGATGCGGTCGGGATCGGCCCGATCGATTTCGGCCGTCAGCGCCGACATCGTCTCGCCCAGCTCGACCACGGCGGTGTGGAAGATCGTCTGCTCCTCCGCGCCGTCCGGTCCCCCGGCGCCGCGCTGCTCGCTGATCCGAACCCCGTCGAGCGACCACCCGTGCGAGGCCGCGATCTTGCGCAAGGCGCGCTCGGTCTGCGACAGCGTGACGAAGAGGACCGTCTCGCCCCGCGCCACGCCGTCCCTCAGGAACTGCAGTCCCAGCGTCGTCTTCCCCGTCCCCGCACCGCCGCGCACGAGATGCATCTCCCCGCGCGGAAGACCGCCGCCAAGAATGTCGTCGAGCCCGCCGATACCGGTCGGGGCCTTCTCGCTGTCCTCGGGACTCGTGTCGGCCATGTCGGTTCTCCATTCGCTCGAAGCGGCATGGACGGACGATCCGGACACCCCGGGGGGACCCTAACCGGATACACGGGGGCCGACAAACGCGCGGTGATCCGACCGCAGATGGGTTCCGGGTCCTGCCAGCTTACGTGGGGCCCACGCATCCGCAGACGAAGATCGATTTAGAGCACCGCCGTCATTGCCTCTGGCTTCGCCGGTACTCCGACGGCTCGTCCAGATCCTCGAACAGCCAAATCCCGCGCCCGGCCTTCTGCGCCTCCTAGGCCTCGGCCTCGTAATCCGATCCCCGGGCATAGGGGAACACGATACCGTTGCGGACGAGCACTTGGTTCAGCTCCCGCTTGCCGGTGTAGCAGATCGCCAGCGGCCGATCGTAGACGTCGCGCTCGGTGCTTTCGCAGCGGACGGATCGGGGGCCGACCAGCTCGCGAAAGCTGTCCCGCGCCCATGTCCTGCAGTCGATCTCGGCGCCGGCCCACCGGGCGGGCTGTCCCAGCTCGCAGGCGTCGATGCCGACGAGGCGGATATTCACGCCGCCGATGTTCACGTTGTCGCCGTCCCGGATGGTCGGCACGCCTTCATAAACCGTGACGGGGTCCTCGGTGTCGGCCTGGTTGGACGTCAACTGCCATCCGACGCCGGCGGCAAGCGCGACGAGCAAGGCGGCCACGACCCTCAACACGGCTCGGCCTCCTTGTTGAGCAACCCGAACAGGGTTCGGTTCAGGTGGGCGGTGCCGTCCTCGGCCCGTTCCGCCATCCGCCGGACCCATCCCCCGACGGATCGGACCTTTCCGCCCCGTTCGACGCTCTGGGCATCTCCCAGCATGACGATGACGGCGGCGCCGGGCGCACCGATGGCGCCTTGCGCGATGGCCCAGGCGGTCGGGTCAATCCCCAACCTCTTGGCCCGCTCGGAGGCGACCCCCGCGAAGGTATACCACGACGGCTGTCCGTAGAGGTTCATCTCCACCTGCCAATCCTGTGGTGCTGCGCGCAGCACTTGCGGGAGGCTCACGTTCTCCAAGCCGCATGTCGCCGGTTTGGTAGGTTGCCGGTTCTCCGGTTCCTCCTTCTTCCCTGCCGGTATCGCCTGATTACAGGGATCTGAGTTTGTTTGATCTGTAATGTATTGCTGGCCTGGATCTGCCGGTCGGGCGGCATCAATCTGCCGATTAGGACTGATTGCGGCAATGATCCGATCGACCTTATCCACAACCAACCTGAGGGCTTCGATCCCGAGCCCTTCGAGACGCCGGGGCAGTTCGGTCCAGATTGACGCGAGGTCTGCGGGCAACTGTTCCGCGCCCAATATCCGCCGGACGATTCCGCGCTTCCGAGAAACCTGGCGGCCGAGCTGCAACCGATCATTATAGGCGTCCTGCTTCCGCGCAGCTTCGTAGGCCAACTCATCTGCTTGGTCGTACAAGGGGGAGAGGTCGATCCCGGCAATGTCGATGATTCTGCCGGTTCTGTCGCGCTCTACATAGCGTCGGCCGTTATCGAGGCAGAGGTTTTCGACGATGCCGACTTTGCCCAGCCTGGCGATCTGGTCGCGCAGCGTCCGGCCTTTGCAGCCGAGTTTATTACCGAGGAACTGCGCTGATGCAGGGCAGATGGGCTTGGGCGCATCGTTCGGAATGTGCCCGATCAGGGTATCCAAGAGGTTCTTCAGGTTCCCTCTGATCTTGCCGACGTAGATCGCGTCTCTGGCCGCTTTGAAGAGAACGGCCTTCCGAACCTCGTGTGGCGTCTCACCGTCACGCTGACGTGAGGCCAACGTGGCAACTGTGTCACTGTTCGCTTGGCGGTCCGGCAAGGCCGGACCTTTTGCAAGGCTCTGTATGGATTGGTCTCTCACTGCTCTTGTCCTGTCGAAAACGTGTGGGACAAGGCGGCTGAGGCATGGCTTTCCCGTTCGCACGGGTGCGCTTTTTTCTTGCCTCGATTGTCGGGGGAGACTAAAACCAATCCAACATCTCATGATGGACCGTCAGGAACGCCAATTCCTTGGTTCTAGAGCCCCCCTCGCTTGGTCGCCGCCTTGCGGGGGGTTTCGCTTTTTGGGGTTGTGTCCTGCTGCCTCTTGATTCTTGTCTTGTCCGTTCCCGAGCGTAGCCGGTCAAGGAAATTGGAGCAATTCTGGCGTTAACCGGTCAGCGCTCCTACGCCTTTAGCGACATCGCCCTTCTTGGTCCGGAACCCTATCTTCGTCCGTTGCAGGACGGTGCAGGGATCGGTGCTTCAGTTCACTTCCCTTCCTCAAAGACCCTGAGCGGTGCGCGGTGCTTGACGCTGCGTTAACGCTGTTTTTCACGCGGATTGCCTCAGGTTGTATTGTGGTCTTACTAGGTGCTTTTAGAAAGATAGAGAGCCTATGTCCAACAGGATGGTCTGTAGCCGTGTACAGGTCCTGTATTTTACTATAGGAAGAATTCTCCAATTGCTAGCCGAGAACGCTGGCAAAGGGTCGCGATGCGGTTGGGCTGCCCCGGCGTCACTACACCTCATGGCTGTTAGATGCGTTGCGGTCGTTAACTAAATCACGTCCTACTACGAAGGCATACGAAACAGCACGAAACGGAACCCTGCAGAGCCTTGATTAAAAACGGAAAATATTTTGTTCCACCGGGTGACGGCGAGCACGATTTCAAGGCGCTGTTCAAGCGCACTGTAAGTGCTGGGGCTGGAAGGCCCGTCGACAGCGAGGGTTTCCCGCAAGGATCATGGACACCTGATGCTCTTGCGGAAGCGATTTCGCAGCTCGAGGCCAATCGCGCTGGCATCGAGCTGCGGACGGTTCAGCTATGGTTCCAAGACAACGAAAAGGGCATCAGCGCCGACAATATCCGATGGCTGGCAAGGGTCTTCGGATGCGATGATCCTGAGGCGACGAGTGCTTGGCAGGCCGAACTCAGCGCATCTCAAGCGCGCTTGACGGCCAAGCGCCGTCAGATGCGTCGACACAAGGACGACGAGCAGATCGTTCCTCAGCAGTGGGATACCGATCAGCCGGTTGTCCTCGAAACTGTCGAATCCTCAGATCCGACGACGGCGGAAGGCCAAACAGCCGAGACCACGGTGGAGCGCACTAGCCTTGCTCGCGCTTCGGAGGCGCTCTTCAGTCAGGGATCGCCCCTGAACCTCCCGGTGACTGTGTTCGCCGGGGCAGTCTCTTTGCAGTTCTTATCCCTGTTTCTTGACATTAGCAGCGTCACGTACACGCGCGATGATGGCATCATCAAGCAAGTGGGGTTTCTTTGGGCACCCAACTGGACGATTCTTTTCATTATCTTCCTGCCGCTGTTCCTGGCCTTCGTCGTTGACTTGTTGGTGTTCTGGCGACGGGAGGGACGCGCGGAACTATCCGGTCTGGGAAGCCGGAATGAACTCCTCAAAGGATGGGAGCGGAAGGTCGGCGCATCCTCTTATACTTTTTGGGCGGCGTTTCTGGTCAACATTGGGTTTGCCGGTATTTTCCAATGGGTTGACATCAGATTACTTCCCCTACTGACTGGTGAAGATGACCATGCAGTAGACTGGGGGTCACTGGCTCTAGTGGACCCGGACGCGATCGGTGTGTCTCAGCAGATCGTATTCACCGGTCTCGCCTACTTCTACATGTGCATTTGCTTCTACTTGTTCTTCACGGGCCTCATCCTGCTTTATACCCTGGTGCACGATTTCTCGGAGATCGTGCACCAGCGAGGCAGTAAGGTAGGCGGTGATCCATCGCGGGTCAGCAAAATCGAACTGAGGATCATGCAGGGAATATTCCGCTGTACGATTCTGGGTTTGCTTATCGCGATCACCATGAAGCTACAGGCGTTGTACGTCACGACCACGGCGTCAAATGTACCGCATTGGCTGCTGATAGACGGGCTTTCGCTCATGCCTGGTGTCAGCGGGACGATTGGGTGGGGCGATTATGCCACCCCCACGAACTACACGAGCTTGGTAGTCGCGCTCTCGACATGCACGGTGTTCTTGTACGGCTTCGTTCGAATTGGGCTTAGTGGGCCATACCGCGCTGCTGTGGTGAAGATGATGGTCGTCGTGGTGCTGGAGGTCTTGGCCTATCTGTCGATGGGCGCATTCAGCGGCTTCTCAGTTCTTCTCGTCCTTGGGATACTGCTTGCTACTTACGGCTTGTTCGACCCGGGTTTTGGCACCGGTCAGGTTGCGACAAGGGGCACACGGGATGTTACATAAGTGGCTTGACGAGCGGGATGAGCGCCGCGCACGGCGCGGCGACGAAGACAAAAAAGTGACCGATCTGGCCCTAGACGCGGATCTCGCGTTTTCTGCTGCTCAGAATGTGGACAGCATCGCGGAGTTTTGCGCTCACGCGGATCATGCCGTCGCCAACTCAGTGAGCTTCTATGGGTGGGATGGGGACACATCGGACGTGGTTTGGGAGGATGGGTGGATAACCTTTCCTTCGAGCCTTGAGACCGACATCGTCGAGAACAACACTGTTCGGGCAAAGGTGACGCAAGGCAGGTCGTCGGACCATGCTCTTGTGGTCTTCCATCACTGGAACGCTCCATCGCGCAAACCTCAACTCGCCCAATTCTTCGCTTGGCAAGGGATCACGGTGGTCGAGGTCGCTATGCCCTATCACTTGGAGCGTAGTCGCCCGGGCTCTTCTCACGCTGATTACATGCTCAGTCCGAACCTCGGACGCACGATCCAGTCCATGCGACAAGCGGTACTGGATGGGCGCAAGATCGTCGGCATCCTGAATGATGCTGGCTACAAGAAGGTCTCAGTCCTGGGGATGAGCTTGGGCTCCTGGGTGGCTGGTCTGGTAGCGAGCCACGAGCCGATGATCGGGAAAGCGGTGTTGCTCCTGACGGCGGGAAGCCTCGCAGATATGGTATGGACGGGGCGCGCTACGCGCCACATCCGAGCAAGTCTCGAAGGGAAAGTCGAGTTATCCGAGCTTCGCAAGGCTTGGGCTCCACTCAGCCTTGAGAGCTATTCCGGTCAACTGGCTCGGTCGGACCTCGCGCTCCAGCTCGTGTTGGCCGAGAGAGACACAGTGGTGCTGCCGCAGGTTTCGCGCCAGTTGATCGAGACCCTGAACCGGTCCGGTGCGACGCCAAAAGTGCTGAACCTGGATTGCGGGCACTACTCCTTGTCGTTGCCACCTTACATCCTGCGCGCTGGCTTCGCTGGGTCGCGCCTTCTCCATCGTCAAATCTGAAAGCGGTCCGAACCGGGAGCGGGTTCGTAGGAGGCATTTGCCTACTGCGGCGCGCGCCGCTGGCCACGTTCCACAAAAATCCGCTTCAGGAAAATATTAAAGCGGTTTGCGTTTAATCAGGCGCGTATCCTGCGGCACTGAAGAAGTTCAGGCACTCCTTGGGATCGAACAGGC
>NZ_CANLTQ010000017.1 GCF_947494025.1 uncultured Jannaschia sp.
CGGGCTCGATCACCCCGGAGGCTCTCGGGATGCCGTCCGCATCACCGGCATAGACGATCCGAAGAAGACAGGAGGCTCCAGACCGCCGTTACCCATTCAACGCGAAGCGCCATTGCGGATTTAGCGATCCGAGGTCGACCGTGAGCGTCCTGTCCTCGCCAAGGTTCGACTGAGCGGGATGTCGGTCCTGATTGCGCCAGCAGTCGGAGGCCGGTTCACGCGCAAGCGGGTCGATGACACCGAATGATGGGCTGCATCGAGCCCGGATGGTGAACTGCAGCATCGGTCGGATTTCGGGTAGAAGTGCGTGCGAACCATCATGCCCGACACGAGGTTGCGAGCGAATTCCGTCGCATTGCCCTCCGCGTCGGGAGCTTTCATCAAGTCCGCTTGGAAGCGACGGCCGCCGTATAACGCGGCCCGGCCGCTGTTGACTCCGGCACCGGAGTAGACCACATGGCCCCTGACCCCGCCCCTCGGGCCGCGTGAGCCGGTCGTCCACGAGGGACGCCACCACGATGGGCGGGACGCTTTCCCAAGGATCACGCCGGGGAGGCGCGGAACGCGAAGACGCGCTCCGTGACCCCGAAACAGCGCGCCCGTCGTGGTGCGCCAGAGGCGTCCCCGTGGGACGCAACAGGATATTTCATGGATTTCGACATGCTGGGGCTGAAACCCCGCCTCATCGCCGCCCTCGACGAGATGGGCATCAAGGACCCTACCCCGATCCAGAAGCAGGCGATTCCGCCCGCGCTGGAGGGCCGCGACGTCATGGGCCTCGCGCAGACGGGCACCGGCAAGACCGCGGCTTTCGGCCTGCCGCTCATTCAGCATTTGCTGGAGGACAGCCAGCGCCCCGCACCGCGCACCGCGCGCGCCCTCATCCTCGCCCCGACGCGGGAACTCGTGAACCAGATCGCCGAAAGCCTCGACGGCTACATCAAGGGCAGCCACCTGAAGGTCGCCCGCGTGGTCGGCGGCGTCGGCATCAATCCCCAGATCAAGCGTATGGAGCGTGGGGTGGACCTGCTCGTCGCGACGCCGGGCCGGTTGATCGACCTGCTCGACCGCGGCGCCGTCAACCTCGGGGAAAGCCACTTCCTCGTGCTCGACGAGGCGGACCAGATGCTCGACATGGGCTTCATCCACGCCCTGCGCCAGATCGCGCCGAAGCTGCCGAAGGAGCGGCAGACGCTCCTGTTCTCGGCGACGATGCCCAAGGACATGGAGGCGCTGGCCGCGACCTATCTCGACCGGCCGGTCCGGGTGCAGGTCTCGACCTCCGGGCAGACCGCCGACAAGATCGAGCAGTCGATCCACTTCATCGCCAAGGCCGAGAAGCCGGGCCTGCTCATCGACCTGCTGCGCGCCCATCCCGACGAGGCCGCACTGGTCTTCGCGCGCACCAAGCACGGCTCCGACCGTCTGGCCAAGCAATTGACGAGCGCCGGCGTGGAAGCCGTGGCGATCCACGGCAACCGCAGCCAAGGCCAGCGGACGCGCGCGCTCGAGGCGTTCACGGACGGCACCGCGCCCGTTCTCGTCGCGACCGACGTGGCGGCACGCGGCCTCGACATCCCGGTGGTGAAGCACGTCTACAACTACGAGCTTCCGAACGTGCCGGAGACCTATGTCCACCGGATCGGCCGCACCGCCCGGGCTGGCCGCGAGGGGGCGGCGATCACCCTCTGCGCGCCGGACGAGATGGCCGAGCTGAAGGACATCGAGCGCGTCATCAAGAGCCAGATCCCCGTCGTCTCCGGGCGCCGCTGGACCCTCGCGCAGGAAGAGGCCAAGCCGAAGCAACAGCGTGGCGGCGGCGGACGTCGGGGCGGCGGACAGGGCCGCGGCGCGCCCAAGGTCGCGAATGCCGGGGCCAATCCCGGACGCCGGCGCGGCGCGCGCCGCAGCGCCTGACCGCCGCATCCGGGATTCTTGTCAGCACAACCGGCCTCTGGCATCCTTCGTCAAAACCAAGAATGGCGGAGGCCGGGCAGACATGACCTCGATCAGACTACCTTTCGCGCTGGCGGCGCTGTCGGCGCTGTCGGCCTGCGGCACCGGCGATGCCGTGGGCGGCGGACGGCTGGGCGCGCCGGTGCGCAGCTTCGCGACCGGACCGGTGCACACCGCCTGTCTGCAAGCGGACCGGGTCGCCACGTCGAACGACCTATGCGGCTGCGTACAAGCCTCGGCGAACACCATCCTGAATCGCAGCGAGCAGGCGCGCGCCGTTGCGTTCTTCCGCGATCCGCACCTGGCGCAGGTGACGCGTCAGTCGGATCGCACCGGCGACGAGCGCTTCTGGCTGCGCTACAAGCAGTTCGTGGAGATCGCCGAGCGCACCTGCGCGTGAGCCGCGCCGAGCGCATCGTCCTCCTTTCGGGCGCGGGGCTGAGCGCGGAATCGGGTCTGGGCACGTTCCGGGACGCGGGCGGCTTATGGGCGCGCTACGACCTGAGCGAGGTCGCGACGCCCGAAGGGTTCGCGCGCGATCCGCAACTGGTCCACGACTTCTACAATGCCCGCCGTTCCAACATGACCGGTGCCGCCCCGAACGCGGCCCATGCGGCGTTGGCCCGGCTGTCCACCCGGCCCGGCGTGACGCTGGTGACGCAGAACATCGACGACATGCTCGAACAGGCCGGGGCCCGGGACGTGATCCACATGCATGGCGAACTGTCCCGCGCGCTTTGCGCCGCCTGCGGGACGCGCTGGCAGGCGCCTCCGGTCATGACGCCCGACGATCCCTGCCCGGCCTGTGACGCGCAGGCCACGCGGCCCGACGTCGTATGGTTCGGAGAGATGCCCTACCGGATGGCGGAGATCGAAGCGGCCCTGTCGCGCGCCGACCTCTTCGTCAGCGTCGGCACCTCGGGCACGGTCTATCCCGCGGCGGGCTTCGTGGAACTGGCCCGGGAAGCGGGCGCACGCACGCTGGAGCTCAATCTCGCGGCCTCCGGCGGACGCTTCGACGAGGTGCGCGAGGGCCCGGCGAGCGTGACCGTCCCCGCCTGGGTCGCCGAGCGGACCCGGACATGAAAAAGGCCCCGCGCGGGGGCCTTCGTCCGGATCGATCGACGCTCAGGATTCGAGCGCGGCCGCCGTATCCGACGACTTGGCGACGTCGCGCTTGATCTTCAGCGCGCGGGGCGAAAGCTCCGAATCCTTCGCCTTCGCGAGAAAGGCGTCGAGCCCGCCGCGATGGTCGACCGTGCGCAGCGCATGGGTCGAGATACGGAGCTTGAAGCCGCGGCCGAGCGCCTCGGATTGCAGCGTCACGTCGTTCAGGTTCGGCAGGAAACGACGCCGGGTCTTGTTGTTGGCGTGGCTGACATTGTTGCCCGTCATCGGGCCTTTTCCGCTGAGTTCGCAGACGCGCGACATGGCACAACTCCGGTTTCGACTGTTCAAATAGGGATCCGGGGCCTCGATCGGCCCCTCGGGTCGCGGCTCTCTAGTCGCGGCGGAGGGCAAGGTCAAGCGCCCCGCAGCGATTCCAGCATCTCCGCCGCCGCGGCCTTCGGGTCGCGCGCGCCGCCGGCGACGTCCCGCGCGAGCGTCGCCATGCGCGCTCGGATATCCGTGTCCTCGGTCAGCCGCGCAAGCAGACCCGCCCGCACCTCCTCCGCGAACCAGTGCGCCGCCTGGTCGGCCCGCATCCGGTCCCAGTGGCCGTGCGCGCGCCGCCATTCCGCAAGCGTCCGCATCTCCGACCAGGCCCCGTCGAGCCCCGACCCTTCGGTCGCGGAGACCGGCAGCACCTTCGGAAAGCCGGGCGGATCCTGCGGGCGCTTTCGCAGGAGGCGCAGTGCCCCCGCGTAATCCGCCACGGTGCGCGTCGCGGTCGGCCGCAGCTCTCCGTCCGCCTTGTTGACGAGAATCAGATCGGCGATCTCCATGATCCCGCGCTTCACCCCCTGCAGCTCGTCGCCGCCGGCGGGGGCGAGCAGCAGCACGAAAAGGTCCGCGATCTGCGCGACCATCGTCTCGGACTGGCCCACGCCCACCGTTTCGATCAATACGACGTCGAACCCCGCCGCCTCGCAAAGCGCCACCGCCTCCCGCGTGCGCCGCGCGATGCCGCCCAGTTGCGTGGCCGAGGGCGAGGGGCGGACGAAGGCCAGCGGGTCGCGCGCCAGCCGGTCCATCCGCGTCTTGTCGCCGAGGATCGAGCCGCCGGTGCGCGCGGAGGATGGATCGACGGCCAGCACGGCGACGCGCGTCCCCTGCCCGGTCAGCATGGTCCCGAACGCCTCGATGAAGGTGGACTTGCCGACGCCCGGCGTGCCCGACAACCCGATCCGCAACGCCTGCCGGTCCGTGTCCCGCAACCCGTCGAGCAGCGCCGCCGCCCGTGCGCGGTGATCGGGCCGCGTGCTTTCCACCAGCGTGATCGCACGCGCAAGGGCGCGGCGGTCGCCGGCGAGCACGGGCGCGTGGAGGGGATCACGGTCGGCCATTTCACGATGCCATGCCCCCGGCCGCGCCACGATGCAAGCCGTGCCGCCCGCGTGACGCGGCGCGTTCCAGTCCCTAGATAAAGGGACGCCAGAATGCAGGACCTGCCCATGCCCCTTCGCACCATGTTCGTCACGCTCCTCCTCGCCGCGGCCTTTCCCGCCCAGGCGCAGGAGCTCGACGCCCGCTACGACCTGTCCCTGCGCGGCATAACCGGCGGACAGATCGCGCTCGCCGGACGGCAGGAGGGCGCGGGCTATTCGGTCGGGGCGGAAGCAAAGGCGACGGGCCTCGTCGGCACGCTTCTGAAATACGGCTATGAGGGACGCGCGCGGGGGCAGTACGTCGCGGGACGGCCCGTGTCGCAAAGCTATTCCGAGATCGAGAACGACGATGGCGAACGCACGGAGGCCGATGTCGCGTTCCGCGGCACCCGACCCGCTGCGGTCACCTTCACCCCTCCGCGGGAGCCGCGCGATCACGACATCGACCCGACGGCGCAGCGCGGCGTGATCGATCCGCTGAGCGCGCTTTACGACGTGATGCGGCCGACGACGCCAAGCCGGGCCTGCAACCGGCGCTACGACCTCTTCGACGGGCGGCACGTGTCCCGCCTGACCCTCGGCCAGCCCGCGGCCGGCGCGGACGGAACGATCCGCTGCGCCGGGGAATACCGCCGCATCGCGGGTTACGCGCCGGAACGCCTGGCCGAACGTCCGGTGGTTCGTCTCGACATCCTCTACGCGCCGGCCGGCCCCGGGGCGGTCGCCGTCAGCGAGGTGCGCTCGCCCACCCGCTTCGGCGATGCGGTGCTGCGGCGCCGATGACGCCCCTGCCGATCGATGAGGCGCTGCCGGAGCTTCTGGCCGCGATCCGCGCGGGCGGCGTCGCGGTGCTGCAGGCGCCGCCGGGCGCGGGCAAGACCACGCGCGTTCCGCTGGCGATCCTGCCGGAAATCAAGGGACGGATCGTGATGCTCGAGCCGCGCAGGCTCGCCACCCGCGCCGCCGCCGCGCGGATGGCGGAGACGTTGGGCGAGCCGGTCGGCGCGACCGTCGGCTTCCGCATGCGCGGGGCGTCCGAGACGTCGAAGGCCACCCGGATCGAGGTCGTCACCGAAGGCATCCTTACGCGGATGATCCAGGCCGACCCCGAGCTGCCGGGCGTGGGCTGCGTCATATTCGACGAATTCCACGAGCGGTCGCTCAACGCCGATCTCGGGCTCGCCCTGACCTGGGAGGCGCGCGCCGCGCTGCGCCCGGAACTCGCGGTCGTCGTCATGTCCGCGACGCTCGATGCCGCACCTGTGGCCGAACTGCTCGGCGCGCCGGTGGTGACGTCCCGGGGCCGCAGCTTCCCGGTCGAGCGCCGCTGGCGCGATCGCCCCCCGCCCGGGGGTCAGCGTTTGGAAGCGCAGGTGGCGGGCCTCGTCGCGCAAGCGCTGACGGAGACGTCCGGCGACGTGCTGGCCTTTCTTCCGGGCGAGGGCGAGATCCGGCGATGCGCCACCCTGCTCGACGGCATCGACGCCGACATCCGGCCGCTTTACGGCGCCCTGCCTTTTGCGGAGCAACGCGCGGCCATCGCGCCCGGCGGCGCGCGACGCAAGGTCGTGCTCGCCACCTCCATCGCGGAGACGTCGCTCACCATCGAGGGCGTGCGCGCCGTGGTCGATGGCGGTGTCGCCCGCCGGGCCCGGTTCGATCCCGGCTCCGGCATGTCCCGGCTCGTCACCGAACGGGTCACGCGCGCCGAGGCGACGCAACGCGCGGGGCGGGCCGGACGCGTGAGCGCAGGGGTCGCCTACGCGAACTGGACCCGCGGGGAGGAAGGCGGGATGCGGGCCTTTCCGGACCCGGAGATCGCCGCGGCGGACCTTTCCGGCCTCGCGCTGGAGCTCGCCGAATGGGGCTCGGACGCGCTTCCCTTCCTGACGCCGCCACCCGAAGGCGCGCTGGCGGAGGCCCGGGCGCTGCTGACGGAACTGGGCGCGCTGGAAAGCGGTCGGATCACCGATCACGGGCGGGCCATGGCGCGGCTGCCCTCGCATCCGCGCCTGGCGCATCTGCTGCTCCGGGGCGGCCGCGGCGCCGCACGGGTGGCGAGCCTGCTCGCCGCGCGGCTGCCGCCCGGACCGGTCGACCTGTCGGACGCGCTTCGCCGTCCGCCGCCTGACGCCGCAGCCGAGGCGAAACGTCTGCGTCGATGGGAGGCCGGCCCGGACCTGTCGGACGCGCAGCGTCTTGCGCTGGCTTATCCGGATCGCGTCGGCCTCCGCCGTCCGGGGAAGGCGCCGCGCTGGCTCCTGTCCGGCGGCAAGGGTGCGCGGATGGAGAAGGGCGATACGCTGGCCGGGGCGCGCTTGATCGTCGCCTGCGATCTCGACGGCGACCCGACCGAGGCCCGCATCCGTCGGGCGCTTCCCATCGCCGAGGCGGAGTTGCGCGCGGTACTTGGCGACAGGATCGGCTGGGTCGATCTTTGCCGCTGGTCGACGCGCCATCGTCGCGTGGAGGCCCGGCGACAGGAACGGCTCGGCGCGATCGCCCTCGATGATCGTCCGTGGCACGACGCGCCGGAGGAGGCCGTCGCCGCGGCGGTCCTCGACGGCATACGGGGGCTCGGGCTCGGCTGCCTCGACTGGACCCGTCGCGCCCGGCTGCTGCGCGCGCGCATCGCGACCTCGGGGCTGGCCGACGTCTCCGACGAGACGCTGCTGACGCGCCTTGCGGATTGGCTCGCGCCGTTCCTCGGCGATGCGCGCGACGCGGATGGGTTGGGCCGCCTCGATCCGTTCGACGCGCTGCAGGCCTGGATCGGCTGGGACACCGCGCGACGGCTCGATGAGGTTGCGCCGGCGCATTACCGCACGCCGCTCGGGCGAAAGGTGCCCATCGACTACGCGCCGGACGTGCCCACGATCTCGCTGCGCCTGCAGGAGGTGTTCGGGGAAATGCGGCACCCTACTGTCGGCGCGACGCCGCTGCGGATGGAGCTGCTTTCGCCCGCGCAGCGGCCGGTGGCCATCACGACCGACCTTCCGGGCTTCTGGGCAGGCGCCTACGCGGATGTCCGGCGCGACATGCGGGGCGCGTATCCCCGGCATCCCTGGCCGGAGGATCCGACGCAGGCGGCGCCGACCACGCGTGCGAAGCCCCGCGTCTAGACCGCCTCGGCGCGGGGGCCGTGCAGCACATCGCGCATCAGGGCGCTTTCCGGGTCGAGAAGGTCGTCGATGACGTCGAAATGATGCCGCTCGGGCACGATCCGAAGCGGAACGCCCCATTCGGCGGCAAGGGTTTCAGCCTGCCAACGGAAGCTAGGGCGCTCCGCCGCACCGACATGGACGGCGACACGCGGACCCGGCAGGGGACGGCCCAGGACCGGGCTTTCGACGACGGCCTCGTCGGCGTCGAGGCAGAGATCGGCGTTCATGCTCGAACGTAACAAGGGACGCAGATCCGCCAATGGCGAAATCGGTACGCAGGTCGCGATTCGACCGACGCAGTCCGGCGCCGCGTCGGGCATGACCATGCGCAGCACGAGATGTCCCCCGGCGCTGTGTCCCGCGAGACGGATCGGACCGCCGACACGTCCGGCCACATGGTCAATGGCGCGAGCGACGTGGCGCGTGATCTCCGACAGCCGCGCGCCCGGCGCGAGGGGGTAGCCGACGATCGCGGCGGCATGGCCGGTCGCCACCGCGCCGGCCGCGAGATGGGACCAGTCCGACTTCCCGAAGGCGCGCCAATACCCGCCATGGACGAAGACCACGAGCCCCGCAGCCTCGTTCGCCGGGAGAAACAGGTCGTAGCCCGCACCGGTCGGAGCGGCGCGGTCCAGCTCGGCAACGGCTCGCGCGCGGAACCGCCGGGCTTCCGCCGCCCATCGCGGCGGGAAGCGTTCGGCCCCTTCGATGTGGTCGGCGTTCGCATAGGCCGCGTCGAGTTCGGCCGCGCCCATATCGCGCCAGCCCTTCATCGACACGCCCCAACGCGAACGGGGCGCCCCAGAAGGTACGCCCCGCGGCCGTCGTCCCGTGGACCAATCAATGCAACTTGGCGGACACCGTCTCGATCGACTGGTCGATCATCCGGTCGGCATCCTTGGCTGTCATCTGCCTGGCGACCATTTCGGCGGCGACAGAGGTGGCGATCTGGATCGCGCGGTCGCGGACTTCACGGATGGCGGCGTTGCGCGCGCTCTCGATCTGGCCCTCCGCTCCGGCAAGCCGGCGGTCCACGGAGGTCTTGAGGTCGAGCTTCGCCTGCTCCGCGGCCGATTGCGCCTCGGCCTTGGCATTGGCGACGATCTGATCGGCCTGCGCGCGGGCCTCACGGGTCTTGCGCTCGTAGCTCGCAAGCAGCGCCTGCGCTTCCTCGCGCAACGCCCGCGCCTCGTCGAGATCCGAGCGGATGCCGCCCGAACGGTCGTCGAGCATGCCAGTCAGGCGGGACGGCACGCGGAAATAGACGAGAATGCCGAGGAAGAGAAGGAAGCCCAGCGTGACGATGAAGTCGGTGTTCCCGAGCGAGAAGAACGGGCCGGTCGCGGCGAATGCCGGCGATCCGATCAGAAGGAGCGGCAGAGCGTAGCGCATAATTCAGTTCCCCTTCACGCGCGCATCGACGGCCGTGTCGATCGCGGCCTGGTCCGGCCGACCGCCAAGCGCGGTCACGATGTCGCCCGTCACGTCGCGCGCCACCTCGGCCACGCTCACGGTGGCGTTGTCGCGGATCTCGGCGATCTGCGCCTCGCTTTCGGCCGTTCGGGCGGCGATCTTCTCGTCGGCCTCGGCGATGGCCGCGTCGAGGTCGGCGCGGATGGTAGCGCGAGCCTCGTCGGAGATGCGCTGCCCCTCGGCCCGCGCGTCGGCGAGCGCCTGTTCGTAGCTGCGCTCCGCATCGGCGGCCTGACGGCGCAGATCCTCGGCCGCAGCGAGGTCGTTGGAGATCGTCCCCGACCGCTCGGCGAGCACCGCACCGACGCGTGGCAGGGCGACCCGGGTAAGGATCAGGTAGATGGCAGCGAGCGCGACGAGGAGCCAGAAGATCTGGTTGGCGAACCAGGCGTCGCAGAGCTGCGGCATGCCGATGGCGTTGCCGAGCGTGTTGACGCAGGTGCCCGCGAGCTCGAGATCGATCGGTTCCGTTTCCATGGGTGGCGTCCCGTCCGGTCGGTTGGTCTGCGGCGGCGACCCCCGAGGGGCCGCACGCCGAGCGTAAGGATTGGCTTCGTGCGCCTCAGACGGCGAACATCAGCAGCAGCGAGACGAGGAAGGAGAAGATGCCCAGGGCTTCGGCGAAGGCGATGCCGATGAAGAGCGTGGCGGTCTGCGCGTTGGCGGCCGACGGATTGCGGAGCGCGCCGGACAGGAAGTTGCCGGCGACGTTGCCCACGCCGATCGCGGCAAGGCCGGAGCCGATGGCGCCGAGGCCGGCACCGAGATACTGACCCATCTGCCCGATGGCGAGAGCGGCTTCGTTTTCCATGTGTTTTCTCCTTACGATGGAAGCGTGGGTTTGACCGGCCGTCAGTGCGACGGATGCAGGGCGTCCTTCAGGTAGACGCAGGTCAGGATGGTGAAGACGTAGGCCTGAATGAAGGCCACCAGGACCTCCAGGGCGTAGATCGCGGAAATCGCGACCACCGAGACGGGCGCGATCACCGTGACCGCGGCGAAGGCGGCGAAGACCTTCAGCACCGCGTGGCCGGCAAGGATGTTGCCCGCAAGACGAATGGAATGGCTCACCGGACGGACGAAGTAGGAGACGAGCTCGATCACGGCCAGGACCGGACGAAGCAGGAGCGGCGCGGAGGACACCCAGAACAACCCGAGGAACGCAGCGCCGTTCTTTACGAAGCCGACGATGGTCACCGTCAGGAACACCGCGAGGGCCAGCACCGCCGTCACCGCGATATGGCTCGTGGTGGAGAACGACATCGGGATCAGCGCGAGCATGTTCGCGAAGAGGATGAACAGGAAGAGCGTAAAGATGTAGGGGAAGAACTTGACCGCGTCGCGACCCGTCACGTCCTCGACCATCTTGTAGACGAAACCGTAGGCCAGTTCCGCCACGGACTGGATGCGGCCCGGCACGATGGCGCGGCCGCGCGTGCCGAGTACGAAGAGGCCGAGCACGCAGAGAACCGCGACGGCCATCCAGACGGTCGCGTTGGTAACGGTGTACCAATGCACCGGGTCGCCGTTCTCGCCGAAGATCGGACGCACGATGAACTGGTCCATGGGGTGGAAGCTCAGCCCACTCTCGCCATGATCCGGCCCGCCGGCATGCGCGTCGAGGGCGCCTTCGGTATGGACTTCCTCTGCCATCTCGATCCCCGTCTCCATTCCACCGCCGCAACGCGACAGCGATTGTTCCCGCTCCGGAGGCGACTAGTCGTCGTCCTCGTCGGCCCAACCGGACGCCCCGGCGCCCGGATCCTTCAGGGCCTCGGTCGCGCCGATCTGCCCCTGCATTTCCCGCGCGGAGCCGATCATCGTCTTCACGCCGGCTGCGAAGCCGACAAACACAAACACGACCATCAGCCAGGGCGTCGTCCCCAGCAGCGCGTCGAGGCCATAACCGATCCCGAACCCGATCCCCAGGCCCGCCACCAGCTCGATCACCATGCGCCAGGCGAGCTGCGCCTGCGAATGATGATCGTCCATGTGGTGCTTCGCCTCCGGTCCCCTGGCCGCCGCGATCCGCGCCTCGAGAGCGCGCAGACGGTCGGCATCGGGATCGTCGGACATCGAAGCCCCCATGAATGTCGCGGCGGTGTCTAGGTCGGGTGGCGCCCGAAGTCAACGCGACCTTGTTTTATACGTTACAATGACTTGCACTCCCGTGCGAACCGGCGGCCCGCCCAGACGCGATGCGGCCAAGTTCAACCATCCGGTTGAACGTTCTTGACCAACGGGGCGTCGGCGGGCCAGTGCGGCGCGCATGGCAGATGCGCTTTCCCGGACCTTCGCCTCCCTGGCCGACCCGACACGACGGGGAATCCTGTCGATGCTGCTCGAGGACGACATGGCGGTAACGGACGTGGCTGCCCCGCTCGCCATTTCGCTCGCTGCGGTGAGTCGGCATCTGAGCGTGCTCGCACGGGCCGGGTTGATCCGGCAGGAGCGGCGGGGCCGCGTGGTCTGGTGCATGCTCGAGCCGGACGCCTTGCGCCATGCCAGCATCTGGATGCAGGGGTTCGGCCAGTTCGATCCGGTCGACGTGGACGCGCTCGACGCGTTGCTCGAACGGGAAAGGAACGCTTAACCCTTCTCTCCCTCTCCACGTCGATGCCCCGGAGTTGCCCGAATGTTCCGGCACCTTCACGGCAATGGAACTCGGATGGTGACGACAATGAACGGTATGCAGACAGCGATCTGGAAGAACGGGCAATGGGTCGAGTGGACCGGCTACGAGGACGAGGCGGGAGACGTCGCGTCTCGGGGGACCAACGACGCTTCGGGCTTCGACCGGTCGATCCCCCTCGAGGACCCACGGGAATTCGCGCGCCGCTGCATGCGGCAGGAACGGCGCGCCTGAAACCGGGCGCGTCCTAGCGATTCATGCGGGACTTCAGCTCACGCGAAAGGGCTTCCATGTCCTCGCCGGTCTGCGCGCCGAGCCGCATCAGCCCGAACTGCACGCGCGCGACCTCCTGATAATAACTCGTGAAGACGTAGTTCGTCGCCGCCCCCGCCGCGGCGCCGATCACCGGCACGGCCTGCGCGGCGAGCTTCTGGCCCAAGGGCACGGCGAGACGTGGCGCGACCTTGGCGATCAGCCCCTGGATCGCGGGTCCGGTGACCGAGAGGCGCAGCGTCAGAAAGGCCAGATCCGTGCCGTCATCGTCGTCAAGCGGTCCGGCGGCGGCGAAGACCCGCAAACAGGCGGCGCGGACCTCCGGCAAGGCCGGATCGAAGCCGTGCTCGTCGGCGATCGACTGAATCGAGCGCAGCATGACCGTCGTGGTGACCGGCAATTCGGCCAAAGCGGACGGCAGCCCGCCGAACCCGCCCGCGGCCCCGGTGCCGAAGGTGATCGCGCGGGTCAGCCAGTCCGACGTGTCGGCCACCCGGCCCCGGCGCGACAACGCGGCGGCGTTGAAGCTCTGCTCGAGCGCGGCCGCGGTCGCCTTCTCGAGCCCGGAACGAACCCGCCCGGGCAGCATCTCGAGCATGTTCTCGGCCTGCGATCCGATCACCGACAGAAGCTGCAATCCAAGCCCCGACGCCGCCTGCATCTTGGCGGCGAGCCGGTCAAGCTCCGCCTCCCGGTCGAGGGGCGGGAATATCTGTTCGCGGCGCGGCGGCGTGAGCTTCTGGTTCATGCCGCAGATGTGCGCTTCGACGCGGCGCAAGGCAAGGCGCGCATCACCGTGCCGGTAATTCCCTCCCAATCCCATATCCCGAGGACGCGCTCCGGGTTGGTCGGCGGCGGCATGACGATGCCGGGCAGGACGCGGAAGCCGAACCGCGCGTAATACGGCGCGTCGCCGACCAGAAGGACGCGCTCCACCCCGGCGGCGGCGGCCCGGTCGAGACCGGACTGGATCAGAAAGGCGCCCAGCCCCTCGCCCTGCCGGGTCGGATGCACCGCGACGGGGCCGAGCAGCATCGCGTCGTGGCCGGCACCGCCCGCCCCGACGATGCGGACGGGCCAGAAACGTATCGCGCCGGCCACCTCCCCCATCCGACCCCGCGCGACGAGGCAAAGATCGCGGGCCGGAGGCACGTCGTCGCGCAAACGGTAGGAGGACAGGATCGTGCGGCCGGGCGCGAAGCAATGATCGAACAGCGCCTCGACCTCCCTCCGGTCGTCGTCGGTCTCACGGTGAAGTTCCATGTATCCCCCCGGTTCGCCGGCCCCTTGTGGCGTTTCACCGGGGTGACGGCTAGTCCTGCCGGCGACAGCATGGGAGTCCGCGATGTTCTACCGACCCGAGGAGGGCCACGGCCTGCCGCACAACCCGTTCAACGCCGTGGTGACGCCCCGGCCGATCGGCTGGATCTCGACCCGTGGCGCGTCGGGCGACAATCTCGCGCCGTATTCCTTCTTCAACGCCGTGGCTTATGTGCCACCACAGGTGATGTTCGCCTCGACCTCCGCCAAGCCGGACCGCGGCGGGACCAAGGATTCGGTGGCGCAGATCCGGGAAACAAAGGTGTTCTGCGTCAACATCGTCGAATACGCCGCCCGAGAGACGATGAACGCCTCCTCCGGCAGCTACCCTGCCGGCGTGGACGAGTTCGCGGAAGCGGGCGCTGCGAAGGCGGAATGCGCGACCATCGACTGCCCGCGCGTGGCCGACGCGCCGGCCGCGCTGGAATGCCGCCTGACGGAGATCGTCCGCCTGCCCGGGGAAGCGAACTACACCGTCTTCGGCGTGGTTTCGGGCATCCACCTGCGCGACGATTGCCTGCGCGACGGGCGCTTCGACGTTTCCGCGTTCCAGCCGCTCGCCCGGCTCGGCTACATGGATTACGCCCGCGTCACGGAGGTGTTCTCGCTCCGGCGACCGGATTGATCCCGGCGGTCAATGACCGCCGAGAATGCCCGTGCGCACCCCGTAATTCGCCGCGACGGCGTAGTCGGGGTCGTCCGCGCTGTCGACCATGAGGTGCCCCGCACGGCGCAGGAGCTTGTGGCAGTCGCGCGTCAGGTGCCGGAGCTGGATGCGCTTGCCCGCCGCCTCGTACTTGGCGGCCACCGCCTCGATCGCCTGCAGGGCAGACTGGTCGGCCACACGGCTTTCGGCGAAATCCACGATCACCGCGGAAGGGTCGTTCGCCGGATCGAACATCTCCACGAAGCCGGCGGCGGAGCCGAAGAAGAGCGGGCCCGTGATCTGATAGACCTTGGCACCGTCCGGTGTCTCGTGGGTGGAGGAGCGGATGCGCGTCGCGTTCTGCCAGGCATAGGCCAGCGCGGAGATGATGACGCCGACGACCACCGCGATGGCGAGGTCGGTGGCCACGGTCACGATCGTCACGAGAACGATCACCACGGCATCGACGCGCGGAACCCGGGCGAGGATCTTGAGCGAGTTCCACGCGAAGGTGCCGATGACGACCATGAACATGACGCCCACGAGCGCTGCGAGCGGGATGAGCTCGATCAGCGGCGAGGCGACGAGGATGAAGGCGAGCAGGAACAGCGCCGCGGCGACGCCGGAGATGCGGGTGCGACCGCCGGACTTCACGTTGATCATCGATTGTCCGATCATCGCGCAGCCGCCCATGCCGCCGAAGAAGCCGGTCACGGTGTTGGCGGTGCCCTGCGCGATGCATTCCTGCGAGGCGCCGCCGCGCTGGCCGGTGATCTCGCCCACGAGGTTCAGCGTCAGCAGGCTCTCGATCAGGCCGATCGCCGCGAGGATCAGCGCGTAGGGCAGGATGAAGCGAAGCGTCTCCATGTTGAACGGCACGTCGGGCAATCCGAATTGCGGCAGCCCGCCCGAGATGTCGGCCAGGTCGCCGACATTCGGGACCGGCAGGCCGAGGGCGATCACGATCACCGCCGTCAGACCGATCCCGGCGAGCGGCGCGGGGATCGCGTTGGTCAGCTTCGGAAGTCCCCAGATCACGGCCATCGTCAGCGCCACGAGCGCTAGCACGAGGATCAGCTGCTCCGGCGGCAGCCACGCGCCGCTCTCGGTGCGGAAGAAGTCGAGCTGCGATTTGCCGATCACGATGGCCAGGCCGTTGACGAATCCGAGCATGACGGGATGCGGCACGAGGCGGATGAACTTGCCCCATCGCATGAGCCCGACGAAGATCTGGATGATTCCCATCAGCACGACGGTCGCGAAAAGGTATTGCACGCCGACGCCCGGCGGGAACGCCGCGACGAGGCTTACCATCACCACGGCGAGCGCGCCGGTCGCGCCCGAGATCATGCCCGGCCGCCCGCCGATCAGCGCGGTGACGAGCCCGACGATGAACGCGGCGTAGAGGCCGACAAGCGGCGGCACGCCCGCCACGAAGGCGAAAGCCACGGCCTCCGGCACGAGCGCGAGGGCGACCGTCAGGCCGGCCAGCACTTCGACCCGGAGGACAGAGGCGTCCAGCGTGGAGGTGGGGGCCAAACGCAGATCGGGCCCCTCGAAACGGTCGGCAAATCTTGCCAGCAAACTGCTGTTCAAGGCTCAGGTCTTTCGCATGGTTCGGAATCGCCGATGCCCTAGCAGGGTTTGCCGCCCTGGGACACCCCTCGGGGCCATTGCGGCGCGGATCGCACCGGGTCAGGGTCGGAGGGGCCGGACACAGGAGGACGCGCATGGAACCAGTCATCGGGATCATCGGCGGGTCCGGTCTCTACCGGGTCGCCGATCTGGCGGATGCGGAATGGCGCGAGACGACGACGCCGTTCGGCGCGCCGTCGGATGCGCTGCTCCACGGGCGGATCGGCACGACGCGGATGGTGTTCCTGCCCCGCCACGGCCGGGGACACGTCGAGACGCCAAGCTCGATCCCCTACCGGGCGAACGTCGCGGCGATGAAGGCGGCGGGTGTGACGCATCTCGTCTCCGTCTCCGCCGTCGGCTCCTTCCGGGAGGAAATGGCGCCGGGCGACTTCGTCATCGTGGACCAGTTCATCGACCGCACCTTCGCACGCGAGAAGTCCTTCTTCGGTCCCGGCCTCGTCGCGCATGTATCCGTCGCGCATCCGGTCTGTCCCAGCCTGTCGGCCGCCTGCGCCGCGGCCGCGCGCCGGGCCGGCGCGACGGTGCACGAGGGTGCGACCTACTTCGTCATGGAGGGGCCGCAATTCTCGACCCGGGCCGAGTCGCGCCTTTACCGGGAATGGGGCTGCGATGTGATCGGCATGACGAACATGCCGGAGGCCAAGCTCGCACGGGAGGCGGAACTGCATTATGCCAGCGTGGCGATGGTGACCGACTACGATTCCTGGCATCCGGAACACGGCAGCGTACAGATCGCGGAGATTGTCGCGACGCTGCACGGCAACGTCGCGCGGGCCGCGGGCCTCGTCGCGGCCCTGCCCGTCTGCATCGACGCGACCTGCGACGCGGGATGCGCCACGGCGCTCGACCATGCCATCATGACGGCCCCCGACGCCCGCGATCCGGCGATGGTGGAAAGGCTCCGCCACATCGCGGGACGCCTGCTGCCGAACGCCGACCCCGCCTGACCGACAATCCCCAACCCCGACCGGAGCGAGCCCGACCCATGCAGGCCAAGACCGTCCGCGACTACATCCGCACGATTCCCGATTTCCCGCACAAAGGCATCCTGTTCCGCGACGTGACGACGCTATTCGCGGATGCGCGGGGCATGCGGCTTTGCGTGGATCAGCTTCTCGATCCGTTCGCCGGCGCGCGAATCGACGCGGTCGCAGGGCTGGAGGCGCGCGGGTTCATCCTCGGCGGCGCGATTGCGCACCAGCTCGGCTGCGGTTTCGTGCCGATTCGAAAGAAGGGCAAGCTGCCGGGACCGACCTGGGAACAGGCCTATGACCTCGAATATGGCACCGCGACGCTGGAAGTGCATCGCGACGCGCTCGTCCCCGGCGCGCGCGTCCTCATGGTCGACGACCTTCTGGCCACGGGGGGCACCGCGCGGGCGGGGCTGACGCTGCTCGGGCGGCTCGGCGCGGAGGTCGTTGGCTGCGCCTTCGTCGTGGACCTGCCCGAGCTCGGCGGCCGCGCGGCGCTGGACGCGACGGGCCTGCCCGTCCACACGCTTTGCGCGTTCGAAGGGACTTGAGACGCTCTCGCCAAAGCTGCCGCTACGTTAACGTCTTGGTAACCAATACGTGTGAGAACGCCCTTGTGGTTGCCTTGCAGACGGCCACCCATTCCCCCCAGCGCCCTGTCCCCCCCGACAGGGCGCACCCTTTTCCGGACTAGCCGATCCTGCGCAGCACCGCCCCCGGGTTCATGATCCCGGTGGGGTCCAGCGCCGTCTTGATCGCCCGCATCGCCGCGAGCTTGGCCGGATCGACATAGGTTTCCAGATCGCCGACCTTCAGCCGCCCGACGCCATGTTCCGCGCTGACGGAGCCGCCATGCGCGTGAACGAGGTCGTGAACGGCCGTCTTGATGGCATCGCGCTGATCTTCGTGATCGACCCGGCGGCGCCCCTCGGCGGGGAAGACATTGTAATGCAAATTGCCGTCTCCGACATGGCCGAAACAGTTGATCCGGAACGTGCCGAGCTTCGCGATCACTGCCGACCCTTCTGCGATGAAGCTCGGGATCGCGGCTGTCGGCACGCTGATGTCGTGGCTGCTGACCGCGCCGATGTGACGGTTCGCCTCCGGAATGGATTCGCGCACCTGCCAGAACTCCGCGCGTTGCTGCTCGGACTGGGCGACCACGCCGTCGCTGACGAGTCCGGCCTCGAACGCCGCCTCGAACAGCTCCTCCAGCGCCGTCGCGGGATCGGCGGTCGCGCCCATTCCGAGGTCGATCAGCACGGACCAGTCCGGATTGCCGAGCGGTCGCCGCACCTCCGGCATCGCCGCCTTCAGAAAGTCGAGCCCCGTCCGGCCGATCAGCTCGAAGGCCGAGACCGCGTCCCCGATCCGGTCCCGCGCGAGGTTCAGCAGTGCGAGCGCCGCCGCCGGATCGCGGACGACCAGCATCGCCGCGCCGGTCCGCACCGGACGCGGCACGAGCTTCAACGTCGCCGCGGTGATGATTCCGAGCGTCCCCTCCGCCCCGATCAAAAGGTGACGGATGTCGTAGCCCGTGTTGTTCTTCCGAAGCGGCGACAGGCCATGCAGGATCGAGCCGTCCGGCAGCACCGCCTCCACCCCGAGGCAGAGATCGCGCGCGTTGCCGTAGCGCAGGACGTTCACGCCGCCCGCATTGGTCGCGAGAATGCCGCCGATCCGCGCGGTGCCCTGCGAGGCGATGGAAAGCGGGAACAGCCGGTCCACCGCCTCCGCCGCCTCCTGCGCGGTCTGGAGCGGCACACCCGCCTCCACAACCATCGCGTTCTCGGTCGCATCCACGTCGCGGATCGCAATCATGCGTTCCAGCGACAGGATGACCGGCGCCGGAAGATCGCCCGAAACCTGTCCGCCCACCAGACCTGTCCCGCCGCCATAGGGAATGACCGGCACCGATGCTGCCGCGGCCGCACGGACGATGGTCGCGACCTCCGCCGCGTTCCGCGGGGCGAGCAGCAGGCCGTCCACACCCGTCCAGCGTCCGCGCGGCTCGTCCAGGTAGCGCGCCTCGAGGTCGCGGAACGTCTCGGGGGGCAGAACGCCGCGGAGATCCGCGGCGAAGGCACCGGTGGCGGGGTTCATTCGGCCTCCGACAGATAGGCGGGTTGCAGGACGACGATTGTCGGGCGGTCGGGCAGCGTGTCGAGCGATACGTCGAGGAAACTCTCGCTCCGTCGGTCGACGTCGAACTCGCCCTCCATGCCCGCCACGAAGCGGTCGAGGCTCGAGGGGCCGAACCAGTGCATCGGGATCACCACCGAGGAGCGCAGACCCTGTAGCGTTCGGATCATCGTCGGCAGGTCGACCGTCAGTCCGCCATCGACCGGGGCCATCACCACGTCGAGCCGGCCGAGCGCGGCGTATTGCTCTGCCGACGGCTCGTGATGGAGGTGGCCGAGATGGCCGATGCAAAGGCCCGCGACCTCGAACACGAAGATGGAGTTGCCGTTCTCCTCCCGCCCGGTGCCGGCGGAAGAGCGGATGTCGGTGGACACGGAGCGGATCAGCATTTCGCCCAGATCGAGATTGTGGTCCGCCGGCTCCCCCACCCGGTCGGACCAGCCGCGCAGGACGTGCCCGATCCCCGGATCGGGGGTCGGGGTCCAGTGCGAGATATGCGCCCGGTTCATGGTCACCGCGTCGGGCGGGCCGACGCGGCCGAGGAAGCCTGTGTAATCCGTCGCGACCCGGAGGCCGCCCGCCGTCTCGATCAGGAACATGGCGTGGTCGATGTAGTTCAGCCGCACCGAATATTCGTCGAGCGGATCGCCGAAGGCCGCCTTGTGAACGAAGCCGCCGGCATCGGCGATCGCGATGCAATGGCTCGGGCGGCGATCCTGCGCCATCGCGGCGGCGGGGAACAGGGCGAGGCAGAGTACGAATCTTGCAAGTCGCGATACGGTCATTGGCATTCCCTCCGATACGGGGATGCTCCCCCATCTGCCTGGTGTTGACCAGAGGACACCGGAGCGCTTGCGACTATCGGGCCGGCCGGGCGCCCGGACAATTACGGACCGCGCCGATTTCCGCCAAATCGTGCCCAGCCCCTCGATCAGTCGTGCCGCGTCCATGGGCATGCCGACGACGACGTACGTGTCCAACTTCGCGAGCGATCGGAACCGAGGCCCGATCGACGACCCGTCAGAGGCCCCGTCCCCATCCCGCCCTCGTCGTCCTGAAAAGCTGGCCTCGGTCCACCGCCTCCCGCGCGTCGAAGGCCGCGTGCATCGCGTCCGTCGGTGCGTTCATTCGCACCGAGCCCTTCGCGGAAAATCCCGGATGCGTGGATCCGGTCTGTCGCGGTTGAAGTCCGGCGGATCGCCTTCGGCATCGGAACGACGGCCCCCCCGCATCCATGCGTCGGCAACGCGGCATCGCGCGCCGCGGTCGCATCAGCCGTCCACCCGGCCCCGGCGGTCGGACCGCAGCATCGCGTAGAGGACATGGTTGCGCCAGCGGCCGGCGATCTGGAGGTAGGATTGCGCGACGCCTTCGTACTTGAACCCCGCCCGCTCGAGCAATCCGCGGGAGGCGCGGTTCTCCTCCAGGCAGGCGGCCTCGATCCGGCTCAGATCCAGTCGGCGGAACGCGTAATGCGTGACCGCGACGATCGCCTCGCGCATGTAGCCCTGTCGCGCGTGCGCCTCCCCCACCCAATAGCCCAGCGTGGCGGATTGCGACGGGCCGCGGCGGATGTTGTCCATCGTGATCGCGCCGATCAGCGCGTCGTCCGCCTTGCGGGTCAGAAACAGCGCTAGCGCCGAGCCTTGCCCGTAGCTGCGCGAGGCCCAGTAGACCCGGTTCGTGAAGCTCCGGCGGTTCAGATGGTCGGGCGCCCATTCCGGCTCCCACGGGCGCAGAAACGCGGCGCTGCCCTGACGCAGCGCGACCCAGGCCCGGTAATCGCCGTGCTGCGGCAGGCGGAGAAGCATCCGTTCCGTTTCGATCCGAGGCTTGCGAAGCGTCGGAAAGATCACGCGGCGAGCCTTCGGCGAAGCGTCTCCGCGTCGGGCGCGCGTTCGACCGGACCGTAGAGCGCGAGCGTCGGATCGGTCGAAAGGAGCTGGCCGGCATGGGCACGGATCGCCGGCGCGTCCACCGCGTCGATCTTGGCGATCGCCTCCGCGAGCGGCGGCACGCGGTCCCAGATCGCGACGACGCGAGCCAGCCGCTCGGCGCGCGAGGACGGAGATTCGAGCCCCATCAGCATGCCGGCCTTCATCTGCGCCCGCGCCCGCGCGACCTCGACCTCGGTCATGTCCTCGGCCGCGCGCCGAAGCTCGTCGATGGTAAGCTCGGCAAGCGCCCCGATATCCTCGCCGCCCGTGCCGGCATATATCGTCATCAGCCCGGCATCCGAGCAGGCGCCGATGCTCGCGAAGATCGTGTAGCAAAGCCCGCGCTTTTCCCGCGCCTCCTGGAACAGGCGGGAGGACATGCCGCCGCCCATCGCGCCGGCGAAGACCTGGGCGGTGTAGACCGCATCGTCGCGGTAGCCCGGCTGGTCGAAGGCGAGCGCCAGATGCGCCTGCTCCAGATCGCGCACCTGCCGCACTTCCCCGCCGCGATAGAGCCCGGGGGCGGCCTCCGCCTGCGGCTGTGCGGGAAGGTGGCCGAACGCCGCCTCGGCCATCCGCAGGATCGCGTCGTGATCGACCGCGCCGGCGGCGGCGAGGATCATCTGGCCGGGCCCGTAATGTTGCCCGGTAAACCGACGCAGATCCGCCTCGGTGAAGGCGGAAACGCGCTCGCTCGGGCCGAGAATCGTGCGGCCGATCGGCTGGCCGGGATAGGCGGCCTCCTGCAGCCAGTCGAAGATGATGTCGTCGGGCGTGTCGAGCGCCTGGCCGATCTCCTGCAGGATGACGCCTCGCTCGATCTCGATCTCGCGCGGGTCGAAAACCGGGTTCAGGACGATGTCGCCGATCAGATCCACGGCGAGCGGCACGTCGTCCTTCAGGACCCGCGCGTAATAGGCCGTGACCTCGCGCGAGGTATAGGCGTTGATGTAGCCCCCCACGTCCTCGATCTCCTCGGCGATCTGCAGGGCGGACCGTCGGGCCGTGCCCTTGAACGCCATATGTTCGAGAAAATGGGCAATGCCGTTCTGCTCGCTCGCCTCGTGTCGGCCGCCCGCGCCGACCCAGACGCCGACGCTCGCCGATTGCAGGCTCGGCATGAATTCGGTGACGACCCGGAAGCCGTTGGGAAGTCGGTCAAGTCGTGTGGTCATGCTGCTCGCCTTTCGTCGATGACCGCCTCGAGCGCGGCCAGGTCGTTCTCCACCCGCGTCACCCGCTCCGCGCGATCGAACAGATCCGCCAGGCGCGGCGGCAGCGGCGGACGGAGGCCGGTCGCCGCCTCCACCGCGTCGGGGAACTTGGCCGGATGCGCCGTGGCGAGCGTGACCATCGGCACGTCGCCCAGATGCGTCTCCGCCACCCGCGCGCCGATCGCGCTGTGCGGGCAGAGAAGCTCGCCCGTGCGGTCGCGCATGCCGGCGATGGTCGCGGCAGTCTCCTCCTCGGACACGCGGCCCGAGGCGTAGACCTCGCGCAATGCCTCCAGCGCGCCCTGGCTCACGGTGAAGCCGCCTCCGCGCAGCTCCTCCATGAGCTGCGACACGGCGGCCCCGTCGCGATCATAGGCGAGGTGCAGCGCCCGCTCGAAGTTCGAACTGACCTGGATGTCCATGGAGGGGCTGATCGAGGGATGCACCTCGCCCGTCCGATATTCACCCGTGGTCAGGCAGCGATGCAGGATGTCGTTCTGGTTGGTCGCCACGACGAGTTGCCGGATGGGCAAGCCCATCCGCCGGGCGATGTGGCCCGCGAAGATGTCGCCGAAATTGCCGGTGGGCACGGTGAACGACACCTCCCGGTGCGGTGCGCCGAGCGCTGTGGCGGCGGTGAAATAGTAGACGACCTGCGCCAGCACCCGCGCGAAGTTGATCGAGTTCACGCCGGCAAGGCCGACGCGGTCGCGGAACGCGAAGTCGTTGAACATCTCCTTCAGCCGTGCCTGGCAATCGTCGAAATGGCCGGCCAGCGCCAGCGCGTGCACGTTCGCCTCCGTGGGCGTCGTCATCTGCCGCCGCTGCACCTCGCTGACGCGGCCGTGCGGGTAGAGGATGAACACGTCCACCGCGTCTAGGCCGCGGAACGCCTCGATCGCCGCCGAACCGGTATCGCCCGAGGTGGCGCCGACGATCGACACCCGCTCGCCGCGCCGCTCCAGCGAATGCTCGAACATCTGCCCGATGAGCTGCATCGCGAAATCCTTGAAGGCAAGCGTCGGCCCGTGGAACAGCTCCAGAAGGTGGTGGTTCGGTCCGAGTTGCCTCAGCGGCGCCCGCGCGTCGTGGCCGAAGCCCGCATAGGCCCGCTCGACCATTCCGGCGAAGGTGGCTTCGTCGAACGCGTCGGCCACGAAGGGCGCCATCACGCGGACCGCGACGTCCTCGTAGGGCCGGCCCGCGAGCGCGGCGATGTCGCCCGGCGACAGGACCGGCACTTCCTCCGGCACGTAAAGGCCGCCGTCCCGGGCAAGCCCGGTCAGCATCGTGTCCTCGAAGCCCAGGACCGGGGCCCGACCGCGGGTGGAGACGTAGCGCATGTAATCCCTCAAATGGTGCGGCGCCTGATACGCCACAGCAGAAACACTGTCATCCCCAGCCAGACGAGAGCCAGCCCGAACCACTGGATCGCATAGCCGAGATGGCTGTTCGGAATGCCTTCGATCCCGACGGGGACCGGGGTCGGCCCCGCCGGGGGGACGACCTCCCGCGCGACGACCATGACGCGCTCGGTCGCCACCGCGTCCGCCATCAGGTCCACGTTACGCGCGAACCAGATATTGCCGTCCGGGTCGGGCGTGCCGGCGTTCAGGTCGTCGGGCCAATTCAAGTTGCCGGTGATCTCTAGCAATCCCTCCGGCAGCGTCACCTGGGCATCGGAGTCGACGTTGTCGAGCGGTACGACGCCGAAATCGACCATCACGCGGCGGGCCTCCTCTGTTTCAACCGGCGCGACGATGCGAAAACCCGAGCCGCCCTCGCGCCAGGCACCGAGGACGCGCAGCGGGGGGCCGACCACGCGCCCGGTCAGCGTCACGGGGACGAAATTGCCGGTCTGCGGATCCGGCGACCTCGGCAACGCGATCGGGGCGGCCCCGATCCGGGAGGCCATCTCGGCGATCATTCCCTCTTTCCAATCGAGCCTCTGCAACTGCCAAAGGCCAAGCGCCACGAGCAGCGCGGCCCCGCCCAATCCGAAGACCAACGGCAGGATCAGTCGCATTCCACACCCCCGAACGCGATGGCGGCGCGGCCTGCCCGCGCCGCCCCCGATTGCGCGACACGACCGCCGTCGGCCGCGCCCGAACCCGTCAGCCGCCCCAGATGTAGACCGCCGCGAACAGGAACAGCCAGACCACGTCGACGAAGTGCCAGTACCAGGCCGCCGCCTCGAAGCCGATATGCTTGGTCGGGGTGAACTGCCCGGCCAGCAGCCGGATCAGGCACACGGCGAGGAAGATCGTGCCGATGATGACATGCGCGCCGTGGAAGCCCGTCGCCATGAAGAAGTTCGCGCCGTAGATGTTGCCGCCGAAGCCGAAGGCCGCGTGGCTGTACTCGTAGGCTTGGAACACGGTGAAGATCGCGCCGAGCAGGATCGCGAGGATCAGGCCCCATTTCATGTCGTTGCGGTTGTTCTCGTGCACCAGCGCGTGGTGCGCCCAGGTGGCCGCCGCCCCCGAGCAGAGCAGGATCAGCGTGTTGATCAGCGGCAGGTGCCAGGGATCGAAGGTCACGATCCCCTCCGGCGGCCAGACGCCGTCGATGCCGGGGCTGTCGGGGCCCATCGGATAGATGGCATGCTTGAAGAAGGACCAGAACCATGCCGCGAAGAACATCACCTCCGACATGATGAAGAAGATGAAGCCGTAGCGCAGGCCGATCCGGACGACGGGCGTATGATCGCCGGCATTCGATTCGCGAACGACGTCCGACCACCAGGCGAACATCACGCCGAGCACGCCGACAAAGCCCGCCGCGAAAAGCCAGGGGCCGCTGCCCTTCATCCAGAGCACCGCGCCGATCAGCATGAAGAAGCCGCAGACGGCGCCGAGGAACGGCCAGATCGAGGGCGGGAGGATGTGGTAGTCGTGGTTCTTCGCGTGGGCCATCGTCGTCCCTCTCAATTGGTCGTGGTCGTGGTCGTGTCCGCAGAGATGGGGTCCGTGTCAAGCGTCGTGCCGAGCGCCGCGTAATCCTCGGGCAGATCCGTCACGTGGAAGGTGTAGGACAGCGTGATCTCCGACAAGTCCCCGGCTTCCGGATCGTCGAGGATCGCCGGATCGACGTAGAAGGTCACGGGCATCGAAACCGTCTCGCCCGGCGCGAGGATCTGCTCGTTGAAGCAGAAGCAGTCGATCTTCACGAAATGCGGACCGGCCGCGTAGGGCGCGACGTTGTAGCTCGCCGTGCCCGCCACGGGTTCGTCGGTCGGGTTGGTCGCCTCGTAGAAGGCGAGGTTCGTCTCCCCGATGCGCACGCGCATTTTGGTCTGCACAGGCTTGAACGACCACGGCATGCCCCGCTCCTTCGAGGCGTCGAAGCGGATCAGAACCGTTTCCTCGAGGATTTCGGTCGAACCGGCCGACGCGGTCGCGGTCGTCCCGCCATAGCCCGTCACGGCGCAGAAGATGTTGTATAGCGGCACCGCCGCCCAGCCGAGCGAACCCATGGCGAGGATGGTCGTCACCGTCGCCGCGACGACGCGGCCGTTGGGGGAAAGCTTGCGCCAGACCTTCACTGCGACACGTCCTCGGCCGGGAGAGTGGCCGGCCGCGCCACATGGTCGAACCCTTCGGCGAAGCCACCGGTCCGGATCTTGACCACCGTTACCCCGAAAATGATCAGGATGAACGCCAGAAGCACGGCCAGCAATCCGAAGTTCCGGCTGCGACGACGTCCGTGGAGCTCATGGTCGCGATGCATCACCACCCCCCGTAGCCGCCCATCGCCGCTTCGACGACGAACACGCTGAAATGCGCGAAGAGGTAGACAAGCGACCACTTGAATAGACCCTTCTCGACCGCATGGCCGTCCGCCTCGCTTTCGGCGTCGGTGCGGCGGTACATCGCCCAGGCTCCGCGCAGGAAGACCCCGTTCAGGACCAGAGCCACGGCCAGCGTCAGCGGTCCGCCGATCGCAGAGAAGGCCGTCGTCAGGGAGACGAGCGCAAGGCCGAGCGCGTAGAGCCAGGCCTGCCGCCGCGTTTCCGCCCTGCCATGCGTAACCGTCAGCATCGGAATGCGCGCGGCGTGGTAGTCGAGCTTCACGAAAAGGGCGAGCGCCCAGAAATGCGGCGGCGTCCACATGAAGATCAGACCGACGAGAAGCCAAGCCTCGACCGGGGTGCCGCCCGTCGCCGCCGCCCACCCGATCATCGGGGGGAACGCGCCGGCGAGACCGCCGATCACCGTGTTCCACGATGTCGTGCGCTTGAGCCACATGGAATAGACCACGGCATAGAAGAAAATCGTGAAGGCGAGCCAGAACGCCGCCACCCAGTTCGCCGTCAGGCCGAGCATCGTTACCGACAGCACCGACAGGAACAGCCCCAACGCGAGGGCGTCCGACGGCGCGAGACGGCCCGCGGGGATCGGGCGGCCGCGCGTGCGCTTCATCACGCGGTCGATGTCGGCGTCGAACCACATGTTGAGCGCGCCCGACGCCCCCGCCCCCAGCGCGATCCAGAGAATGGAGGTTGCGCCAAGGAACGGATGGATGCCGCCCGGCGCGACAAGAAGCCCCACCAGCGCCGTGAAGACCGACAACGACATGAGCCGTGGCTTCAGAAGCTGCCAGTAATCGCGAAGACCCGCCTCGTCGGCGGGCCCTGCGGCGGCGATATGGAGGCTCGCGTCGGTCACGCCGTCACCAGGTCTCCAGCTCGCCGTTGCGGACGGCGTCGAGCCATTCGGCATAGGCCTCCTGCGACACGACCTTGACGGTGATCGGCATATAGGCGTGCGCGATGCCGCAAAGCTCCGAGCACTGACCGAAGTAGATGCCTTCCTCCTCCGCCCGGAACCAGAGCTGCGCCAGGCGGCCGGGGATGCCGTCCTGCTTCACGCCGAAGGCCGGGATCGTCCACGAATGGATCACGTCGCCGCCGGTGACCTGCATCACCACGGTGGTGTCCACGGGCACCACGACCGACGTGTCGGTGGCCAGCCGGAACTGATCCTCGGTGTAGCCCGCCGCCTGCAGCTGCGCGAGGCTGTCCTCGGTCAGCATGTTTTCGGTCAGCGCGCCGATCATGTAGCTCGGGAACTCCACGCCCTCCTCCTCGGGATACTCGTAGTTCCAGTACCACTGGTAGCCCGTCACCTTCACGACGACCTCGCCCTCGGGGATGCGCTGCTGGTCGAACAGGACGGGCAGCGAGAAGGCCCCGATCGAGACGAGAATCAGGATCGGCACGATCGTCCAGGTGACCTCGAGCGGCGAGTTGTGCGTGAACCGGGCCGGCACGAGGTTGGCGCGGCGGTTGTAGCGGATGACGACCCAGGCCAGCAGGCCGGTCACGAAGACCGCGATGACCGTGATGATCACGAGCAGGAAGGCGTCGAGCCAGTGCTGCTCCGCGGCGAGCGATGTCGCGGCCGGCTGGAAGCCGATGCCGCCGTATTGCGGCTGACCGATGATGGGCAGGTCGCCGAAGATCTCCCGCGCCGTGCGGGCTTCGGCCTGCGTCACGTCGGTCGGTTCGGGATCGGGGTTGCCCGCGTTGATGTCGGGGCTGTCGGCCGGCATCGTGCTCAGGTCGGTGCCGTCCCCGAGCGCGGGACCCGGCTCCTCCCCGGAGCGCCGGACGTTCTCCTCGTCCACCGCCTCACCGGTTTCGGGCACGACCACGGGCGCGTCCTCGGTCGCCGCTTCCCCGGCGGGCTCGGCCACGCTTTCGGGCGCCTCGCCGGTGCCGGGCAGCGCCTCGTTCTGCTCCGCCTCGTCGGGCCCCGCGGCATCGCCGTCCGCCGGAGAGGTCACCGCGCTGCTGTCGTTCCCGGGAGTGAGCTGCTCCTGGTTGACCGGCGCTTCGATATCCGTCGGAATCGCGACCTCGCCGGCGGGGGCATCGGTCCCGGCGGCCGCGTCGGGCGCCTGCGTGTCCTGCGCCACCGCGCCCGAAACGCAGAAGGCTGTGGCGATAAGGGCGAGAGCCGCCAGCGATGGCTTCTTCATGGGCAGGATTTCCTGTCTTCGTCGTGTCTGACATGGACGGCCCCGAAGCGTCGGCAGCTCCGGCCCGTTGCGTCCTGCGCGCGTAAGACCATATCTGAAGCCCGTTCCGCAAGGCCCGTGGGTCATCTGTCGCACCCGACCGGACGCCAACCCGAAGGATAACCGATGCCCGATCACGACCAAAGCGCCCCGTTCCGTCCGTTCGAGACCACGCTGGACCGGGACGCGGCGCAGGACCTCCTGCGCGGAACGCTTCAGGGCGCCGACGACGGCGAGCTGTTCCTGGAACGCCGGCGCACGGAATCGGTCGTCTACGACGACGGCCGCGTCTCGAATGCGAGCTACGACGCCGCGGAGGGGTTCGGCCTGCGCGCGGTGCGCGGGGAGACGGCGGGATACGCGCATTCCACGGAGATCTCCGGGTCCGCGCTGCGACGCGCGGCGGAAACGGCCCGGCTCGCGGTGGGCGATGGCGGCGGAACGCTGGCGGAGGCGCCGGCGCGGACCAATCGCAGGTTCTACGGCGACGCCGACCCGATCGCCGAGATCGCGTTCCCGGTCAAGATCGACATGCTGCGCGAGATCGACGCCTTCGCCCGCGGGCTCGATCCGCGCGTGGTGCAGGTCTCCGCGACGGCCGCGGCCGGGCTGCAGGAGGTGGAGATCCTCCGGGCCGAAGGACCGTCGGTGACCGATACGCGCCCGATGGTGCGCATGGGCGTTTCAGTCATCGTGGAGGCGAACGGACGCCGCGAATCCGGCAGCGCCAATGCTGGCGGTCGGATGGAGGCGAGCGGCCTTCTGACGACCGAGCGCTGGCAGACGCTGGCGCGCGAAGCGCTGCGAATCGCGGTGGTCAACCTGTCCTCCGTCGCCGCGCCCGCCGGAGTGATGGACGTTGTGCTCGGCCCCGGCTGGCCCGGCATTCTTCTCCACGAGGCGATCGGTCACGGGCTCGAGGGCGATTTCAACCGCAAGAACCAGTCGGCTTTCGCGGGTCTCCTGGGTCAGCGCATCGCGGCGCCGGGGGTCACCGTGCTCGACGACGGCACGATCCCCGACCGGCGCGGTTCGATCACCGTGGACGACGAGGGCACGCCGGGCGGGACGACCACGCTGATCGAGGACGGCATCCTCACGGGCTACATGCAGGACCGGCAGAACGCCCGCCTGATGGGCGTGGCCGCGACGGGCAACGGGCG
Source organism: uncultured Jannaschia sp. (assembly GCF_947494025.1). GTDB lineage: Bacteria > Pseudomonadota > Alphaproteobacteria > Rhodobacterales > Rhodobacteraceae > Jannaschia. The sequence goes on from NZ_CANLTQ010000017.1 coordinate 29,121, forward strand.
GCGGCAGAGCTACGCGCACATGCCGATGCCGCGCATGACCAACACCTACATGCTGGGCGGGAACGCCGCGCCGGGCGACATCCTGGCCGACCTGAAGGACGGCATCTACGCCGTGGGCTTCGGTGGCGGGCAGGTCGACATCACCAACGGCAAGTTCGTCTTCTCCTGCACGGAGGCCTACCGCGTCCGCAACGGCGTCGTGGGCGAGCCGGTGCATGGCGCCACGCTTATCGGCGACGGGGCCACGGCGCTTCAGAAAATCCGCGCGATCGGCGACGACATGGCGGTCGATCCCGGCATGGGGAATTGCGGCAAGGCCGGTCAATGGGTGCCGGTCGGCGTGGGGCAGCCGACGCTCATGATCGGCGGGCTGACGGTGGGTGGCTCGGCGGCCTGAGCCGCCGTTAACGCCCCCGAAACCCCCGGCGCGCGAGATGCCGGGATGGACTACGCGATTCCAGACGGGTTCCCGGGCCTTCCCGATGCGCTGGCCGAGCCGGCGCTGCCCGAGCTCGACGGACCGCCGAGCCAGGCGGAACTGTTCGCGCGTCTGCGCCTCGCCCGCTCGCGTCGCATCGGCCCGGCCACGTTCCGCCGCCTGATCGCCGAGCACGGAACGGGGATCGCCGCGCTGGAGGCGCTGCCCGGGATCGCGGCGAAGGCGGGGGATAGAAGCTACGTCCCCGCCGACGCGACGGCCATCCGCCGCGAGATCAAGGCGGCCAAGACGCAGGGCGCGCGTCTGCTCGCCCTCGGCGTGCCGGGCTATCCGACCCGCCTGGCGCAGATCGCAGACGCCCCCGCCGTTCTGTGGGCCGAGGGCGACACGGCGCGTCTGCTCCGCCGCTCCGTCGCGATCGTCGGCACGCGCAACGCCTCCTCGCTGGCGCGACGGATGGCCCGCGCGCTCGGCCGCGACCTCGCGAAGGAGGGCGTCGCGGTCGTCTCGGGGCTGGCCCGGGGTGTGGACGCGGTAGCGCACGAGGCCGCGCTCGACGCGGCCGGCGCCGGGACGATCGCGGTCCATGCCGGCGGGCTCGACCGGGTCTACCCGGCGGAGAACGTTCCGCTCGCGGCCCGGATCGCGGCGGAGGGGCTGTCGCTCAGCGAGCGCGCCTTCGGTCTCGCCCCGCAGGCGCGCGACTTCCCGCGTCGCAACCGCATCGTCTCGGGGTTGTCGCAGGCCGTCGTGGTGGTCGAGGCCGCGGCAAAGTCGGGCTCGATGATCACCGCGCGGAACGGGCTCGATCAGGGGCGCGAGGTGCTGGCGGTGCCGGGCCATCCGTTCGACGGGCGCGCCTCGGGCTGCAACCTCCTGCTGCGCGACGGCGCGACGCTCGTGCGGGGCGTCGACGACATCCTCGAGGTGCTCGACGCGCTCGCCGGCGACCCGGCGCCCTACCCTGCGTCGCCTCCGCCTGCCCCTGCGCCGACCCCGGAACCGGTCGCCTCCGACGAGCTGGCGCGCCGCGTCCTGAACCTGCTTTCGCCCGTCCCGACCCCCGAGGACCAGCTTCTGCGTGACCTCCCCGCCCCCGTTCCGGCGGGCACGCTCGCCGCGCTTCTGTCGGAGATGGAACTCGGCGGACACATCGCGCGCCGGCCCGGCGGCGGGCTCGTCAGACTGTGAGGATCGGCCCGGCCGGGGCGCATTGACATCCTCCACCGACCGCCCACATGGTCCCCGGCCCAAGAAGGCAGCCCGGTGCCGAAGACCTCCGGACGGCCGGACAGGCCCAAAACGAAGCAGTCCCGAGGTTCCCCCGCATGCCCGTCGTCGTCGTCGAATCCCCGGCCAAGGCCAAGACCATCAATGGCTATCTCGGCCGCGACTACACCGTGCTGGCGAGCTACGGCCACGTTCGCGATCTCGTGGGCAAGGACGGCTCCGTCGATCCCGAGCACGGTTTCGACATGACGTGGGAAATTCCTACCGACTCGCGCAAGCATCTGAAGGCCATCGCGGACGCGCTGGCCGACGATCCGAACCTCATTCTCGCCACCGACCCCGACCGCGAGGGCGAGGCGATCTCCTGGCACCTGCAGGAAGCGCTGATGAAGCGGAAGGCGCTCAAGAAGGACACGCCGGTCCGCCGCGTGGCCTTCAATGCGATCACCAAGACCGCCGTGCAGCAGGCGATCGAGAACCCCCGCGACATCGACACGCCGCTCGTGCATGCCTACCTCGCCCGCCGCGCGCTCGACTACCTCGTGGGATTCAACCTTTCCCCCGTGCTGTGGCGAAAGCTGCCCGGATCGCGCTCCGCCGGGCGCGTGCAATCGGTCTGCCTGCGCCTCGTGGTGGAGCGGGAGATGGAGATCGAGGCCTTCGATGCGCGGGAATACTGGTCCGTCCGCGCCATGCTGGAGACGCCGCGGGGCCAGAGCTTCGAGGCGCGGCTCGTGGCGCTCGACGGGCGCAAGCTCGACCGCTTCGACCTCGCCGACGCGACGCAGGCGGAGCTTGCCGTTCAGGCGGTGGAAAGCCGCGACCTCGCCGTCCATTCGGTGGAGGCCAAGCCGGCCAACCGCAACCCGAGCCCGCCTTTCATGACCTCGACCTTGCAACAGGAAGCGAGCCGGAAGTTCGGCATGGGCGCCAAGGCCTGCATGTCGACGGCGCAGCGTCTCTACGAGCAGGGCCTCATCACCTACATGCGGACCGACGGCATCGACATGGCGCCCGAAGCCGTCGCCGGCGCGCGCGACGCCATCGCGGCGCGCTATGGCAAGGACTACGTCCCGGCCGAGCCGCGCATCTACAAGAACAAGGCCAAGAACGCGCAGGAGGCGCACGAATGCGTGCGTCCGACCGACATGACCAAGGCCGCCGCCGACCTCAAGCTGGAGAAGGACCAGCGGCAGCTCTACGACCTGATCTGGAAGCGCACGCTGGCGAGCCAGATGGCCGCCGCGAAGCTGGAGCGGACCACGGTGACGATCCGCGACCGCAACGCGCAGGTGGAGCTGCGCGCCACCGGGCAGGTCGTGATCTTCGACGGCTTCATGAAGGTCTATACGGAAGGCCGCGACGATGAGGCGGAGAGCGGCGACGACCGCCGCCTGCCCGCGATCCACGAGGGTGACGCCGCGAAGAAGGTGGCGGCCTATGCGGAAGAGACCTCCGACAGCGAGCTGATCCGCGCGCCGTCCGACGCCGTTCTGGGCCAACAGCACTTTACCCAGCCGCCGCCCCGCTACACCGAGGCGACGCTGGTGAAGCGCATGGAGGAGCTCGGCATCGGGCGCCCCTCCACCTATGCCTCGATCCTTTCGACCATCGTCGACCGCGGCTACGTGCGGAAGGACGGCAACCGCCTTTTCCCCGAGGATCAGGGCCGTCTGGTGACGGCGTTCCTGTCGAACTACTTCCGCAAATATGTAGGCTACGACTTCACCGCCGCGCTCGAGCAGGAGCTCGACGAGGTGTCGGCGGGCGACAAGGACTACAAGGACGTGCTCGACCGCTTCTGGCGGGACTTCTCGGCCGCCATCGGGGAGACGTCGGAACTTCGCATCACCGACGTGCTCGAGAAGATCAACGAGGTGCTTGAGCCGCATCTCTTCCCCGACCGCGGCGACGGCACCGATCCGCGGCTTTGCCCGAATTGCGGCGAGGGCCGCCTGTCGATGCGGACGGCCCGCTCGGGCGGCGCCTTCATCGGTTGCTCGAACTATCCCGAATGCCGCTACACCCGGCCCTTCGCCCCGCCGGGCGGCGACGAGGGCAGCGCGCCGGTCGGCGACACGATGCTGGGCGTCGAACCGGAGAGCGGGCTCGAGGTGTGGCTCAGGACCGGCCGGTTCGGCCCCTACGTCCAGCTGGGCGAGGCGACCGAGGAGAACCCGAAGCCGAAGCGGTCGAGCCTGCCCAAGGCATGGGCGCCCGACGCGGTCGATCTGGACCGGGCGCTGCAACTCCTGTCGCTGCCCCGCCATGTCGGCGCGCATCCCGAGGACGGCGCGGACATCGAGACCAATCTGGGCCGCTACGGACCCTACGTACGCTGGAACAAGGTCTACGCGAACCTGCCCGACGAGGAGGAGATCTTCACCATCGGCATGAACCGCGCCGTCGAGGTGCTGGCCGAGAAGCTCGCCTCCCGCGGGCGGCGCGGTCAGGCGGCGGCGCCGTTGCGCGAGCTGGGCGAGCATCCCGAGAACGGCGGACCGGTCAACGTCATGGAAGGCCGTTATGGCCCCTACGTGAAGTGGGAGAAGGTCAATGCCACGCTCCCGAAGGACGTCTCCCCCGAGGAGGTGACGATGGCGCAGGCGGTCGAACTGATCGCCGCCAAGGCCACGAAGTCGCCCAAGCGCAAGACCGCCACCAAGAAGGCCGCCCCGAAGAAAAACGCGGCGAAGTCGACCGCCAAGAAGCCGGCGGCCAAGAAGGTTCCGGCGAAGACCGCGACGCGCAAGAAGGCGGCGTCGAAGACCGCGGAGGACGCCGGCGGGACTTGAGCCGGAACGTGCCCGCACATGGCGGCACGGCGGCGCTTGAAACGCCCCGTGCCGCCTGCGACATGGGGCGCATGACAAGCCTGCCGCCCCTTCGGGCCCGTCCCGACGTCACCGAGTTCCTGCTGACCCGCCGCTCGCGTCCGGCCAAGACGCTGGCCGCACCCCGCCCCGACCGCACGGCACTGGAGCCAATCCTCGCCGCCGCGCTTCGCGTGCCGGACCATGGCAAGCTGGAGCCGTGGCGGCTCGTCGTGCTGTCGGATGCGGCGCTGGGACGTCTCGCCGACCTGACCGCGCGGATGGGATCGGCCCGCGATCTGGACCCGGACAAGGTGGCGAAGGCCGAGGCGATGTTCCGTGACGCGCCGCTGATGGTTGCCGTGATCGCCGCGCCGCAGCCCTCCAGCAAGGTGCCTGAAATAGAGCAGACGCTGAGCGCCGGGGCCGTCTGCCTCGGCATGCTGAACGCCGCGCAGGCGGCGGGCTGGGGCGCGAACTGGCTGACCGGATGGATGGCGACGGACCGCGACTGGCTCGGTGCGGGCCTGCTACTCGCCCCCGGCGAATGGGTCGCGGGCTTCGTCGTGATCGGAAGCGAGACCGTCGCCCCGCCCGACCGGCCGCGCCCGGACCTCGCGCGGCTGACGGAGTGGCGGAACGCGTGATCAACGATATCCTGCGCGCCGTGAGCCAGCTGGGCGATCCGCGCTTCCGCAACGTCCTGCTGACCGGGGTCGCGGCCTCGCTGTTCCTGCTCGTGACCTTCTCCGCGATCCTGATCTGGGGCGCGACCTGGCTTGTCGGGCCGGTCGTGACGCTGCCCTGGATCGGCGAGGTCACGTGGCTCGATAATGCCGCGGGCTGGGCGCTGGTGCCGTTCACGTTGATCGCGTCGGTCTTTCTGATGGTCCCGGTCGCCTCCGCCTTCACCGGCCTGATGCTCGAGACCGTGGCCGACGCGGTGGAGGACCGTCATTACCCCCACCTGCCGCCCGCCCGCGGCATCGGCTGGGGTGAGACGATCCGGGAAAGCCTTGGCTTTCTCCTCCTCGTGATCCTCGTGAATGCGGGGGCGCTGGTCGCCTACCTTTTCCTCGCGCCCTTCGCGCTCCTGATCTTCTGGGCGGTGAACGGCTTCCTGCTCGGGCGGGAATACGCCCAGATGGTCGCGCTGCGCCGGATGACGCGGGCGGAAGCGGCGGGGTTCCGGACGCGTCACCGGGCGCGGATCTGGCTTACGGGTGTGATGATGGCCATTCCGCTGTCGGTGCCGGTCCTGAACCTTCTGGTGCCGGTGGTGGGCGCGGCGACCTTCACCCACCTCTTCCACCGTCTCTGGCGGCCTAGCCGAAGGCCGGCCGCCCGGTGATCCAGCGCAGGTCGTCGATGCCGATCCGCCCCGACAGGATCACCCAGACGAGCGGTGCCCAGATCGCGAGCGCGATCAGCGTGGCCCAGAACACCCGCCGGCCGAGACGGAACTCTGCCGGGCTGTCCCAGTGCGTGCCCCGGATGCGCGCGCCCCGGTCGCCTTGCGTGTCGTGGCCGACCTGCAGACCGACGAGGAACACCATCGCCCAGACCATCGCGTAAAGAACGAAGGCGGAGAAGTAGCCGATCATGCCGGCACCTGCTCGAGCTCGACGAGCGTGCCGTCGAAATCCTTCGGATGCAGGAAGATCACCGGGTTGCCGTGCGCACCGATCCGGGGCGTCCCGTCGCCCAGCACGCGCGCCCCGTCCGCGACCAGACGGTCGCGGGCCGCCGCCACGTCCTCGACCTCGTAGCAGACGTGGTGGATGCCGCCCGAAGGGTTCTTGGCGAGGAACGCGGCGATCGGGCTCCCCTCGCCCAAGGGGTGCAGCAGCTCGATCTTTGTGTTCGGCAGCTCGACGAACACGAGGGTCACGCCGTGATCGGGCTCGTCCTGCGGCGCGCCCACATGCGCGCCAAGCGCATCGCGGTAACGGCGCGCGGCCGCGTCGAGATCGGGCACGGCAATGGCCACGTGGTTGAGCTTGCCGATCATCTCAGGCGCCTCCGACGCGGTCCGGAACGTCCGGCGGTTATGGAACGCGCCCGCGCTATCGGCAAGGTCGTCGCATATGTTCATTTTCTGTTAGGGTGTTTCCGTAATTGTTCTGGTGAAGATTCTAGGAGAATCCGCCGTGCCCGAAACCGATCCGCCGAACCCGCCCATGATGCCCCGTCCCGTCCCGACCGCGCAGCGGCCGTTGCTCGGCCAGACGGTGCTTCTCGTCGAGGATAGCCGATACGCGTCCGAGGCGGTCCGGCTTCTGGCGCTGCGGTCCGGGGCGCGCATCCGCCGGGCGGATTGCGTGGCATCGGCGGAACGGCATCTCGGCACCTACCGCGCAGGCATCGCCATCGTGGACCTCGGCCTGCCCGACGGTGACGGGCTGACGCTCATCCGCACGCTCGCCAATGCCAAGCAGCGGCCGGCGGCGCTGCTCGCCACGTCCGGCCAAGCGCGCGCCGATGTGGAGGCCGAGGCCATGGCCGCCGGCGCGGACGGCTTTCTCGCGAAGCCGATCGAAAGCCTCGCGGCGTTCCAGCAGGCGATCCTGAAGCACCTGCCCGCCGAGGAACATCCGAGGGGCCCGCGCGCCATGCCCGGCGACACGGTCGAGCCCGACCCGCTCGCCCTGTCGGAAGACCTCGTCTATGCGGAGCGCATGCTGGGCGACGACTCGATCGCCCCCAGCTACGTCGCGAATTTCCTGGCCGGGCTGGCCCGCACGAAGAACGACGCCGATTTCCTCGCCGAGACCAAAACGCTCGCGGCAAGCAACATCGAGGATCTCCGTCCGCAGCTGCGGGCGCTGATCGCCCGCCGGCTCGGCGCCAGAAAGGTCGTCTAGCGCCGAAGCGGCGCCCGCTGCCGGCCGGCCGCGTCGAAGTTCTCCGGATCCAGCCATGCCAGATGGGCGGCGCGGATCGCCGGCCAGTCTCCGTCGACGATGGCGAACCAGGCCGTATCCCGGTTGCGGCCCTTCACGACCATATGCTGCCGAAACGTGCCCTCGTAGGTGAAGCCCAGCCGCTCCGCCGCGCGCCGGCTCGGCGCGTTCCCGGCGTCGCACTTCCATTCGACTCGTCGGAAGCCGGCCGCGATGGCGTGGCCGATCATCAGATGCACGGCCTCCGTGGATGCGGAGGTGCGCTGGAGGCCGGGCGAGAAGGCGATGTTGCCGATCTCGATCACGCCGTTCGCCGGGTCGATACGCATGAACGACGCAACGCCCGTCCACCCCGCCGCGCCCCTGACCGCGTAATAGACGGGATCCGGGCTCAAGGCGGCTCCCTCCGCCCAGAGGCGGTAGAGGTCGGGCTCGGGGAACGGGCCATAGGGCATGTAGACCCAATGCGCGGCGCCCGTCGGGTTGGCGGCGTGCAGCGCATCCGCGTGCAGATCGACCGACAGGCGCTCGAGCCGGGTGTGCCGGCCCTCCAGCACGTCGGGGGCCGACCACTCGAGCGGTGTCCAGTCCGATAGCTCCGTCATCGCCATGCCCCTCCGGCATCGTTCGGTCCGACACTAATCTATCCACAAGGCGCCGAAAACGCAGCAAAGTTGTGGAGAACCGAAGCGCGCGCTTTACAGGGCGATTTGTGACGCTAACCATATGTTGTGTGGACATTCCGGGAACGGTCATACGGATCGTGATACCCCCAAGTCCTATGGTACGCGCGAAGGGGAGCCTCATGCTGCACCAGCGACAGCAATTTGCCGAAACCGGTGACCTCCATCCGATCGATCTCGTAGAGACGGTGGCGGAAACCCACGACTGGTCCTTCGACCGCGTGGGCGACGATCAGATCGCCATGGTCGTCGAAGGCCAGTGGCGGAGCTATTCCGTGACCCTCGCCTGGTCGGAGGCGGACGAGACACTGCGCCTCGTCTGCTGCTTCGAGATGGAGCCGCCGGAGACCAGCCTGCCGCGGCTCTACGAAGTGCTGAACCTCGCCAACGACGAATGCTGGGCCGGCGCGTTCAGCTACTGGGCGGACGAGAAAATGATGGTCTACCGCTACGGCCTTGTCCTCGCGGGCGGCGCCTGCGCGCAGGAGGAGCAGGTGAACGCCATCGTGGCGGAGGCCGTGCTCGCCGGGGAACGGTACTATCCGGCCTTTCAGCTCGTCTGCTGGGGCGGCCGGGCGCCATCGGACGCGATGCAGGTCGCGATGGCGGAGGCCTACGGCCGGGCGTGACTTGCCATCCACCGCGCGGTCCGTAGGGTCGCACGGGACACGGAGGGCACGGATGGACCTGCTTGAACTGAACGACCGCGGTGTGCTGCTGCTCGGCTGCGGCAAGATGGGGGGCGCCCTGCTCGCCGGATGGCTCGAGAAGGGCCTGCCCCCGGCTTCGGTCGCCGTGCTCGACCCAAAGCCGTCGGACTGGCTCTCGGATACGGGCGTGCGCCTCAATGCCGAACTCCCCGCGCGGCCGGCGATCACCCTGATCGCCGTGAAGCCGCAGATGATGGGCGACGCGCTTCCCGTCCTGCGCGGGCTCGCCGACACGCTCTACGTCTCCATCGCCGCCGGTACGCCGATCGCCGCCTTCGAGGAGGCCTTCGGACCGGAGGCGCGGATCGTGCGCGCGATGCCCAACACGCCCGCCGCAATCGGCCGGGGCATCACCGCCATCATCGGCAACGCCCAGGCGGACGACGCCGACCTCGACATGGCGGAGACACTTCTCGACGCGGTGGGCGAGGTCGTGCGGCTCGACGACGAGGCGCAGATGGATGCGGTGACCGGCCTGTCCGGCTCCGGGCCCGCCTACGTCTTCCACATGATCGAGACGATGGCCGAGGCCGGCATCGCGCAGGGCCTCGACCGGGAGCTCGCGCTCAGGTTGGCGCGGGCCACGGTCGCCGGGGCCGGCGCGCTCGCGATGACGGGCGAGGATCCCGGACAGCTCCGCCGCGACGTGACAAGCCCGAACGGCACGACGCAGGCCGGTCTGGAGGTGCTGATGGCGGAGCTGCCGGATCTCATGGCGCGCACCGTCGCCGCCGCGGCCGACCGCTCGCGGGAGTTGCGGGCGTGAGCGATCTCGACATCGACACCTTTCTGAAGGTCGACATCCGCGTCGGCACCGTCCGTCGCGCCGAACCCTTTCCGGAGGCTCGCAAACCCGCGATCAAGATGTGGATCGACTTCGGCGGCGAGATCGGGGAGCGCAAGACCTCCGCGCAGGTGACCCGCCACTACACGTCCGAAACGCTGGTGGGTCGTCAGGTCGTCGCGGTGGTGAACTTCCCGCCGCGCCAGATCGGACCGTTCCGGTCGGACGTCCTGGTCCTCGGTCTGCCGGATGCCGATGGGGAGGTCGTCCTGCTCGCCCCCGATCGGGAGGTGCCCGAGGGAGGGCGGATGCATTGACCGACACGCTCCTCATCTCCCGCGCCCTCCCCGACAGCATGATGGAGGCGGCCCGCGCGCGTTTCGACGTATCCTGCCGCGACACGACGCAGCCGATGGACCTCCCCGAATGCCGCGCGGCGCTCGCCAGCTACGACGTGATCCTGCCGACGCTCGGCGATGCCTTCGGCGCCGACGCCTTCGGCGGCGACCGGCGGGCGAAGGGCCTCGCGAATTTCGGCGTGGGCTATAATCATATCGACGTCGCCGCGGCGAAGGCCAACGGGCTCGTCGTAACCAACACGCCGGGCGCGGTGACCGACGCGACCGCCGACATCGCGATGACGCTGATGCTGATGACCGCGCGGCGCGCCGGCGAGGGCGAGCGTCTGGTGCGGTCCGGCGTGTGGGAGGGCTGGCACCCGGTCCAGATGCTGGGCCTCCACGTCACCGGCAAGACGCTGGGCGTGATCGGCATGGGCCGGATCGGACAGGCCATCGCCCGACGCTGCCGACACGGCTTCGGCATGAAGGTGGTGTTCCACAACCGGTCGGAGAAATCCGTGGAGGGCGCGCGGCAGCTGGGCTCGGTGGCGGAGGTCTGTGCCGCGGCCGATATCGTCGTGACCGCCGTGCCCGCCTCGGCCGAGACGTTCCACATCGTCGATGCCGCGGCGCTGGCCGCCATGCGGCCGCACGCGATCCTCGTCAACATCGCGCGCGGCGACGTGGTGGACGAGGCGGCATTGATCGAGGCGCTGCAGGGGGGCCGCATCGCGGGCGCCGGGCTCGACGTCTACGAGAAGGAGCCGCAGGTTCCCCAAGCGCTGCGGGCCTGCGACAACGCCGTGCTGCTGCCGCATCTGGGCACCGCGACGCTGGAGGTGCGGAAGGCGATGGGGCGCATGGCGCTCGATAACGCCATCGCCATCGCCGAGGGACGCACGCCGCCGAACCCCGTCTAGGCCGGCATCGGCATCCCGGGGAGTATCGCCTCCCCGGGATGCACGGAAGAAACTCTCAGATCCCGTCGATGCAGACGTATTTCGTTTCGAGGTAATCCTCGAGGCCTTGCGAGCCGCCCTCCTTGCCGAGGCCGGATTCCTTGACCCCGCCGAACGGCGCCTCGACCGTCGTGATGAGGCCGGAATTGATGCCGATCATTCCGTAGGCCAGCCCCTCGTTCAGGCGGAAGGCGCGGCCCAGATCGGCGGTATAGGCATAGCAGGCCAAGCCGAACACCGTGTCGTTGGCCATCGCGATCGCCTCCTCCTCGGTGTCGAAGCGGAAGACCGGGGCGAGCGGGCCGAAGATCTCCTCGGTCGCGAAGCGCATCGCCTGCGTCGCGCCGGTCACCACGGTCGGCTCGAAGAAGGTTCCGCCCTTCGCGTGACGCGCGCCGCCGAGGACGATCTCGCCGCCCTTCTCCCGCGCGTCGGCCACGAACCCCTCGACCTTCTCCACGGCGTCCATGTCGATCATCGGGCCTTGTTCGACCCCGGCCTCGCGCCCGTCGCCGACCTTCATCTCGCGCGTACGCTCGACCAGCCGCTTCACGAAGGCGTCGTGAATGCCGGACTGCACGTAAATGCGGTTGGCGCAGACGCAGGTTTGCCCGGCATTGCGGAACTTGGAGACCATCGCGCCCTCGACGGCCTTCTCCAGGTCGGCGTCGTCGAAGACGAGGAAGGGCGCGTTGCCGCCGAGCTCCATCGAGACTTTCTTGACCGTGTCGGCCGAGCCGCGGATCAGCTCCTTGCCCACCTCGGTGGAACCGGTGAAGGTGATCTTGCGAACCGCCGGGCTTTCCATCATCGCGCCTGCGATCTCCCGCGCGGAGCCGGTGACGACGTTCACCACGCCCTTCGGATAGCCCACCTCCTCGGCGAGCGCGCCCCAGGCGAGACCGGAATAGGGCGTGGCCGTCGCGGGCTTGGCGACCACGGTGCAACCCGCGGCAAGCGCCGGGGCGACCTTTCGGGCCAGCATGGAGGACGGGAAGTTCCAGGGCGTGATCATGCCCACGACCCCGACCGCGTGCTTGGTGACGAGGATGCGGCGGCCGTTCACCCCCGCGGGCACGATCTCGCCCTTGGCGCGCCGCGCCTCCTCGGCGAACCAGCGGACGTATTGCGCGCCGATCGCGATTTCGCCCTTCGCCTCGGCGAGCGGCTTGCCCATCTCGACAGTGAGCAGCTCCGCGAGCTCCGCCTGGTTGTCCATCAGCGCATCGTGGAGCTTCCACAACAGACCGACCCGCTCCATCAGCGCCATGTCGCGGAAGGCGGGGAACGCCTCCGTGGCCGCCTCGATCGCGCGACGGGCTTCGGCGCGGCCGCCCTTCGGTACGGTGCCGATCACCGCGCCGTCGGCCGGGTTCGTCACATCGACCGTCGCGCCGTCATCCGCGCCGACCCAGTCGCCGCCGATGAGATTCGCTTGTTTCATCCACCGTTCGAACGCCATGTCCTATTCCTTCGTGAAGCTGAATGTTGTCGTCTGTTCGTAGGTCTCCCCCGGACGCAGGATGTTGTCCGGGAAGTCGTCGCGGTTCACCGCGTCGGGCCAGCCCTGCGCCTCGATGGCTACGCCCGCATGTGGGCCGTAGCTGCGCCCGCCGATCCCCGGAACGGGCACGTCGAGAAGCGCGCCGTCATAGACCTGCAGGCCGGGCTGGTCCGTCGCGATGGTCATCGTGAGGTTGCCGGCGCGCAGCCAGGCCACCTCGCGCGGGGCGACCTTGCCGTCCGACAGGCACAGGTTGTGGTCGAGGAGCCCCTCGCCCGGCAGGCCGCGTCCCCGCCGGAAGTCGAGAGCCGTGCCCTCCACCGGCGCGACGCCCGTGGGGATCAGGTCGTCGTCGACGGGGACGTAGCGGTCGGCCGCGACAGTCAGCACGTGATCCGCCAGCGTCGGCTTGCCGTCGAGGTTCCAGTAGCTGTGATGCGCGATGTTGCAGGGCGTCGGAGCCTCCGCCGTTGCGCGGTAGCGGACCGAAAGCGTGGCGTCGGCGGCGCAGGCGAAGGTCGCCTCGATCCGCATCCTGCCGGGGAATCCCATGTCGCCGTCCGCAAGGTCGAGCGCGAAGCGGACGGCATCGTCGCGACGGTCGACCCTCTTCCACAGGCGGTTTCCGGTCCCGTGCACGCCACCGTGCAGCGTGTGCCGGTCGCGGAAATTCGGATCGGTCCGATACGTCGCGCCATCGAGCGTGAAGCGGGCATCGCCGATCCGGTTCGCGACGCGCCCGACGGTCGCGCCCATGTATTCCGCGTGGCCGGCGACGTAATCCTCCGGCCTCTCCAGACCCAGCACCAGCGGAGCGTCGTGGCCGTCGAGCCGCAGGTCGAGGAGTGTCGCGCCCCAGTCGACAAAGGTCGCCGTCAGCCCGTGCCCGGTGATCGTGTAGCGGTCCAGTTCCATGCGATCCCCCCGCGCGCGGCCGTGGCTCAGCCCTTCAGCCCCAGGTGTCGCGCCACCCGCCGGGCGATCATCTCGGAGACGCGGGCATTGGCCTCCGCCGTCACGCCCGCCACATGCGGCGTCAGGACGAGGTTCGGAACGTCCGCGAACGGGTTGTCCGCGCCGAGCGGCTCCTGCGCGAAGGTGTCGAGTGCCGCGCCGCCCAGATGCCCGGAACGCAGCGCGTCGCAAAGCGCGGCCTCGTCGACCACCCCGCCCCGCGCCGCGTTGATGAGCACCGCGCCGGGCTTCATCGCCGCGAGAACCTTCGCGTCGATCATGCCCCGCGTCTCGTCCGTCAGCGGGACGTGCAGCGTCACCACGTCGCTTTCCTCCAGAACCTCACGCTCGGTTCCCTCCATCGCGCCGGGGAAGTCGTCGGCATAGGGGTCGCAGGCCAGGCATTTCATGTCAAAGGCCGCGCCAAGCTTCGCCGTTGCCCGCGCGATCTCGCCGTAGCCGACCAGGCCCAGCGTCTTGCCCGCGATCTCCCGGCCCTGCCCCGCCGCGTCGCGCGGCCATTCGCCCCTCTCCATCGCCGCGCGCCGGTCGTAGGCTCCGCGCAGAAGCATCGCCGCCGTCGTGATGACGTATTCCGCGACCGAGAGCGTGTTGGCCCCGGTCGCCGGAAAGACGTCGATGCCGCGCGCGCGGCAGCCGTCGAGGTCGATGTTGTCGAGCCCCACGCCGAGCCGGCCGACGCAGGTGAATCCCGCGTCCAGCAGCGCGCCCCCGACCCGCGTGCGGTTGCGCACGATGAGGGCGTCCGCGGCGTTCGCCTTCGCGGCGAGGTCGTTGGGTCGGTCGACCAGCTCCGGGTCGTAGATCACGTCGGTCCGCGCGCGCAGCCAGGCCACCCATGTCTCGTCCATGAATTCGGTGATCAGGATCATCGTGCCGCTCCTCGCGCCGTCGCATTCCGCTTCCGGGGAGCTTTAATACGCGGGCCGCCGACTTGGAACACGTGGCCCGGATTTGCGTCGGTGCGCGAAAACGCCGCCGCTCGCGATCCCCCGGCGCAGGCCCCGGATCCCGCCGCCGTCGGCTGGACGTCCTGCCCCCGGCGCCATCCGAAAGGATCGGCCATAGCGCGGCGATGCCGCGGGCGAGACGCCTCGCGGGGGTGTTTCCAATGCCCGGACAGCGCATGGAGCAACAACCTGGATCGAACTGCGCATCCCCCCGACCCTGCGCCCGAGGGAACACGACGCCGCGGCCCGGACGCGCGGCGCCGGCCCTCGACAGCAAACCGCGAAACCGGCATTGATCAGGGGCCTTTCCGCGATTTGCCGCATCTGGAGCCCGATGACGTGACCAGCCCAGTCTTTCCCGACCTCGACGGCGCCTCGGTCTTCGTCACGGGCGGCGGTTCGGGGATCGGGGCCAGCCTGACCGAGGGCTTCCTGCGGCAGGGCGCGCGCGTGGCCTTCATCGGCCGGTCCGACGCGTCCGCCTTTGTCGCGCGGATGGAGGGGGAGACGGGCCGCGCGCCCCTTTTCCTGCAGGGCGACGTCACCGACATCGCCACGCTGCGGGCTGCGATCGACAGGGCGGCCGCGGCGCACGGACCTGTCACGCGCCTCGTCAACAACGCGGCCAACGACGAGCGTCATCCGACGCTGGACGTGGACGAGGCGTTCTACGACTGGTCGGCCGCGATCAACATGAAGGCCTATTTCTTCGCCTGCCAACACGCGATTCGCGGCATGCGGACGGCGGGCGGCGGGCACATCGTCAATTTCTCCTCGATCAGCTACATGATGGGCGCGGCGGGCTACGCCGTGTACACGAGCGCGAACGCGGCGATCACCGGCATGACCCGCTCGCTCGCCCGCGAGTTCGGCGCGGACGGAATCCGCGTCAACGCGCTCGCCCCCGGTTGGGTGCTGACCGAACGACAACTCGAAAGATGGGCCGATCCCGAGAGCCTTGCCGCCTTTCTGAAGCGCCAATGTCTGAAAACGCATCTGCAACCCGAGGATATCGTCAACCCGACCCTGTTTCTGAGCTCCGACGCATCCCGGATGATGACCGGGCAAGTAATGGCCGTCGATGGCGGCGTGGTGACGACCGGATGACCCGCTGGATCGCCGCAGACTGGGGCACGACCGCCCTGCGCCTGACCTTGATGGAGGGCGAAACGCCGCTCGGCACACGCGAAAGCGACGACGGGATGAATCGTTTGACGCGGGACATGTTCGAACCGACGTTGCGGAGGCTTGCAGGCGATTGGCTCGACGGACCGGCTAGAATCGTCGCCTGCGGGATGGTCGGCGCGCGGCAGGGCTGGATCGAGGCCCCCTACGCCCCGGTGCCCTGCTCGCCGCCGACTGACCGCGCGATCCGCGCCCCGACCGGCGATCCGGATCTCGACGTCCGCATCGTTCCGGGCCTCAGCCAGACGAACCCCCATCCCGACGTCATGCGCGGCGAGGAAACGCAGATCGCGGGTATCCTGCGCCACCGCCCCGAGTTCGACGGAACCGTCTGCCTGCCCGGCACGCATACCAAATGGGCGCATGTGAGCGCCGGCGAGATCGTCAGTTTCCGCACCGTGATGACGGGGGAGATTTTCGCGACGCTCGCCGGACAGAGCGTGCTGCGGCATTCGCTCGGCGGCGAGGGCTGGTCCGAGGCGCCGTTCCTCGACGCGCTGTCCGACGCGATCTCGCGGCCGGAAACGCTGACCGCCCGGCTGTTCGAGCTGCGCGCGGCGGACCTTCTGTTGGGCCAGGACACGACGACCGCACGGTCCATCCTGTCGGGCCTTCTGATCGGAGCCGAGCTGGCGGCGACGAAAGCGTGGTGGCTCGGCCGCGAGGTCGTCGTGACCGGGTCCGCTTCGACCACGCCCGCCTACGACGCGGCCTTGCGCGCGCAGGGGTTGCAGCCGATCGTCCTGCCGGCGGACGCAATGACGCGGGCGGGCCTTCTCGCCGCAAGGGAATTCTCGTGACGCGACCCATCATCGCCATCCTGCGGGGCATCACGCCCGACGACGCCGTTGCCGCATGCGGCGCACTGATCGCCGCGGGCATCACCATCATCGAGGTTCCGCTGAACTCGCCTGGGCCGTTGCGCTCCATCGCGGGCATGGTCGCGGCGCACGGCCATGCGGCGACCATCGGGGCGGGCACCGTGCTCACGACTGACGAGGTCCGGTCCGTCGCGGAGGCGGGCGGGCGGATCGTCGTGTCCCCGAACTGCGACCCGGCGGTGATCGGCGCCACACGGGCGCTGGGGCTGGAGAGCTGGCCCGGTATCTTCACGCCGACGGAAGCCCTGGCCGCGCTTCGGGCGGGGGCGACCGGCCTGAAGCTCTTTCCGGGCGCGATGGCCGGGCCGGGCGGGCTCAAGGCCATGCGGGCGATCCTGCCGGCGGGGACGCAGATCTATGTCGTGGGTGGCGCGGGTCCGGAGAACTTCGCGGATTGGCTCGCGGCCGGGGCGGACGGGTTCGGGCTCGGCACCGCCTGCTACAAGCCGGGCATGTCCATCGACGAGGTCGCCGCCCGGGCGCGGCGCATCGTCGAAACCTACGACCGCGCCGTGGAACAGGGCCGCGGGGCATGACCCAGGCGCATCATTTCGACGAGCGAATCTGCACGCTGGGCGAAGGTCCACTCTGGCATCCGTTGCGGAAGCAGCTCTTCTGGTTCGACATCACCGCCGCCCGCATGCTGTCGCGGACCGCGGCGGGACCACTCGAATGGCAATGGGACGAGATGGTTTCCGCCGGGGGCTGGGTCGACGAAACGACCCTGCTCGTTGCGGGCGAGACCGGGCTGTGGCGCTTCGATATCGAAACCGGCGCGCAGGAGCGGATCGCGCCCGTGGAGGCCGATATCGGGGCAACACGGTCCAACGATGGCCGCGCCGATCCGCTCGGGGGTTTCTGGATCGGCACGATGGGCAAGAACGCCGAACCGGGGGTCGGCGCGATCTACCGCTACTTCCGGGGCGAGGTCCGCCAACTCTTCCGCGATATCACGATTCCGAACGCGATCTGCTTCGCGCCAAACGGGGACACGGCCTATTTCGCCGACACCGCCAAGGGTACCATCTGGACGCAGCAGATCGACCGGGCGGGCTGGCCCTCGGGAAAGCCCGAGATCTTCGCCGACTTCTCCGGCGTGGGGCTGAACCCCGACGGCGCGGTCTGCGACGCGGAGGGCAATCTCTGGGTTGCGCAATGGGGTGGCTGGCGCGTGGCGTGTCACGGACCGGACGGAAGGTTCCGTGCGGCGCTCGATTGCGGCGCGGCGCATGTCACCTGCCCCGCCTTCGGCGGTGCCGACCTGCGCTCCATGTACGTGACCTCGGCGACGCAGGGTCTGGCCGACGGCGCGCTCGAGCATCAACCGGGAGGCGGCTACACCTGGGTCGCGACCGACATGCCCGTTCAGGGACAGTCGGAACACCGCGTCATCCTTTGATGCTATTCTAGTCGACGTCCCACTCGTCTTCGCCCCGCACCTCGCCGATCGCGGTCCAGTCGGCCCGGATGCGGGCGATCCGTGTATCGCCCCAGGTCCGCAGCACGAGATCGAAGCCGGACAGGTCGACCGTGGCATGACTCAGATCGGCCCGGGCGTTGGTGGGCGCGTCGATGTCGAACATCGCAAGGGCGGTCATCACCGCGGGCGGCGTCTTGAAGGGCGTGTCGAAGGCGACGCGACGCCGGACCTCGCGCGGGCCGCGACCGGTCCACATCTCGCCGCCGTCCTCGAAATGGGAGAACAGAATCTCGCTGCCCTGACAGATCCCGATGAGGTGGTTCTGAAGCTTGCGCACCGCGTCCGATCTCTCAGCCATCCCTGCGATGGCGGGCCAGCCATCCGATACCGACGGAGGGGTATCGAAATGGTAAAGGCCCCGGATGTGAGTCCGGGGCCTTCCGTCGATCCCGCGGGCCCTGCCTAGAGATTGGCCTGGTTCGAGTTCAGACCGATATGGCCACCCATCGCGACCATGTCCGCAAGCAACTTGGCCGCCGAATCCACACCGTCCTCGGGGGCCTCGGAGTGCGCCCGATGCGCCTCCGCGACCCAATCGTCGAACAACTCCTGCGTGACGTCGTCGACATGACGCGCGCGTTCGGCAAGCACGATGACGCCCGCGCCGATCTCGGCGAAGCCGCCGGTCACGGCATAGCTCTCCTCGCCGTTCGGCCCTTCGACCGTCAGGATGCCGGGACGCAGGGAGGTGATGGTCGGCGCGTGGTCGGCCATCGCGGTCAGGTCCCCGTCCGCGCCGGGGATGCGGACGGCACGGGCATCGTCCACCGATGCCAGCCGCCGCTCGGGTGAGACCAGTTCGAACCGCATGGCTTAAGCAGCCTCCGCGGCCATGCGTTCGGCCTTGGCCTTCACGTCGTCGATACCGCCGACCATGTAGAAGGCGCCTTCCGGGAGGTGATCGTACTCGCCGGCGACCACGGCCTTGAAGGAGGCGATCGTCTCCTCAAGCGGCACCTGCACACCGGGCGAGCCGGTGAAGACCTGGGCCACGTCGAAGGGCTGCGACAGGAAGCGCTGGATCTTCCGGGCGCGGGCCACGGTCAGCTTGTCCTCTTCCGAAAGCTCGTCCATGCCGAGGATCGCGATGATGTCCTGCAGCGACTTGTAGCGCTGCAGCGTCTGCTGCACGTCGGACGCGACCTTGTAGTGCTCCTCGCCCACGACCTTCGGGTCCATGAGGCGCGAGGTGGAGTCGAGCGGGTCCACGGCCGGGTAGATGCCCAGCTCCGAGATCGCGCGGCTCAGCGTGGTGGTCGCGTCGAGGTGCGCGAAGGACGTCGCCGGCGCCGGGTCGGTCAGGTCGTCCGCGGGAACGTAGATCGCCTGCACGGACGTGATCGAGCCGCGCGTGGTCGAGGTGATCCGCTCCTGCATCGTGCCCATGTCGGTGGCGAGCGTCGGCTGATAGCCCACGGCGGAAGGGATCCGCCCCAGAAGCGCCGACACCTCGGAGCCCGCCTGCGTGAAGCGGAAGATGTTGTCGACGAAGAACAGCACGTCGGTTCCCGACGAGTCGCGGAACTGCTCGGCCATGGTCAGGCCCGACAGCGCCACGCGCATCCGGGCGCCCGGCGGCTCGTTCATCTGGCCGAAGACCAGCGCCACCTTGGACTGTGTGAGGTCGTCGATGTTGATGACGCCCGCGTCGATGAATTCGTGATAAAGGTCGTTGCCCTCGCGCGTCCGCTCGCCCACGCCGGCGAAGACCGAGTAGCCCGAGTGCACCTTCGCGATGTTGTTGATCAACTCCTGGATGAGGACCGTCTTGCCCACGCCCGCGCCGCCGAACAAACCGATCTTGCCGCCCTTGGCGTAGGGCGCCAGCAGGTCGATGACCTTGATGCCCGTGACGAGGATGTCCGATGTCGTGGCTTGCGACGCGAAGTCGGGTGCGGGGTTGTGGATCGAGCGGGTCTCTTCCGCGCCGATCGGGCCCTTCTCGTCGATCGGCTCGCCGATGACGTTCATGATGCGCCCGAGCGTCGCGTCGCCAACCGGGACCGAGATCGGCTTGCCTGTGTCGCGCACCTCCTGACCGCGGACCAGACCCTCGGTCGAGTCCATCGCGATGGTGCGGACGGAGTTCTCTCCCAAATGCTGCGCCACCTCGAGGACGAGGCGGTTGCCCTGGTTGTCGGTCTCCAGCGCGTTGAGGATCTCGGGCAGGTCGCCTTCGAACCGCACATCGACGACGGCGCCGATGACCTGGGTTATTTTGCCGGTTGTGGCCATGTCGTTGTCTCCGGTTTTCTGGGCGCGGGGCCCGTCGTACTATAAAGCTGCGATGTCGCGCGGGGCCGGACACGGGTTCTGGCCCGCATCCGTTCCGCGCCCCGTCATCCGGTTCCCCGGCATGCACCGGACGCCGCCCGTGCGGGCGGGACGCCGCGATCCGAAGGCGTCGATCGGACGACCGGACGGATCGCGGCCCGGCATCAAAGCGCCTCGGCTCCCGAGATGATCTCGATCAGCTCGTTCGTGATCACCGCCTGCCGCGAGCGATTGAACTCGATCGTCAGCTTGTCGATCATCTCGCCCGCGTTGCGCGTCGCGCTGTCCATCGCGGACATGCGCGCGCCCTGCTCGGAAGCGCCGTTTTCGAGAAGCGCCGCGAAGATCTGCGTCGCAACCGCGCGCGGCAGCAGGTCGGCGAGGAGCGCCTCCTCCCCCGGCTCGTAGTCATAAAGGTTGGACGCACCGGCGCCCTCCTCGGGGGCATCGAACTTCACCGGGACGATCTGCTGCGCGGTCGGGTCCTGCGAGATCACCGTATTGAACTTCGAGAAGAAGATCGTCGCGACGTCGAACTCGCCCGCCTCGAAGCGCTTGAGCACGTCCGCCGCGATCGCCGAGGCGTCGCCGTAACCGATCCGCTTCACCTCCGTCAGATCGACGTGATCGACGAAGTACTGGCCGTAGTTCCGCCGCATCGACTCCCGGCCCTTCTTGCCGACAGTGATGATCTTCACCGTCTTGCCCTCGGCGACGAGCTTGTCAGCCCGCTGCTTGGCGAGCTTGGCGATGTTGGCGTTGAAGCCGCCGCACAATCCGCGTTCCGCCGTCATCACGACGAGCAGATGCGTCTGGTCCGCGCCGGTCCCGGTCAGGAGCCTCGGCGCGGTATCGCTGCCGCCCGCAGAGGCGGCGAGCTGACCCATCACGGCATTGAAGCGCTCGGTATAAGGACGCGCCGCTTCCGCCGCGTCCTGCGCCCGGCGCAACTTCGCCGCCGCGACCATCTGCATGGCCTTGGTGATCTTGCGGGTCGACTTGACCGACGCGATGCGGTTCTTGAGATCCTTCAGAGAAGGCATGGAGGGCCCCCTTAGCCGAAGCTCTTGGCGTAATCGTCGATCGCCGCCTTGATCTTGTCCTCGGCCTCGCCCTTCACCTTCGGATCCTCCCGGGTGATATAGTCGAGGACGTCCTTCGCGGGACCGCGCAGATGCTTCAGGAGCCCGTCCTCCCAGCGGCCCACATCCTTCACGTCGACCTTGTCGAGATAACCGTTCGTGCCGGCATAGATGACGCAGACGATCTCGGCGTTGGTCAGCGGGGAGTATTGCGGCTGCTTCATGAGCTCGGTCAGGCGCGCGCCGCGCGACAGGAGTCGCTGAGTGGACGGGTCGAGGTCGGAGCCGAACTGCGCGAAGGCAGCCATCTCGCGGTATTGCGCGAGCGACAGCTTCACGGGACCGGCGACGGACTTCATGGCATTCGTCTGCGCCGAGGAACCCACGCGGGAAACCGACAGACCGGTGTTCACGGCCGGACGGATGCCCTGGTAGAACAGCTCCGTCTCGAGGAAGATCTGGCCGTCGGTGATCGAGATCACGTTGGTCGGGATGAACGCGGACACGTCGCCGCCCTGCGTCTCGATGATCGGCAGCGCGGTGAGCGAGCCCGAGCCGTTATCGGCGTTCAGCTTGGCCGAACGCTCGAGGAGGCGCGAGTGCAGGTAGAACACGTCGCCGGGATAGGCTTCGCGGCCAGGCGGACGACGCAGCAGGAGCGACATCTGACGGTAGGCCACGGCCTGCTTCGAGAGATCGTCGTAGACGATGAGCGCGTGCCTGCCGTTGTCGCGGAAATACTCGGCCATCGCGGTCGCGGCATAGGGCGCGAGGAACTGCATCGGCGCCGGGTCGGAGGCGGTTGCGGCGACGACGATGGAGTAATCGATCGCCCCCGATTCCTCGAGCCGCTTCACGAGCTGCGCGACGGTGGAGCGCTTCTGGCCCACGGCGACGTAGATGCAGTAGAGCTTCTTCGACTCGTCGTCGCCGGCGGCGTCGTTGTAGCTTTTCTGGTTGAGGATCGTGTCCATCGCGACGGCGGACTTGCCGGTCTGGCGGTCGCCGATGATGAGTTCGCGCTGCCCACGGCCGATCGGGATCATCGCGTCGACCGCTTTCAGACCAGTGGCCATCGGCTCGTGGACGGATTGACGCGGGATGATGCCCGGCGCCTTCACGTCCGCCACGCGACGCTCCGTGGCCTCGATCGGCCCTTTGCCGTCGAGCGGATTGCCGAGGCCGTCGACGACGCGACCGAGAAGCCCCTCGCCTGCCGGAACGTCCACGATGGAGTTCGTGCGCTTGACGGTGTCGCCTTCCTTGATGCCGCCGTCCGGCCCGAAGATGACGACGCCCACGTTGTCGCTCTCGAGGTTGAGGGCCATGCCCTGCAGGCCGCCCGGGAACTCGACCATCTCGCCGGCCTTGACGTTGTCGAGCCCGTAGACCCGCGCGATCCCGTCGCCCACCGACAAGACGCGGCCAACCTCCGCGACCTCGGCTTCCTGGCCGAAGTTCTTTATCTGGTCCTTGAGGATCGCGGAGATTTCCGCAGCCTGGATCGCCATTACCGAACCTCTTTCATCGTATTCTGGAGTGCGTTGAGCTTCGCGCGGACCGACATGTCGATCATCCGCGAGCCGATCTTGACCACGAGACCGCCGATCAGGGCGTCGTCCACGGTTACGTCGAGCCGGACATCCTTGCCGGTCGATGACTTGAGCGCCTGAGCGAGCTTGCCGGCCTGCGCCTCGCTGAGCGCCTTGGCGGTGCGGACCTCGGCCGTGACCTCGCCACGCTCTTCGGACAGCATGCGCTTGAGGACAACAACCATGTTCGGCACGACGAAAAGACGACGCTTGGAAGCCATGAGACGGAGCGTGTTCGACAGAACGTCGCCCAGTCCCATCTTCTGCGCCAGTGCCCCCAGGGCGGCGCCCTGCTCCTTGCGACTGACGAGCGGCGAGACGAGCACCCCGCGCAGATCCGAGGACGAACGGATCGCCTCGTCGAGCGCGGTCACGTCCGCCTCGAGTTTCGAGAGGGCGTCCCCCTCGCGGCTGAGCTCGAAGACGGCCTGCGCGTAACGCTGAGCTATCCCCGTCGAGATCGAAGCTGGTTCGGACACGTCCACCCTTTCGACTGTCTTTCCGGCCCCCGAAATCTCCGGGATCGGCCCACGTCAGACCCAGCCCCAAAAGGGCCGGATCACGAAATCGCGCTCCCACTAGCAGAGGGGTCGGGACCCTGCAACTGCGACCCTGGTCTTCGTTCGCCGTCGCCGCCACGTCGCGAGCCCGGGCTGTGCGACGTGAGGAAACCCTTACTCGAACGCGTCGCGGCTGGATGTTACCGAACGCTGTGAACGGTGCGCGCCGGAGGTCCGGCGAAT
The DNA here is from genome assembly GCF_947494025.1 of uncultured Jannaschia sp. Classification (GTDB taxonomy): domain Bacteria; phylum Pseudomonadota; class Alphaproteobacteria; order Rhodobacterales; family Rhodobacteraceae; genus Jannaschia. The sequence continues at coordinate 52,649 of NZ_CANLTQ010000017.1, forward strand.
CCGGGGGAAGTTGCGTCATGTTACAGATGGTTCAGTCCGTCACGGCCCCGACGCAGATCTGCGGCATCCTCGGCGCGACGCTCTACGTGACGAACTACGTCCTGCTAACCTTGCGCGTGCTGAGCCCCGCGACGATGCGCTATTTCGCGCTGAACCTCGCGGCTTCGCTGCTCGTGCTCTCGAGCGTCGTGCATGCTTTCAACGTCGCGACACTCGTGATTCAGGTCTTTTTCGTCGGCATCAGCGTCGTCGGCATCGTGACGCGGCTGCGGGGGCGGAGGACGCGACGCGTGCCGATGTCCGGCGCCAGGGTCCCGTCGACAATCGACGCCGGGCGGCCTGCCTCGACGGCCTAGCGTTCCGCCGAACATCTTAGGACGCGGCCGGCGGTCGGCTCGGGCACGCCTTCGAGCACGCGGAGCGGACGGCGTACGCGTTCCGCAAGACCGTTGCGCGGTCGGGCCGGGACCTGCTTGGAGACCTCGAGCAGGATCACGCCACCTCCGCCCGAACGGGACAGCCGCTGCCCCATCCGCTCGATCATGCCGCCCGAGCGCAGCCAGAAGTTTCCCGTCGAGGGCGGTGCGAAGAGTGCGGCGGCATGGCGCTCCGGCACGAGCCCCGCGCCCTTCACCTGCGCCTCCAGCTGGCTCAGCGAATAGGGCCGTCCGTAGCCGAAGGGTGTCCGGTCCCGCCGCGCCCAGAGTCCGGTGCGGTTCGGCACGACAAACACGGCCCGGCCGCCCGGGCCGAGCACACGGGCGCATTCCTCCAGAAGCGCGGGCGGGTTCTCGGACGTCTCGAGCCCGTGCAGGACGACGAGCTTGTCGACCAGTCCCGTGTCGATGGGCCAGAGCGTCTCCTCCACCAGCGTGGAGACGTTCGCCATGCCTGCCGGCCAGTGCATGACGCCCTGCGGCGCGGGCATCAGGCCGATGACCCGCCGGGCCGCAGCGAGGTAGGGCCGCAGGAGAGGCACCGCGAACCCGAAGCCCGCCACGGTCTGCCCCTTCGCCTCCGGCCAGAGCGCGAGGAGACGGTCGCGGACGGCCTTCTGCGCCGCCCGGCCCAGCCGGGTCCGGTAGTAGAAATGCCGGAGATCCAGCACGTCGAGATGCATGATCGGCGTTGCCCTTCGTGTTCGTCGTGGCATGGTAGACCGAGCCACGGAGAATTGCATGACCCTTGCCACCGACCTCGTGACGATCCCCTGCCTGCGCGACAATTACGCCTTTCTGTTCCGGTCCGGCGACCGGGTCGCGGTCGTCGACGTGCCGGACGCCGCCCCGATCCGCGCCGAGCTCGACCGCCGCGGATGGCGCCTTACGGACATCCTTCTGACCCATCATCACGACGATCATGTGCAGGGGGTGGCTGAATTGCGGGATGCAACGGGCGCCGAAGTTTGGGGCGCCGCCGCCGACGCGCATCGCCTGCCCCCGCTCGACCATGCGCTCGAACCCGGGGATACGTTCGCGGTCGGAAACGAGACGGCGCGGGTGATCGACGTGTCCGGCCACACGATCGGGCACATCGCCTACCTGTTCGACGGCGTGGCCTTCACCGGCGACAGCCTGATGGCCGCCGGATGCGGCCGGCTGTTCGAAGGCACCGCCGCGCAGATGCACGCCTCCCTCGCGCAATTCGCCGACTTGCCGGATGCGACGTTGATCGCGTCGGGGCACGAATACACCGCCGCCAATCTGGCCTTCGCCAGAACACTTGAACCGGAGAGCGATTTCCTTATTTCTAGGATTACCGAGGTCGAAGGATTGCGTGAAAGGGGCCGTCCTTCCGTTCCGTCGACGCTCGGGGACGAGCGCAACACAAACCCGTTTCTCCGGGCTCATGTCGCTTCGATTAAAGCGGCGACCGGCACGGGCGGCGAACCCGATATCGAGACATTTGCCGCGGCCCGTGCCGCGAAGGACGCATTCTGATGCGTATTCGCGGGGTGTTACCGGATAACAATCGGGTCATGGGCGGCGAAGCACGACAAAAAGGGGTTGAAGCCTTCGGGCCAACAACCAAAACTTAAAGAAACGCGGCCTACAGTTCCGTTGACCGCAGACAGGCAGGAGAACATCATGCCCTCGTTCTCGAACACCCTCGAACAAGCCATTCATGCGGCTCTCGCTCAGGCGAACGCTCGCCGGCACGAACTCGCGACCCTCGAGCACCTGTTGCTGGTTTTGATCGAGGAGCCCGACGCCGCCCGCGTCATGCAGGCCTGCGGCGTAAATCTCGACGAACTCAAGCAGACGGTCGAGGAGTTCATCGAGGACGATCTGTCCACCCTCGTCACCGAGGTGGACGGCTCCGAAGCCGTGCCGACCGCCGCGTTCCAGCGGGTGATCCAACGCGCCGCGATCCACGTCCAGTCTTCGGGCCGGACCGAGGTGACGGGTGCCAACGTGCTCGTCGCGATCTTCGCAGAGCGTGAATCGAATGCGGCCTACTTCCTGCAGGAGCAGGACATGACACGCTACGACGCGGTCAACTTCATCGCGCACGGCGTCGCCAAGGATCCCGATTTCGGCGAACCCCGCCCCGTCCAGGGCTCCGACGAGGAGGCCGAAAGCTTCCAGGGCAATGCCGAGGCCAGCGGTCCGAATCCGTCGGAAAATCGCGAGAGCGCGCTCGCCAAGTATACCGTCGACCTGAACCGCAAATCGGAGAAGGGCGACATCGACCCGCTCATCGGGCGTGCGCACGAGGTCGAGCGGGCGATCCAGGTGCTTTGCCGCCGGCGCAAGAACAATCCGCTTCTTGTGGGCGATCCGGGCGTGGGCAAGACCGCCATTGCCGAGGGTCTCGCCCGCAAGATCGTGCAGGGCGAAGTGCCCGAGGTGTTGTCCGGCGCGACGATCTACTCGCTCGACATGGGCGCGCTTCTGGCCGGCACCCGCTACCGCGGCGATTTCGAGGAGCGGCTGAAGGCCGTGGTGTCCGAGCTCGAGGAGCATCCGGACGCGGTCCTCTTCATCGACGAGATTCACACCGTGATCGGTGCCGGCGCCACGTCCGGCGGCGCGATGGACGCGTCGAACCTTCTGAAGCCGGCACTGGCGGGCGGCAAGCTGCGCACGATGGGCTCCACGACTTACAAGGAGTTCCGCCAGCACTTCGAGAAGGACCGCGCCCTGTCGCGCCGGTTCCAAAAGATCGACGTCAACGAGCCATCGGTCGAGGACACGGTCAAGATCCTGAAGGGCGTGAAGTCCTATTTCGAGGATCACCATTCGATCAAGTACACCGCCGAGGCGATCAAGACCGCGGTAGAACTGTCGGCGCGCTACATCAACGACCGGAAGCTGCCGGACAAGGCGATCGACGTGATCGACGAGGCCGGCGCCGCGCAGGCGCTCGTTCCGGATTCGCGTCGTCGCAAGACCATCGGAACCAAGGAGATCGAGGCGGTCGTCGCCAAGATCGCCCGCATCCCGCCCAAGAACGTCTCGAAGGACGATGCCGAGGTGCTGCGCGACCTGGAAGGCTCGCTCAAGCGCGTCGTGTTCGGCCAGGATCCGGCTATCGAGGCGCTCAGCTCGGCGATCAAGCTGGCACGGGCCGGCTTGCGCGAGCCCGAGAAGCCGATTGGCAACTACCTTTTTGCGGGGCCCACGGGCGTCGGCAAGACCGAGGTTGCCAACCAGCTTGCCGGCACGCTCGGCGTCGAGATGCTTCGCTTCGACATGTCGGAATACATGGAGAAGCACGCGGTCTCCCGCCTGATCGGCGCGCCTCCGGGCTATGTCGGCTTCGACCAGGGCGGCATGCTTACCGACGGGGTGGACCAGCATCCGCATTGCGTCCTGCTGCTCGACGAGATCGAGAAGGCGCATCCGGACGTGTTCAACATCCTCCTGCAGGTGATGGACCACGGCAAGCTGACCGACCATAACGGGCGGTCCGTGGACTTCCGCAACGTGATCCTGATCATGACCTCGAATGCCGGCGCCTCCGACGCCGCACGGGCCGCCATCGGGTTCGGCCGCGACCGCCGCGAAGGCGAGGACACGGCCGCGATCGAGCGGACCTTCACGCCGGAGTTCCGCAACCGTCTCGACGCGATCATCAGCTTCGCGCCGCTGCCGAAAGACACGATCCTGCAAGTGGTCGAAAAGTTCGTGCTGCAACTCGAAGCGCAGCTCATGGATCGTGGCGTGTCGATCGAGCTCACCCGCGCGGCAGCCGAATGGATCGCCGACAAGGGTTACGACGACAAGATGGGCGCGCGCCCCCTGTCCCGCGTGATTCAGGAGCACATCAAGAAGCCACTGGCGGAAGAATTGCTTTTCGGCAAGCTGGCCAAGGGCGGCGTCGTCAAGGTCGGCGTCAGGGACGGCGAGCTGGATCTGCGTATCGACGAGCCGGGGCCTTCCAAGATCGCGAACAAGCGCCCGCCCCTGCTGACCGCAGACTGATCGATCGCCTTCGGAAATGACGCAAGACCCCCGCTTTTCGGCGACGCATTCCGCTCCTGGGGACATAGAGAAAGCTGATAGCATTTTAGGCACTTCCGCTTTCGCGGGGGTGCCTTCCTTCACGCGGTGGTCTTGGTTCTCTGGAGCTTCGAGCGTCGGAGGTCGGCGTCTGGGTCCTCGAACTTCTCCCAGATCGGGGTGCCGTAGAAGATCCACGGGCGGTAGAGCACGCGATGGAGGCTCGGCATTACGAGCCGACCGCTCTTCGGGTGTGCTCGCTCTTCCTGGATGCCGAGCCGCATCGCCGGGGTCCGCTTCACTGGTGTGCTGCTGCGCCTCTTTTCGATCTCCACGGTCATAGCGGTTCCCGGAACGCGCGCCTTCGTCGTTCCTTGCGGAGCCGGCGTGGTCTCGGCGCGCCCGCTCCACGCGGACACGTAGGGCCTCTCTTCGAACCAGTTGTAGTAGACTCGGAAGATGTTGAGCAGCGCGATGAGGACTCGCGGGTTGAACGACGCGCCATTAACGTAGCTGGGTCCTGACCGGGCACCTCGACCGCCAGCACGCGCGGCGGGGCTCGTCCTCTCTCGAATCGAGTCGAAGAAGGTGGCGACCGACCGAAGCGTTGCGGTATAGACCAGCCGGGCAACGCGGGCTCGCGAGTCGGGGTCTGCGATCTCATCAGTGTAGCTCAGATCCTTTAGGTCGCGTCTCAGGTCCTTTCGGATGAGGGGAAAGCCGACGATCCGATTGGTCTCTCCTGCGTTCTGCATCGGCGATGCGATCCACACCTGGGGCATATGCTTCGCACGGTAGTTTGAGCCTGGATAGGGCGAGCAGACGCCATCGGGATCTACACGCACCTTGGTTCGCATCTCCTCGGCGATGAAGGCCCGCATGTAGTCGGCGTTGGTCATTCCATCCGTTGCGCTCGGATCTCGGTCGTGGAAGCGCCACGTGAATGCCGCGAACCGCTTCCGGAATGCCTCGATCCGCGCCAGCATCTCCGGCTTCTTAACGCCCTTGTCGAAGGTCATTGCGATCCAGGTGAGGTCGTCGTTCTCGATCACGTCGCGGAAAACGTGCGGCACGACACGCGACAACGGCCCCTCCATCTCCGTGATCAGGCGGAACCAGCCCGGCGGAAGCATCTCTCGCAAGAGAACGAAATGGGCAGCCTTGGTGTAGGTGTCCCGCGTCATCACGCCCGTGAAGGGCGTGCGCTGGCTGTCCTGGGCGGCCTGGCCAAGGTCGAAGTAGCTGTGCTGGACCTGCTCGATCAGGGCGATCTTTTCGTCGGTAGCGCGCTCGAGCTCCGCCTTCAGCGCTGCCTCGTCAGGCGACGATGCGACCATCCGGGGCAACTGCGACTCCTTAAAGGCGCGATGCTGCTTCGCGGCGGCCGCGAAGAACCGAGGTTCGTCGAGGCGACCCGTTGGACGCTGAAAGGACATAAGTGGGGCGGTGAATCGTCCGATGGCCTTCTGGTGATACTCGCCGCGAAGGTTTTTTGGTCGGCCTCGGACGCTCCATACGCTCGCTCGAACAGCGTGGCAGGATCTACCGTTGGATCGAAGTCGACGTCGGTAGTGTCCCGAGAGATGGTGTAGGAACTGGCGTCCACCTGCTTCTTCATAGCGGGTGTCGTTCGTTCACTGAGCG
>NZ_CANLTQ010000018.1 GCF_947494025.1 uncultured Jannaschia sp.
GACCTTGGCAGCACCTTTGACGGCTACTGGGTGTCCAGCCCCGCTGCCGTCATCCACCTCGTAAACGCGAAGGACGGTTCTTGGAATTAGTCCGCTTTGCCCCCGCGCTGCGGTCGTTCGAAATCGGCGCAGCGAACGGCTGGACGCGATGGTAGTGACCTAAATCGAAGGTTATTGGACACCTTCCTTGAACCCCGTTCAAAAATAGGTTTTCTCGTTTTTCGGACATGTCCATCGGAAAAGAGGGATTTAGGACATCTTGGCTCGTACCTTCGCCTACCTCCGCGTCTCGACTGTCGGGCAGACGACCGAAAACCAGAAACAGCAGATCGCCGCCGCCGGAATAGAGGTCGAAGACTTCCGCATCATGGCCGAGACGATCTCGGGCAGCGTCGAGGCGATGAAGCGTCCGGGCTTCGCGCGTCTCGTCGATCGGCTCGAGGCCGGCGACATGCTGGTGGTCACGAAGATGGACCGGCTCGGGCGCAACGCGGTAGACGTGATGGCGACGATCGAGCGGCTGGGTGAAATGCCGGTTCGAGTGAAGAGCCTCGACCTGGGCGATATTGACCTGACCAGCGCCGCGGGGCGGATGACGACAAACATCCTCAACGTCGTCGCGCAGTTCGAACGGGAATTGATCGTCGAGCGGACCAGGGCCGGGATCGACCGCGCCAAGGCCGAAGGCAAGCGGCTCGGCCGACCGCCGGCCCTCGATGCCAAGACCCGGGCCGAGATCGACGCCGGACTGAAGAAGGGCGAGACGATCTCCGCCCTGGCACGGCAGTTCAAGACAAGCCGTCAGACCGTGCAGCGTATCCGCGACGGACTAGGCATGGTGAACCCCAAAGCCGAGGAGACCTGAGCCATGTGCAACCTGTATTCCTTGACCCGGGGCCAGGCCGCGATCCGGGAGATTGCGGAGGTCATGGAGGACCTGACCGGCAACCTCGCCCCGCTACCCGCCATTTTTCCCGACCAGTCCGCACCGGTCGTGCGCCAGACCGCCGATGGCCGCGAACTTGTCATGATGCGATGGGGGATGCCGTCGCCGTCCTTCGCGCTGAAGAACCGCAAGACCGATCCGGGCGTCACCAACGTCCGCAATCTCAGCTCGTCCCACTGGCGACGCTGGCTGGGCCCCGAGCATCGCTGCCTCGTCCCGTTCACCAGCTTTTCGGAATACCGCGTGGAACAGGACAAGAGCCGCACGCCGGTCTGGTTCGCGCGGAACGAGGACCGACCGCTGATGTTTTTCGCCGGCATTTGGACGGAGTGGACGAGCGTCCGGAAGGTGAAGGAGGGCGAGGTGACGGCCGAGCTCTACGGCTTCCTCACCACCGAGGCGAACGAGACCGTGGGCGCGATCCATCCGAAGGCCATGCCGGTGATCCTGACCGAACCGGACGAGTGGAAGGCGTGGCTGACCGCACCGTTCGACGAGGCGCGCGCGTTGCAGCGGCCGCTACCGGACGATGTGCTGCGGATCGTAGCGGCGGGGGAGCGAAGGGATGGTGACGACAATAGGTAGCCTCGGTTGTTCCGCATTGCGGCGATCGACACGGAGGGCGGAAAGCGGACTTTCGCCGCAAATGCGTGCCAGACATGGCGCGAAGGTGGGAGCCGACATTCGGACGACGCCGGAACTGCATGTTGATCTGCGCTGCCGCAAGGCCGCTCCGAGCCTAGATCGACCCAACAATGACATTTACGAACGTCTGCTTAGCATTGTTCTTGCATAGCTCCGCGTATTAAGAAAGGGTATGATACCCAATCTTTAGAGGCTATGGCTGCGCGTTTGATCCCCACCTCGGAGGCGGCTCGACTAACGGGTCTCTCGGTCGCGACCTTTCGCGAGTGGACAGTTCGACGTGCGCTCATCGCACCCGACGTCTCTCCGGCGGGGAAAGGGTCTTCGGCGAAGTTCGCGTGGCAGACAGTTCTCGTCCTGCGTATCGCCGCTCTTCTCAAGGATCGCCTGCACATCGAATTGCAAGCCCATCGGGGCTCTTTCGCCGAGCTTCGTGCACTCCTAGGGCGGACGTCTTTCGTTAAGCTTTGGGGTTGTCGGCTTCTCTGCGATCTGGACGGGAGTTGGGAGACGTTCGGCCCGGCAAATGAAGCTGATCCCGATAATTCCATCGTACTGGTCCTCGATCCGCATCTCGTAATTCTGCGAGACGGGTTCGCCCTTCCGAGGCAGCCCGGCCCAGAGCAGCTCGACCTGTTTACTTTGCCGGCGCTGCATGGCGAGGGGAGGCGGCGTATCGAGGCAGCCACCATCAGGCGATCGGCATGAATGGCTCTGACAGGCACGCGCTTCGCTGGCTCGAGCAGCTCGGCTATACCGCCGAGCCGGACGTCCTCCATATCCGCGGACGCTCGGTGGAAAAGACGCACCCGTTTGCTTTGGAAATTGAGACGCTCCTGAAGCCCGACGGCGCGATCCGCGCGCGGGCGGTCTTCGACGTTGAGGGCATCCCGACGGTGATCTTCGTTGACGAGAATGGCGGGGATCCGGACCGCCCCACGCTCGATGCGATCCGCAAACGCATCTGGAACCAGAACCTCGCGACGGTGGTAATCGAACTCGGCGAGGCGGAGGCCACGGCCGTCCCGGTGAGGCGGCTGGCAGACGCCCAAGAGACTTTGCGGATTGACGAGGTGCGTGTGGACGGCCCGTTCTCGGCGCTGGACGTGGCAAGCGCGAACCTGACGCGCAGGAAGCCCGCTTGGTTCGACATGAAGGCGCGGGTCGACGCAAAGCTGCTCGAGAACCTCAGCCGGGCGGTCGACGGCATTGCTCGGAACGGCCTCGAGGAGTCGGCGCGCCTAGACGAAGAGGATGGGCGCGCGCTCGCTGAACTCCTGATGGGGCAAGTCCTCTTTATCTCCTATCTCGAGCACCGTGGTATCGTCGGCGAGACCTACCGGTCCCGGCGGGACGTGCGCGCGATGCATGGTCTCGTGGCCGAGGCGGATCGCGATGGCGTGCGGTGGCTGATTGAGCGTCTGCGCGAGGATTTCAACGGCGACTTCCTCGGGAACGATCGCCATCATCCGTGGAACGCCCTAGCGAAGACGGGGTTCGAAACGCTCAACGCCTTCTTACAGCAGACCGATCTGGACACGGGCCAGCAAGCGTTCTGGAACTACGACTTCTCCTTTATCCCCGTGGAGCTACTTTCGGGGCTCTACGAAGCGTTCCTGTCGAAGGAAGAACAGGCGACGAACGGCGCGTACTACACGCCGCGCAACCTTGCGGTACTAGCGATCGATCAGGCGCTGGACGCCTCGCCCGCGCCTCTCGACGAGACGATCTTCGACGGTGCCTGCGGATCGGGGATCCTTTTAACGACGGCCTATAGGCGTCTGATCGCGCTCTCTGAGCATGCGGCGGAGACGCCGCTCGGCTTCACCGAGCGTGGCGAGCTACTGAGGCGGTCGATCTTTGGCGGCGACATCAATCCGATGGCGTGCCGGGTCACCGCGTTCAGCCTCTATCTATCGCTGCTCGAAGGGCTCGACCCCAAGGACATCTACGAAGCCCAAGAGAAGGAGGGGACGCGACTTCCATCTCTCGAGGGCACGAATCTCGTCCGCGGTTGGAACGATGCGGACTTTTTCTCCAAGGCGCATGGGTTCGCAGGCCGCCGGTTCTCGATGGTCATCTCGAACCCCCCTTGGGCGGAGGCTGCGGGGGGCACATGGTCCTCAATGGACGACTGGGCAAAGGCGGCTGGCCTGCCGATCGCCCGTCGCCAGATCGCCGGGGCGTTCACCGAGCGGGCGCTCGAGTTCCTAGCGGAGGGCGGCGTGGCCTGCTTCCTCCTCCCCATCGGTCAGTTCCTGGCGCCGACGAGCGCCGACTATGTAAGTCGTCTCTTCTGCCGATATCGCCCGCTCAGGCTGACGAATTTCGGTGACCTGCAGAACCTCCTCTTTCCGAGCGCGGAGAACACCTGTCACGTCTTCCTAGGCCAACGGCGGGCTGCCGAGGTGAACGGGCCGGCCCCGATGGAGGCGTTCGAGTATCTCGTGCCCAAGGCAGATTTGAGCTTGGTATATGGCCGCCTCACCATGCAGTCGGCCGACCGTCACATGGTACCGACCCAGTCGGTGATCGACGATCCAAAGCTGCTGGTGGCCTTGATGTGGGGCGATGCGAACGACCTCGCAATTTGGTCGCGGCTCGCTATCCGCGGCCGTCTTGCAGACTTCTGGGAAGGCCCGCCGCTTTTCAGACGTTGGGTCAAGCGCAAGGGCATCCATCGAATGGACAAGTCGCGGCAGGCCGTGAGCGCTGAGCCTTTGCGGGCGATGGATCATGTCACTGTCGAGGCGTTGCGAACTGGGTCTCCGGTTCTCCACCGCGATCTTCTCCGATCATGGCCCGAGGAGACCGAGACGGTAGTTGGTCTGTCGGACGGGGTCCAGCGCGTCTTCAACGGCCCGCGCGTGCTCTTCCCCGATGGGTTCTCGCGCGAGGAGCCGAACATTCGCGCGGTCTATTTCGATGGGCTGGCGACGTTTACTAGCAGCGTCGGTGTGATCGCGGGCAAGGCAGAGGACGCCGATCTCCTGAAGTTCTTGGCCGCCTATTTGCGGTCCGCGCTGGCTCGCTACTTCCTCGTCATTAACGGTTGGAAGCGCCTGACCGATCGCAACGCGATGCATCTAAAGGATGTCGAGGGCTTCCCCTTCTTCATGCCTGAGGGGGCTCCGGACCCGAAGGCGGCCGACGCCGCACTTCGAAAGGTGGTCGGTTGCATTGACGAGATCGCCGCGCTGCCCGAGCTCGATCAGAAGCGCGCCTACGGTGCTGCAAGGGCGGAGATCGATGATGCGATTTTCCGGTATTTCGGCCTCTATGAGGAGGAGCGTGCGCTCGTCCTCGAAACTTGCGAGGTGATCCTCCCGTCCGTGCGGCCGCGGAACTACAGGAGTCTCGACACGCCAATTCAGCGGCCTGCGGCGCAAAAGGATTTCAACCGCTATGCGTCGGGATTGGCGGATGCACTGACCTCGTGGCGGGAGCGGACGAGCGGACAGGGCCGTTTCCGAGTCGAGGTCTTTGCATCCGAGGGTGATCGTCAGGGGCGGGTGGGGATTGCGCGCGTTCATTATGAGGAAGCGCCCACTGGGCCACCACTGGCACAGGCGCGAATGAACGACGCAGCGGTGATCGAGACCTTGGGTGTCCTGCGCGAGGCGGGCCTGCATGTGATTCCGAGTGGAGAATACATGGGGCTAGTCCCCGATATTCACATTTGGGTCGGCGGCGATCTCTACGTAGTGCGGCCCCTCGCGCGCCGCAACTGGACTCTCAGGCAAGCCCTGCGCGACGCGGAGAGGATCGTTCGGGACGTGCAGCAGCGGGTGCCGGAGCCGCGAGAGAGGCTGAGCACTTGAGCGATCGGACTGCATGGCGGGCAGCGTTTCCGATCCGGCCGGCGACGGAAGCTGTCGAGGCAATCATCGAGGGTTGGACGCGTCTGGCGGCGACGGAGCTTCCGCAGTTCAACCCTAGGACGCGCGAGGACAAGCTGACGAAAGCGCTGAAGTTCCAAGTAGAGCGGGACGTCGCCCGGAGGCGGGGCCTACTCGGCGGATGGACGGCGGAGAACGTGATTGGGACTGTCAATCCCGCCACTGGCGAGATCACGGAGCAGCGTCGAACTGACATCTCCTATCATTGGAACGATGCGCTCCAATCAATGAACCTCGTGTTCGAGTTCAAGCGAGTCGGTCGTGGAAAGGGCCACCGGGACCATTATCTCGGGCCGAACGGTCTGGAGCGCTTCGTGAACGGCATCTACAGCGAAGGGCAATCTGTAGCGGCGATGGTCGGGGTATTGCTCGATCCCAAGGACGAGGTGATCCCACCACTGCGCAAGACGCTCGAGGAGATCGATCCAAACGGACCGCTCCAGTTGCGTAAGACGCCCGCGGGCACGTCGTGTATTGATCCGTCCGGTCTCTTTGCTGACGCGCTGTTTGATACCGTGCACGACCGGGCGCCGCCCGTGGGGCCGCCGCACGGATCGATCCATGTCTCACACATCTTCCTCGCGTTCGGCTATCCGACCACGACGCGGCGCCCTAGGAAGAAGGCTGCATCCTGAGGCAGAAACAAGCGAGCGGCCTAGGCCCGATAGATCGTCCGAAGCGGACATTCGGCTTGTAATAATCGACGGCAGTTCAGTCTGCACAGTTGACCTTCATCAACTCGCCAATGCTGCGTGCCACTGTGAAGGTCCGCTCTGGGGAAGCTGCACTGCGGCGCGCAGCGGCCATGCGAATGACCGGTAAGGGCCGAAATGTCAGGTTCACAACCAGGGCAGCAGCTCACGCTTTCATCCAGTCCTCGAGCAACTCCACCGACGTGGTGCCGGCGAGTTTGCCCATCCTTGCGATCTCGGCCAACAGTCCCGCGTGGCGCGCCTTGCCAAACCGCTCACCGGTCTCTGGCCAGAAGGCGCGCACCCGGATTGCCTGACCGACGCGCCGAGCGTCGAGCCGCCCGATTGGACGGTCCCCCTGCATGACGGGAAAGACGTAGTAGCCGTATGTCCGCTTGGCCTCGGGTACGAAGATCTCGATCCTGAAGCGAAACCCGAAGAGCCGTTCAGTTCGTGCCCGATCGCGCAGGACGGGGTCGAACGGGCTTAGAATGCGAACGCGCGAAGACGGGGCGGGCAGTGATGCAGCGCGGTCCAACATCGCTTCCGTCGTGAAACACCGGCGGCGGGCGCCGTCGGCCATTTCGATGTCCGCTTCGACGATCCGCCTCGCGGCCAGCGCTGCGGCGCACCAGGCCCTGGCCTCGTCGCGGCTCGCGATCTCGAAGAAGGCCGCGAGTTCGCCGCTCGTCGCGAACCCCAGTCTCTCCAGTGTCTCGGACATGGCCCAGTTGACGATCTCGGCGTCCTCACGGCGGACGGAAAGGTATTCCTGCGGGATAACCCGTTCAGGAAGATCGTAGTACTTCCGGAATCCTCGCCGATGGCAGACCGCGATCCGGCCAGAGCGCCAGAGGAACTCGAGGGCCGTCTTCGACGGATGCCAGTCCCACCAGCCGGACGATTTCTTTTCCTCGTTCTCCCCGACGTCGAGCGAACTGACCGCCCCGTGATCCGTAATGAGCTTTAGAATGGTTTCGAGTTCGTCTTGCCAACCGTCGCGTTGCGACGCAGGCCAGCGTTTTCGCATCCGGGCTTCGTCGCGTTCGAACTTCGATGGTGTCCCGGGACGTGGTGTAGCTCATCATGGGCCTCGCGCTCACTGGCGGGCCGAGCAGGTCAGTCGCGCTGCGCAGCAGGCAGGCTGACCATCACATCATCGCAGACCGGCGTGAGCGTTTCCAGCGTCATGTAACGGCCGCGCTGGACGGTCCATTCCTCGGTCTGCTCCAACAGGATCGCACCCACCAGTCTCCGGATCGAGGCCTCGTTTGGGAAGATCCCGACGACGTCCGTGCGTCGCTTGATCTCGCCGTTCAGGCGCTCAATTGGATTCGTGCTGTGTAGTTTCGCTCGGTGCTGGGCGGGGAAGGTCATGTAGGCCAGCACGTCCTCCTCCGCCGTGTCCATGAGCGTGGCCAACTTCGGCAGCTTGGGCCGCATCTGGTCCGCCACCAGCCGCCACTGGGTCTTGGCCGCAGTATGGTCGGGCTGCGCAAAGGCGGTGGCGATGAAGGCCGAGACCACCCTGCGGCTGCTCTTGCCGGCATGAGCGAGCGCATTACGCTGGAAATGAACCCGGCAGCGCTGCCAGGTGGTCGACAGCACCCGGGCCGTGGCCGCCTTGATGCCTTCATGCGCATCACTGATCACCAGCTTCACGCCGGAGAGGCCGCGGCGCACGAGGTCGCGCAGAAACTCTGTCCAGAAAGGTTCGGCTTCGGAAGCCCCGATCGCCATGCCCAGCACTTCGCGCCGGCCGTCGGTGTTGACGCCCACCGCGATCGTCACGGCAACAGATACGATCCGGCCACTCTGGCGCACCTTGAGGTAAGTCGCGTCGATCCAGAGGTAGGGCCATTCGCCCTCGATCGGGCGAGTGAGAAAGGCATCCACCCGTTCATCGATATCTTCGCAGAGCCGGCTAACCTGGCTCTTCGAGATGCCGGTCCCGCCCATGGCCTGCACGAGGTCATCCATCGATCGCGTCGAAACGCCATGGACATAGGCCTCTTGGATAACGGCCGTCAGCGCTTTCTCGACCGAGCGCCGCGGCTCGAGAAAGGACGGGAAGTAGGAGCCGGTGCGCAGGCGCGGGATGCGCAGCTCGACACTACCGGCCCGGGTCTGCCAGTCGCGATCGCGGTAGCCATTGCGTTGCGCCAGCCGCTCAGGGGTCTTCTCGCCGTAGTCGGCGCCAGTCTTGGCACCGACCTCCAGCTCCATCAGACGTTCGGCGGCAAAGCCGATCATCTCACGCAGTAGATCAGCATCTCCGCTCTTCTCCACCAGCGCGCGGAGGTCCATCATCGGTTTGGTCATCGGGTCTATCCCTCGGTTCAGGTTGGTTGTCGCAACCCGACCCTACCGAGAAACCCGATGGCCACCGACAGCTACACCACGTCCCGGGACATCATCCGAACTTCAAACGCCACATCGGATAGTAGCGCATCGGGATCACCGCGGCGTCGTGGGTCCAGTGCTCGAACCCCGTCCGCCGACGGGCGACGAGCGCCTCGAGGGCGGATGGACGGTACTGCCCGCGCCGCGACCACAGGATCAGATCGTGCGCCCGGGCAAGCGTGTTGACGCTGTCGATCTGTACGAAGCCGAGGCCATCGAGGACCGTCTCCAGATCATGCCCCTTTGCTGGAGCCTGAACCCGGACGCAGCAGCAGGTGGCGGTCGAGGAAGAGCCGGCGGGCGGTCGGGTTGGTCAGAAAAGGGCGTGTCATCTAGGCACAATACCGGCGCCGGGGGCGTACAACAGTGTTCCCGCTCCCGAGCTTCCCTCAGGCTACAGCACGCATTGTCCAATACCGAGGCAGGAATTCGGTCCAACCCGCACGCGAGTGTTGATTGCAATGCAATCACTCTCTAACCTGACACGTAAGGTGGAGGACGCCATGGCCAGCATCACGATCCGCAATCTCGACGACACTCTGAAGCAGCGTCTGCGCATGCGGGCCGCCGAACACGGTCGGTATATGGAGGAGGAAGTCCGCGAAATCCTGCGCCGGTCGGTCGGCCGGTCGCCGTCGCGTGCGAATCTGGGCGAGACCATCCACCAGCGCTTCGCTGCTCTGGGCGGGGCGGAGGTCGACCTGCCGCCGCGCGAGCCCATGCCCGAGCCGCCGCGCTTCGACTGAGGCAGGTACCGGCCGTGATCCTGATCGACACCAACGTCGTCTCCGAGCTGATGCGCCCGTCGCCTGCGGATGCAGTGATCGACTGGTTCGGTCGGCAGGACGCGGCCGCGCTTCATCTCAGCGCGGTCAGCGAGGCCGAGCTCCGCCGTGGCGTTGCCCTTCTGCCGGACGGCCGGCGACGCGCCGCGCTCCTCGCTGCGATCGACGCGATGGTCGCGGAGGACTTCGAGGGCCGCGTGGTGGCGTTCGACAGTGCCGCTGCATCGGCCTTCGCGACCATCTTCGCCGAGCGGCAGGCAAGAGGCCATCCGATATCCTTTCCCGACTGCCAGATCGCGGCCACCGCCCGGGCGTGCGGGGCCGCGGTCGCGACGCGGGACAGGGACGGTTTCGCCGATTGTGGGATCGAGGTCATCGATCCATGGACGGAAGGGGCAGGGGGTAGATGATCGGCATCGACAAGCGCGGCCTGTCCGAGCGCGACATCTGCACGAAATTCATCACCCCCGCCTTGCGTGCGACAGGCTGGGACGAAATGCACCAGATCCGCGAGGAAGTCGGCTTCACGAAGGGCCGCATCGTCGTGCGCGGCAAGATGGTGAGCCGCGGCCAGGCCAAGCGTGCCGACTACGTTCTGTCCTACGTTCCCAATGTCCCGATCGCCGTCATCGAGGCTAAGGACAACGCGCATGCCGTTGGCGACGGAATGCAGCAAGCCCTCGACTACGCCGAGACCCTCGACATCCCGTTTGTCTTTGCCTCGAACGGCGACGGCTTCGTGTTCCACGACCGGACCGGTCAGAGCAATCAGCGCGAGACGACGCTCTCGCTCGATGCATTTCCCTCGCCTGCTGACCTGTGGGCCCGCTACCGCGCCTGGAAGGGTCTCGATGCCGCAGCGGAGCAAACCGTCCTGCAGGATTATTTCGACGACGGCAGCGGCAAGGCCCCGCGCTACTATCAGGTCAACGCGATCAACGCCGCGACGGAGGCCATCGCCAAGGGAAAGGATCGTGTTCTGCTCGTGATGGCCACCGGTACCGGCAAGACCTACACGGCGTTCCAGATCATCTGGCGGCTGTGGAAGGCCAAGCAGAAGAAGCGCATCCTGTTCCTCGCCGATCGAAACGTGCTGATCGACCAGACGATGGTGAACGATTTCCGCCCCTTCGGCGGCGTCATGGCGAAACTCTCGACCAAGGCCAAGACTATCGAGCGGCAGGACGGCAGCCGCGAGACGCTGACCCTCGCGCTCGACCGCAAGCGCCGCATCGATCCGGCCTACGAGGTGTATCTTGGCCTGTACCAAGCCATCACCGGGCCGGAGGAACGGCAGAAGCTCTACAAGGAGTTCTCGGAGGACTTCTTCGACCTCATCGTCATCGACGAGTGCCACCGCGGAAGTGCCGCCGAGGACTCGGCATGGCGCGAAATCCTCGAGCACTTCTCGTCCGCCACACAGATCGGCCTGACCGCCACCCCGAAGGAAACGGAATACGCCTCCAACATCGAGTATTTCGGGGAGCCGGTGTACTCCTACTCGCTCAAGCAGGGCATCCGCGATGGCTTTCTCGCGCCCTACAAGGTGGTGAAGGTCCATGTCGACCGGGACATCGAGGGCTATCGTCCGGAGAGGGGCCAGCTCGACCGCGCGGGCCAGGAGGTCGAGGACCGGCTCTACAACGCCAAGGATTTCGACCGCGCTTTGGTGATCGACGACCGCACGACGCTCGTCGCGCGCAAGGTCACGCAGTTCCTGCGGGAGAGCGGCGACCGCTATGCCAAGACCATCGTGTTCTGCGTCGACCAGGAGCATGCGGCGCGCATGCGTCAGGCGCTGATCAACGAGAACGCCGACCTCGCCGCCGAAAGCTCGAGATACGTGATGCGCATCACCGGCAACGACGCCGAGGGACAGGCGCAGCTCGACAACTTCATCGACCCGGAATCCCGATGGCCGGTGATCGTGACGACATCACGCCTTCTGTCTACGGGCGTGGACGCGCAGACCTGCCGGTTGATCGTGCTCGACCGCGAGGTGGGGTCCATGACCGAGTTCAAGCAGATCGTCGGACGCGGCACGCGCGTGCATGAGGACACGGGCAAGTACTTTTTCACGCTGATCGACTTCCGCGGCGCCACCAGCCATTTTGCCGATCCGGAGTTCGATGGCGAGCCCGTCCAAATCTACAGCCCGACACCGGACCAGCCCGTCGATCCTCCGACACCGGGGGCCGGTGAGCCGGACCCCAGCGAAGGCGAGGGGGTCTGGAACGATGGAGGCGACACGACCCCGATCGACCCGGTCGGCAACTTGTTCGAGGCCAAGGGCAAGGGTCCGCAGAAGAAGATCTACGTCGACGGGGTCGGGGCTGTCATCGTCGCCGAGCGTGTCGAGTATCTCGACGAGAACGGCAAACTCGTCACGGAATCCCTGCGCGATTTTACCAAACGCGCCCTGCAGCAGCGCTACGCGAGCCTCGATGCCTTCCTGCGCCGCTGGAACGCCACCGAGCGGAAGCAGGCCATACTCGAGGAACTCGCCGCCGAGGGGTTGCCGCTCGATCTCATCGGAGCGGAACTGGATCGTGACCTCGATCCCTTCGACCTGATCTGTCATGTCGCCTTCGACGCCAAGCCGCTAACGCGCGCGGAGCGCGCCGACAATGTCCGCAAGCGCGATGCCTTCGCCACGTACGGCGACCAGGCGCGCGCGGTCCTCGATGCGCTGCTGGAGAAGTATGCCGACGAGGGTGTCACGAACTTCGGCGACGTGGCAGTGCTGCGGATCGCTCCCCTCGACCGCCTCGGCACGCCCGTCGAGCTGGTCCGTGCATTCGGTGGCAGGCCCGGCTTCGAGCGCGCCGCTCATGACCTGCAAACCGAACTCTACAAGGATACCGCCTGATCCATGTCCGTCCGCACCCTCGTCAAATCCATTCAGGACATCATGCGTCAGGACACCGGCGTCGATGGCGATGCACAGCGCATCAGCCAGCTGTGCTGGATGTTCTTCCTCAAGATCATCGACGATCAGGATCAGGAATTGGAGCTCCTGCGCGACGATTACCGTTCGCCGATCCCCGAGCGGCTGCAATGGCGGGCCTGGGCGGCCGACCCCGAGGGCATTACCGGCGAGGCGCTGCAGGAGTTCGTGAACGACGATCTCTTCCCTACGCTCAAAGGCCTCATCCCCGCCACGCCCCGAGCCCGCACCGTGCGCAGCGTGTTCGAGGACGCCTACAATTACATGAAGTCCGGCCAGCTGATGCGGCAGGTCGTCAATCGAATCGACGGCATCGATTTCAACAACCTGAGCGAGCGGCAGCACTTCGGCGACATCTACGAGCAGATCCTCAACGACCTGCAATCGGCCGGCAACGCGGGCGAATATTACACGCCCCGCGCCGTCACAGCCTTCATGACCGAGATGATCGAACCGCGCCCCGGCGAGACGATGTTCGATCCGGCCTGCGGAACGGGCGGCTTTCTGACCTGTGCCATCCGTCACATGCGCGAACACCATGTGAAGCGCCCCGAGGACGAGGCTGTGATGCAGGCCAGCCTCCGCGCGGTGGAGAAGAAACAACTCCCCCACATGCTCGCGGTCACCAACATGCTGTTGCACGGGATCGAAGACCCCTCGTTCCTGCGCCACGACAACACGCTGGCCCGCCCCTACATTTCCTGGGGCAAGGACGAGCGGGTGGACGTCGTCCTCACAAACCCGCCCTTCGGCGGGCGCGAGGAGGACGGGATCGAGTCCAACTTCCCGCAGCACTTCCGCACCCGCGAGACCGCCGATCTCTTCCTCGCCCTAATTATCCGCCTGCTGAGACCCGGCGGCCGCGCGGCGGTGGTCCTGCCCGACGGCTCGCTCTTCGGCGAGGGCGTCAAGACCCGGCTGAAGGAGGCGCTGATGGAGGAGTGCAACCTCCACACCATCGTGCGCCTGCCGAACTCGGTCTTCCGCCCCTACGCCTCGATCGGCACGAACCTGCTGTTCTTCGAGAAGGGCGCGCCGACGCAGGACATCTGGTTCTGGGAACACCGGGTGCCCGAGGGGCAGAAGGCCTATTCCATGACCCGGCCCATCAGGGCAGAGCATCTGGCCGACTGCGCCGCTTGGTGGGGCGGGCCGCACCGCGAGGGGCGGGTGGAGACCGAGCGCGCCTGGAAGGTCAGCGCCGAGGACGTGAAGGCCCGCGGCTACAACCTCGACATCAAGAACCCCTACACGGTGGCCGAGGATCACGGCGACCCCGAGACGCTGCTGGAGGACTTGGGCCGCGCCGAGGCCGAGGTAGCCGCACTCCGCGACCAGTTGAAGGCGATCCTGTCGGAGGCACTCGCCCGATGAACGCCGACCGCCTGCTTGCCCTCTACGAGAAGGTGGCCGAGGCGCCCAACGCGGTTCCCCGCCTGCGCCGCTTCGTGCTGGACCTCGCCGTCCGCGGCAAACTGGTGGAACAGGACCCGACCGACGAACCTGCGTCGGAATTGCTGAAGCGGATCGCCGCGGAGAAAGCGCGGCTGGTGAAGGCGGGGGAGCTCCGGGAGCCGCGCAACGCCGTCGTGATCAAGCGCGACGAGTTGCCCTTCGTCCCACCTGCCCATTGGGTATGGGCACGCCTTATCGATATCGCGCGACCGAGCTACGGCTTCGCGTTCAAGTCCAGCCAGTTCAATGGCGAGAAACGTGGGATGCCGCTGATCCGCATTCGCGACATTTCAAAGATGGACACCGAGGCATACTACGAAGGTGAATACGATCCCGGCTATCTCGTGCGTGCAGGCGACTACCTCGTCGGCATGGACGGCGACTTCAATTTGCGACGTTGGGCCGGGCCGGATGGGCTTCTGAACCAGCGGGTGATGCGCATCAACGGCTGGCGCTGCGAAATCGACCCCAAGTTCGTGAAACTACCGCTCCAGATGATCTTGGGCTACCTGCACGGCGACACGTCTCTGACGACCGTTAAGCATCTGTCCGCGAAGCAGGTCAACGGCATCGAAATCCCCCTCCCACCCCTCGCCGAACAGCGGCGGATCGTGGGATCGGAAGAGGAACTGATGGCGCTGCTGGACCGGCTGGAGGCGGTGCGCACCACGCGCGAGGCCACCCGCGACCGGCTGACCGCCGCCAGCCTCGCCCGCCTGACCGCGCCCGGCACAGACCAAGCGGATTTCCCGGCCAACGCCCGCTTCGCCCTCGCCACGCTCCCCGCCCTCACCACGCACCCGGACCAGATCAAACCCCTCCGCCAGACCATCCTCAACCTCGCCGTCCGCGGCAAACTGGTGGAACAGAACCCGACCGACGAGCCGGCGTCGGAATTGCTCGACAAACTGCATTCGGAATCCAGCAAGAAGAAAAAGACAGCGCGGACTTCGCCAGCAAAGCATGCGGCGGAAATGTCGTTTGAATGCCCTCCTGGCTGGGCTTGGGCTCAGGTCCGGCAAATCCTCGCCCCAGATCGAGACATTTCATACGGCGTCATTAAGCTCGGCCCAGAACCAAAGTCTGGCGGCGTTCCGACGCTTCGGTGCAGCGATGTCAGACCCGGTTTCATTGACCTCTCGGGTGTCCGAAAAGTCCAAGAGTCTATCGAGGCTGACTACGCAAGGACGCGGCTCGAAGGCGGTGAGGTTGTGATCAACATCCGTGGGACGCTCGGTGGCGTCGCATTGGTGCCCGACGATCTCAAGGGGCACAACGTCGCTCGAGAAGTCGCCGTCATCCCCATTGCGGCCGATCTTTCCGGGCCTTTCT
This sequence comes from uncultured Jannaschia sp., assembly GCF_947494025.1. GTDB lineage: Bacteria > Pseudomonadota > Alphaproteobacteria > Rhodobacterales > Rhodobacteraceae > Jannaschia. Next base: position 15,105 of record NZ_CANLTQ010000018.1, read on the forward strand.
TGGTTTACTTGATGCTCTCGCCCTACTTTTGGGATCACATCCAAAATAACCTTCGCGGGATCGCGTATAAGGGTCTGAACTTGGGAATCTTGCGGGAGCTGCCCATCCCCCTCCCACCCCTCGCCGAACAACACCGCATCGTGGCGAAGGTCGATGTCCTCATGGCCCTCTGCGACCGGTTGGAGACCTCCCTCACCACCGCCGACACCACCCGCGCCCGCCTCCTCGAAGTCCTCCTCCACGAGGTCTTAGGCTCAGGACTCACAACCAGAACATGACGGTTGCGGCGATACAGATGGCGGATAGGAACAGCTCGCCGCATCTGTCGTAGCGGGTGGCGATCCGGCGCCAGTCTTTGAGGCGGGCAAAGAGGTTCTCGATCCGGTGGCGCTGCTTATAGAGTTTCCGGTCGTGGCTGGCGGGGTTCTTCCGTCCGCGCCGGGCCGGGATGCACACAGCGATCCCCTTGTCCTCAAGGGCTTCGCGGAACCAATCGGCATCGTAGCCCTTGTCGGCAAGAAGCGCCTTGGCGGGCGGCAGGGCATTCAGCAGAGCCAGCGCGCCTTTCGCATCGCTCATCTGGCCTGGTGACAGGAAGAAGGTCAACGGCCGTCCCAATCCGTCGCAGACCATGTGCAGCTTCGAGTTTAGCCCGCCCTTTGTCCGCCCGATTGCCCTCGGCCGAGTCCCCCTTTTGAGAGGCTTGCCGCCGTGCGGTGCGCCTTGAGGTGGGTGCTGTCGATCATGATGGTCTCGCCGTCCGGTCCGGGCTGCGCCAACTCGACGAAAATCCGGGCGAACACGCCCATGCGTGACCAGCGGACGAACCGGTTGTAGAGCGTCTTGGGCGGGCCGTAGATGGAAGGCGCATCCTTCCACTGCAAACCGTTCTTCTTGATGTAGATTATCCCGCTCAGCACCCGCCGGTCATCAACGCGTGGCTTGCCTCGGGACTTCGGAAAGAATGGCCGCAGCCGCTCAATCTGCTCGTCGGTCAGCCAGAAATGCCCGCTCATCATGCCCCCTCTGTTTGGGAGCTTGAATCACGCAGCCGGGGCACCCTCAAGCAAGTTTATGGGTCCTGACCCTAGATCCAACCCTTATACCGGTGATCGCAGCTATCGCATAAAATGTATAGTTCCTTTTATATTGCATAGAGCGAACGTCTGACATTAATTAATAAGATTAGATTTTCTCATTGGTTTTGCCGAGCGCGCACGTATTGACCGATAATTTCGAAAGCTTCTCGAAACGGAAGATTGAAAAACTCCCTATCTTGTCTGACGCGATAATCATCCAATAATCTATGTATTTCCTTCTCCGTCCTAGCTGCTTCTTCCACGGTCCATGCCGCTCGAACACCGAAGGGCTCCAGAACAGCAGTAGCGGCGTTTATCTCGGAGGCGCGCAATATTGGATCTCGAGTCGTATAACCGATCTTTAGAAATTCAGGCTGGGATCGCGATGACAAGACGTATATTACTCCTCCTTTCCAATCCGTTCTTCCCGTGAGATAATTTCCAAGAAATCGAGGAACACCGCAGCTTTGTAGTTCACCGCGTAAATGTTCTACAAATTCTGGTTGGTCTGACTTTAGAGATTTTCGAAGCTCGCCTAGACCCGTAGCAGACTGTTGCAACAGATGATTTGGTGGACGTCCTAGATAGGACCAGACTATGAACCAATCCCACTGATCTTGGCGGTAAGCTCTACTGAAAAGGCCCTTCGATTCGGAAAGTGCTTCGAGATCAGTAGCTGTATCGGCGTTGTCGCCTTTGATTAGATCAATTGTCCGACGTGCAGCAGTCATGCGGCGGGCGCGTGTCTCTGGTTTCTCAGGGGAGAGGCCGAAGCCCCACTTTTGGGATACTCGGACGGGGCGAGGTAGGGTAGGTTTGGTCATTGTCTCGAGATATCACGCAAAGAAAAATGAGAGAACACCAAGTCTGAGCCCACATCGGTCAGAGCTGATTATACATAACCGACCTCAGTTCCAAAAACTTTGGATAACCTTTCTAAATAGATAGGTAACAGTCTTCATGTTCAGTAACCATCAGTGGTAGGTAGACAGGACGACAGAATGAGACGCCTTCTTTCCACAGACCATGCTGCGCGCTATCTTCCTTATATGACAATGCCGTCCCCATCGGAGCCACAGCAGCCCCTATGGGCCGGGATCGTCACGATGGTCCCGGGTCTTCGTGGCGGACGTCCCGTAATCCGCGGCATGCGTATTACCGTGGGCGACGTGCTGGGCTGGCTGGCCTCGGGCATGAGCGTCGCAGAGATCATCGAGGACTTTCCCGAACTGACTGAGGCGGACATCCGCGCTGCGTTGGCCTTCGCCGCGGAGCGCGAGCACACCACGACCGTCGCGGCGGAGTGACGGGACCCGGTTCGCTTCCTTTGTCGTGAAGCTTCTGTTCGATCAGAATCTCAGCCACCGTCTTCCACTGCGGCTGGCCGACCTTATTCCCGGGGTCAACTCAAGTCCGTCTAATCGATCTGGATCGCGCCCCTGACACAGACGTTTGGGAGCATGCGGCCCAAGACGGTTTCGCGATCGCCACCCGCGACGTCGACCTGGCGGAGATAGCTACGCTTCGTGGCGCGCCTCCGCTCGTCGTCTGGCTGCGCGGCGGCAATAGTTCGACGGCCGCTGTCGAAGCAGCACTACGTGTACGCTACGCCGATATTGTCGCCGCAGAGGAGAGCGGAGCAGCCTGCGTTGAGGTCTGGTGGTAAGAGCATGATCATCAACAGGAATTCGTTCAGAACTCTGTAAATTGTAAGTGCTATTATGTAAAATGCTTAGTCTCACTTCTCGTAAGCTGTCCGTCAGGAACGGCATCTAACGCCCCGTTGAATCAATCAACGAGGCCGCAGCCACCATGATCTGGAAAACCTTCGCCGGAACCCTTCTTACCCTGCTCGTTCTGGCGGCCATCGAGTACCAGGGCATGGGATACCTCATCTCGGAGGCACGAGCGTTCATCTTTCCGCCGAACGGCCTGACACCGCAAAAAGTAGTTCAGACCGATACCGCTGCCGACGGCACCACGACCCTCCTCGCTGTTGGGGATATCGCGAGTTGTGAAGAGCGGCCCGGCTTCGCCGACAAGCTGCCGAACTTTGCCGGTCTCCTCGGGCTGGAAAGCGCGCTGGACCCGACCACCGCGCTTGCCAACGAGACCGCGGCCCTGGCAGAAAGTTGGCCTGAAGCGCCGATCCTGGCTCTTGGCGATATCGTCTACAGCAAGGGTCGTCCCGTGGAATTCGAGCACTGCTTCGAGCCGACCTGGGGCTCTCTGAAGCCCCGCATCCTGCCGGCGCCCGGCAATCACGAATACAACACCCCCGCCGCGTTTGGCTACTACGACTACTTCGGCGCGCAAGCCGGACCGGACCGACGCGGATGGTATGCGGTCAACGTGCCCGGCTGGCTGATCCTGTCGCTGAATAGCGAGGTGGACGCGTCCCCCAGCTCTCCCCAGTCGACATGGCTTCGCGACCGGCTCGACGAGGCTGGCGGCGCCTGCATCCTCGCGTTCTACCACAAGCCCGCGCACTCGCTCGCGGAGCGCGACGGCCGGGCGAGCGCCGTCGACCTCTTTCGGCAGCTCCAGCAGGGCGGCGCAACGCTGGTCCTGAACGGCCACAACCACTTCTACGAGCGCACCGTGGCGCTCGACGGCGCAGGCCGGATGGCCCCCGGCATCGGCACCGTCGCCTTCACCGTAGGGACGGGCGGGAAGACGTCTGAAGATCGGCCGAGGCTGGAGACGACGGAGGCGGCGGCCTTCGGGCGGACGGGCCTGCTACGCCTCGACCTGCGGGACGGGGCGTATTCGTGGGCCTACGTCGATGCGCTTACCCGGGATGTCCTCGATGAGGGGACACGGCCATGCAATCCCATGCGCGCCTGACCGACCAAAATCCGCGTCAGGCGACTGCGTGGAACGTCGCGGCGAACCCGCCCTCGCGCCCCACCGGCGGGGAGGCGAGCGCGAGGCTGCCGCCGGACTGCCTAGCGATGGTCTCGGCGATGTGGAGGCCGAGCCCGAACCCCCCGCCCGCGACACGGCCGCGGCGGAAGCGCCGCGTGAGCCCGGCGAGCTCGGCCTCGGGCAGGCAAATGCCATCATTCTCGACGCGCAGCACGGCGTCGGACGTGAGCGTGACGCGGATATCGGATCCCTCCGGCGCGTGCTGGAACGCGTTGTCGACGAGGTTCCCCGCCAGGATGGCGAAGGCATCTGCGTCGATCCGCGCCATGACGGGGCCGGCGGACATCGCGACCGTCAGCCGAGAGGCGCGCGCGGGGTCGCGGCGGCTGTCCTCGAGGACGAGGTCGAGCAACGACCGAAGATCCTGTGGATCGGTTGCCGCCCCGATCCCGGCATCGGCGCGGGCGAGCTGCAGCAGCCGAGCGACCAGCCGCGACATGCGCACGAGCGCCGTCTCGATCCGCGCGATCCGCTCTCGGTCGTCGTTGCGGGCCTCGGCCTTCAGCCGTTGAACCTGCGCGAGCGCCACGGCCACGGGTGTGCGCAGCTCGTGCGCGGCGTTGGTGGCGAAGGCGCGCTCGCCGTCGATGGCGCGGCCGAGCCGGATCATCAGCCCGTTTAGCGTCGCTGTGATTGCGCGCAGCTCGCCCGGTTGCCCGCCCGCGTCGATCGGGTCGAGCCGCCCGTCTCCCCGGGCGGCGATCTCGCCGCGCAGCGCGTCGAGCGGGCGCAGCGCGGTCCGCGCGATCCAGCCGACCATCAGGTAGCCGATCGGCAGGAGCGCCAGCATCGGCAGGAGGAAGGCTAGGAAGCTGTCGCGGTAGGCCTCCCACCGCTCGTGCAGCGGGTCGCCGAAGGCCACGGCATATCCCGCCTCGTCCGCGCCGGTCAGGTAAAAAGCGTGGGTCTCGGTCTCGCGGTATCCCCGCGCAGGCGGCCCCTTGGGGAGGTCTGCCTGCGCCGTGCCGGCGGAGCGCAGCAAGACGCGACCCTCGGAGTCGAGCAACAGGAAAACCAGCGCCTCATCGGCATCGGGCGGGTCGTCCGACGGGGCCATCGCGCCGCCCTCGCCGCTCTTCCAACGCTCGACTAAGACCGGCTGGAACAGCTCGGCCGTCTCTCGCAGCGTGAGGTCGAGAAGCTCTTCCTGCTCGGACCGCAGCACGAGCGCCATGGCCAACGTCGCGAGCAGCCAGATCGCCGCGAAGCCAAGGCTCGTGAGACGCGCCAGCCGCCGCGCGAGGCTGCGATCGGCCCTCATGCCTGGCCCATCCGGTAGCCGAAGCCGCGCACCGTCTCGACCGCGTCGCGCCCCAGCTTGGCGCGCAGACGGCTCACATGCGCCTCGATGGCGTTGCTTTCGACCTCCTCGCCGAAGCCGTAGACCGCGTCCTCCAGCTCCGAGCGACCCACGGTCAGGTCGGGCCTGCGGCTCAGCCGGTCCAGCACAGCCCACTCCCTGCGGGTCAGCGATATGGGGATGCCATCCACCTCGACCAATCCCGTTGCGGGCACGAGGCGCAGCGCGCCGAACCGTCGCTCGGGCGTCCGGTCCCCGTCGATCCGGCGCAGAATCGCCGCGACCCGCGCGAGCATCTCGTCGAGGTCGTAGGGCTTTACCAGGTAATCATCCGCGCCTGCATCGAGCCCCGCAATCCGCTCGGTGATCCGGTCGCGCGCGGTGACGATCAGCACGGGCGTGGCGTCGCCGCGCTCCCGCAGATCGCGGAGCAGCGCGAGCCCCTCGCCGTCCGGCAGCGCCAGGTCGAGCAGGATCAGCGCGTAGGCTACGGCGCGCGCGGCGCCCATCGCGTCGTCGAGCGTCGCGACCACGTCGACGGCATGGGAGGCCGCGCGCAGGTGGTCGGCCACCGCGCCCGCCAGATCCCGCTCGTCCTCCACCACCAGCAGGCGCATCGACCCTCCGCATCGGCAAGCTCGTCGCAGGCTAATCCGCCCGTCAGCGAAACGTAAGGTTCGACCGTCACGAGCCCCTCGGACCGCGGGCGCAACCGCGCGTCGGACGAGGAGACGAGATGACGGCGGAGACGATCTGGATCGGGGTGGGGCTTGCCGGGCAGCTTTTCTTCACCTCGCGGTTCCTGGTGCAGTGGATCGTCAGCGAGCGTCGGCGCCAAAGCGTGATCCCGGTAGCTTTCTGGTGGTTCAGCCTGCTGGGCGGGATCACGCTCCTGAGCTACGCGATCTGGCGGCGCGACCCGGTCTTCATTCTGGGGCAGGCAACTGGTCTCGTCGTCTACGCGCGCAACCTCGCGCTGATCGGACGTGCCCGGCGGTCGCTCGCGGCATGACCGACGGCGCTGCTGCACGCACCGCGGTGCTCGCCTTCGTATCGGTCGCCGTGGCAGGCGTCCTCCTGCGCCCCGCCATGCCGATCGACGAGACCCGTTATCTGGCCGTCGCCTGGGAGATGTGGCTGTCCGGCGATTGGCTGGTTCCGTCGAAGAACTTCGCGCTCTACACCCACAAGCCGCCGCTGCTCTTCTGGGCGATCAATGCGGTCTGGTCCGCCACAGGGGTCTCGGAGACCGGTGCGCGGCTGGTCGGTCCCGCCTTCGCCGTGCTGGCGATCTTGTTGACCGGCCGGCTGTCGCGGGCGCTCTGGCCCGAAGACGCGGGCGCCGGACCCCGCGCGGTCCTCGCCCTTTCGGGCCTACTGATCTTCGGCTTCTACGGCGGGTTGACGATGTTCGACGCCGCCCTCGCGGCAGCGACAGTTGCGGCGATGCTGGCGCTCTTGCGCGCGGCCGAGACCGGTCGGGGCCGCTACTGGGCGCTGCTCGGGGCAGCCATCGCCGCAGGCGTACTGGTCAAGGGGCCGGTGATCCTGATCCACGTGGCACCGGCGCTGCTGCTGGTACCGCTCTGGGCCGGCAAGCGTCGGCGCGCATCTGCCCGCCGCCTTGTCGCCGGCGGCGGGCTGGCGCTTGCCACGGCGCTCGGCGTCGTCGCGCTGTGGCTCATCCCGGCCATCGTCGCGGGTGGTCCCGAATACCGCGAAGCTGTCCTGTGGACGCAGAGCGCGGGACGAATGGCCGACAGCTTCGCCCATGCCAAACCCTGGTGGTTCTACCTCGCCCTGCTGCCGGCACTGCTGTTTCCCTGGGCCTGGATGCCGGGCCTGTGGCGCGCGGCGCTTGATCGGGACATCTTCCGGGAGCCGGGCCTGCGGCTCTGCCTCGTCTGGGGCGGGGGCGCGCTCCTCCTCTTCAGCCTCATCAGCGGCAAGCAGGCGCACTATCTGGTGCCCGAGTTGGCGGCCGTAGCCATCGTCGTCGCGCGGCTCGCGCGGGACGTCCGCAGCACCGTCATGGTCGCCGCCTTGCCGGTCCTCCTGCTGGCGGCCCTCGGCCTAGGTGTGGCGGCCGGCTTGGTCCCTATCGGCAAGGCCGCCGATCTGGTGCACCCCCGCTCGATCCTCGTCGTGTGGGTCCTGCTGACTCTGACGGTCTGCTGGCTCGCGATCCGTCTCGGTAGCCTGCGTGGAGGCGCGGTGCTGTCCCTAGGCCTGCTGCTGTCTTTCGACCTGGCCATCGGCCTGACCGACACGCGCGGCATCTACGACACGGAAGAGATCGCGAAGGCGGTCGCGTCCCGCGAGACGGACGGCATCGCCTTCTACGGGCAGACCTACCACGCCGAGTTCAACTTCGCCGGGCGGCTGACGCGACCGGTCGCCAACCCGCGATCGGCGGCCGCGCTGGCGGAATGGCGGGCCGCCCATCCGGGCGGCATCATCGTCGCTCGCTCCGACCGCGCCGCCCCGGACTGGCGGCCGCACGAGACGATCGTATTCCGTAACGCCCCCTATGCCATCTGGCACGTCGCCGACGCGCCCGCTCCGGAGCCCACTTCATGACATCCCGCGACCCTGACGCCGTCGCGCCGGCGATCAGCGTGATCGTTCCCGCCCGCGACGAGGTCGTGGCCATCGGCCCGCTGGTGGCGGAGATCGGACGGGTGCTCGCGCACCACGCCTTCGAGCTGATCGTCGTCGACGACGGCTCGACAGACGGGACGCACCACGCGTTGAACGCGCTCCAGGCACGCCATGACTTTCTCGCCGTGATCCGCAACGACGCGCCCCGCGGGCAGTCCTGCGCGATCCGCCAGGGCGTCCGGCGCGCGTGCGGCGCCATCGTCGTCACGCTCGACGGCGACGGGCAGAACCCGCCCAACCAGATTCCGTTGCTGCTCGCGCCGTTCGATGCTTCGGGCGCGGATCGTCTGGGCCTCGTGCAGGGCGAGCGCATCCGCCGTCTGGACACGGCCTGGCGTCGCTTGGCATCACAGGCGGCGAACGCCATCCGCCGCGCTCTGCTGCGCGACGGCGTGCGCGATTCGGGCTGCGGCATGAAGGCGTTCCGCCGCGCCGCCTATCTCGACCTGTCCTGGTTCGACCACATCCACCGATTCATGCCCGCGATGATGCTGCGCGAGGGCTGGGACGTGGCCGTCACGCGCGTAACGCATCGCGAGCGCTTGGGCGGCGCGTCGAAATACTCCAACCTCGCCCGCGCGCTCGTCGGCATCCCGGACCTCCTCGGCGCCGCATGGCTCATCCGCAGGCGCGGCTGCGAAAGTGGTCGTCTGCTCGGCCGGGAACAGCCCGTCGAGCCACTGGACGCTCCGCAGACGGAGCTTCGCTCGTGAGCCGTCCCAACCCCGTCCTGAGCCGGATCGAGGCCGTGGGCATCGCGGCCCTCCTGGTCGCAGCCCTGTTCTTGACCTTCCCGAACCTGGATCTTCGGATCAGCGGTATCTTCGGCGACGCCCGGGGCTTCCCGTTGCGTGCCTCCATGGCCTGGAACGCCGTACGGGACGCGATGATCGGCCTGACCGACGGCGCAATGATCGTGGTGGTCGGGATGCTGCTCGCGGGCCTGGCCTGGCCGGCCAGCCGCGTCCTGCGTACGCGCGTCCTCGCCTTCGCGACCGCGTCCTACGCGCTCGGCCCGGGCCTTCTGGTCAACGCGGTGCTCAAACCCCAGTCCGGCCGCGCCCGGCCCTGGAACGTCGACCTCTTCGGCGGCGACGCGGCCTTCACGCCGGTGCTCACCGCCGCCGACCAATGCCCGTCGCATTGCAGTTTCGTCTCGGGCGAGGCCAGCGCGCTGGCCACCATGACGACGATCCTCCTGCTCGTCGCGGTGCCGCTCCTGCCCGCCCGGCACTGCGTCGTGGCCAGGGTCGGCATCGTCGCGGTCGCCATCTTCGGCTCGCTCTTGCGCGTCGCCTTCGGGGCGCACTTCCTCAGCGACGTGGTCTTCGCCTGGCTCGTCTCGGTGCCGATCGTGCTGGCATTGCATGCCGCGTTCCGGATCGGACAGATCGAGACGCCGCTCGCCTTCGATGCTTCGTTGACGGAATCTCCATTGCAGGACTGTAATCCAGCCGACAGACACGCTTGATCCCGGCTCCTCATAATGATGACAGGCGCAGCCGATGGGGTCGCGTCGACAAGAAGAGGATACAGAACATGACCGGACCAAACCCGCGCAGCGCGCTCGGCGCCCTGTCCCTCGCCGCCGCGATGGCCGTCACGTTGGCCGCACCGTTGCCCGCTTTTGCGCAATCGACCGCCACCGACGAGGCGAGCGAGAGCCAGCTCGACATGAGCATCGAGCGGTTCTTCGACAGCCACGGCATCACCACCGAGGTGCAAACGCTGTCGCTCGGACAGCTCGCCGCGATCCACGCCCTCGTCTCGGACTCAGGCAGCACGACGAAGGAGCAGATCGAGGCGATCATCGGCGACAACTGAGCCGTCTCCGGACGACGATCCGATCATGCAGCAATCGGGGTCAGCCTTCACGCAAGGCCGGCCTGTTCGCCGTGAGGCAGACCGGATGCTTACTCCTTCGAGCCGGCGCCCGCCGCCGGAAAGGCGAGGCGCACGATTAGGCCCGGCGCCGCGTCGCCGAGCGAGAGCGTGGCATCGTGCAGCCCGGCGATGGCGGCGACGAGCGACAGCCCGAGGCCGCTGCCGTCCGTCGTGCGGCTGCGCTCCAGCCGGTAGAGGCGCCGAAGCACGAGGTCGCGCTCCTCCGCCGGGATCCCGGGGCCGTCGTCGGCGACGACGAGGGCGGCCCGAGGACCCTCGCGCGCGAGGGTCACGACGATGCGGCCGCCCAGAGGCACGTGGCGCAGGCCGTTCTCGATCAGGTTGGCGAGCACCTGGCCCAGCAGTTGCCGATCGCCGTTCACGTCGAACGGTCCGGCCCCGACCACGTCCAGTCGCAGATCATGGCCGCTCGCCTCGGCATCCGGCCCGTAGATGTCCACGACACCCGAGACGACCGCGCGCAGGTCGGTCGGCGTGAAGCGGTCGCGGACGGCGCCGCCCTCGAGCTGCGCGATCTGCAGGAGCGACTGGAACGTGCGCACGATGCGGTCGCACTCGGCCCGCGCGGCCTCGACGGTCCCCTTCTGGTCCGCGGTCAGGTAGGTCCTGCTTTCAAGCCGCTCCAGCTGGATCGCGACCCGCTGGATCGGCGTCTTCAGGTCATGGGCGATGTCGGCCGAGATCTGGCGGAGCGAGGCCGTGGACGTGGCCTGCGCGCGGGCCATCCCGTTCACCGCCCGGCCGATCTGCTCGAGATCGTCCGCCGCGTCGGTCACGTCCGGCACCCGCGCCGTCAGGTCGCCGGAGGTCAGCTCGGCCAGCGTCCCGCGGATCGCTTCCACGCGGTCGCGCGCCCGGCGCGCAACGGCCAGCCCGGCCGCCGAGGCCATCGCCAGCGTCGGCAGGAAGCCGACCAGAAAGACGGTCAGGAACAGCTCTCCCATCTCGACGACCTGCTCGCGGGTCTGCGCGACGACCAGATGCCCGCCCGCGACCCAGCCGCCGATCGCGAGATAGCTGTCGGAGAGCGCGCGCGTGCCTGCCGCGATCTCGCCTTCGGACAGGACGCGGAGGACGTCGATGTCCGGCAGGCCATCGACATTGCCGACAGACGCCCCGGCATCGGGCACGAAGCGCAGCACCGTCATCTCGGCTGGTATCGCCGCGACCTCGGCGGCCAGCCGCTCCCGCAGCTCCTCCTCCTCGTCGATGGCCTGGTAGCTCGCGAGCGCCTGCGTGACGCTCTCCCGCAGGGCGTCATCGAAGTCCTGCCGAACGGCGAGGAACGAGAAACTGAAGATGGCGAGCGACGAGACCGTGAAGATCGCGATCAGGATCAGCGTCAGACGGAGCGGCGTCGATCTGAGCGGGTTTCCCGGCAGGCCGGGCGTCACTCGGCGTCGATCCGGTAGCCTGCGCCGCGCACCGTCTCGATCAAGTCGCGGTCGAAGGGCTTGTCCACCTTGCCGCGCAGGCGGCTCACATGGGTCTCGACCACATTGGTCTGCGGATCGAAGTGGATGTCCCACACCGCCTCGAGCAGCATGGTCCGGGTCTGCACCCGGCCCTTGCGACGCAGAAGGTGCTCGAGCAGCGCGAATTCGCGCGGCAGCAGGTCGATCGAAGTCCCGCCCCGCGTCACCTTGCGCGTAAGCAGGTTCATCTCTAGGTCGCGGGCGCGCAGGGCCGTCGGCTCCTCGGCCATCTGCGGGCGCCGGCCGAGCGCGGCGATCCGCGCCTTCAACTCGCCGAAGGCGAAGGGCTTCACGAGGTAGTCGTCGGCGCCCGCATCCAGCCCCTCGATCCGATCATCGACCCCGCCGAGCGCGGTGAGCAGCAGGACAGGCGTGCGGTTCTTCGCGCCACGCAGGGTCTTGACCAGGGAGACGCCGTCGAGCCCGGGCAGCATCCGGTCCACGACCATCACGTCATAGGCGCCCACGGTCGCCTGGATCAGCCCATCCTGACCGTTCGCGAGCAGGTCGACGGAATGGCCCTCCTCGCGTAGGCCCTCCACGATGTAGGGGCCTGCCGTCTTGTCGTCCTCGATCACGAGTATCTTCATGAGTCCGCCTATGGAGGGGCCGGCGGCACGCGTAGGCGCCGCCGGCCTGATCGTCTATGCGAGGCTACACCGAGTGTCAGTCGTTGTCTTCGCCGTCGCCGTCGCCGTCGTCGCTAGCGTCGTCGTAGGACGTCACTGCCCCATCGGTCGCGCCGACGAAGAATTTGGAGATCGACCCGTCCGCAGCCGCCAGCTCGACTTCGAAGCCGGCCCGCTCGCCATCGTCCCCGTGGTCGAACTCGGCGCTCATGGCGTGGCCTCCGCCGGAGTCTTCTGCGGCCGAGATCGCTTCGCTCAGCGTCATGTTCGTAGCCATGAGCGCCTGGGCCTCCGCCTGGTCGTCGGAGCCGGTTCCGCCGCCCGACTGCGCGGCGGCCGCGCCGCCGAGAAGGCCCAGGGCCGCCAAGGCCGCCAGGCCGAGCTTCGTGTTCGTCATTCTCATCGTCCATCTCCTCAGGTCTCGGGCCGCCGTCATGGCGCCCCATGCCATCCGAGATGAGGTCGGTCCGTCGCCCCCGCCTGTCGGGGGAATTACAATCCTGCAATCGCTTTTGGCCGGCAGCGGGACGGCACGCACCCGCACGAACGGCAAGACCGCCATCGCCGGGAGGAACGGCACGACCAGGTAGATCAGCCGGAACACCAGGAGCGCCGCCAGCGCCGACGAGGCCGGCACCGAGGTGGGGAGAGCGGCGATCACGGCGCCCTCGAACACGCCGACGCCTCCGGGCACGTGGCTCGCGACGGCCGCGAGCGTAGCCGCCGCGTAGACGACGATCAGCTCCAGCCAGGAGATCGTTCCTGGCGGCAGAAGCAGGTGCAGGATCACCGCCGCCAAGCCCATCTCGGCTAGGGTCAGCGCAAGGAGCCGGCCGAGCACCCCGAGGGCAACCGGGCGAAGCCTGAGGCGGCCGAGGGCGATCGGCCGCCGCCGCAGGGACTGCAGGGACAGGCCGACGGCCCCGGCGGCGAGCGCGGCGAGGGCCGCGAGCCGGACCTGTACGGGTGACAGGCTGCTCAACGCGGCCAGCGCGGTCGGATCGACGGCCAGCGCGGCGAGGCCTACAATCGCCGCGCCGATCCCGTAGGCGACCGTCGTAAAGGTCGAGACGGCCGCGACCTGCCAGCCGTCGAGACCCTCGCGGGCGTAGACGCGCCAGCGCGCCGCGCCGCCCGACAGCGCGCTCAGCCCCACCGTGTTGCCCACGGCGTAGCCGAGCGCCGCACCAAGCACGGCCGCCGCCGGCCGGACCGGCAGCCGCAGGTGGCTTAGGGCCACCCGATCGAAACCGATGAAGACGCCGTAAGCCAGGGCCGTCGCCGCGAAGGCGCCGAGATAGGTCATCGGCGTCACGGCGGTCAGCTGATCGCGTAGCGCGGCCAGGCCTATCGGCGCGAGCAGGCGGTGGAGCATGGCGAGGCCTGCCGCGAACAGAAGGGCGGTCGCCGCCGGCGCCAGCCAACGGTGCGCCCGAGCGAGCCATGGCTCATGGGACGCCGCGCCGCCCGCGCCGTTGCCTTTGAAGGTCTCGCGGTCTTGCTCCATGGTTCTGCCCCGGGTGACGGCATGTCACCGCTGGATCATCGGGGCGTCCGATGAGGCGTGCCTGTCGTTCGGATTGCAATCCTGCAATCCGCGTGGGTGCGGCCAGCTGACGTCGGTAGCGGCCCGTCACTGCCCGCGACATTGCGGCGATGTAATCCGGACGAGAGGACCCCGCGAGCCCCGTCGCCGAGTGCGGTTCGGCACGGCGGGGTCGTCCCGCGGCCCGGACGTCCGCGAAAGACCCTCGGACCCCGCTTTCTCAAACCGCTCGACGGAGCCAGACATGACCACCGAACCCTCTCCGTACGCGCCGACCGGACCGGACGTCGACGCAATCACCGTCAACCGCGTGGCCGAGGTCACGCTCGCCTTCTGGATCATGAAGATCCTCGCCACCACGCTGGGGGAGACGGCGGGCGACTTCCTGTCGATGACTCTCAACTTGGGCTATTACATCGGCTTTGCGATCACCTTCGCCCTGCTCGGCGTGATCCTCTGGGTCAAGATCCGCGCGGAGGGGTTCCACCCCGTCCTGTTCTGGACCGCCATCGTCGCCACCACCACCGCCGGCACGGAGGTATCGGACCTGATGGACCGGTCGCTGGGCCTCGGATACCTCTGGGGCTCGGTGCTGCTCGTCGCCGGCCTCGTCGCCACGCTGATCTTCTGGAAGCGGCGTCACGGCAGCCTGTCGGTCGAGCCGATCTTCACCCGCCCGGTCGAGATCCTGTTCTGGATCGCGGTCGTGTTCTCCAACAGCCTCGGCACCGCGTTCGGCGACTTCCTCACCGATAACCTGTCGCTGAGCTACCTGCAGGGCGCCTTCGTCACCGCGGGCGTGATCGGCGTCGTGCTGGCGCTGCACTACGCGACCCGGATCAACGCGGTGCTGCTGTTCTGGCTCGCCTTCGTGTTCACCCGGCCCTTCGGCGCGACTTTCGGCGACTTCCTGACCAAGCCGGCAGCGGATGGCGGGTTGAGCCTTCCGCGCGAATGGGCATCGCTGGTGACGCTGGCCGCGCTCGCGGCGGTCCTGGCTTTAACGATGGTTCGGGCATCCCGGACCGCGCCGCAGTCCTGATATGGAACCGGAGCGGGCGATTCCGCTCCGGCCCTCTTCGCCTGCACGACATGCTATGGCCGATGCGGGCGAGCGCGACGGCTCGACCCATACAGGACCGCACCCGACATGCTGCACATCTTCGACCAGATCCTGCCGTCGCTCCAGTCCATGGGGGTCTGGACCTACTGGATCCTCGCCGCCTTCGCGATGGTCGAGGCGATCGTGTTCGCGGGCGTGTTCGTGCCGGGCGCGGTCGCGGTGATCGCCGGAGGCGCGCTGGTGCAGCGCGGCCTGATCGACTTCTTCGACCTCGCCTGGTTCGTAGGGCTTGGCACGATCCTCGGCGGGACGGTCAGCTTCCAGCTCGGCCGCCTCGTGGGCCGGAGCTTGTCTGGCCATTCGCGCGCGACATCCTCGCCGCATGTCACGCGGGCACGTGACCTGCTCGCCCGATGGGGCGGCTTCGCGATGGTGCCGGGTCGGTTCCTCGGCCCGCTCTCGGCCTTCGTCCCCTTCGCGGCTGCGATGGCCGGGATGGAGTTTCGCCGGTTCATGCTCTGGAACGCGCTCAGCGCCGTGCCCTACGCGCTGGTGCTGCCCGCCATCGGCTTCTTCGGGGGCGGACTCGTCGGACGGCTCGGAGCCGCCGCGCCGCGCGTCCTCGCCTTCGCGCTCGGAGCCCTCGCCGTTCTCGCCGTCCTCTGGTTCGTCGTGCTGAGAACACGCCGGATGCTCCCGCATCTGGCGGACCTCATCCGCGCCGTTCGCGACGGGCTCACCGCAACGCCGGCCTGGCGAGGCTTCGTCGAGCGCCATCCGGTCGCCACGCGCCGCATGGCGGCGCGGTTCGATCCGGCGCGCTTCTCCGGCTTCACGGCGACGGCCCTGGTCGCGGTCTTCGCCTACCTCCTCGCGACCTGGCTCGACTCCGTCTTCGACTTCGTCGGCGATCCCGGCGTCGCCCAGGGCGATCTGCGACTCGCGAACCTGCTCTACGCGATGCGGGACGACCGGCTGATCGCGATGTTCGGCTGGATCACGGCCATCGGCAGCTCGACGGTGATCCTCGTGTTGGCGCTGCCGGTTTCGGCGGTCCTGCTGCTCTTGCGGCGTCTCGGCCTCCTCGCGGGGCTCTGGATCTCGATCCTGGGCAACGCCGCGACGGTCACGCTTCTCAAGGCGCTCTTTGCCCGGCCCCGCTCCGACCTGGGCTACTTCGTCGAGACCTCGGGCAGCTTCCCGAGCGGGCACGCCGCCGGCGCGGTCGCGGCCTGGGGGATGTTCTGGATCGTCGCCTGGCGCCTGCGCGCGACCGGCGCGACGGTCGCGCTGCTCGGAGCGGTCACGACGGCGTTCCTGATCGGGCTGAGCCGCATCTACCTGATCGAACACTACGTCTCCGACGTGCTCAACTGCTACCTCGTGGGCGGGCTCTGGCTGGTCATCGGCATCGCGGTCGCCGAGAGGCTGCGCGGTCGCGGATCGCCGCATGTGCCCGTCAGAGCAGGGCGGAAGCGCATCGCGCTCACCCTGCTTACGGTCGGCGTCCTCGGCGCGATCGGCATCGCCACGACGCAGAAGGACGCGCTGAGCCCGCCACCCCCGGCTATCGCCTCTCAAGCCGCCAAGCCGGCCGGAATCGGCACGGAGACGCTGCTCGGCGCGCCGCGCGGCCCCGTCATTCTCCGTGTCGAGGCGGCGGACGCGGCCGCCCTCACCGCCGCGATGCGGGGCGCGGGATGGACCGAGGCCGCCCGCCCCGGTCCCGTCTCGCTCCTGCGTGCCGCCTGGTCGGACTGGACGGGGGGAAGCCCGCCCGATCCGCTGATCGTGCCGAACTTCCGTGCGAGCCGGCCGAACGACCTCGCCTTCGCTGCGCCGGATGAGGTCGGGCCCGACGGCCGCCGCCTCCACGCCCGGTTCTGGCAACTCGCCGCGGGCGGGTCCGGAGCGGCCTATGTCGCGTCTGCGATCCGCGAGGACCCGGTCGTCTGGCTCGAGGACGCGGCGCGCCAGCGCGCCTTGGCGCCTTCCGATCCTGCCGTTCGCGCGCTCGTGGCGCGCCTGCGCCTCGGGGCTGGATGCGGAGGCGATCCCGGCGCGATGATCGGATCGCAGCGACGCACCAATCCCGTCAGGCAATTGTAAGGTCGTTTGACGAGATGGGATCGCAACCGGCACGCCCGCCGGTTTGCCACGCCGGCATCGCATCCCCTCACGCCACGAGGACCAAACCATGTTCGACCTGATCTCCGGCTGGATCGCGGCCGCGGGCCCGCTCGGCGTCTTCGCGCTGATGGTGCTCGAGAACGTCTTCCCGCCGATTCCGTCCGAGCTCGTCATGCCGCTCGCTGGGTTTCAGGCCGCCGAAGGGACGTTGTCGCTGGTCGCCGTCCTTCTCGCCGGAGTCGCCGGCTCCGTCGCGGGGGCCCTGCCTTGGTACTACGCCGGACGCTGGATCGGCCGCGACCGGCTTCGCCGTCTCGCGGAGCGGCACGGGATCTGGCTGACGATGGACGCCGAGGACGTCGACGGCGCCATCGCCTGGTTCGACCGGCATGGCGGCAAGGCGGTGTTCCTCGGCCGGATGGTGCCGGCCGTGCGGACGCTGATCTCGGTGCCCGCCGGGCTCGCGGACATGCCGCTCGTCCGGTTCCTCGTTCTGACGACGCTCGGCAGCGCGGTCTGGGTCGGCTTGCTGACGGCTGCGGGCTACGTCCTGCGGTCGCAATACGAGCGGGTCGGGGCGTGGCTCGATCCGGTGACCACGGCGATCGTGATCGGCGTCGTCGGGCTCTACCTGTTCCGGCTCGTCCGGATGCTCTGGCGGCGGCGCGACGACGCCTCCTGAGGACGGCTCGACATTGCGGATTTGCAATCCGCCCGACAGGGCCGCGCATGACGAAGCGTCCATGATGGCAGGATCGGGAGGCGGGCCCAGGGGCCGGAAGACCTCCGCAACCCTATCCCATGTCCCGAAAGACCATTCCATGCGCAACCTCCTCCTCAGCGTCGCGCTGATCGCGGCTCCCGTCGCCGTCTTCGCCGCCGGCTACGTGGTCCTGACACCGCCCGCCGCACAGACGGCCGCCGCAATCCCGGATGCTGCCCCGCCCCTTGGCGACATGACGCCCTTCGCGGCGATCACCACGGATGTGCAGTCTGTCGCCGCGACCGGCGACCTCGCCGCCGCCGAGATGCGGATCACCGAGCTCGAGACCGCATGGGACGACGCGCAGGCGACCCTGCGCCCGGTGAACACTGCGGCCTGGGGGCATGTCGACGGCGCCATCGACGACGCCCTGAGCGCCCTGCGCACCGGTTCCCCCGATGCCGCCGGGCAGGTCGATGCCGCGCTCGCCGCGCTCCAAGGCGCGCTGGCGGACCCAACGGCCGGGACCGCCCCGGCGGCGGGCGGACCGGGCACCGTGTCCGGGATCGTCGTGACCGACGCCTCGGGCCGCGCGCTACCCTGCGAGGTCATGCTGGAGCAACTCCGCACCGGTCTTGTGGGCAGCGCGATCCCGGATCCCGACCGCACCGCCGCCACCGCGCTGCAGGCCAAGGCGACGGAGCGCTGCAACGCCGACGACGATGCCCGGTCCGACGCCTTCTCCGCCCAGGCCCTCGCCCTCCTGCCCAACTGACCCCTCCATACAAGGACGCCCGCCATGGCCATGCTCGCCCAGACCGCCGACCTGAACCACTCCTTCGCCCGCTACGACCAGCCCGTCGCCGTAAACCGCGTCCCGGAGGTGACGCCGTCCTTCTGGCTCATCAAGCTCATGGCTGTGACCATGGGCGAGACGGCCGCCGACTACCTCGCCGTCAACCTCGGCCTCGGCCTCACGGCGACATCGCTGCTGATGACGGCGATCCTCGCCGGGGCGCTCTTCCTTCAGTTCGGACAGAAGCGCTACGTCCCCTGGTCCTACTGGCTCGCCGTCGTGCTGATCAGCATCGTCGGCACGCTGGTCACCGACAACCTGGTCGACAATTTCGGCGTGTCGCTCGTGACTACGACGGTGTTCTTCACCCTCGCGCTCGCCGCCACCTTCGCGACCTGGTGGGCCACCGAGCGGACGCTCTCGATCCACGAGGTGTTCACCACCCGGCGCGAGGCGTTCTACTGGCTCGCGATCCTCTTCACCTTCGCGCTCGGCACCGCCGCGGGCGATCTCGTGGCCGAGCAGTTCGGGCTTGGTTATCTGGGGACCGGCATCCTCTTCGGCATGGTCATCGCCTCGATCACGGCGGGCTACTACTTCCTCCGGCTCGACGGCATCCTCGCCTTCTGGATCGCCTACATCTTCACCCGCCCGCTCGGCGCGTCCTTCGGCGACCTGCTCTCGCAGCCCGTGGAATACGGCGGCCTCGGCCTCGGCACGATCGTGACGAGCGCGATCTTCCTCGCCGTCATCGTCGCGACGGTCGTCTGGATGAGTGTAGGTCGCGCACACGACGTCAAAGCCCGTTGACACAATTAGGATGGTCCGGCGCATTTCGCCGGGCCACCGCCCTGCCAGGCTCCCCCGGCCATACAGACCCCAGAGACTCGGTCGAAGGACTCTGCGATTCTGCTCAAGACCTCAGGCTCGATCGCCGCGCACACGATCTATCGCCCTGTCCGGCGAGGGAATGCAGCGTATCTGGTAAGGACAGTCCGTAAGCTACCAAATTTCTTAGGTTTAAAAAATAGTAGTACTTTCATTATGTATAATACGCAGTGAATCCCGTCGGTGAGAGCGCAATGCGTCGTCGGTCAGCGGACCTAGGGCACTGACGATACGTCAGTGCTTGGGCGACTAACGGTCCGCTACCTTTTCCGACTATCGCGTCGCCCTTGGAACATGCAAACTGTCCGCCATTACCTGCTCTGCCAGTGAAACTCGAGCGCTTGCCAAGATGGTCTTATTCGGACAGCCCGACAGAAGACGCGCCAGCGCTTCGGGTGATCTTGCCCCCTCGCTCCGTAGGCGGTGCCCGCCCGGCCATTCTGATAGCAAAGACCTCGCACCGGGCGCGAGGTGACGAATGCGATAGGGATCGAGTTCTAATCTAGTCCCGGGTTTCTCGGAGGCTCCAGACTATGAAGGGATAGAGCCACGTGGACCACCTCAGTCTTCGCCCCCGCTTCATGCTCGCGCAGGATCGGGATCACCTGCTGTCTGCTGGACTTCGATCGCTTCATCGTCCGTCCTCTCGTTTGCTCTGCTCCCTGAAAACTGGACCGCTCTGAACTGGAGTTTTCGGCTACGGTTTTTCCGAACAGTCCCCGCCATCATCGCAGATAGGCCTCGCCGGCGTAGCGGCGCATCATGCGCTGGCTGTTGAAGCGTGGGCCGATCTTGCTCATCGCCTGTTTCATCATCCAGATCCAGCGCGGCCGGTCGTCGTGGTAAAGCGGTAGGACCACGCGCTCCAGCTTGTCGTAGAGGTCTGCGGCGTCGTCCTCGTGGCGCCGGTCGTCGTCGCCCACGGCCCAGCCGGTCACGCCCTCGATCCAGGCCTCGATCCACCAGCCGTCGAGCACGCTAAGGTTCAGCACGCCGTTCACCGCCGCCTTCATGCCCGAGGTGCCCGAGGCCTCCATCGGCGGCAGCGGCGTGTTGAGCCATATATCGGCGCCCGCAACCATCGTCTTGGCCAGCGCCATGTCGTAATCGGGCATGAACGCCATCGGCATGCTTTCCTGCAGCGCTCGCATGTGTTCGTGGACGCGCCCGATCAGCGCCTTGCCGCCGTCGTCGCGGGGATGCGCCTTGCCCGCCATCACCAGCTGGAACGGCCGCTCCCGCTGGATCGCCCGCAGCCGCTCGAGGTCGGCGAAGATCAGGTCGGCGCGCTTGTAGCCGGTCATCCGGCGGGCGAAGGCGACGATCGGAAGGTCGGGCCGCATCTCGACCCCGCTGCGCGCCCGAATCTCGGCGATCAGCCCCGCCTTGGCCTCGGAATGCGCGTCCCAGACCTCGGCGTCGGACAGCGTGTCGGCCACAGCGAGCTGCTCGGGGTCGTGGCCCCAGGCGGGCACGAGGCGCTCGAACAGCCGTGCGAACGCCGGATGCGTCCAGGTCGGGACGTGAACGCCATTGGTCACCGCCCTGATGGTGTAGCCGGGGAACATGCCGCGGGTGGTCTCGGCATGCCGGATCGCCACGCCGTTTACGAAGCCGCTGAGGTTCAGCGCCAGCCGCGTCATGTTGAGGCGGTCCTCGCCCGCGAGCAGGCGGAGCTGACCGATCGGGATCAGCCCGTCAAGCTGCCGTTCGACGAGGTCGTAAGAGAAATGGTCGTGCCCCGCCTCGATGGGGGTATGCGTGGTGAAGACGCAGACCTCGCGCACCCGGTCGTCGTCGTAGTGCAGAACGTCGCCCGTGCTCAGGTGGGTTGTGCGCGGATGACGGCGCAGCAGAGCCGCCGTCAGCAGCGCGGCATGGCCCTCGTTCAGGTGATACGTCTCGATCTCGAAACCAAGCGCCCGCAGGAGCATCTCGCCGCCGATTCCCAGTACGATCTCCTGCTTCAGCCGCCAGGTATTCTCGCCGCCATAGAGCCGGTCGGTGATCGCCCGGTCCTCGGGTGCGTTCTGCTCCAGCCGGGTATCGAGCAACAGCACCGGCACCGCCTGTCCGATCGGGCAGGTCAGCACGTAGAGCCAAGGCCTTATCCAGACCGGCCGCCCCTCGATCGTCACCGCGACCATCGCGTCGAGCGGCACAGCCCACTCCGCCGGGTCCCATGGGTCGGCATGGTCGACCTGCCGGCCCTCCGCATCGATCTCCTGGCGCAGATAGCCCTCGCGGCTGGCGAGGGTGACGAACACCATAGGCAGGTCGAGATCGGCCGCTGACCGGGCGGTGTCGCCGGCGAGGATGCCGAGGCCGCCGGAATAGGTGTGGATTTCGGGGCGCAGCGCGATCTCCATCGAGAAATACGCCACGCGCCGCCGCGCAAGGAACGGGGCGATCGGCGCCATCGCTCAGCGCCCGCCGAGCGCATCCGCGACCGCGCCGACCCCGAGCGAGGCGTTCGTCGCCGCGATCGAGCGTTCGGCCTCGCGCACCTGTCCGGTCAGCGCGCGGATCGCGTCGATGGTCTCGGGGATCACGATCGCCTGGTTGTCGACCATGTAGGCGTAGAACAGCTCGTCGCCCTGCACCTTCAGCATGTCCGACCAGAGCGCCACCTCGTAGAGGTTGTCATGCGGGCGCCCGAGATCGGCCATCATCTCCTTGACGGCGTTGAGCGCAGTCAGCCCCTCGCCGACCTCGATCAGCGCGATCCGGGAGGAGGCGCGGAACGCCGCCAGAACCTCGTCCTTCTCGGCCTCGCGGGTCATCTGCACCGACCAGTAATGAAGGTGCGCCAGCGTCTCGGGCACCTTCACCGCCATCGTGACGACGTCGAGTTCGGGGTCGACGCTCTGCGCGTCGGGCCCCTGGTGGCTGGGGATCTCGGGCTCGGGCACCAGCGTGTTCATGATGCCGCCGAGATGGCTCTCCCACGGATCGGTCGCGCGCCTGAGCAGGGTGCCGCGGGCACGGGCGAGCAGCCCGGCACGCTTCAGCGCCAACAACGTCCGCACCGTCGAGGTGGTGTTGCACGAGACGACGCGAGTGCTGTCGCGGTCGAGCGCACTGGCATAGTTCGCCTCGGCGACGAAGGAATGGCCGGTGACCTCATGCTTCTCGCCGCCTTGCAGGATGAACTTGATGCCGCGCTGACGGTAGGTTTCGACGTTCTGCGCGGCGACCTTCTTCGGCGTGCAGTCCACGACCACGTCGGCTGCGCCGAGCAGGTCGTCCAGCGTGCCGGCGACGTCGAGCCCGGCGGTCCGCATCGCTCCGGCATGGTCGTCGGTGGCGGCGTAAAGGCCGAAGCCCTTGCGCGTGACGATCCGCGCCCGCCAATCGGCGGCGATGTCGGCCACGCCGGCCAGCTCCATGTCGTCCTGCAGCGCCACCGCGTCGGCGACCCGCTTGCCGATCACGCCGTAGCCGTTGACCGCGACGCGCGTCTTGGATTGCTGGTTCATGGTTCTCTCCTGTCTTCTGGGTTGGTGTCGCCTGCTATGCTCGATGGTGTCGCCTGCGGGCGATCCGCGCGAACGCCCTGCAACAGGACCATCGAGTGCGGCGCGAGCCGGCAGCCATGCGATGGCGGAATACGCTCCTGCGTTTCGAGGATTGCCCCATCGTCGGGTGCACATCTTGCCGTGTCGAGCACGCGCCTCCAGCCGCCGTCAGGCGATGCCGGCAACGTGAAGTCCGCAGGCTCATCGCCGGCATTGAACATCAGGCACAGCATCGCATCGTCGCTTGGCACGGATTGGGCGGGATGGATCATCATGCCGAGCGTCGTGCCCGCACCGCCCCAATCCGGCGCGAGGCCGTCACGGTCGAACCAGTCGACCTCGCTGTCGGTGTAGAAGCTGTCCGAGCGCAGCGTCGGGAAGCGTCGGCGGATGTCGATGAGGTTGCGCACGAAGCGCACGAGGCCCGCGTTCCCGTCGGCGAGGCGCCAGTCGTACCAGGACACCTCGTTGTCCTGGCACCAGGCGTTGCTGTTGCCCTGCTGCGTGCGACGAAACTCGTCGCCGCCCAAGATCATCGGGACGCCGCGCGACAGCAGCACGGTCGCCAGCATGTTCCTGATCTGCCGGAGCCGGAGGAGCTCGATGGCGGGGTCTTCGGTCGCGCCTTCGACTCCATGATTGGCGCTGAACTCCTGCCCGGGGCCGTCCCGGTTGCCCTCGCCGTTGGCCTCGTTGTGCTTGCGGCCGTAGCTCACCAGATCGTTCAGCGTGAAGCCGTCATGGCTGGTGACGAAGTTGATGCTGCCGAGCGGCGACTTCCCATGCTGGTACAGGTCGGCGCTACCGCAGAGGCGCGACGCGAAGGCGCCGCGGAGCCCCGGATCGCCGCGCCAGAAGCGGCGGACGTCGTCGCGAAAGTGGCAGTTCCACTCGGCCCATCGCTGGCCGGGGAAGCGACCGACCTGGAACGCGCCGCCCGCGTCCCAGGCCTCGGCGATCAGCTTGGCGTCGCGCAGCAGCGGATCCTCGGCGATCCGCTCGAGCAGCGGCGGGTTCTCGAGCAACCGGCCGTCCGCGCCCCGGCCGAGGATCGAGGCAAGGTCGAAGCGGAACCCGTCCACATGCATCTCGGCAACCCAGGTGCGCAGGCAGTCGATGATGGTGTCGCGCACGACCGGGTGGTTGCAGTTCACCGTGTTGCCGCAGTCGGAATAGTTTAGGTAGCCGCCGTCCGGGTCGAGCAGGTAGTAGATGGCGTTGTCGAAGCCGCGAAAGCTTAAGGTAGGCCCGTCCTCGCCGCCCTCGGCGGTATGGTTGAACACGACGTCGAGGATCACCTCGATGCCAGCACGGTGGAGTTCGCGCATCATCGTCTTGAACTCCGCCACCTGGCAACCGAGCTTGCGCCCGCTGCCGTAGCTCTCCTTCGGCGCGAAGAAGGCTGCGGTGTCGTAGCCCCAGTAATTGGCGAGGGGGATGCCGGCCTCCGGGTTCGCGCGCCCAACCTCCCGGCTGTTGAACTCCTGCACCGGCATCAGCTCCAGAGCGGTGATCCCGAGGTCGCGGAAATACGGGATCTTCTCGATCACGCCAAGAAAGCCGCCCGCTGCCCGGACGCCGGAGGAGGGGTGGATGGTCAGACCGCGCACATGCGTCTCGTAGATCACCGTCTCCGACCATGGCCGGCGGGGCCGCTCCACCCCCTGCCAGTCGAACTGCCCGTCCACCAGCAGCGACCGCACGGCAGGAAGGGCCGCGCCCCGCTGATCGGCGGCGGCCTCGCGGCGCCGGGTCAGCCGGCCAACGTCCGAACCCCCGGTTTCCACGACAGCGGTGGCATAGGGGTCGAGGAGCTGCAGACGCGCGTCGAACCGATGCCCCTGGCGCGGCGCCCATGGCCCATGGACACGCCAGGCGAAGGACTGGCCCCAACCGATGCCGCCGACGAACACGTGCCAGACGTCGCCCGTCCGGTGCCGCACGGGATCGAGATCGAGCACGAGCGCCGGGACGGCTGCCTCGACGCTGTCATAGAGCACCAGCTCGACCCGCTCCGCGTGGCGCGAGAAGACGGCGAAGTTGAACCCGTCGCAGCCCTCGCTGACCCCGAGCGAAAGCGGGCTCCCCGGCCGAATCTCAACGGCCTGCGCTGCGCTGCGCCGCGTCGCGCCGGGAGAAGCAGGATCGTGTCGTGGCATCACGCCCGCGTTCCGCGGATCGCCGACAGGTGCGGCACGAAGGCCGGAACACGCGCGGCATAGTCGCGGTAGGCCGCGCCGAACTCGGCCAGCGCCTCGCGCTCCTCGGCGCGTGCCAGGCGCAGGTACATGACTACCAGTACCGGGAACATCGCGAGCGTCAGCAGCGTCGGCCATTGCAGAAGGAAGCCGAACAGCACCAGCACGAAGCCCGCGTATTGCGGGTGGCGCAGCGCGGCGTAGGGGCCGGTGGTCGCCAGCGTCCCCCGCTGCTGCGCCGCGTAGAGGATCTTCCAGGCCGCCGAGATCAGGACGAAGCCGCCGCCGATGAAGACGAAGCTCAGCAGATGGAACGGTCCGAAATGCGGGTTCGCCTCCCAGCCGAACAGCATCTCGAGAAGGTGGCCGGCGTCGTGCGACAGCCAGTCGATGCCGGGATAGGCGCTCTGCAGCCAGCCCGACAGCAAGTAGATCGTCAGCGGAAAGCCGTACATTTCGGCGAAAAGCGCCACGAGAAAGGCGCTGAACGCGCCGAACGAGCGCCAGTCGCGCGTCGTCTGCGGCTTGAAGAAGCTGAACGCGAACAGGATGAAGATCGCCGAGTTGAGCACGACCAGCAGCCAGAGCCCGTAGGCGGGGACGGCCTCGGTCATTCTTCGTCTCTCGCCCGATTGCCGCCGCCCGCAGCGGTATCGTCGCGGTGCTCAGGGGGGTGTTCCGCGCCGCGGCCGTGCCTGTGGCTGCCGTGGCCTCCATGCCCCGCGTGCATGAAAAGGTGCATTCCACCGCAGAGCAGGAGAAGCATGATCAGCGGCCCCGCCCCCACCACATGGGCCCAGTGCTCTGCAATCATGTAGAAGCCGCCGACGGCGAGAAAGGTCATGAGGACGAGGTTGGTGGGTGATGCGAAGAAGCGCCGCAGCGCGTCGCGTCGATTGTCTTGCATGATGTCTTTCTCCTTGCTCCGCGTCAGGCCGCTTCCGGCTGTCCCGGCGCGGACTGCTTCCCTTTATCCTCAATGCCTTCCAGCCGAGTCCGCTTGAGCAGCAGCGCATTGACCGCGACCAGCGCCGAACTGCCCGACATGGCGAGCGCCGCGACGGCAGGGCTGATGATCAGCGGGTAAAACACTCCTGCTGCCATCGGGAAGGCGATCACGTTGTAGGCCACCGCCCAGAACAGGTTCTGGTGCATCTTTCGTAAGGTGGCGCGCGAAAGTTCGATGGCCCCCACGACGTCGTAGGGATCGCTCTTCATCAACACGACATCGGCGCTTTCCATCGCCACATCCGTGCCCGCTCCGATGGCAAAGCCGACATCGGCCTGGGTCAGCGCGGGCGCATCGTTGACACCGTCGCCGACCATGCCGACCTTTTTGCCCTGGGCCTGAAGCTCTTTCACCTTCTCGGCCTTCTGGCCCGGCAGCACATCGGCCAGCACCGTGTCGATGCCCAGTTCGCCCGCGATGCGGCGCGCCGTGCCCTCGTTGTCGCCGGTCAGCATCGCCACCTCGACGCCGCGTTCACGCAGCTTGGCCACGGCGGCCATCGCGCTCGGGCGCGGCGCATCGGCGATGGCGATCAGGCCCAGCATCCGGCCCGCCTGCGCCACATGGACGACCGTCCGGCCCTCGCCCTTCAGGCGCTCGGCCTCGGCGGTCAGGGCGCCGACGTCGATGCCCTCCTCGTCCATCAGGCGCCTGTTCCCGACCAGCACCGTCTCGCCCGCGATCTCGGCGCGCGCACCCCGCCCTTCGAGGTTGAGAAACCCCGCCATCTGCGGCACGTCGAGATCCGCGGCGCGTTCGACAATGGCCAGGGCTAGTGGGTGGTCCGATCCGCGGTCCACGGCCGCCGCAGCCCGCAGCGCGTCATCTCCGGTGCCGCCCTCGGCAGCCACGACCTCGACCACGCGCGGCTGACCCATGGTCAGCGTGCCGGTCTTGTCGAAGACGATCACGTCCAGCTTGGTCGCATCTTCCAGCGCGCCCGCATTCTTGAACAGGATGCCGTGCTGCGCGCCCAGCCCGGTGCCGACCATCACCGCCATCGGCGTGGCCAGCCCCAACGCGTCAGGGCAGGCGATGACGAAGACGGTGATCGTCAGCGTCAGCGCGAAGAGAAGCGGCGAGCCGATCCACCAGAACCAGACGGAGAAGGTGGCTAGCCCGATTACGATGGCGATTAAGACCAGCCACTGCGAGGCACGGTCGGCGAGCAGCTGCGCCGGCGCCTTGGAGTTCTGCGCCTCCTGCACCAGCTTGACGATCTGCGCCAGCGCGGTATCGGCGCCGACCTTGGTCGCCTGGTAGCGGAAGCTTCCGCTCTTGTTGATGGTGGCGCCGATGACCCGGTCGCCGGGCACCTTGTTCACCGGCATCGATTCGCCGGTGAGCATGGATTCGTCGACCAGGGTTTCGCCCTCGATCACCTCGCCGTCGACCGGGATCTTGTTGCCCGGACGGATGACGACCGTCTCCCCCTCCTGAACCTCCGAGGTCGGGATCTCCACCTCGCGCCCGTCGCGCAGGACCGTCGCCATCGGCGGGGCGAGGTCGAGGAGCGCCCGGATCGCCGCCGAGGCGCCGGCGCGCGCCCGCATCTCGAGCCAGTGACCGAGCAGGATGAAGACGAGCAGCACCGCCACCGCCTCGTAGAACTGCACGCCGGGAAAGAAGAAGGTCGAGCCGACGCTGAAGACGTAGCCGGTGCCGACCGACAGCACGACAAGCACCGCCATGTTGAGCACGCCGTTCCTCAGCGCCCGCCAAGCGGCTGTGAAGAACGGCCAGCTCGGATAGAGGATCGCGAGACTGCCGAGGAAGAACAGCCACAGGTCGAGTTCCAGCCCGAACGGCGGCGCCGGGGGCGTGAACATGCCGCCCATCGGCGAGTAGACGAAGATCGGGATGGTGAAGGCCAGCGCGATCCAGAACCGGTTGCGCATGTCGCGGACCATCTCCGCCATATCCATGCCGGCGCCGTGGCCCATCTCGTGCGCCATCTCGTCATGGGGGCCGCCGCCGCCGACGGCATGTCCTCCATACGGCGCGGGTACCGCCGCCGGCTTGCAGACGTGCCGCGGCGCAACCTCGCCGCCGCAGCGGAAGCCGCAAGAGGCGATCCGCTTGCGCAGCTTGCCGGCGTCGGTCGCGGCCGGGTCGAAATCGACCGTGACGCTGCTCGAAGCCGGATTGGCCGCCGCCCGGCTCACGCCCGGCTCCTGCCGCAGCCGCTTCTCGACGGAGAGATGGTCGAGCTCCTCGAAGAGGCCGCCGACCTCGAGTGTGACCGTGCGCATGGGCTGACCTCCGGCGATCACGTGACCGCGCTTCCTCGTTTCGATCGGGGGCTCAAACGCCACAGCAGCAGCCATTTGCGCTGGCCGCACGCGTTGCGGGCGCCGACTGCGGCGCCGCGGCCGGTTGCGCAGGTTGCGCGGGTTGCGATGCCTGCAGCGCTTGGGTTGCGGCAGCCGTTCCGTTGCGGCAGCGGCATCCTTCAGGCTGGACGGCGCCTGATCTCGCTTCGTTGGTCATCGTCGTTCTCCTCGACCGCCGCAATGGGCGGGCTTCATGGCTTGGTTCAACAGACGCGGAGCGACGCGGGACATTACAGATCCTCGATATTGCGGGCGGTTGCATAGCGCCGCCGGATCCGTTCGGCCTCCTCGCAGCCGCAGTCGAGATAGCCGTGCACCGGACAGGTCAGGCACATCTCCTGCAGCCGCCGCTTCAGCGCTTCCCGGGCGCGGTGCAGCCGCACGCCGAGCGCGTTGAGGGTGATGTCGAGACGCGCCGCCACCGCCTCCCGCGTCTCCCCGATCAGGTCGATGCGCCAGATCACCTCGGCATGTTCGGGTTTCAGCGTCGGCAGGAGCTTGTAGAGGCAGTTGCAGACCGCCTCCTCCAGCTCGGGATCGGGCTCGGCGGAAAACGCGTCGAACTCGTCGGGGCTCATTACCGTCTCCCGCTGTCGCCGCCGAATGGCGTGCCGCTGATGGTCTGCGATGCTGGTGGCGAGGATGCGGCCCAGCCAGCCGCGGATGCTCCGCACATCGCGCAGATCCGCCGACCGCGAGAGCGCCCGAAGCACGAAGGCCTGCAACACGTCCTCGGCCTCGTCGACGCTGCCGAGCCGTCGCCGCAGGTGCCCCAGGAGTGCCCGGCGGCTATCGACCAGCGCTTGGCGCACGGCGGCATCCGCAACCGTCCTGACGGCCTGCTCATTGGGATCAGGGATACTCATCGCCACCTCCGCCCTGTCTGACGCTTTGGCGTCGGCTTTTGTTACACTCCCCGCGATCCTCCTGCGTCTGCGCAGCCGCAAGTCTGAAACCCGCCGTCGCAACAGCTGCCGCAGCGCTTCGTGAGCTTGATCTTCAGCGCCCGCCGGGCGCGGTGCAGGCGCACGCCGACATTGTTGACGGTAATGCCCAGTTCCGAGGCGATTTCCTCGCGCGGGGCCTCCTCGAGATCGGCGCGCCGGATGATCTCGGCGTATCCCGGATTCAGTGCCGGCAGGACCTCATGGATGCAGGCGCAGAGTGTCGTCTGCGGTTCCTGATCGACCGCGTCCTCCCGCGGCTCCAGCGCGTAGTCGGCCTCGGCCCGCTGCCGCGTGGCGCGGCGCCGGTAGTGATCGGTCAGCGTGTTGCGCAGGATGCGGCCGAGCCAGGCATTGATCTTCTCGCCGTCCTGCAATGTGTCCGCGGCGCGGATCACCTTGAGCGAGAAGTCCTGAACGGCGTCCTCGGCGTCCTCGGGACGGGCGAGGCGGCGGCGGAAATAGCGTAGGAACTCATTACGGCATTCGACGAGATGGCGCTCGACCGCCTTGTCGCGGACGGCCGGGCTCGAGGGGTGGAATCGGTGGCGGAGGTGAACAGACATCGAAAGCGTCTCCAGGCGCAGGGGATTGACACGATTGCCAAGAGCGCCGCTGGCACGCTGATGCGCCGCGGCGATCACTCAGGCGAGCGCGGGGAGACGAGGTGGGCGGAAGAGCCCGTCGATCGGTCGCGGGTCGTGGCGGGGCGCAACGTCCTTCCGTCGCCAGCCGGACCGCCTAGCCAAGCTGGGCAGCGCCATGTCGGCTTCGGGAAGATAGAGGCAGGCGCCGACCATGTGGCAGGATACAAGCCGTCCCGCACCGTTGTCGTGGCGGATCTCGGAAGGCTGCGTGAAATCCGCAACCCGCATCGCCTGCGCATCCGCAGTTGCCGGCGCCGCATGCCGGAGGTCGGACATGCCGCCGATGGCAATGAGAAGACCGAGCAGAACCGCCCACGTCCAGGACGGCGCGGCCGGACGCCGTCTCTTTCCACGGCTCGAGCGTGTTGGCATTTTACTGATCACGGCCCCTGCTACCGCACTGGCGGGCGGACGCACTTGATCAGGATCAAGCCGCTCCAGGTCCGGATGCGAGCCTAACGGAGCGATCCACGCGCTTGCATCTCTGCGTAGAGCCGCTCGACGTCCTCGCGTCGGCAGAGCTCGGTCCCAGGCGAGAGCACCGCGGCGGCGCCTGCTGCCATGCCGTAGGCGAATGCGTCCTCGACCGAGCGCCCCCAAGCCACCGCCAGCGTCATGGCGGCGAGAAAGCTGTCGCCGGCGCCGACGGCGCTCCTCACCGGCACCGCTGGCGGGGCCAGGCGCAAAGCGCCATTGGCCGTGACAAGGAGCGCCCCGTCTCGCCCGAGCGTCAGCGCGACGATCTGGGTCGCGCCAGACGCGATGAGTTCGTGCGCGGCGGCCTCCTGCTCGGCTGGGGCGGGCAACCTCCGCCCGACGAGCGTCTCGAACTCGCCGAGGCTTGGCTTGATCAAGTATACGCCGTCGCCGATCCCGGCCCGAAGTGCGGCTCCGGAGGTATCAAGCACCAGCTTGATTCCCTTCCGCCGCGCGGCCTCGCCGGCCAAGGCATAGAAGTCTTGGGGCACGCCGCGCGGCAGGCTGCCGCTCGCCACCAGGTAGTCGCAGTCGATTTCGTCCAGCGCCGCCAGGCAGGCGCGCCACTCGGCCTCCGCCACCAGCGGGCCTTCGGGCACGAAGCGGTATTCCATGCCGCTCGATCGCTCGAAGACGGCGTGGCTGATCCGGGTATGGTCGGCGATCGAGATGCGCCGCCGGGTGATCGCCGTGGCGGCCAGCAGGTCGTCGAACACGGCCCCCGTGGCGCCGCCGGCGAGATAGACGGCGAGCGTCGGCCCGCCGAGCTCGCGCATGACCCGCGCCACGTTGATCCCGCCGCCGCCGGGATCGTATCGATCGTCCGAGGTCCGCACCTTGTGGATCGGTCGGACAGTCTCGGCCTCCGCGGCGCCGTCGATGGAGGGGTTCAGCGTCAGCGTGACTATGGGTTTCATCAGGCCTCCTGCTTCCCGTCGGCCATGCCGGTCCAGCGCTTGAGGTAGAGCCGCTCGAGCACGAACACGACGACGATCGCGAGAACGGCCGTGACGACGATGAGGGGATCGGAGCGCAGCCGCAATGCCCCGAAGACCGCGAGCACCACGATGTCGAGCGTGATCGCGGTGATCAGGATCCAGTTCCGCGCGCCGATCTCCTGCCGCAGGCCACGGAGGACGCCCCAGTGGATCAGGATGTCCATCACTAGGTAGAAAAAGACGCCGAGCGCGGCGATGCGGGTGAGATCGAAGAACACCGCCAGCACCGACGCCAGTACAACCGTGTAGACCAGCGTGTGGTCGCGGATCGGCCCCGACATGCCGAAATGGCTGTGCGGGATCATCTTCATACTCGTGAGCATCGCCAGCATGCGCGAGACCGCGAAGACGCTGGCTAGAAGTCCGGATCCCGTGGCCACGACCGCGAGGGCGATGGTGAAGTAGAAGCCCGCCGACCCGAAGGCCGGCGCCGCCGCCTCGGCCAGGGCATAGTCCTTGGCGGCGACGATCTCGTCCAGCGAGAGGCTCGCTCCGACGGCGAACGCGACGAGCAGATAGATCACCACGCAGATCGCGATCGAGATCATGATCGTGCGACCGACATTGCGGTGCGGATCGACGATCTCCGCCCCGCTGTTGGTGATCGTCGTGAATCCCTTGAACGCGAGGATCGAAAGGGCGATCGAGGCGACGAATCCGGCGATGGGCTGCGCCTCGGCGCCACTCCTGGCCGGCACGAAGGCGAACCCGGCCGCCCAGAGCGCGGCGATGCCGAAGAGCGCGATGCCACCGATCTTGATCGCGGCCATCACCAGCGAGAAGAGCCCGACCGAGCGAGCACCGGACGCGTTCACCAGATAGGCGAAGACGATCAGCGCGACGGCGAGCACCGGCACCAGGGCGCTGTCCTCGCCGACGCCGAACGGCCGCAGCACGTAGGTGCCGAAGGTCCGCGCCACCAGGCTCTCGTTGATCACCATTGAGAGCGCCATCAGCAACGACGCCGCCGCCGCGATGGCACCCGGGCCGTAGGCCTTCTGCAGGATCATCGCGATGCCGCCGGCCGAGGGATAGGCGTTCGACATCTTGACGTAGGTGTAGGCGCTGAACGCGGTGACGATCGCGCCCGCGACGAAGGACAGCGGAAACCACGGCCCCGCCAGTTCGGCGATCTGGCCGGTCAGCGCGAAGATCCCCGCCCCGATCATGACGCCGGTCCCCATGGAGACCGCGCCGATGAGCGTGATGCTGTTCTTCT
Organism: uncultured Jannaschia sp.; assembly: GCF_947494025.1. Classification (GTDB taxonomy): domain Bacteria; phylum Pseudomonadota; class Alphaproteobacteria; order Rhodobacterales; family Rhodobacteraceae; genus Jannaschia. The sequence goes on from NZ_CANLTQ010000018.1 coordinate 47,551, forward strand.
GGTAGCCGGAGTTCGCCGCCCGGTTCTGGGTTCCGTGCGTCACGGTCATCCGATCCGGCCCCCCGTATGTCGAGACACGACCCCCGGCGTCACCGGCCCCACCGCGCGGCGAAGATGTTGAAGAGCGGCGCGAAGATCAGCGCGATATACCAGCCATAGGCGAAGCTCTCCACCAGCCCGAGCAGAAAGCTTGGCCAGCTGAGCCAGGTGAAGCCAGGCAGTAACTCGATCCAGGCGCGGAACATAACCGCTTGCGGAAAGATCAGCCCGAACGCCACGCAAAGCGCGAAGCTGATCGCCAGGAAGAGCCCGAGGCTCATGCCGAGCGCCAGCACCGGAATGCGCGGCGGGCGTGTCGCGGCGGGATGAAGGTCAGCCTGATAGATCTTGGTCATCCTTGTCTCCCGCGCAGTCCCTCGCGAGGCGCGTGGCTCGGGACCGCACGGCGCATCGTCGTTCCGTCGGGGGCGACCCCGCCCGCCAAGAGAGCGCTCATCGGCAGGATCAGCCCGATCCAGACTGCGAGAAACATCAGCGTCTCCATATCTTGTCTCCTTTCCGGTTTCCACGGCATCGCGAAAGCCGGGAGCCGGCCTTCATGCTGGTTTGGACGCGCGACCCGCCGCGAGATTACAGCGGCGCCGCGCTTGAGCCCGCGTAACCTTCGGGCGAGACATGCGTCACGAAAGGTCGGGCGCGCCGCGATGACCGCGAGGACGAGCCGTCTGCCGAACCGAGACAGGGAGGCCCGATGACCGCCCCACTTCCCCGAAGATCCCGCCGATGATCCTTGCCGCGCTGACCCCGTTGCTGGCGGTTCTCGGCCTGCTCGTCGTCCTGCGCCTGCCGGCGGCGGTGGCGATGCCGGGGAGCTTCGCCCTCACCGCGGGCGTGAGCGTCGCGGCCTGGGGCGTGCCTCTCCGCCGAGTGCTGGCCGCCTCGATCGAGGGGATACTGATCGCGGTCTCGATCCTCTGGATCGTGTTCGGCGCCATCCTGCTTCTGAAGGTGCTGACCGGCGGCGGCGCGATGGCGGCGATCCGACAGGGCTTCGCGCGGATCTCGCCCGATCCGCGGGTGCAGGTCATCGTCATCGCCTGGCTCTTCGGCGCGTTTCTCGAGGGCGCCGCAGGTTTTGGCACGCCCGCTGCGGTTACCGCGCCGCTGCTAGTCGCGTTGGGGTTTCGGCCGATGGCGGCGGTCACGCTGGCGCTTGTCGCCGACAGCAGCCCGGTGTCGTTCGGCGCCATCGGCACGCCGGTGGCCGTCGGGCTGATGCAGGGCCTGCAGACCGGCGACAGCGCCGTCGCGCCGGACTTCGTCCAGGCCGTGGCGGTGCAGGCCGCCGCCATCGACGTGCTTGTCGGGACCTTCGTCCCGCTGGTCCTGCTGGTGCTGCTGGCCGGCATCTTTGACGAGCGGCGCGACTGGCGGCGCGGGTTGGCGGCGTGGCGGTTCGCCCTGTTCGCAGGCCTAGCCTACACCTTGCCGGCCTTGGCTGTCGCTGCGTTACTCGGGCCGGAGTTTCCCGCGCTGATCGGGGCGTTGGTCGGTCTGGCCGCGGTGGTGCCGACGGCGCGCCGCGGCTTTCTGCTGCCGGCGGACACGACGCCGCCCGCCTCGGAACCAAGTGGCGCGGCGCAGATGCCTCTCGTCCGGGCCTGGGCGCCCTACCTGCTGCTGGCACTCTTGCTCGTCGCCACCCGCGTCGAATTCCTGCCCTTGAAGGCCTGGCTCCAGAGTATCGTGCTGGCCTGGCCGGATATCCTGGCAACCGGCATCGGCGTCACGCTGGCCCCGCTCTACCTGCCCGGGACGGCCTTCGTCGCCGTTGTGCTGATCGCCCTTCCGCTGCACGGCATGAATGGGCGCGAGACTGCCGCGGCGCTGCACGGCGCCGGCGGCGCCATCGCCGGCAGCGCGCTTGCGCTCGGCGCGGCGGTGCCGATGGTGCGGGTCTTCATCCATTCCGACGTGAACGACACTGGCCGCGCCAGCATGCCGATGGAGCTTGCTGCCGTTGCCGCCGATCTGGCCGGCGCGGGCTGGCCGCTGGCGGCGCCCTTTGTCGGCGCGCTCGGCAGTTTCCTGTCGGGCAGCGCGACCTTCAGCAACCTGATGTTCGCGCAGTTCCAGATCGGCGCCGCCGACCGCGCCGCAGTGCCCGAAACCGTGGTGCTGACGGCGCAGATGCTTGGCGCCAATGCCGGGAACATGATCTCGGTCCTCAACGTCGTCGCCGCGGCGGCCGTGGTCGGCCTGTCGCGTCGGGAGGGGGCGATCATCCGCATCACGCTGGTGCCGATGTCGCTCTACTGCCTCGCCGCGGGGACGGTGGCACTGCTGGTCGCCGCGTTCGGCTGAGGGCCGGTGCGTAGATTTCTCAACGCCGGCTGTAATGCCGCGATGTCCGGTGCGTCTGTCATCAGAAGGCCGCGCGGCATCGTCAGGCGTGTCGGCTGTCGACTTCGACCGGAAGGAGCAAAACGTCATGCGAATGAACGGCAAGGTGGCGATCGTCACCGGGGCGGCGCTAGGGCTGGGCGCGGCCATGGCGCGGATGCTGGCGCGCGAGGGCGCGAAGGTGGTCGTGACCGACATCAAGGATGCCGAGGGCGAGGGCGTGGCGCAGGCGATCACCGAAGCCGGCGGCGAGGCGCTCTACCGCACCCACGACGTCGCCGACGAGGCCGCCTGGGAAGCGGTAGTCGCGGCCACGCTGGACCGCTTCGGCCGGCTCGACGTGCTGGTCAACAACGCCGGCGTCGGCTGGGGCGGCCCGCCCGAGGACGAGACGCTGAAGCGCTGGCGCCAGCTGATGGCCATCAACCTCGACGGCGTGTTCCTCGGCACCAAGCACGCGATCCGGGCGATGAAGCGGAACGATCCTCCAGGCGGCGCAATCGTCAACATCTCGTCGATCGAGGGGCTGGTGGGCGATCCGAACCTCGGCGCCTACAACGCCTCCAAAGGCGGCGTGCGGCTCTACACCAAGTCGGTCGCGCTCTACTGCGCCAAGGCGGGGTTGAACATTCGGGTGAACTCGCTGCATCCGGGCTACATCTGGACGCCGATGGTCGAGAGCTATTTGGCCGAGCACGGCGACGTGGCGGAGGGGCGCCGGGCGCTCGACGCGATGCACCCGGTGGGCCATGTCGGCGAGCCCGACGACATCGCCTATGGCGTGGTCTACCTCGCCTCGGACGAGGCGAAGTTCGTCACCGGCGCCGAGCTGGTCATCGACGGCGGCTACACGGCGCAATAGCCCATGGAGGCCGAAATGCTGATCGAACACGCGCCGGACAGAGGAGGATCGACAGACCGCGCCACGTTCCTCTCGATGGACAGGATCGCAGCGCTCGACGCGGTCATCTTCGACCTCGACGGGGTGGTGACGCGGACGGCGCGGCTGCACCAGGCGGCGTGGAACGTGCTCTTCGAAGAGCACCTTGCGCCCCGGACGGATGCGCGCGTCAAGCCTTTCATGGACACCGATTATCGCCGCTTCGTCGACGGAAAGCCGCGCTACGAGGGGGTGCGCAGCTTCCTGGCCTCCCGCGGCATCGCGCTTCCTTACGGCGATCCCGCCGATCCACCGGATCGCTTGACCATCTGCGGCCTCGGTAACCGCAAGAACCTGGTCTTCAACGATCTGCTGGCTGAGCGCGGTGTTGAGGTGTTCGAGGGCTCGGTTGCCTTCATCCGCTCGCTGCGGGAGCGTGGCGTGCGGACGGCGCTGGTCTCGGCGAGCCGCAACGCGGTGTCGGTGCTGGAGGCCGCCGCGTTGACCGACCTCTTCGAGGTGGTGGTGGACGGGGTAGAGGCGGCGCGCCTCGGCCTCCCGGGCAAGCCGGGGCCGGACACGTTCCTGGAAGCCGCGCGGCGCCTGGGCATACCGCCCGATCGAGCGGCGGTGGTCGAGGATGCCATCGCGGGAGTCGCGGCCGGACGCGCCGGCGGCTTTGCCTTGGTGATCGGGGTCGCGCAGGCCGGCGACGATGCTGCGCTGCGCGAGGCTGGCGCCGATCTGGTGGTAGGCGACCTGTCTGAGCTCGAGCCGCCGCCGGCGAGCTCCGGGTTGCCGGACGCGGGGGAGCGGATCGGCGAGATCGCCGCCCGGCTCGCCGGCAAGCGGGCGGCCGTGTTTCTTGACTACGATGGCACGCTGACGCCGATGGTGGACCGGCCCGAGCGCGCCGTGCTGAGCGACGCGATGCGCGATGTCCTGCGCCGCCTCGCCGAGGTGAGCACGCTGGCCATCGTCAGCGGCCGCGACCGTGTCGACGTCGCGCGGCTGGTGGGCATCGGGTCGCTGATCTACGCGGGCAGCCACGGCTTCGACATCACCGGACCCGATGGGCTAGCCCAGGAGAACGAGCGCGCCGCCGAGGCGCTGCCCGCGCTCGCGGCCGCCGCGGACCGGCTCGACGCGGCGCTGGAGGGCATCGAGGGTGCGCAGGTCGAGCGCAAGAAGTTCGCCATCGCCGTGCACTACCGGCGGGTCGCCGAAGGCGAGGTCGACGCGCTGCGGCGCGCCGTCGAGGCGGTCGCGGCCGAGCATCCGGAGCTGAGGCAGACCGGCGGCAAGATGATCCTGGAGCTGCGCCCGCGCGTCGACTGGGACAAGGGCCGTGCCGTCCTGTGGCTGCTCGAGGCGCTGGGGATGGGCGACGACGACGTGCTGCCGCTCTATCTCGGCGACGACGACACCGACGAGGACGCCTTCGCGGCACTTGCCGGGCGCGGCATCGGCATCCTGGTCTCCGACACCAAGCGGCAGACCGCGGCGCAGTACGTCCTGACGGATACCGACGCGGCGGGCGCCTTCCTCCACGACCTGGCCAGCGTGCTGGACGGGGGCGCCCGGTGACCGAATGGACGCTCGCCTACGACGGGTTCGATCCGGCGGCGGAGGGGCTGCGCGAGGCGCTCTGCACGCTGGGCAACGGCGTCTTCGCCACCCGCGGTGCCGGCGAGGAGGCCGAGGCAAGCGACATCCACTATCCCGGCACCTACCTCGCCGGGGGCTTTGATCGGCTGACCACCCAGATCGCCGGCCGCGAGATCGAGAACGAGGACCTCGTCAACCTGCCCAACTGGCTGCCGCTCAGCTTCCGCCCCGAGGGCGGCGAGTGGCTGAACCTGCTGGCGGTCGAGATCCTCGCCTACCGGCAGGAACTCGACCTGCAGGCCGGCGTGCTGCGGCGCAAGCTGCGCGTGCGTGACCACCAGGGGCGCGAGACGTCGCTCGCCTCCCGGCGGCTCGTCAGCATGGACGCGCCGCATCTGGCGGCGATCGAATGGACGCTCACGGCGGAGAACTGGTCGGGCGGCGTCGAGATCCGCGCCGCGCTCGACGGGCGGGTGATCAACGCAGGCGTCGAGCGCTACCGCCAGCTCGACGGCAAGCACCTCGTGCCGCTCTCGACCGGAGAGATCGGCGCAGACGCGGTCTCGCTCGGCGCCCGCACCCGGCAGTCGCATTTGCGCATCGCCGAGGCGGCGCGGACGCAGCTTTTCCGTGGCGACGCACCCATAGACTGCACGCGGTGGACCGAGCACGAGGACGGCTACGTGGCCCAGACGCTGAGCTTCGAGCTGGCCGAGGGTCAGCCGGTCAAGGTCGAGAAGGTCGTGGCGCTTTACACCTCGCGCGACCGGGCGATCTCCGAGCCGGCGCTGGCGGCGGCCGAGGCGCTGCGCGAGGCGGGGCGGTTCGACGCGCTGCTCGAACGCCACGCGCTCGCCTGGTCGCAGCTCTGGCGGCGCTGCGACCTCAGGCTGGAGGGCCATCCGCGCACACAGATGATCCTGCGGCTGCACATCTTTCATCTGCTGCAGACCGTTTCGCCGCACAGTGTCGAGCTTGACGTGGGCGTGCCGGCACGCGGGCTGCATGGCGAGGCATATCGCGGGCACATCTTCTGGGACGAGCTCTTCATCTTCCCGTTCCTCAACCTGCGCCTGCCGCAACTCACCCGGGCGCTGCTGCGCTACCGCCACCGCCGCCTGCCTGCGGCGCGGCGGCTGGCGCACGAGGCCGGCTATCGCGGCGCGATGTATCCCTGGCAAAGCGGCAGCGATGGGCGCGAGGAGACGCAGGTCGTCCATCTCAATCCCAAGTCCGGCCGCTGGCTGCCCGACAACAGCCAGCTTCAGCGCCACGTCAACGCGGCCATCGCCTACAACGTCTGGCGCTACTACGAGGCGACCGGTGACGCCGAGTTCCTGTCGGTTCGCGGCGCCGAGATGCTGATCGAGATCGCCCGGTTCTGGGCCAGCATCGCTGAGCACGACGAGGACGGGCGCTGGCACATAAGAGGCGTGATGGGGCCCGACGAATTCCATGACAGGGTGCCCTGGTCGGAGGCGCCGGGGCTCGACGACAACGCCTATACCAACGTCATGGCGGCCTGGGTGCTGGTTCGCGCCGGCGAGGCGCACGACCTGCTCGAGCCCGACCGGCGCGCCGAGCTCGACGAGACGCTCGGGTTCGCGGCCGAGGAGCGTGCCCTCTGGGACGAGATCAGCCGCAAGCTCATGGTGCCGTTCCACGACGGCGTCATCAGCCAGTTCGCGGGCTACGAGCGGCTGCAGGAGTTCGACTGGGAGAGCTACGCCGCGAAGTACGGCGACATTCACCGGCTCGACCGCATCCTCGAGGCCGAGGGCGACAGCGTGAACCGCTACAAGGCCTCCAAGCAGGCCGACGCGCTGATGCTGTTCTATCTCTTCTCCGCCGAAGAGCTGGAGGACCTGTTCACCCGGCTCGGCTACGACTTCGATCGCGAGATGATCCCGCGCACGATCGCCTATTACGGCACGCGCACCTCGCATGGCTCGACGCTCAGTCGCATCGTCCAGTCCTGGGTGCTGGCGCGCTCGGACCGCGGCGGGTCCTGGACGCTGCTCAAGGAGGCGTTGGAGAGCGACATCGCCGACGTTCAGGGCGGCACGACCGCCGAGGGCATCCATCTCGGCGCCATGGCCGGCACGGTGGACCTGGTGCAGCGCGGCCAGACCGGGCTGGAGATGCGCGGCGACGTGCTGCGGATCAACCCTTGCCTGCCCGAGGAACTGACCGGCCTGAGGATGCGTATCCGCTACCGCGGGCACTGGCTGGAGATCGCCGCCGATCGCGGCCATCTGACGGTTCGGGCGCCCGACGGCTGGAACGGACCAGACCGGATTGTGATCCGCGACCGCGACTATCCGTTTGCGGCAGGCGAGACGCTCGACATTCCCTGCCACGCCGAGGACGGCGGCTGGTGCCCGGACACCGCGCGAGGAAACGAGCCATGAGGATCGCCGTGTTCGAGGCCGAGGAATGGGAGCGGCGGGCCTGCCAGACGCTGCAGCCGGCACATAGCGTGAGCTGCACGCCCGAGGCGCTGAACGCGCGGAATGCCGAGGCCCATGGCGCGGCCGAGATCGTCAGCACCTTCGTCAACTCGCGCCTCGGCGCCGACGTGCTGGCGAACTTCTCCGACCTGAAGCTGATCGCGACCCGATCTACCGGCTACGACCACATCGACCGCGACTGGTGCGCCGTGCATGACGTCACCATCGCCAACGTGCCCGATTACGGTGATGCGACGGTGGCCGAGCACGCCTTCGCGCTGCTGCTCGCGGTGGCGCGAAACCTGGTCGAGGCGGTCGAACACACCCGCCACGGCAACTTCTCGCAAAACGGGCTGCGCGGGTTCGAGCTGCGCGGCAAGGTGCTGGGGGTTGTGGGCACCGGGCGGATCGGCCGGAAGGTGATCGAGATCGCCGGCGGCTTCGGCATGGAGATCGTGGCGCACGACCTGCATCCCGACGGCGAGGCGGCTGCGCGGCTGGGGTTTCTGTAGAGCGACGATCTCGACGCGGTGCTGGCGGCGGCGGATGTCCTCACGCTGCACGTGCCGGCGACGCCCGGCGCCGCCAGCCTGATCGGCGACCGCGAATTTGCGCTGATGAAGCCCCGCGCGGTGCTGATCAACACCGCGCGGGGCAACGTCGTCGATGTGCCGGCGCTGGTGCGGGCGCTGGCCGAGGGAAGGCTGCGCGCCGCCGGGCTCGACGTGCTGCCGCAGGAGCCCTTGATCCGCGAGGAGGCGCAGATCTTCCGCGGCGCCTGGTCGAAGGGGCATGACCTCAAGGCGCTGGTCGCCAACCACGTGCTGCTGCGCTTCCCGAATGTCGTCGTGACGCCGCACACCGCCTACAACACCGAGGCCGGTCACCGCCCTGCCCTGCGCCAGGCCGAGGCGGTGCCGATCGCGGCGAAGTAGGCCGCCGTCGGGACGACGATCCATTGCAGCAGGGGCGTCAGGCCGGCGTCGATGACGGGTACGACCGGCATGATGTCGCGGTAGGCCCAGGCCGCCCGGATGACGATGTTCAGCCATTCGCTGAAGATCGTGTAGCCGACACCGAACACGAGCGCGACGACGAGGACCCTGTGCCTGCGTGCCAGGGGCCAGGATGCGTCGCCGACAACGAACAGCGCGAGAAACAGGGCGCTCATGGCGATGAGGAGATCGCCGCCCGTGCAATGCACGACCGCGAAGACGATCTCGCCCCAGGTGCCCTCCACCCAGATCGTGTAGAGCGGGATATGGGCGGTCTCCCACAGCAGATGACCGACGGCCGAGAACAGGACGTAGCGGCGGAGCACGGACACCCAGTCGGGGCGTGCATTTTCAAGGAATGTTGCGTCGGTCATTCAAAGAACCTCCGGATTCGGTCGAGCGGCCCCGGCTCGGGAGGATGTGCGTTCGTCAGGCCGTTGATGTAGCGGATCATGTTGACCCGCGCGAAACCCGACCCGTGGAACAGGCCTGCCTCTTGCGCCCCGCGTCCCAGGACGTAGGCGATCGGCCCCTCCGCGCCACGATCCGACATGCGCGCCCAGTCGGCACGTAGCTCGGCGACGGCGCCGTCCTCGCGGGGAACGAGGTCGAGCCGGTCGGCGTCGCCCCCGCCCGCGGCCGTCGGGCTTCCGTGCGCCATTACGGTCACGAAGGCGGCCAGGTCGCGCATCAGGGTGTCGTTCACGGCCTCCCTCACGCGGGCCAGCAGCGCCTGCTGATCGGCGCAAGAGGTCCCGCAGCCCGCGGGCACGAAGCTCAGGACGACAACCTTCTCCTCGAGATCGCGCAAGTCGAACTCCGTCCCGTCGACGGCTCGCAGCTGCAGGCCGGGTGGGTTGCGCCGGGCGTGCTCGAAGGATGACTCCTTCGCGGCCATCGCCTCGCCCAGTCGGTCCCCCGGATGGTTGGCCAGCGCGGGCTCGGACATGGCCAGCAGGGCCAGCAGCCCTGCCCTCATCCAGCGCGCCGCACCAGCCGGGTCACGGCGGCCCCCGGCCTGCTCGGCAAAGGACATGCGGATCCGGGGCATCATCGGTCCCCCCATGCGCCCATGCGCGCCGAGATCAGGGTGGCCATGTCCTCGGGCGGCTGCTCCCTCTCCTGGAAGACCGCCTCGAACGTCCCGTCCGGGCGCATCAGGTAGATGTGGCCGGCATGAGCCATCATGTAGCCGTCGGGCGCGGTCTCGTTCTCCACCCGCTCGTACCAGGTCCGGAAGCTTGCCGCAGCGTCGGTCACCTGTGCCTCGGTGCCGGTCAGCCCGTTCAGGCGCGGGTGGAAGGCGGAGACGTAGTCCGCCATCACGGGAACGGTGTCGCGGGCCGGATCGACCGTGACGAAGAGCGGCGCCACCGCGTCGGCTCGGGGGCCGAGCAGGTCGAGGACGCCGGCCATGTAGGCCAAGGTCGTCGGGCAGACGTCGGGGCAGTGGGTGAAGCCGAAGAAGACGAGCTGCCAGCGCCCGGCGAAATCGGCCTCGGTCACAGCGCGGCCGGTGTGATCGGTCAGCGAAAACTCCGAACGGATGTCGGCCTCGCCGATGGTCGACGCCAGGGGCGCTGCCGGCAAGGGATCCGTCCGCAGGATCAGCGCGCCGGCGCCGGCAGCGAGCAGGATCGCGGCCGCGCCGGTCCAGATCGCCAGACGGATGCGCCGGCGGGTGGTCTGTTCTGAGGTCATTGTCTCGAACTCGGGTTGGTCCGCCCGGACCGAAGCCCGGGCGGATTGGTGTCAGCCGTCCTGCGGCTCGACTTCCGGTGCGTTCATCTGGTCC